>SXUP01000015.1 GCA_005790505.1 Actinomycetota bacterium
CGTTGATGTGCGTGAACTCACCGGCGACATAGAGGTCACTGGCCGTACCGGCCACGACCTGCACTGACGGACGGCCCGAGTACGTGTTGCAAGTGCCTGAGGCTGTGACACCCGAACCGGAAATGCTTGACCAAGTCGTGCCATCATAAGAGGCAATACCGAATGTGTCGCCCGATGGGAGACCCCCGGAAGCTCCGATGTCACCTGCACCGAAAATCATCTTTCCCTCACTCACGAGAATTGAGCGGATACTCTCGGTCAGTGCCTGACCAGCCCCGCCAGCACCTTTGTCGTCCGGCAACTGCCAGTATCCCGTCACTGTTCCCACTGCAGACACTTGACTCACTGTTGCGAGCGCGGCCACCAAGACAACAACGGCGAGCATCCGCGTAAAATTCGCTTTCACTCTGTTATTCCTAGCAAGTGAGGCGACATATGTTAGATACTAGGGACTTCTGAGGTGTTTTTATGGGTAGGCAAGAGTTATGTCTGCCAATCAAAGCGAGTGAGTGATCTAACTCTTGCCCCACGCAACCTTATTCCATTCACGTTCATGAAACTAGTAGAGCACAGTTTTTGTTGCCACCTTAAAACTGGCAATTGCCTCTGCTGTGGTCGGCTCTTTGGTGATTAGCTATGACAACAAAATAGTGTCAAATGTGCCGATAATGCCCCAGGTGATGGCTTTGGCTAGTGACCGTCTCCTGAATATTTTTGCTGGTGTACTTTTGAATGAACTCACAATTTGCCCCATACATATCAAATCATTTCAGCGGATTAAACCTAATGTGTATCGTCACTCGTAATTGATTCGCGTAAAACAATTGGATCAACTCGTTTTTTCTTCAGTTGTACTCTGATGTTGAGAACCTCGACAAAAACAGAGAAGGTCATCGCTGCGTAAATGTAACCCTTAGGGATTTTCTGTCCGAATCCCTCGGCGATAAGAGTTGTGCCTATCAACAACAAGAAAGCGAGCGCCAGCATCTTGACTGATGGGTGAGTGTTGACGAATGTGTAGATTGCCTTTGAAGCGAGAAGCATCACAAAAACCGCAATGACGATGGCAATTACCATGACCCATACATAAGTCGTCATGCCAACAGCGGTAATAACTGAGTCGATTGAAAACACCATGTCAAGCAAGAGAACCTGCCCAATCACGGCAGCCAATGTCGGAGCGACTTTGGCGGAAAGTTCGCCAGTGTCTCCTTCAAGCTTGTGGTGAATTTCTTTTGTGGCTTTGTATATCAGGAATATTCCACCCGCCAGAAGAATTAAATCTTTTCCGCTGAAACCCACTGAACCAATGGAGAACATCTCTTTTTTTAGGCTGATGACCCATCCGACAGCCAAAAGCAGGAGCACACGCATTCCTCCAGCCGCGAGAAGCCCAATCTTGCGCGCCTTGTCTTGTTCTTCGACAGGAAGTTTTGAGGCAAGAATAGAAATAAAGACGACATTGTCTACACCGAGCACAATTTCAAGCGTGAGAAGAGCGGCAAGTGCGCTCCAGGCGGTGGGGTCAGAAATCCATTCCATCAACAAAAATTATACTAGTTGGGTTCCCTGTTGATGGTATTTATTCAGTACCCAGTGATCAGAGCGCGAGATGCTCTTTGATTTTTGCAAGGGATGGATTTGTCATCGTGGTGCCGTCGGCAAATATCAGAGTCGGAACGGTTCGGTTTCCGTTGTTATTTTTTTCAACCAGTGCCGCGGCCGCTTCATCGCTTTCAATGTCAATCTCTAAAAATTCAATCCCAGCTTTTCGAAGGTCTGATTTGAGGCGCTTGCAAGGCCCGCACCATTGAGTTGAATACACCGTGAAGGCTTGGGAAGACATATCTCCATTATAGGGGAGGTACTAGGCCCACGCGCTACGAAGCAAGCGCCCCAGAAAACACCTGCCAAGCCAAAACAGACTTGGCAATGAGGCTTAACAAGATATAAAAACGCTCACCGTGT
This sequence comes from Actinomycetota bacterium, assembly GCA_005790505.1. GTDB lineage: Bacteria > Actinomycetota > Acidimicrobiia > Acidimicrobiales > Ilumatobacteraceae > UBA2093. The sequence goes on from SXUP01000015.1 coordinate 1,969, forward strand.
AGGTAGTTGGCCCACTTGCCGTGTGCTTTGTATTGCTTCCACTGAACAATCGCGAAGCAATTAAAAAAAAGAAATATGGAAATCACGATTCCGTAAACAAACGGGGGGACCGTCGTGTTGGCCGGTCCTTTCGGGGATGCAAGATTGACTGCAGTAGCAATCCAAGGGATGCTTCCAGCAATACACCCAAAGAAGAAAGGTAAAAGGTCTCCATCGCCAGGCGTTGTGTATTTTTCCTGGAGCCAGCCAAAGAGAATCATGCAGGCATTAATGCCAAATACTGCTAGAAGAGCAATGTAGTCAGCGGTTCCATTGAGTTGCAGAATTACGACAATCATTATTGAAGAAGAAATTGAATATTCAATCCATCGAAATACGTTGATGTGATTTTGAAGACCCGCAACATAACGGGGGAACACTGCAGGTGAACTGATAAAGAAATGGAAGAATGCCGAGAGTGCTAAGAATGCTGCGACCATGTAGCCGATATTGAGGTTAAATAAGTTAATTGGATCAGAAAAATTTCCCGTTCCCGGTGCTTCTGTCAGATATGTTGCATTAACGGGAAGAGATGCGTCGTTGGAAAGCAGCAAGATTGCAGCAAGAGAGGCAAGATGCAAGAATCCGGCAGCGAAGTTGAGTTTTCGCAACTTACTGATTTCAGGTTCCATTGGAGCCTCCATAAAATTGTGTCAGATAAATACTATGACAGGGTTTATTGACTGGAAGTGGTTTCGACACGTAGAATTTGAGCGGTTCTCTTCAATCAAAAATCCACAAAGCCGTGCCAACCATGTCGGTAAAGAGAAATGATGAAGGCATATCCATGGATGTATTCCTGCCTCTTTTGCTGAGAGAAGAATTGTCCTGTAATGACTGATTGCCGACGGATCACGCTCGACTTCGTTGGGTTCAATGCGTGCCTACTCGATGAAAAGTCGATGATGAGTTAGACCAAGTCCAGCAAGAAGCGCGAAGTATTGGGAGTATTTCGTTCTAAAGTCATTACCCGTGCCCGAGAGTGGTGCTCACGCGGTTCGTTCCCAGTCATACCAATCCGATGCGGGAGCGGCGCCCTTGCACTTGCGCAGATGATGCCCCTATTGCGCACATGAATCCTTCTGGTCACAACCGTGGATTCTGTTGTGACATGGCGTCATATTAGATAACCCGATCACCCCTCGTGACAGAGGTGTATGTTGGGGGCATGAAACTAGGACCCGGATTAAGCTTCTCTTGGAAACGCGCATTAGGGGTAACAAAAGCCAAGCGAAGAATTTCTCGAGCAACTGGAATTCCGATGTCGCGCTCAGGTAGACGAGCCAAATTGGGACGTTTTCTTGGCATGAAATAGTGGTGGGTGACACCACCTATCGCATGGAGCGCTTTGCTCCTGGAATTTTCGTCGTGCTCTGGAGCACAGGATTCATCGTTGCAAGATACGGGACTCGCGACGCTGGACCGTTGACTTTCTTGACCTTGCGGATGTTTTTTGCAGCCGCAGTGCTGATGTTGTTTGCAAAATTCACCAAAACGATGCGACTCAATCGTCAACAAATTGGCGTGGCTGCAATTGTTGGTGTTCTGATGCACAGCTTGTATTTAGGTGGAGTATTTGTTGCAGCAGACCAAGGTTTACCGGCGGGGTTAATGGCGCTGATAGCGGGGTTGCATCCTGTGTTGACTGCAGTAGCAGGCCGTGTTGTCTTGCTGGAGGCTCTCGGTAAAACGCAGTTACTTGGCATTGCTCTTGGTGTAATCGGAGTAGGAGTAGTTGTAATTGATAAAACGCAGTCGGCCTCCTCGGTGGAGATTTCAGCAATTGGTTTAATTGCGATGTTGTTGGCAATTACTGGAATGGCAACTGGAACTTTGCTGCAGCGGGCCTTGGGAACCGACATGCCATTGATCGCCGGAACAGCAGTGCAATATCTCTCGGCAGGAATAGTTCTTTCATTCGGCGCCTATTACAACGAGCATTGGGAGTTTACATCCACTACTCGCTCCTGGCTGTCGCTTGCATGGGCCGTGGCAGTGCTTTCAATAATTGCCGTGCTTGTGATGCTCTACATGTTAAATCGTAAAGCAGCGGCCAAGGTAAGTAGTTTATTTTTTCTCACCCCGGCACTAAGTGCAATCGAAAGTGCAGTTCTCTTTGGAGAAAGATTGGGCGTGTTGGCGGTGATTGGCTTTTTGGTTGCGCTCACTGGAGTGCGCTTGACGACCCGTGAGAATTAGCGGGCAGCAAAGGTGCTGCGAATGAGTGGCACAAAGTGTTCCAGCGGTTCGCTCTTGTAGGCGGGATCAAACGCAACCTGGTCATACTTGGCACAGAATTCTTCGGTGTAGTCATAAAAAGGAGAGTCGACAAATTGATCTCTTGTGTTGCGATCAAGACCAATGTGTTGCCAAAAGTAGTAGCCCTGAAAGATGCCATGGTGAAGCACCATCCAATGATTTGCTTCACTTACAAATGGTTTCACTATTCCGGCAGCGATACTGGGGTGATTGAGTGGCGCAAGATTGTCACCAATGTCATGAATCAGAGCACACAATACGTATTCGTCATTTTCACCTGACCGTTCCGCGCGGGTGGCGGTCTGGAGGCAATGCTCTAGTCTGCTGACCGGAAAACCACCGTAGTCATCAGCCAGCATCGACATTTGGTCGATGATGCGATCAGCAACCAGCGACTGCGTGTGTTGAATGGCCACCATTATGTTTGACCAATCTTCCTTGGTGGACTCAGAAAATGACGTGAAAGTAGCTCGCTCTGACATCTTGAACCTCCCTTTAGCAAATTATAGACGACTGTTGTCAGTCTTTCTTCACCACGACCCGAGTACCGATTTCAATATTGGCAAAAAGCCATTTGGCATCTACGTCGCGAACCCGAATGCATCCATGTGATGAAGGGGCGATTCCAACTGGGGTGAATAATTTAGTTTCCCCTTTTGACGTAACCTTGAACGGAATTGAATGAAACCCAATATTGCCACCTTGGCGACCCTTGGTGAAGCGAACCATCCATCTCATTCGTTCTGTCGGGTTTAGTTCGTAAAAAGTTTCACGCGATTTGGAAAACACCTTGAAGGATCCCGTTGGAGTGCTGTTGTCAAGACCAGTAGAAACCGCAATACTGGCGATAAGACGACCTTTTTTGGAGTAGACATACGCATATTGCTCGCTGAGCACCACCTTGACGAGTGCAATTTTTTCCGCACTGCGATTCTTTGGCGAGGGTGCGACGGTTGTGGCGGGCAGAGGGTAAGTGTCAGAAGGGGCGTTTTGGGCATGCGCTGCGAGCGGGAATACCAAACAAAGACTAAAAATGGCGAACGCGAACTTGTTCTTTGACTTCACGCAGTGGCCTCATCAAGTCCCTGCAGCAAGGTGTTCCAGGCGAGCGTTGCACATTTGATACGAACCGGAAATTTGACCACACCTTGCAATGCTTCAAGATCGCCGAGCTTAACTTTTTCGTCTTGAGCTTCTGTCTCCGAGTCTTCTTCAATAGTCATCATTGACTTGAAACACCGAACAATGGAGCGCACTTCAGCAATCGGCTTACCTTTTACGGCGGCTGACATCATCGAGGCTGAACTCTGGCTAATTGAGCATCCTTGTCCAGAAATTTTCACGTCACTCACGAAACCATTTTGAACTGCAAGATAGACCTGAATTTCATCTCCGCACAGGGGATTATGTCCTTCGGTGCGCACCGCCGGAGGGGGCAGTTCTCCGCGGTTGCGCGGGCTTCGGTAATGATCAAGGATGATTTCGCGATAGAGATCTTCAAGACCTGGCATATTTGCTTCCTAAAATGTCTGGGGATTGTTTAGACGCTAAAAAATTCTCTTGCCTGCTCTAAAGCATCGCACAAGGAGTCGGCGTCTTGGTGGTTGTTGTAGAGATAAAAACTGGCACGCACCGTGGCATTGACCCCGAGCAGTCGCATCAAGGGCTTGGCACAGTGGTGACCGGCTCGCACACACACATTGGATTGGTCAAGAATTTGACTTACATCGTGAGGGTGAATGTTTTTGAGGGCAAAACTCAGCGTCGCTCCGCGCAACTCAGGATTCGTGGGGCCATGAATGACAATGTCGTCTCCAAGACGCTTGGTGAGTTGATCAATGGCGTAGGAGGCCATCTCTGTTTCATGGTTCTGAACGTTGACCATTCCGACATCGTTTAGATATGCGACGGCTGCGCCTAGTCCAATTGCTTCCGTAATCGGCGGGGTTCCCGCTTCGTACTTGGCGGGTAGTTCAGCGCAAGTAAACCCGTCGAGACGCACATCGGCAATCATGTTGCCGCCACCCATGTAGGGGGGCATTGACTCAAGCAACTGTTGGCGCCCCCACAACACGCCAAGACCCGAAGGACCACACATTTTGTGCGACGAAAATGCCAGAAAATCAGCACCCATGTCCTGGATGTCAGTGACCATGTGTGGAACCGACTGGCAGCCGTCAACGATGGCGATTGCCCCGGCGCGGTGGGCAGCATCACATAGCAATTTTGCTGGAGTAATTGTTCCAAGAACGTTGGACATTGAGGTAAAGGACAGAACTTTGGCATCAATGAGTAATTCATCAAGAGTGCTGAGATCAAGTTGTCCGTCAGGCGTGATTGGGATAAACCTCAATTCGATTCCAATCTCGGCGACAAGCATGTGCCACGGAACCATGTTGGCATGGTGCTCCATGTGAGTAAGCACCACGATGTCGCCGCGCTTCAGATTGGCGAGGCCCCAGGTGCGCACAATGAGGTTCAGCGCCTCGGTGGCATTCTTCGTGAAAATGACTTCGTTGGCGTTCGGCGCATTAATAAATTTTGCTACTGCGATACGAGCGCCTTCGTAGAGATCTGTCGCCTCTGACGCCATTTGGTACCCACTGCGATTTATGGGTGCATAGTCATGTTGAAGAAAAGCAGTCATTGCGTCAATCACAACGCGGGGTTTTTGTGATGTGTTGGCTGAGTCAAGGTAAACCAGTGTTTTTCCGTTGATAACGCGAGACAAGACGGGAAAATCCTGACGAACTTTGATGAAGTCTGTTGACATGTCAGACCTTGTACGCTTCGTAGCCATTGAGTTCAAGTTCCACTGCAACTTCCATTCCGCCGGACTTAACAATCCGTCCATCAATCATGATGTGCACATGGTCTGGCTGCAGTTCGTCAAGCAGCCGTTGGTAGTGGGTGATGAGGACAATGCCAAGTTTGGATCTGTCAGCTTTTACTTCGCGGATACCCTGTGCCACGGTGCGGAGCGCATCAATGTCGAGACCTGAATCTGTTTCGTCAAGAATTGCTACTTCGGGCTCAAGAATGGCCATCTGCATAATTTCATTGCGCTTTTTTTCACCACCTGAAAAGCCCTCGTTCAAATAGCGATCAACGAATGATGAGTCCATGCCAAGCCTCTTCATCCAGTCCATTGCCGAGAGACGCAGTTCAAGGATTGAAAGATCTATTCCCTTTCGCGCCGAGAGCGCTTGTCTTAAAAATTGGATTACCGAAACACCGGCAATTTCTTGGGGGTATTGAAATGCTAAAAATATTCCTGCTTTGGCGCGCACATCTGTGGACCAATCCGTGATGTCTTCGCCGTGGAAAAGTAAACGACCTTCGGTGACTTCGTATTCTGGCGAAGCAAGGAGTGTGCTTGCAAGAGTCGACTTACCCGAGCCATTCGGTCCCATAATGGCGTGCACCTCGCCTTCATTGACGGTGAGAGATAGTCCGCGCAAGATAAGGGGAGAAACTGGGTCACCCTCGTCGGTTACGGGCCGAACGTGAAGGTTTTTGATCTCAAATAATTCGGACACGAGACTATTCTAGGCGCTTCGGCGGAATTAGCACTACGGTCATAGTGTTAATTCAAGCCGTCCGCAAAGCTTTCCAAAGGGCTCGGTAGGTGGGGTACTCATTGACCGATGACACATAGAGAGCGGACTCGAGTTGGCGGTGAAAAACTGGAAGTGAGCGAAAAGGTATGCCGGCGTCGACGTGATGGGCAAGATGAAATCCGATGTTGTAGGGCACCAAAAAAAATCGTCCAAGCCAGTGTTGGCGCACCGAGTGGGTAGTGATGCGGCGATCTGAATCTGCCCGCAGGCCCCCATGTTCTGCAATTGACCGCAATCTGTTGATGACCCGCCAGATGGTGAAAAATGGGAGAAGCCACAACACTGGGTACACCCACCAGTGACCTAGTGCGATGCAAAGCGTGAAAATCACGACCTGAACCCAAATCATTTTCCAGAGCGTGTGACGCACCCGAGTATCAGGTGATGCAAGACCCCGTAACTGTTGGCGAACAAGACGAACTCCTGTTTGACCCGTGAGGTCACGTACCATCTTGCGCCGAAAACTTGCCCGAGTGATCGGGTAATTGGCGTACAGCGCAAGATCTGGTTCGTCTGGACCAAACTCTTGGCGATGATGTGCCATGTGCACACGGCGGTACGCATCGGTGCTCGTGAAAACAACAAACCCGAGAAACCAACGGCCCACAAAGTCGTTGACACGTTTGCTGGAAAAAAGCACTCGGTGTGCAGACTCATGCATGAGTGAGGCAAATTGTGCGTGAGCGCGACCCATAAGCACAAATGCAATTGGAATGCCAATGATTGGATAAATAGTGGCACTCCACAAAATGACAATTGTCTGCAGGTATAAAAATGTAAGCGTCCAAGCATTGCGAAGCGAAGAAATGTGTCGAAGAGATGTTCGGTTTGTGCTCTGTGGATTTGCATTGAACGATATATCTTGTGTCTCGTGACCACTTGGCAAGATTTTTGGCACCATTGCACCAAACACTCGATCACTATTGCTACCAGCCACGGTCAACCCATTCTTGTAAGTGTGGTCGCTCATTGCCGATGGTCGTATCTAGGCCGTGACCGGGCAGAACAATTGTGTTGTCTGGAAAACGAAACAATTTGTTGTCAAGCGAATCAATAATCGCGGCAAAATCACCTCCCTTTAGTTTCGTATTGCCAGGCCCTCCAGGAAACAATGTGTCACCCGTGAATAAAAAAGGCGCACCTTGTACTGCAAAACTGATTGATCCCGGTGTGTGGCCAGGGTTTTGAATCGCATCAAGACGAAGGCGACCAACTTCAATGACGTCACCGTCTGAGATAAAAACGTCGTATCCAACATCCACCAGATACGGGGCGTCTTGGGCGGTGACTGCAACTTCGTAGCCAGCCTCGCGCATCGCAGGAACGGCTTGAATGTGGTCAAAGTGTCCGTGAGTTTCAAGGACTCGTGTGACGCCAAGCGAGCGACACATCTCCAGCAGTTTTTCGTGCTCATTTGCAGCATCAATCAAAATTGCTTCGCCAGATGCCCGACAGCGAACAACGAAAACATTATTTTCGTACGGTCCGACAACGACACGATGAATCTCTAGATCGGCATCTGAATAGTGCAACGTGGTCATGTCACTAGCCTGACACAACATCAAAGCCCAGCGACAGGGCAACTGGGATTTGGCGAGAATCAAATGTCAAAAAGCGCACGGGCGGTGGCAGGCGAGTAGCAGCCGCAAAGTGAATCGCCGTCGAGACTCCAATGGGTTGATCGTGGGCAATTACGGCTGCATCTTCAAGACACCGTTGGTCGACTGGCACGATATAGACGAAGTCCCAGGTATGGCGCACGCCGTCTTCGATGTCTTTTCGCAAAATAACTTCTTCCGTAATGCGCCCAATAGCGGCGACGGCCTCTGTGAGAGCAAGGGAGCTGGCGCACCATTGCGAGTCAGATGCGAGAGCATTGCGAGCGACGACATGATGCGGCCCGTCAATATGTAGAGCCAAAAGTGCAGACGCATCAAGAAAGAGTGTCATTGTCGAACTTCTTGCAAAGCCCGATCAATGCGCACACCCGCATACAGCACAACAGGTTCCCGAGACTCACCTTCGACTCGACGTCGCGGAGCAATCACTAGTCCACGAGCGATTAGTTCGGTCAAGGTGATGCCGTGCGAAAGACTTTCAACTGGTCCGATTTGGGCCACGGCCTCACCGTCAACGGTGATCACCACTCGCTCACCGTTTTTGGCTCGGCGCACTGCGGTGGCAAGTGACTGGCGTAGTTGCCGAATACCTATTTCACTCATGCAGTAAGACTATCGCCTAAGTGTGTACCTTTGCGTACACACTCTAATTTGCAGAGTAAGTTATCAGCGCGCCAAAATAAAGGCATGAATTTTGCCTTTAGTGAAGAACAAGAAGAACTCCGCAAGATGGTCCGCTCCTTTTTGGAGTCAAAGTCAGCCGAGTCAGCCGTACGCGAGCAGATGGAAACAACAGACGGTTATGACACCGCTGTTTGGAGCCAGATGGCCGATCAGATGGGTTTGCAAGGTCTTGCGATTCCCGAAGAATTCGGAGGTCAAGGGTTCTCCTTTGTTGAACTTGGAGTCGTGTTAGAAGAAATGGGGCGGGCTCTGTTGTGTGCCCCATATTTCTCGAGCGTTGTTCTTGCCGCCAACACATTGTTGTTGTCTGGTGATGCAGCAGCGATGAAGGCACATTTGCCGGGTATTGCGAGTGGCGAAACAATTGCCACACTCGCCGTCACTGAACCATCTGGTAAGTGGGATGCATCAGGCGTCACGATCGAAGCGAAGGGTTCTGGATCTGATTTCAAAATCTCTGGGACAAAGATGTTTGTTATTGATGGTCACACTGCCAATCTGATTATTGTTGCCGCCAAAACCAGCAAAGGGATCAGTTTGTTCGCTGTTGACGCCAAAGCAAAAGGCTTGACACGCACCGCATTGTCAACAATGGACCAAACGCGCAAGCAAGCCAAATTGGAATTTGACAATACTCCTGGAACTCTTATTGGTGCGGAAGGAAAAGGCTGGGACGTCTTGTCTCAAGTGTTCGACCTTGTTGCTGTTGCGCTTGCTGCAGAGCAAGTTGGCGGGGCACAAAGGGTGCTTGAGATGGCTGTTGAATACGCCAAAGTGCGCGTTCAGTTTGGACGTCCAATCGGATCCTTCCAGGCAATCAAGCACAAGTGTGCGGACATGTTGCTGGAAGTTGAATCAGCAAAGTCAGCTGCCTACTACGGCATGTGGTGTGCAAGTGAGATGAACGACGAACTTCCTTCGGTTGCATCACTGGCAAAGGCTTACTGCAGTGAGGCATATTTCCATGCAGCAGCCGAAAACATCCAAATTCATGGCGGAATCGGATTCACTTGGGAACACCCCGCGCATCTTTACTTCAAACGTGCAAAGTCAAGCGAACTTATCTTTGGTGATCCGACATATCACCGCGAGTTACTCGCACAACGGATCGGCATCTAAATTCTTTAGAGTTTGGCCTAGGGTCAGACACTTTTAAAAGAGAGTGCCAGCGATTGCGGGAGTCGTTGAACAAAGCGTTCCGGCAGCGGAGGGGCTACGCGTCTCATGGCAAGTCCTCCTGCGATGGCGTTTGTTGGTTGGGCAAAACCAAACATCACGCATCTTTGAAGTGATCTGACAAAAGGTGAGTGCTTACCGGCCACAAAAGATAACCCGAGAGTGGCAGCCATGTCTTCAAGATCAATTGTCGTGCCTTGAGGAAATACATCAAAGACATCTGCGCAACGACGCAGGATCCATGTTGCAGTAGGGCCCAGGGTTGGAAGCCAGAAATGCTCGACATACGGGCCGCGAATGTCGTGGCCATAGTTTTGGATAAGTTCGTCGTACCACGGCACGATGGGGAGCAGACCGTCATCGGGTATTTGCAGCATGCGTTGCATCTCATAGATGTGGTCTTGCAATGTTCCGCACGGAAATGAATAATCAACAAAGATAGGTAAAATGATTTAATGTCGGCGACACAAGTTTCGGCCTGGATACGCTCCTCTTCGCGCATCGTGGTACTGACTGGCGCAGGTATATCGACTGATTCTGGAATTCCAGATTTCCGTGGACCAAACGGAGTCTGGACCAAAAATCCAGCGGCAGAAAAAATCGCAACTCTAAGTCACTATTTGGAAAATCCTGAGGTTCGCCAATTGGCTTGGCGAACCCGCTTGGAGTCTCCAGCTTGGAGTGCAACCCCAAACAATGGTCATCGGGCAATTGTTGGATTGCATGCGGCCAACAAACTTGATGCTGTTGTCACACAAAACATTGACGGTCTTCATCAGCAGTCAGGGATTCCCGCGGACAAGGTTGTCGAAGTTCATGGAACTTTTCGATTTAGCATTTGCTGGAATTGCGCAGATCGTCGCGAGATGCAATCAACGCTTGATCGAGTGCGAGCTGGGGACCCCGATCCAAGCTGTGAACTATGTGGCGGAGTGCTCAAAAGCGACACGATTAGTTTTGGGCAGTCACTCGTCCCGGGAGTTCTCAATCAGGCATTGACTTATGCCGAGAACTGCGAACTTTTGGTAGTAGTAGGCACCACGCTGTCGGTTGGACCAGTCAACAACATGGTTCCGCGAGCGCGGGCAAATGGCGCAAGGGTGGCCATCATTAACGGCGAGCCAACGGCAATGGATGACTATGCCGAGGCTGTAGTTCTGGGCGATATAACTCAACTTTTAGGCGCGGTAATGAGCGATGCTGGAATCCCGACTTAGCAGGTAGGGTTTTACTATGGCTGGCTTTCGAGAACTCCTTGCGCTCACGAAATCTCGTATCACCGAGATTGACACGTCCCTTGCTCAGCAGCACATCACGGCAGGCGGAGTTTTAGTCCTAGATGTTCGCGAGCCAGATGAATATGACCAAGGTGCGCTCCCAGATGCTCTGCACATCCCACGCGGTCATCTTGAAGCCCAAATTGAGGCCAAGGCGCTGGATAAAAATCAAACGATCGTGGTCTACTGCGCAGGCGGTGTGAGAAGTGCATTTGCAGCAGAGACTTTGCAGATTCTTGGGTACTCAAATGTGTTGTCAATGGCGGGCGGATACGGCAAATGGAAAGACGAGGGACGAGCGTGGCGGATGCCTCTCACACTGACGCCCGATCAGCGGAATCGATATCAACGACATTTGTTATTGCCAGAAGTTGGCATTGAGGGTCAGGCGAAACTGTTGGCGAGCAAAGTCTTACTCCTTGGCGCTGGTGGTCTTGGATCACCTGCTGCGTTGTACTTGGCTGCTGCAGGGGTCGGAACGCTTGGCATCGTCGATATGGACGAAGTCGATGCATCTAACTTGCAACGACAGATCTTGCACAACATAGATCGCATCGGCGACCGCAAAGTAGATTCAGCCAAGAAAACTTTGACGGGACTCAACCCCGATGTGAATGTCGTCACCTACGACACGCGACTAGCTGCTGACAACATCATCAACATCATTGACGGCTACGACGTCATCATCGATGGTGCAGACAACTTTCCGAGTCGCTATCTGCTCAATGATGCAAGTGTGAAACTTGGAATCCCAGTTGTACATGGTTCAATTTTTAGATTTGAAGGAATGGTCAGTGTCTTTCATCCTCTGCAAGGACCGACTTATCGCGACATGGTTCCAGAGCCTCCTCCTGCTGAGTTGGCGCCGAGTTGTGCAGAGGCGGGTGTTCTGGGTGTGCTACCCGGAATTGTCGGCTCAATACAGGCTCTTGAGGCCCTCAAATTATTATTGAATTTGGGGGAGTCCTTGATCGGGCGCATCTTGACGATAGACACCACGGAAATGTCATTTCGTGTCTTCAAATTGCGCGCCGACCCGACCAACGAAGTTGTTTGGGACAATCGGGATCGTATCGAAATTCGTGACCTAGACGGGTCATGCGCGCCGTGGGTGGGACACTAAAGCCCTAGTCTTAGAGGGTGTCATCAAGCATAAAGGCCTCTGCATGACTGGTTCAATCGCCATTGTCGGCGCAGGTTTCTCAGGTGCGGTTGTTGCCCGTGAACTAGCCGAAGCAGGTATTGCATCAACGGTCTACGACGCTCGTAATCATGTCGCCGGTAACGCTCACACTAAACGCCACGACAATGGCGTCATGGTGCACGTATACGGTCCACACATTTTTCATACCAATCATGAACGTGTTTGGCAGTACATCAATCGCTTCGGCACAATGTTGCCGTACAACCATCGAGTGAAGGCAACATCAGCTGGCTCGGTGTATTCCTTACCGGTAAACCTGCACACCATTAATCAGTTTTTTGAAAAGACTCTGACTCCAACCGAAGCCCAAGAATTCATTGCATCTCTGGCTGATAAAAGCATTGGCACGCCGATTTCATTTGAAGATCAGGCGATGAAATTTGTTGGACGACAACTGTATGAGGCATTTTTCAAAGGATATACACAAAAGCAGTGGGGAGTATCGCCTCAGGAACTTCCAGCGTCAATTTTGGCAAGACTTCCGGTGCGCTTCACATACGAGGATTCGTACTTCAATCATCCGTATCAAGCGATTCCGGAAAATGGTTACACATCCATAGTGCAAGCAATCTTGGATCACCCCCTCATTGACGTTCGACTCGGAGTCACTGTTGACCCAGCAACAATTGGTGGGTCACAACATATTTTTTGGTCAGGCCCAATTGACGAGTGGTTCTCCAGAAGTTTTGGGAGCTTGGGCTATCGCACTCTGGATTTTGAACAAGAAGTCATGGACGGTGACTATCAGGGGTGTCCTGTGATGAATTATTGTGACGAAGATATTGCCTACACCCGAATCACGGAGCACAAGCACTTTGCTCCTTGGGAGTCCCATGACGCAACTGTCATCTATCGCGAGTTCAGCCGCTTATGTACAGAGCAGGATATTCCGTACTACCCGATTCGATTGGTAAAAGAAAAAGAGCAATTACTGCAATACGTAAATGCTGCGCGTGCAGCCAAAGGGGTGACATTTTTGGGTCGCTTGGGCACCTATCGTTACCTGGATATGGATGTCACCATCAAAGAGGCACTTGAGGTCGCTGATGAGTTTTTGTCGTGTCGCAAGAGTGGGCGAGAAATGGCATCTTTTGTCAGCGATCCGATGGGAGGATGATATATGTCCGACCTGAATTTACTTTTTCGAATCAATATTCCAGCCCCTGATTTTTCTGAGCCAGGACTCTATTTTCGTAGCGGTTCAGCAGCACTTGATGTTGACGGTCTCGTTCTTGGAACTGGCCAGCGCGCCACATTTGATACCTCCTTTGGCGTCTTGCCAATCAGTCGATTGCGGGGTTTGACTGATGTGCATCATGTGGTTGCAACACTCGACATCAAGGGTGCTGCCCGAATAGAACTGATTGGCTTTGGCGATGGTCGAGAATTTGTAATTGACTCCTCAACAACGGGCGTGGCTCTTGAATGCAAAGACATAACCACTTGCCCGGCAGATTTTCTTTACTTGAGTGTTACCGCATTGGAGGCAGGTGTCGTTGTGCGCAGCGGTCGCTGGAGCACAACAGATCCATACCAACGCGATGTGCGCCTCGGAGTGGCAATCACCACCTTCAACCGGCAGGAATACGTGCTGAAAACTATTGATCGTTTAGTTGACATCGAGGCGACGGTGCCGGAACTGACCTCCAATCTGAAAATTATCGTTGTTGATAATGCTCGCAATCTGCAACCATCGCTCCCAGCAACTGCTCCAGTACAGATATTGCCGAACCCGAATTTGGGTGGCGCTGGCGGATTTGCGCGCGGAATAATGGAATTTCGTGAGGCGGCATGGAGCACTCATGTCGTATTGATGGATGATGACATCTTGTTAGAGCCAGAGTCGATAGTGCGAACAGTGCAACTGCTGAAGTTCGCAACTTCACCAGAACTGTGCGTCCATGGTGCGATGCTCAGTGAAGAACGCCCATGGATGCAATTTGAAGCAGGAAGCAAATATAAATTCAAATCCATCTACCCGCTACGGGCACTTGGCCGCTTTGTCGACCTACGGGAACGTGCCTCTGTATTGACAGATGAGAGCCCCGAACAATTTGATTATTCAGCATGGTGGTTTACGGTTTTCCCGATGCATTTGGCGACAGAAAATCCCTTGCCAGTATTTGTGCGTGGTGACGATGTTGCCTTTGGTCTGATGCATACAGGTAAGACGACTGTGACGCTGAACGGAATCGTGGTGTGGCATGCAGATTTCGCCCTAAAAAACAATCCATCATCGTTGTACTATGAAGTTCGCAATTTTGCCCTCATCGACACGCTTGTATTTGATGCGCACAGATCGTGGCACTTGGCCTTGCGATACTTGGGTTTTGGGTTTCGCAACGTCTACTCACACCGCTATGCGAGTGCTGACTACATGGTGCGCGGTATGCAGCAGTTTTTAGCTGGACCAGAGGCTTGGAAAAAAATTAATCATGCAGCGCTGCACGATGACATCCGACAGGTCAGCGAAGAAAAGGCCGCACCTTTGAGCGACGATCAAAAGGCTCTCGGCTTTACTGCTCCGCGTCGCAAGATAGTGCGCTTGATTGGCTACATTCTCGCGGTGCCGACGATGGGCGGACATCTAGTGCCCCGATTTATGCGTGCGGGTGCAGTTGGTGTGGCTCAAATAGATGTTCGTGCCGTTGGACTGGCGATTCGACACAAGGAAATTCTGTATCGACACCCCCGAGTTGATGAAGGTTTTCTTGTATGTCGTGATTGGCAACGTGTCAGGGTTCTCCAACGTCAGGTAATTTCCACAACATGGCAACTGATCCGAACTTATAAAACACTCAAGCGCGAATACCGAGCACAATATTCGGAGATGGTCAGTGACGCGGCGTGGAAAGAAAGATTCAGTCAGTCAGTCTGAACAAGTGCAGCGGTTGGCATCAGCACCATCCATGTGTTGCCCGAAACATTTCCTGTGGGCTTGAGTCCAACACTTGTCTGAAAAATCTTCACATCTTTTTGTGTGTCGGTTGTGTAGACACCGGTCGTACTGATATTTTTCCTAAGCACTTTTGCAAGAGCAGCCTGAATGGTTTTTACTGATGAATGTTGGCTGCCGACCTTAAGAGCAGCAAGCCACGGTTTTTCTGCAAGACCAAGTGCCTCCCATGTCGCTCGGTCCACAGAGCCAGAGATTGTCAAGCCCCTCATTCTCTGAAAATTTTTTACAGCGCGCGTTGTTTTTGATCCGAACATTCCGTCTGTCAGCAATTGTTTGTCCTTAGGAAGTTGAAGCGCAGTATTAAGAGTTTTTTGGAGAGTCTTCACCATCGTCCCGCGATCAAGTTTGGTTAACGGTAGACCAGGTAAAATAGCAACGGGTGCGGTAGTGGTGGGCAGGATTCCTTGGGCACGAAGATCATCTAGTTGAGTTCGCAAAAACAGCGCAAATTCGGTTTGCCCAGTGCGAGATAGATGCACAAAACAACAAACAGATGAATTGTCAAACCAGCGGGTTGAACTTGCGTCGGCACTAGCGGTGTTCCAGTCCAAGATAGTGATGTTTGGATTGGCAGCAGCTGCGGCACTAAGAGCTGCATTGGCCAGTGCATAATTGCGCGTCGTAGAGCGTGCAGACATGTTGACAAAGATCATTCGCTGCACTCCCTTGGCTGTAAGCGCAGAAATCATTTGTGCAAGTTTGGCTGCATAAGTAGCGGAATTATCGTTATAGCCCAGTGCAATAAGCGCGACTGCGGGAGTCTCAAGAGCATTCAAGACGCTTATGCCATCAAGGTTCAGATTCGGTGCAGTTTGGGTGAATAAGCATGCAGCGCCGACCATTGCACGCCCCGCGCACGCTTGGATGACGGTATTCGGGTAGGCAGGCGTGATCAGGGAATTAAACTCGTCGACAAGACTTTGGGTCACGGAGTCGCCGATGACGAGCATGCTGCCCACGGGCGCGGCAAGTGAGTCTGCGCCGAACTTGGCGATGGTGTCAAACCACGATGAGTTAAGACCAAATTCACTCCTGAATTGGCCAGGAGTGCGAGTGATCGTGGCCGCTGTTCCGGTGATGGTCACAGAAGTTGCATAGCCACCAAAGTCTCCGCCAAGTCCGTCATGTGCCGTGGTAATCGAGGTGAAAATTCCGATACTTGGGTATTTTTTTTGTATGTCGGCTGCCAGCAATACTGCACTCCAGTTTTGCAAGGTTGCGTTGGCGGCAAGATCACCGTCGTCGGTAGCGCCTTTTGAAATTGTGCGCCCACCGTTTGACGAACTGTATTCAGTGCGAACAACTGCCCCTTTTACATTGCGGATAATTGTGTTGGCCGTCTCTAGAACTGCTCTGTCAGTGCGCGCATCCTCAATGACTTTTGTTGTTCCGCCGATATCACGCAATGCTGATCCGCCATAGACTTGACAGTCGGTCGTGTCGCATGTCTTTGCATATCCACCAACGCTGGTGTATCGGTTTTCAGATACGGCGTAACTCCGCGCAGCCACAGCCTGGGCCCGAAGTGCGTTCATCCCTGCTCCTGCGGCAAGATCACCCCATCCTGCAGACGACTCGCGGGGAACGACGCCTCGCAGGTATGACTCGGTGTCAACAACGTTGACGGTGCGTTTATTATTTTTGGAGTCCGTGACGGCCAAGATCGTGCCGCGGTAGTAGCGAACGCGACCACTTTTGTATTTCTGGGTCGGAGGCTCACACAATCCAAGAAGTTCAGTTGGAGAAACTGCTTGAGGTAGGGATCCACTGATGCTCGCAAATGTGATGGGACCTGAAACATTGTCCCCAACAAGGGAAAACCCGGTCAGTTCTCCATTGCTGGGAGCACAAGAACTCGCACTAGATGCAAAGACATCATAAATATTTGTTCCAACCTGCCTTGCGACCAAGGCCCCGAATAGGCCGGTTGCGCCGCTCCATGATGCAGAGGCATTGTCAGAGATGACCCCAGTTTGAGCCCCGTCGAGTGATTGGAGACGAACAGTCATGGCTCCAGTTGGCGTGAGAGATGAATCGCCAGGAGTAAGCACCGACACCGTGCTGGCATCGTCCCCATAATAAAAAGCAAGAATTTCTTGCCATGTTTTTCCGTATGTCGTGGCCCATCCCAAAGCACCGTATTGGCTCAACCCACGACCATGCCCGTTGCCATGCCCGCGCACAACAACGGCGATCGGTGGAAGGGTGTCGGCGTTGACGGGCGTTGGACGATGCAGGAACGAAACAAGAGTGCTGACAAATGCAGCGACGACAAAGATGCGCAAAACAGTGATGCGCGCGTGACGGAGGGTCATACCCTCTACACGCTAGGGGGTTTGAGCCACCTCGGGGTGTTGATCCAACTCATCTCGCTCTTGCATGCCAACACCAGCCAGAACGAGGATCATTCCAAATAAGTCGGCGAGACTCGGGTTCTGGTCAAGAAAAATGATCCCAAAAATCGCCGCCGTAACAGGCAATAACGCCAGCATCACGGAAAATCGGCGTACTGGAATGCGCCGCAACACTGCTTGGTCAATGCCATATCCCAGGGCGCTTGAAGTTGCGCCCACCACGATGCAGGCCAGCAGCAGATTCGGCGTTGTGAACACGACACCAGCACCGCCCGCCCCCACGGGTATCAATATGAAAGACCCAATCAGTAGACCAACACCTAATCCTGCAACGCCACGATCTGACTGGGCAACAACAGATCCCAAGACGATGTACAACGCCCACATGATTGACGCAATCAAAATAAATAAAAGACCAAGCGGTTCACTGTTGAGTTCGACTCCGCCGAGAACTACGACACCCAGGGCCGCTAGACCAAGAGCCCAAAAGTTACGCACGGACTTGGTGCGGATTGCTGCAACCACGATGGGGCCAATGAATTCAATCGTGACACTTTTGCCCAAAGGCAACCGATCAATTCCCCAGTAAAAAAAGACGTTCATGAGTGCAGTGGAAACGCCGAACAAACCCGCCCACATCAAATCTCGGCGAGTCCATCGGGGATGATTTGAGCGAATTGAAAAGCCCATTAGAAAGACCGCACCACTAACGACCCGAAATAGTGCAACTGTTGCTGGATCTACCTCGTCAAAAAGATTGACCGCTACAACAGCCCCCGTATATTGCGCTGCTGCTGAGAGAAGAAAGAAAATCTCTGGTGGAGCAGAATTAAAAAAACTTGTGGAACGACTTTGGGGTGTCACTCGAATAGTTGAGGATCTGTGTGACAGATTTCTTGCCAAAGGGGCTGAAAATTGAACCAGCCAGCAATGGAATGCGCCGTATTTTCCCGGGTATAGGTAGCCGCGGTGTCAGAAATAAGTATCGGTGTTCCGGCGGCCTCGGCCATTAGTTGTGCTTGACAGGAACGCTCCATTGTGATGAACCAAAACGCTGCTTCGTCAACTGTTGATCCAACAGTGAACAATCCATGATTTTGGTGAATTGCCGCTTTGCCTTTTGGAAACTTGGAAGCGATTTCTCTTCCAGCAGCGATATCAAGCACGACTGCTCCGCCTTGTTCGCTGATAACCGTGTGATCTTCGAAAAAAGCACATGCGTCTTGTGTTATCGGGTCAAGCTTGCGGCCAAGTGAACTCCATGATTTTCCGTATGGTGAATGAGCATGAGCAGCAGCAATCACTTCTGGTCGAGCCTGATGAATCGCTGCGTGCAGTACAAAGGCAGCACGATTGACGGGAGATGTGCCGTATACGACATCGCCGTCGTGGTTGACCAAGATCAAATCACTCGAACTGATGTGGCGAAAACTCTTGCCGAATGGGTTCACCCAGAAGTGGTCTGGAAACTCGGGATCGCGGACCGTTATATGCCCAGCGACACCCTCTCCAAAGCCGAGCCGTCCAAAGATTCGAAGTGCTCCAGCGAGTTTTGCCTTGCGGTGTGTTCGTTCGTCAGCAACATCAGCAAAAGAGGGGGGAAGTTCCATGGCGACATCTTTTGGGACGAGAGCGATGCCATCAATTGAACGAGTTTCCGTGGGTGCGTCTGGGGCAATAGTCATGGAAACACCTTAGTGCCCCTAATCGGGTCTGTCACGGGGCAACAAATGCTAAATGTTGGTGCCACTTGGGTAGAGCGGCTGATTGAGTCTTACGCTGTAGATATGGCTGATGAAGACAAGCGCACTGATTCGGGAATATCAATTGCCCCCCTGTACACGCAAGATTCACTCGTCGGTTGGAGTGCCCAAGAAAAACTCGGAATGCCCGGCACGGCTCCTTACACCCGTGGGGTGTATCCGACGATGTATCGCGGCAAATTATGGACAATGCGTCAATATGCAGGATTCGGCTCGGCGGAGTCCACTAATCAGCGGTTCAAGTTTTTGCTTGAGGCAGGGCAAACAGGTCTCTCATGCGCCTTTGACCTTCCCACACAGATGGGCTACGACAGCGATCACCCACGAGCAGAGGGGGAAGTCGGCAAGGTAGGAGTCGCTATTGACTCAATTGATGACATGAAATTGTTGTTGGCAGACTTGCCGCTAGACAAAGTAACGACGTCAATGACAATTAACTCCACAGCCGCAATCTTGTTGCTGATGTATGAATTGGTCGCAGAAGAACAAGGTGTCTCTGCCAAGGCAATCACCGGCACTATACAAAACGATCTGCTCAAGGAATACATAGCCCGCGGAACTTATGTGTATCCCCCCCGACAATCAATGCGCATTATCACCGATATTTTTGCTTATTGCTCTGACAATATTCCCAAGTGGAACACGATTTCCATTTCTGGTTACCACATCCGCGAAGCGGGGAGTACCGCCGTTCAAGAAATTGCATTTACATTGGCGAATGCAATCGCCTATGTGCAGGCAGCAATTGACGCCGGTCTAGATGTTGACGACTTTGCACCTCGTCTTTCCTTTTTTTGGAACGGCCATAACAACTTTTTTGAAGAAGTTGCCAAGTTTCGAGCTAGTCGTCGGATGTGGTACAAGATTATGACGGAGCGTTTTGGGGCAAAAAAAGAGTCCAGTAAATTATTACGGTTTCACACCCAGACGGGTGGCAGTACGCTGACAGCCCAACAGCCTCTCAACAACGTTGTTCGTGTCAGCGTGCAGGCACTCGCTGCAGTAATGGGCGGTACGCAGAGTTTGCACACCAACGGTTTTGATGAGGCGCTTGGTCTCCCGACTGAACAAGCGGCCAGAATCGCTCTGCGAACGCAACAAATTATTGGTTACGAAAGTGGAGTCGTTGATACTCCAGACCCGCTTGCTGGTTCGTACTTTGTTGAGTCCCTCACAGATGAGGTCGAAAAATTGGCATGGGAATACATCAAGCGAATTGATGAGATGGGGGGTGCTGTTGAAGCGATTGAGGCCGGCTTCCAGATGGATGAAATTGATCAAGCTGCCTATGAGTACACCAAGTCCATTGACGACAAAGAACGAACAATCGTTGGAGTCAATAGTTTCACGGTTGACGTTGAGTCAGATCCAACGGTGTTTCCAACTGACCCGCAGTTAGAAATTGGTCAGGTAGCGCGCTTGAAAGCATTTAAAGCGAACCGAAATCAAGCCGAGGTCAAGGCCAGACTTGATGACCTGAGGGAATGTGCCAGAGGTACGGCAAACCTCTTGTATCCAATGAAAGAGGCACTGCGGGCGCACGCCTCGCTGGGCGAAGTGAGCGATGCACTACGCGAAGTATTTGGAACTTTTCAGCCAGGACGCTGACCAACTGGCCAAAAACTATGTCACCCAGGTGACGGGGGTGGGAGGTCGTGGCACATCTGGAGCAGCGCTGGATGCATGCCCCAGATACATCAGCCCCAAAATTTCGGTGTGATGCTCAAAATCGCAGAAGTCTGAAATTGCATCGTTGGCCCCGGTCGCAGGGGAGCTCCACAGCATTGCCAGCCCAAGTGCTTGGGCAATCAGCAACATATTTTGTGCACCGGCGGCAACGGCGTAACGATTTTCCCGTGATCGCTGACCAGAATCTCCATCGCGTGCACCGAGAACAATCACAACTGGGGCCCGAAGATATTTTGTACGAGTTCTCAGGACCTTGGATGGGTCATCACCCTGCGAAGCCATGATGTCAGCAATGAGTTCTCCAAGTTGAGAGCGCGCATCACCTTGCACAACGGCAAGTCGCAATGGCCACGTCCGTTTGTGATTTGGTGCCAGCATTGCGGCGTCACAGAGTGAGGTAATGTCAGCCATCTCCACGGGAACTTGAGCATCAATTAAAATATTTGAGCGTCGTTCACTCATCAATTTTATAAGTTCCAAATAGTCAATCATTTTTTGTCAATCAATTCTTGTGGAGAACCGAATTGAGCCCGCCCCATGATCCGGTGCGAGCTACAACTTCGACAGCTCCTGAAATACTGTTGCGTCGGAACAGCAAACCAGATGCACCAGACAAGACGCGAGCTTTGCTGACGGTTCCGTCTGGGTCCGTGACAAGTGTTCCGCCCGTGACATAAAGTCCTGCCTCAACGATGCAATCATCGCCCAGACTTATGCCGATGCCGCTGTTGGCGCCAAGCAAGCACCGTTCTCCAACGGTGACAACCTCTTTGCCGCCGCCAGACAAAGTGCCCATGATTGAAGCACCACCGCCGATGTCAGAACCATCTCCGACAATCACCCCCGAAGAAATGCGACCTTCAACCATGGAAGTCCCAAGGGTCCCTGCATTGAAGTTGCAGAAACCTTCGTGCATTACCGTCGTGCCGGCGGCAAGGTGGGCACCAAGTCGCACTCGGCTGGCGTCAGCAATGCGCACACCACTTGGCACCACGTAGTCAGTCATCCGTGGAAATTTATCGACACCGTTGACCACAATGGGCTCACCCTGTTGGGCAAAATTCCACATCACACTTTCAAGTGATGCGAGGGCGACTGGTCCGCGTGACGTCCATGCAACATTTTGCAAGACTCCAAAGGCGCCATCTAAATTCAGGGTGCGGGGTTGCGCCAATCGATGCGACAGCAAATGCAGTCGCAAGTAAACATCTGGGGCATCTGTCGGCGCAGTGCTTGTGTCAATTGAAATATTGATGGGTCGCAACGCCACCCCACGAGCGGGGTCCGAGTCAACACTCGGAGCGTAGGTCGGCAGGTCGGCAGGTCGCTCGCCAAGACCAAGCGAACGAAATCGAACGTCAAGGATTTCACCCGTGACATCAACCGTGGCGATTCCGACGCCCCATGCTGTGCTCATGATCCAAAATCCTCCGGTCGCAGGGTGGGGAATAAAATTACATCACGAATTGACTGTGCTCGTGCAAGCAACATCGTGATGCGGTCCATGCCAATGCCGAGTCCCCCAGTAGGGGGCATTCCAAATTCAAGTGCCCGCAGGTAATCTTCATCGACCGTACCGGCCTCCAGATTGCCTGCGTCTTTGGCGTTTTGTTCTTCTTCAAAGCGGGCACGCTGTTCAATCGGGTCGTTTAGTTCGCTGTATCCATTGGCAAGTTCACGTCCGCCAACAAACAATTCAAATCGTTCCGTTAGAAACGGATCATTGCGATCGACGCGGGCGAGGGGACTGATTTCTACTGGATGTCCAGTAACAAATGTCGGCTCCCGCAGTTTTGCTTCGGCGGTTGCCTCAAAGAGTCCTTCTATGATTTTTCCGGTGCCCCAATGAGAATCAACGGTGATGCCATGTTTAGTGGCGAGATCCACTAAATTTTGGCGCGGATGAGATGGATGCACGGAAACACCCGTTGCCTCTTCAATTAAATCAATCATTCGAACACGACGCCATGGCTTTGCGAGGTCTACTTCGATGCCATCAATGTCTACCAAAGTAGAACCAGTTGCCTCGGTTGCGGCGGTGACAATGAGGTGCTCCGCCAAAGCCATGACCTCGCTGTAGTCACCGAAAGCTTGGTACAACTCCATCATTGTGAATTCGGGATTATGGCGTGTCGAGATTCCTTCATTGCGAAAAACACGACCAATCTCATAAACGCGCTCCATGCCGCCAACTATGAGTCGCTTGAGATGGAGTTCAAGAGCAATTCGCAAATATAACTTCGTGTCAAGGGCATTGTGATGAGTCACGAAAGGGCGGGCGTGGGCTCCGCCTGCTTCAACATGCAACACGGGCGTCTCTACTTCAATGAAGCCTTGAGCATTCAAGGTGCGACGAAAACTTGCGATGATTTCGTGCCGTATAGCAAACACTCGACGAGCGTCTTCGTTTCCAATGAGGTCCGCATAACGTTGTCGATAGCGAATATCTGTATCGGTGAGTCCGTGCCATTTGTCGGGCATTGGGCGCACTGCCTTGGCGAGTAGTTGAGCAACGGACACTTTGACTGACAATTCACCCTTGCGAGTCGTCATGATGTTGCCCGTGACACCGAGCCAGTCGCCGAGATCGAGAGTGGTCATTGTTTCAAATGCCATATCACCAATTACGGACTTGGAAACGAAAAGTTGGATCTCGTCTGTTCGATCCTGCAGCGTGATGAAGAGTAACTTGCCTTGATCTCTCATCAGCATGATGCGACCCGCCACGCTAACGATGGCATCTGTTTCAGACCCCGCATCAAGGTGTCCATGGGACGCTCTGACCTCCAAAAGAGAGTGAGTTCGATCAAAGCGATAGGGGTACGGGTTTGTTCCGTGCCTTCGGAGATCATCGATTTGGCGCAGACGCCTAGTTCTTTCTAGTTCGAGGCCACCAGATGTTTGGTCGTCAGTTTCGTCATTCACAATGTCTCTACCGTAGTGCCCAGACCAACGCAGTGATGAAGCGTTAATGATGATGCAGTAATGTCACCACAGTCCCTGACCTGTTCACCGATAGTCTGCTTTCGTGGCAAAAAAATTCGTCATTATTGGCGCTGGGCCTGCAGGAAATACCGCAGCCAGCCAAGCCGCCCGCCTGGGGGCTGATGTCACTTTGATCGAACGTGACATCGTGGGTGGGTCGGCACATCTTTTAGATTGCATCCCGTCCAAGACGATGATTGCTACCGGCGGAGCAATGAGCTTTACTCGGCGGCTAACTGGGATGGGGCTTGAGGAGCGCGACACAGAAGTAGATGTTGGGGCATTGACGTCGCGAATTGAGATGATCAAAGATCATCTGTCAAGTGACATAACTCAACTGCTTCTGAGTCAGGGCGTGCAGATCGTGCGTGGTGCAGCATCGTTGGTCGGTGCTCACGAGATAATTGTCGAAACAAACGGTGTGCATCGGGAATTTGTTGCTGACGCAATCTTGATTGCGACTGGTTCTCGTCCGCGTATTCCAGATTGGTGTGTGCCTGACGGCGAGCGAATTCTGACCACTCGCGATTGCTATCCACCCAAAATATTTCCGACCAGTATCGCCGTGATCGGCTCGGGCGTGACGGGTGTGGAGTTTGTGCATATGTTTTCGTCGTTTGGCGCCGAAGTGAGTTTGATTGTCAGTCGTCAACAGGTGCTTCCCGGCAAGGATCCTGAAGTCGCTGCCGTTTTGGAAGATAATTTTTTGACACGAGGGGTCAGATTGCTAAAAGGCGCCCGTGCAGTAGGAATTGATCGCACCGAGGATGGTGTCGTAGTCAGATGCGACGATGGACGATCTGTCGCTGCGAGTCATGCAGTTTTGGCGATTGGATCCGTGCCAAATCTCGAAGGCTTAGGACTTGAGAGCGCAGGTGTACAACTCGATGATCGTGGGTACATCAATATCAATCGCCATTGTCAGACAAATATTGACCATATTTTTGCGGCGGGAGATGTGAGCGGCAAATTGCCTTTGTCATCAGTGGCCTCGATGCAGGGAAGAAAAGTAGCAGAGCAAGTGATTGAGGGACCAAAGGGGGTTCATCGTCATTTGGACTACGACAAAGCAGCGTCAGCTATTTTCACCGAACCAGAGATAGCAGATGTTGGGCTGGCCGAAGCGGAGGCTTTTTCGATTGGTCGCAAAATCAGGGTAACGAAAGTTCCGTTTGCAATTACAGCCAAGGCACTAATCAATAATGACACGAGAGGTTTCGTGAAAATCATTAGTGACCCGGCAACAGGAGTGGTACTAGGTGGCTCCATCGTTGGCCGACACGCAGCGGAATTGATAAGTATCGTTGCGCTCGCAATCACGGCCAATCTCAAAGTAACCGATATAGAAGAGAGTCTGCTTGTTCATCCAGCACTTGCCGAAGCACTTGCCGAAGCAGCCGA
>SXUP01000016.1 GCA_005790505.1 Actinomycetota bacterium
GTGATGCCTGGAGACAATGTCATGATGACAGTGGAATTGGGCAAGCCAATTGCGATGGACGAGGGCTTGCGCTTTGCCATCCGCGAGGGTGGTCGCACCGTGGGTGCTGGTCGCGTGACCAAGATTCTTAAGTGATAGGACGAAATAATGCCAAAAAGTAGTATCCGCATCCGCCTCAAAGCATTTGATCACGTCATCATTGATCAATCCACCCGAAAGATTGTCGAAACAGTCGGACGCACTGATTGTAAAATCATTGGCCCTATTCCATTGCCAACCGACAAGCACCGTTTCACGGTTGTTCGGGGTCCTCACGTTGACAAAGACTCCCGTGAACACTTTGAGATGCGCATTCATAAACGCCTTATTGACATCATTGAGCCCAATGCCAAGACGATTGATTCACTTCAGAGAATTGAACTGCCTGCAGGTGTGGATATTGAAATAAAGATTCAGGGATAATTTTTAAAGTATTCTTACCCTGATTTCTGTTTTTTGTTGATCATCGTGATAAAACTTCAATCATGAATGACGCGCATTGGATCAATCAGCCACCACAGCTTCCATCTAACAAGCGGCGCGCTCGCAGCCTTGCGGCACAGTTGGTTTCTTTTGTGATTGTTTTGGCGGTGGCAGGATCAGCTGGTTTCTTAGGGGGGCAATATTCCCAAGATGAAAACACATCATCAGGTGGACCACTAGTCACTGCTCCTCCGGTGAGTGAAGTGTCAGTTGGTGCGTCAAGTATCGCCAAAGCAGCAAATGTAATTGCTCCAAGTGTGGTGACTGTTGATTCTGTAAGTGATTCAGGTCAATCAGTAGGCTCAGGGGTAATCCTGAGTAGTGATGGTGAAATTCTTACTAACAATCACGTGATCGAAGGCGCATCTACTGTGCGTGTGCGGCTCGGCGGCGAAACTGAACCACGCATTGCTGACGTGCTCGGCACCGATCCTGGCAACGATCTAGGACTCATCAAGTTGCGCAAGGCAACTGGGCTGACTGCTGCGACTCTTGCAGACCCTCTGAGTATTTTGGTCGGAGACCAGGTTGTTGCGGTTGGGTATGCACTTGATTTAGACGGAGGGCCAAGTGTGACATCTGGAATTGTCTCGGCCCTCAATCGCACTCTTACGGTTGAAAATGGCGCCCTGAATGCTCTGATTCAAACCGATGCGGCGATTTCGTCTGGCAACTCGGGCGGTCCGCTCATCAACATGAGTGGTCAGGTGATTGGGATAAATACAGCAGTTGCTCGTGGAGACTCGTCAACGGCAGCAAACAATATCGGGTTTGCTATTTCGGTTGGCGAAGTACTTCGCATCGTGCCAGTGCTGCGCAAACAAGCGAGTGGCTCATCACGTTCGGAAGGGTACTTAGGGGTTGGACTTTCTGATCGCAGTGATGGCGGACAAGGGGCACTGGTGTCCCAAATTGCTCCTGATTCTCCGGCAGAAAAAGCTGGACTCAGAGTTGATGACATTGTTCTCGAGGTCAATGATCAGCCAATTACAGGTCAGGGTTCATTGATTGCGATTGTTCGCGACGCGATTCCGGGCGATGAGATCACCATCAGTGTGCTGCGCAAAGGCG
This sequence comes from Actinomycetota bacterium, assembly GCA_005790505.1. Taxonomy (GTDB): domain Bacteria; phylum Actinomycetota; class Acidimicrobiia; order Acidimicrobiales; family Ilumatobacteraceae; genus UBA2093. Next base: position 1,594 of record SXUP01000016.1, read on the forward strand.
CACGACTGGTGCTGACGGCAAAATTAGTTGTTCGCAAGGGCAACTAGTAGTTTTTTCAAACAGGCTGAACAACGTGCATTGTCACAACATGCATGGCAAAAGCGTAAGGTCTTTATATGCAAGATCTTGATGTCCACCTCGGCGGAAGTCGACCATTTGGTCTTGGGTATTGGCCGTTGCCTGAGGATGAGCCAGGTGTAGAGATTCCACGAGAGTCAATCAGATTGATTTCACCCGATGGTGCACTTGTTCGTGGACTTTTGTGGACACCTCCACGTGGTCAAAAATGGAAGACAGCAATTATTTTGACGCATCCGCGTGGTGATTTCAGTGTGCACTACGCCTGTCCTTTATTGGCAGCAGCAGGGTATGCGGTTTTGGGATTTTCTACCCGCTACATCAACAACGACACAGATTGTTTGCATGAAAACTGCATCATCGATGTAAAGACGGCATTTGACGAGGTGATGCGACGTGGCGCCGAAGCGGTTGTGTTGCTTGGCAACTCAGGGGGCGGTTCGCTGATGGCAATGGCCAATGCACAACTCGGAATTGGTGACGGCTGGATTGGAATGGCAGCACATCCAGGTGAAGGGGTTTTTATGTTGCAGGTAATCGACCCGTCCGTGGCGGACGAGGACGACCCGTTCAGTCGCAACCCTGAACTAGATATGTACAACCCCGATAACGGTTGGCGCCCTTGGCCAGAGCGCAGCAATTATGACCCAAAGTGGCTTGCTCTTTATCGGGCGGCGCAAGTGGCTCGGGTGGCGCGCATTGATGAAGTCGCGCAAAAATCTTTGACTGACGCCGAGGCCGCTGGATTGGCGTTAGTCGGGATAGATAAAGTTAAAAACCTGGAACTTTGGAGGGATTTGCGAGCCCGTCGAGTGTTCACCAAGTATCTGACGATTTATCGGACTTTGGCTGATCCAGCCTATTTGGACTTGACAATTGACCCTGATGATCGTCCAATGGGAAGTCTTTTTGCATTTCCTGACCCTTTTGAGGCCAATTATGGTCGAGGTGGGCTGGCCCGAACCATGACTAATCGGGGATGGCTGAGCACCTGGTCGGGGCTGTCAAGCCATGCCAAGTTGGCTTCCACGATGCCCCAAGTCAGGGTGCCGACGATTTTGGTGCATCCGACCGCTGATACGGAGATTCGGGTCTGGCAAGCCAAGGAAATAGTCGCCAATGCGGGAGCAGCCGACATTACATATCACGAGATGAAAGGTGCGCCGCACTACCTTGAGGGCCATCGGCAAAAAGCTATTGAGGTCGTGGTGGACTGGCTGCGGGCTAGATTCCCGTCCTGAAAGACTTTTGGAATAAGGGCGATCGCCCCGCCAAATAACCAAGTTCTGCCGATAGGGTTTTGGTTTCCTGAATGGGGGTTCGCCCTCGCTCAAGAGTATGACCGTCGTTTGGTCCAAACAATCGACGTCTGTGTAGGCCGCCTCGGTGGAACCGCATGGCACAACCCATCTAGGTGCTCCGCCGACATAGTCGTGCGGAGCATTTGCATGAAGTAAGCAAATTTTTAACACAAGAGAAAAAGGTTGCCAAATGGCACAAAGAGCGATCGTCGGCGAAAAGGTCGGCATGACACAGATTTGGGGAGATGATCAGCGCATCATCCCCGTCACCGTGTTGCGTGTCGACCCTGCGCGAATTGTTCAGGTCAAAACAACTGAGCGAGACGGCTACAACGCTGTTCAAGTGACTTTTGGCAACCAGGATGCCAGCAAACTAAATAAGCCAGAGGCCGGACACTTCGCCAAGGCTGGTGTGCAAGCTGGTCGTCGTCTTGTTGAATTGCGTCTTGACTCTGTTGATGGATTTGAAGTCGGTAAAGAAATTTGTGTTGATACGTTGACTGCTGGAGAAAAAGTTGATGTCACTGCGGTCAGTCGCGGTAAAGGTTTTGCTGGTGGAATGAAGCGCCACAATTTCAGCGGACAAGGGGCCAGTCACGGTAATCACAAGCATCATCGTGCTCCTGGTTCAATCGGATCATGTTCATTTCCGGGTCGTGTTCTCAAAGGTTTGCGGATGGCCGGGCATATGGGACACGACCAAGTGACCACGCTCAACCTTGTTGTCGTGCAGGCCGATCTTGAGCGCGGCTTGTTGTTGGTGCGCGGTGCAGTGCCCGGACCCAACGGTGGCGTTGTCATCGTTCGTAACGCAGTGAAGGCAAACTGAATATGACCTCAGTACCTATAACAAATACTTCTGGAAAGAAATCCGGCACAGTCGAGCTATCTGACGAACTTTTTTCAATCCAGCCAAATGTTCCGGTGATGCACCAGGTTGTTACCGCACAATTGGCGCACCGCAGGGCTGGAACTCAGAGCACAAAGACACGTGCCGAGGTCTCAGGTGGTGGCAAGAAACCATTTAGCCAAAAAGGAACTGGTGGTGCCCGACAGGGTTCTACCCGCGCGCCTCATTACACGGGTGGCGGCATTGCTCTTGGTCCGCGTCCGCGTAAGTACAGCCAACGAACCCCTCGCAAGATGGTCCGTTTGGCCTTGCGGTCTGCACTGTCAGATCGCAATCTTGCCGGACGTATTGTGGTTCTTGATTCTTGGAACATTGATACGCCAAGCACCAAGAGTGCCATCACGGCTCTGAAGGCAATCGGAATTGAGGGCAAAGTGCTTGTTGTTCTGACTCCCCAAGATGATGCGGTGGCAAAGAGTTTGCGCAACGTCGTTGATGTTCAAATTGTCAGTATTGCAGAGCTGAATGCCTATGACGTGCTCTGCAACGATTGGCTTGTATTCACTCAAGCAAGCCTGCCAACGGCCAAGGAGGGTGACAAATGAAAGATCCACGCGACATCATCTTGTCCCCAGTTGTATCTGAAAAGAGCTACAGCCTCATGGAAAGTGACGTCTACACGTTTCAGGTGCACCCTGATGCAACGAAGCCAGAAATTCACGATGCCATTGAAGCAATTTGGGGTGTCAAAGTTCTGAGAGTAAACACCGTGAACCGCAAAGGAAAACTTCAGCGGACACGCAACACCAACCGTATTGGCAAGCGTCCAAGCACAAAGCGCGCCATCGTGACCCTCGCAGCGGGAGACAAAATCTCGCTGTTTGAAAGCTGAGCAAATCATGGCTATTCGCAAACGCAAACCCACTAGTCCAGGTCGCCGTTTTCAGACGGTCTCTGACTTCAGTGAAATCACTAAGTCCACTCCTGAAAAAACTTTGCTTGCACCAATTAAAAACACTGGTGGTCGCAACTCATACGGTCGCAAGACTGCGCGTCACCGTGGTGGAGCGCACAAGCGCCAGTACCGAATCATCGACTTCAAGCGCATCAAAGATGGCGTAACGGCCAAAGTTGCAGCCATCGAATACGACCCCAACCGCACATGTCGCATTGCACTTTTGCATTATGAGGACGGAACCAAGGCATATATTCTTGCGCCCAAAGGTCTTGAAGTAGGACATCGTGTCGAAAGTGGTCAAGGCGCCGATATCAAGCCAGGAAATGCACTCTCGTTGCGTTACATCCCTGTCGGGACAACAGTGCACAATGTTGAGCTTCGCCCAGGACAGGGAGGGAAAATGGCTCGGTCTGCCGGAACTGCGGTGCAGTTGGTGGCCAAAGACGGTGATTTCGCAACATTGCGAATGCCATCAACAGAAATGCGTCGCGTCTTGTTGGACTGTCGCGCAACTGTTGGTGAAGTCGGTAACGCCGAGCATGAACTCATCAAGATCGGTAAAGCAGGTCGTAACCGCTGGAAGGGTGTGCGCCCACAGACTCGCGGTGTTGCTATGAACCCAGTCGATCACCCGCTCGGCGGTGGAGAAGGGAAAACTTCCGGCGGTCGTCCAGCTGTTTCACCTTGGGGCAAACCAGAGGGTCGCACACGCGACAAGAACAAGCCCTCACAATCACTTCTCGTTCGTCGTCGTCGCACCAGTAAGGGTCGGAGGTAATTTATGTCCCGCAGTTTGAAAAAAGGTGCGTTCGTGGACGATCACTTGATGAAAAAAGTTGATGCCGCAAACGCAGCGGGTGATCGTAAGGTCATCAAGACCTGGTCCAGGCGATCCACTGTTATCCCTGACATGGTAGGTCACACTTTTGCCATCCATGACGGACGCAAGCACGTGCCCGTTTATGTCACCGAGTCCATGGTTGGCCACAAACTGGGGGAGTTTGCCCCAACACGAACATTTAAATTTCACTCCGGACACGAAAAGACTGTGAAGAAATAGCCATGACTGGTCCAAAGCTGAATGAAGCAAATAACAAAGCCGGTACCAGAAGTGGCACCAAGGCAAGTGCACGATTCGTTCGTGGCTCTGCGTCCAAAGTGCGCGTGGTCTTGAATCTTATTCGTGATCAGGATGTGCGGCGTGCTGATGAAATCTTGCAGTTCACCGACCGTGAGGCTGCGCGAGTTGTGAGAAAGTTGCTGGCATCTGCGGTTGCCAATGCCGTCAACAATGACGGTCAAGACGCGGATGATCTTTTTGTGAAGGCTTGTTTTGCTGACGAGGGTCCAACGATGAAGCGATTCAGACCACGGGCCAAAGGTCGTGCTGGTCCGATTCTGAAGCGCTCGTCGCACATCACAATCGTCGTTGCCCGAATGGGTGATGAAAAACTTGCGGCACGCGATGTCAAGTCGAGTGCACGCGGTTCAGCGCTTTCAAGCCGCCGTGCTCGTGTTGAAGGCTCTCGCAAGCGCTCCCCAGAAAAGGTGTCGTCATCTGCTGATCCAGCGCCAATTGTTGCAATCGAAGCGGACGAGGAGAACACCACTCTTGACGTCACAACAGACGAAATGGAGAAGTGATGGGTCAAAAGATAAATCCTTACGGATTCCGACTCGGAATCACCACCGACTGGAAGAGCCGTTGGTTTAGCGAGCGCAAGTACAAGGACTACCTCACGGAGGACTGGAAAATTCGTGAGTACCTCATGGCCACGCTCGATGACGCGGCCGTGAGTCGTGTTGAAATTGAGCGGACAAGTGACAAGTTGCGGATTGATGTGCACACTGCACGCCCCGGAATCGTGATCGGTCGTAAGGGCGCCAAGGCAGATGAACTCCGCATCGGACTTGCAAAAATCACCGGAAACAACAAATTGCAACTCAACATTGTCGAGATCAAACAGGCAGAACTTGACGCGGCTCTCATCGCGCAGGGTGTGGCAGATCAGCTGCTCAATCGCATTGCTTTCCGTCGTGCCATGAAGCGGGCTGTGCAAAATGCGCAAAAATATGGTGCTCTTGGTATTCGGGTGCAGTGTTCTGGTCGTTTGGGTGGTGCTGAAATGAGTCGAACAGAGTGGTACCGCGAAGGTCGCGTGCCACTTCACACTCTGCGTGCAGACATTGACTACGGATTCCGCGAAGCGGCAACAAGTTCGGGACGCGTCGGTGTCAAAGTCTGGATCTACAAGGGAGACATACTTCCGTACAAGAGCCTGTCACAGGACAAGATCACCCAAGAAGCAGCAATGGCCGTGGGTGAAACTTCTGGTCAGTCGCAAACAGAAGTGCGTCGCGTGGTTTCTTCTGGTGGTCCCCGAATGCAAAAAGAACTCGCTGATGAGGTCGTGACTCCGTTGGTCACTGAGGCCGACCCTGAATTTGAACGCCTCTTGGAAGAAGAAGAACTGATCGAGAAGCGTCTCCATGAATCTCATCAGACACCCAAACTGCGTGGAGAGGATTAATCATGTTGATGCCTCGAAAAATTAAGCACCGCAAGCATCATCGTGGTCGCATGACCGGAATATCAAAAGGTGGAAACGAGTTGGCCTTTGGTGAATTTGGTATTCAAGCTCTCGAACCTGGTTGGCTTTCCGCTCGTCAAATTGAAGCTGCTCGTGTGGCGATGACTCGTCATATCAAGCGTGGTGGAAAAGTATGGATCAACATTTATCCGGACAAGCCCGTTACCAAGAAGCCTGCAGAGACTCGCATGGGATCAGGCAAAGGCAACCCTGAATTCTGGGTCGCAGTAGTCAAGCCTGGACGCATCTTGTTTGAGTTGTCCTATCCATCAGAAGATGTTGCGCGCAAAGCACTTGATCGTGCTGTGCAAAAACTCCCCATCAAGGCTCGCGTGGTCTCACGCCATGACCCCATCTAAGAACAAGGCAGACACAAGATGACACAATCAATTTCTGATCTCCGAGACATGGATCTCGTGGCACTTGTTGCGGAGTTGCGCGCCTCCAAACAAGAGGCGCTCAATCTGAGGTTCCGCAGCGCAACGGGTCAACTCGAGGACCATTCAGAGTTGCGTAAGGTGCGACGTCAAATCGCTCGCATAAATACGCTTATCCGACAGCAAGAAATTGCTGCCGCTGAAAAGACCGGAAAGTGAGTAATCCAATGAGTCAAGAAACAGGCACAGGCCGCAGTGCTCGCAAGGTTCGCGAAGGAGTCGTCGTGTCCAGCAAAATGGACAAAACAGTCGTCATCGCCATCATCGAACGCGTGCCCCACCCGAAGTACTCAAAGTTCGTGATGCGTACAAAAAAATTATACGCCCATGACGAAGCCAATGATGCTCAAGTAGGCGACCGAGTTCGCGTCATGGAGACTCGCCCGTTGTCAAAGTCAAAGCGTTGGCGCGTAATCGAAATAATGGAGCGTGCAAAGTGATTCAGCAAGAGTCTCGTCTACGCGTGGCCGACAATAGCGGAGCCAAAGAGGTCCTTGTCATTAAGGTCCTGGGCGGAACTCGTCGTCGTTATGCGTCCATCGGTGATGTTTTCATTGGAACAGTAAAAGATGCTATTCCAGGTGCAGGCGTTAAAAAAGGTGAGGTCGTGCGCTGTGTGGTCGTTCGCGTCAAAAAGGAAAAGCGCCGCTCGGATGGTTCCTACATTCGTTTTGACGAAAATGCTGCTGTTCTAATCAAAGAAGACCTCACCCCACGTGGTACCCGAATTTTTGGACCAGTTGGCCGTGAACTTCGTGACAAAAAATTTATGCGAATCGTTTCGCTCGCTCCGGAGGTGCTCTGACATGAAGTTACGTAAAGGCGATCAAGTAAAAGTGTTGTCCGGAAAAGACAAAGGAAAAGTCGGAGAAATCCTCTCGGTGCACACAAAAGACAACAAAGTGGTGGTTTTGGGTGTAAATCGAGTTACCCGCCATCTCAAGGCGCGCAGCGCCAAGCAACCTGCTGGTCGAATTGAAACTGACCTACCAATTGATGCGTCCAATGTCGTGCTTGTTCATAGCGGCGAACCAACCCGTGTTGGTTACAGGATTAATGAAGATGGCACCAAGGTGCGTATCGCCAAAAAGACCGGAAAGGAAATCTGATGACGACAACAACTACTGCGCCGCGCTTGAAAGAGCGTTATAACACTGAGATTCGTCAGGCCTTGCTGGTTCAGCTGGGGTTGAGCAACATCATGCAAGTGCCTACTCTGTCAAAGGTTGTTATCAACATGGGAGTTGGGCGAGCAACTCAACAGCCGTCGTTGCTAGAGGGTGCAGTCGCCGACCTCACTCGTATTTCTGGTCAAAAGCCAGTTGTGACGAAGTCGCGCGACGCCATCGCCAACTTTAAGCTGCGCGAGAACCAAGCAATCGGATGCAAAGTCACACTGCGCGGAGATCGGATGTGGGAGTTTTTTGACCGTTTGTTGTCGGTTGCTATTCCTCGTATTCGTGACTTCCGTGGACTGCCTGCCAACTCTTGGGATGGTCACGGCAATTACACCTTCGGGCTCGCCGAGCAAACAGTGTTCCCGGAAGTTGACTTTGACAAAATTGATGCCCCACGGGGCATGGACATAACGATTGTTACAACAGCAAAAACCAATGTGCAGGGCAAGGCATTGCTCGATGCATTTGGTTTCCCCTTCAAGCGTGGCAACGAGACGGGCGGACCACCAGCGAAAGCTAAGCGTCCAGCTCGTCCCGGTCAACGCGGCGGCAAGAAGAAGTAGGCAGGCAAGGAAGAACCATGGCAAAGAAATCACTAATCAATAAAGCAAACACAAAGCCCAAGTTCAAGGTGCGTGGTTACACGCGTTGCAAACGTTGTGGGCGTGCCCGTTCGGTCTTGAAAAAATTTGGTCTGTGTCGCCTGTGCTTTCGTGAGTTGGCTCATGCCGGCGAAGTCCCCGGTATCACCAAGGCGAGCTGGTAGGTAAAACATTATGATGACCGATCCAATCGCTGACATGCTCACCCGAATCCGCAATGCCAATGTGGCTTTGCATGATGAAGTGGTGATGCCATCCTCCAAACAAAAAGTCGCTCTTGCAAAAATTCTCAAGTCCGAAGGGTACATCGTTGGCTATACGGTGGCTCCTTCAACAAAAGGACCAGGCGAACAACTTGCAGTGCAAATGAAATACACCGACAACCGTCACCGCACGATTTCGGGTCTAAAGCGCATCTCCACTCCTGGTCTGCGTGTCTATCGTGACTCAAAAACCGTTCCACGTGTCTTTGGAGGTCTTGGTGTTGCGGTCCTATCAACAAGTCAAGGTCTGATGACCGATCGTGAAGCGCGCAAGCGCAAGGTCGGCGGCGAAGTCCTGTGTTTCGTGTGGTGAATCAGAAAGGCCAGTAACTATGTCTCGTATCGGAAACTCACCTATCACAGTGCCAGCAGGCGTTGATGTCAGCATCGCTGGTGCTGACATTACTGTCAAGGGACCAAAGGGATCGCTCCACCGTAGTATTCCGGTGGAAATCACTGTCACTCAAGATGGTTCAACCATTACCTTGGCGCGTGCTGGAGACAGTCGTATCGAGCGTTCGCTGCACGGTCTGATGCGAACACTTGTCAACAATATGGTTCTTGGTGTGACGGTTGGGTTCAGCAAAGAACTTGAAATCGTTGGTGTTGGTTACCGAGCAGAAGCGCAAGGGAAAAACCTCCGTTTGGCTCTTGGTTTCTCTCATCCAGTGATCGTGCCAGCACCCGCAGGTATCTCATTTGATATTCCGGCTCAGACCAAAGTAATTGTCAAAGGAATCGACAAAGAACTTGTTGGTCAGGTCGCAGCAGATATTCGCTCCATCCGCAAACCAGAGCCTTACAAAGGCAAAGGTGTGCGTTATCTGAATGAGCGAGTCGTCCGCAAGGCCGGCAAGACCGGCAAGAAGTAACTCGGTAACAAGGAACTCGGTAACAAGGAAACATTATGGGAAACATTGCAAAGAATCGTCGCGAAGGTCGCCTACGTCGCCACAGTCGTGTGCGCAAAAAAATCCATGGCACAGCTTTGCGTCCCCGTTTAGCAGTCCACCGCACGAACAAGCATTTCAGCATGCAACTTATTGACGACGATGCGCGTTGTACTCTTGTTGCCGCATCGTCAGTAGAGAGTGGTCTGCGTTCTGAGAGCGGCGCAACTTCGGTAGCGGCAGGCAAGGTTGGTCAACTAGTAGCGGCACGTGCCAAGGCAGCCGGAATCACTACGGTCGTTTTTGACCGAGGTGGATACCTGTACCACGGTCGTGTTGCAGTTGCGGCTCAAGCCGCTCGTGAAGCAGGACTGGAGTTCTAATGAGTAACTATTCAAAAGCGGTAAATACAGCACCAGAACCTGGCGCATTGCGCGAGTCTCGCGTCATTCATATCAACCGTGTGGCCAAGGTTGTCAAGGGCGGTCGCCGATTTTCATTCACAGCGCTCGTTGTAGTCGGTGATGGAAATGGTCGGGTTGGTCTGGGGTATGGCAAGGCAAAGGAAGTTCCCCTGGCGATTCAAAAAGGTACCGAAGAAGCAAAGAAAAATCTTTTCGATGTGGCACTTGCCGGAACAACAATCACTCACACAATTTTGGGAATCGCTGGCGCAGGTCGAGTGTTGCTCAAACCAGCTGCACCAGGAACTGGCGTAATCGCCGGCGGAGCCGCGCGAATCATCCTTGAAGAAGCCGGAGTCCATGACGTGCTCGCAAAGTCTCTCGGTTCAGCAAATGCGATCAATGTGGCGAGAGCCACGATTACTGGTCTTCAAGAACTGCAGCGTCCTGATGTTGTGGCGAAGCGTCGCGGTATTGCCGCTGACTCATTTGTTCCCAAAGGAATGCTCAAGGCATACACAGATCGTCAAAAGTCGACTCAGCAGGCGAGGGCAACGGAACATGGCTGAAAAAACAATTACCGTTACACTTAAGCGCTCACGCTTTGGAGTTAAACCCAAAACTGCTGGCACCATTCGTGCGCTTGGTCTAAGAAAGATCGGTGACACCAACACACTGCCAGACAGACCAGAGATTCGGGGAATGATTGCCCGAGTCCCGCACCTAATTGAAGTACAGGAGAACAACTGATCATGCGCGTCGACGAACTTGCACCAGCACCAGGTAGCACTAAAAAAGCAAAACGAGTCGGTCGTGGTACTGGCGGAAAAGGCGGAAAAACCGCTGGTCGCGGTACCAAAGGTCAATACGCACGCAACACCGTGGCGCGCGGTTTTGAAGGTGGACAGATGCCTCTCAAGCAACGCGTCCCAAAACTTAAGGGCTTCAATAACCCATTCCGAGTTGAATATTACGCCGTCAATCTTGATGCGCTTGATGCGCTCGGTGCTTCCGAAGTAACTCCTGAGATCATGGTGGCAAAGGGACTTGCGCACAAAGGAACCTTGATCAAAATCCTCGGGCGCGGAACTATTTCAACTGCCGTCAAGGTTTCTGCTCATGCTGTTTCCAAATCTGCCCAGAAAGCCATTATTGCGGCTGGTGGATCTGTGACATTATTGTCCCTACCTCATGCAATTCGACCACCCGCTAAGGGAAACCAGTTCACAAATCGCTGATATTTATTTGGCAACAAGGAGCAACTCGTGTTTTCAAACATGAAGAATATCTTCAAGGTCGAGGATCTTCGAAAGAAGGTGTTCTTCACACTTGTGATGATTGCCGTCTATCGCTTAGGTACAGCTATCCGAGTTCCCGGCGTTGATGCCGGCGCAGTTGCTCAGTTGCGTGAGTCTTCCAAGACCCAAGGTGCTCTTGGATTCCTGAACTTGTTTTCGGGTGGTGCTTTTAGTTCGTTCAGTATTTTTGCGCTGGGTATCATGCCCTACATTACGGCCAGCATCATCATGCAAGTCCTGAATGTGGTCATCCCAAAGTTGCAAGAATGGCAAGAGATGGGTGCTGTTGGGCAGCGGAAAATAACTCAATGGACCCGTTATGTTGCTATTGGTATAGCCGTTTTGCAGGGAGCAGGGCTCACATTTATTTTCGGGCAGGGTAGGGGCTCGGCTTTCTTCGGTGCAGCCGCAACCGCTCCTGATGTTGTGTTGCTTGATCCTTTTATGCCACGCGCGCTGCTGGTGATTCCATCACTTGTCGCCGGCACCGCATTGCTGATGTGGGTTGGTGAACTGATCAGTCAACGGGGTATCAGCAACGGAATGTCAGTCTTGATCTTTAGTTCTGTCGTTTCCGGGTTGCCTTACGGCTATTACTCCATTCTGCAGAGCAAGAAATTCTTTATCTTTGGCATCTTGGTCGCAGTTTCTGTCGGAGTTTTGATTGCTGTTGTTCGAGTTGAGCTCGGTCAGCGTCGCATCCCTGTGCAGTTTGCCAAACGTGTTGTTGGTCGGAAAATGTTTGGCGGTCAAAGCACTTACATTCCACTCAAGGTCAACCAAGCAGGCATTGTTCCCATCATCTTTGCGTCGTCGGTTTTGTTATTGCCTGTGTTGATGTCGAACATGTTGGGTAGCGCTGAGGGTTGGCGTGGTTCGGTAGCAAGGTTCGTCGACACGTACTTGATAAACAGCCAAAATGTCGTATACATCACGATTTTCTTTGGAATGATCGTGGCGTTTGCTTATTTTTATAATTCAATTGCCTTTGACCCGATCCGGCAGGCAGATCAACTGCGTAAGCAGGGTGGTTTTGTCCCCGGCATTCGGCCAGGGCCCCAAACAGAAAAATTCCTTGGTAAGGCTGTCAATCGAATCACACTGCCTGGCGCATTATTCGTTGCGACAATCGCAATTTTGCCCTACATAATTTTGTGGGCGGGAGATGTGCAATCATTTCCTTTTGCTGGAACAACTGTCTTGATCGCCGTTGGTGTGGCGCTTGAACTTATGCGTCAGATTAACAGCCAGTTGATGCTACGTAACTATGAGGGTTTTTTGAAGTGATTGCTCGCATCTTGGGATGCAGCGATCAGGTATCGACATGACGTCGGGGGCAAGATTAGTAATCCTTGGAAGACAAGGGGCGGGCAAGGGAACGCAATGTGTGCGTTTGTCGCGACATTTCGTGGTTCCACATATCTCAACAGGTGACATGTTGCGCGCAGCAGTTCGTGAAGACACTGAGGTTGGAGTGGCAGTAAAAGAAATCATGGATTCTGGTGGTTTGGTCGGTGACAGCACAATGGTGGCTCTCGTTAGAAAACGAGTCAATCTCGATGATGCGCGCACGCGTGGATACATCTTGGATGGCTTCCCGCGCACGGTAGTTCAGGCTCAAGCATTTGATGAAATGTCGACAGATCAGCCCTTAGATGTGGTGCTTGACTTAGTGGTGCCGCGTGATTTGGTATTGCAGCGGTTGTCCTCTCGCCGTGTGTGCAGAGACTGTGGGACCAATTTCACGGCTCCGGCAGACGAGCCTCGGCCGTGGACATGCGAGAACTGCGGGGGCGATGTGGTGCATCGCGCCGACGACACCCCCGACGCCATCAACCGGCGCCTAGATCTTTATGAATCCCAAACTGCCCCTTTGATCGAGTTTTATGGTCTGACGGGCCGACTTGTTGAAATAGACGGCGTTGGCTCTCCTGACGAGGTATTTTTGAGGGCCACCTCAGCCGTTGATGCCCGATGCTGAGCCACTAAATCAGGCAAAAAGTCCCCAATCGGCACTTGGGTCATTGCAAATGCGCCGATAGCATTGTTTCTTGTCTCATCGCCAAGTGAGCGAAAAAGACTCTTCCGTTCCAATCAATAAGGAGGCCCTTCTGGCCCAGCCAAAAGAAGACGCGATTGTGCTTGATGGCACGATTCTTGAATCACTTCCGAACGCGATGTTTCGGGTAGAACTCGAGAACGGGCACAAAGTGCTTGCGCATATTTCGGGAAAAATGCGAATGCACTACATCCGCATACTTCCAGGCGACAAAGTCCAGGTGGAACTTACTCCATACGATCTCACTCGAGGTCGTATTACATATCGTTTTAAGTGAGACAGCAATGAAAGTGCGCCCTAGCGTAAAGACAATTTGTGAGAAGTGCAGAGTCGTGCGTCGCCGTGGGCGCGTGATGGTTATTTGTGAAAATCCCAGACACAAGCAGCGCCAGGGCTGAGAAGAAAAAAGGACGAATAACATATGGCACGTATTGCAGGAGTTGATATCCCACGCGAAAAGCGGTTGGCGATTTCTCTGACATATATTTATGGCATTGGCCGAGCCACAGCTAAGAAAATTTGTCTAGCGGCGGGACTCAATGAGGACACGCGCGTGCGCGACCTCAACGAAGACGAACTTAATCGCATTCGCGCGTGGGTAGACGCCAATACAACAGTTGAAGGTGACTTGCGACGAGATGTTCAGCAAGACATCAAACGCAAAGTCGAAATCGGATGCCTGCAGGGTATTCGTCATCGCAAGGGCTTGCCTGTGCGTGGTCAACGGACACACACAAATGCCCGTACCCGCAAAGGTCCAAAAAAGACGGTTGCCAACAAGAAAAAGGCAGTGAGGTAGTTCATCATGGCCAAGCCAACAGCGGGCGGTCGTCGTCCACGCAAGAGAGAGAAAAAGAATGTCACTTCAGGTGTCGTTCATATCAAGAGTTCGTTTAACAACACCATTGTTTCGATCACTGATTTGGAAGGCAACGTGATTGCTTGGGCTTCGTCTGGTGCCGTCGGGTTCAAGGGTTCCCGGAAGAGCACTCCATACGCAGCACAAATGGCCGCCGAAAAAGCAGCCAAGGCAGCTATGGAACACGGTCTTCGCCGTGCTGAGGTTTTGGTCAAGGGTCCAGGTTCTGGTCGCGATACGGCATTGCGCTCGATTCAAAATGCAGGCATTGAGGTTTCTGGAATCAAGGATGTGTCTCCGGTGCCGCACAATGGTTGTCGTCAAATAAAGCGACGGAGGGCGTAACTTATGGCTCGTTATATTGGTCCCAGGGTTCGCCTTTCTCGTCGTCTCAATGTCAACTTATTTGAGAATGAAAAGGGTAGCAAGGCTCTTGATCGCCGTCCTTTCCCTCCAGGAATGCACGGCAAGACCCGACGCCGCAGTGCTGGCAGTGAATACCTTGCGCAATTGCAAGAAAAGCAAAAGGCAAAATACATTTACGGCGTTCTAGAGCGTCAGTTTCGAAACACCTACGAAGAAGCGAACCGTCTTGCAGGTCCAACAGGCGAAAACCTTTTACGCTTGCTTGAACAGCGACTTGATAATGTGGTTTTTCGCGCAGGGTGGGGAAGCACTCGCCCCCAGACCCGCCAATTCGTGAGTCACGGTCTTATTCTTGTCGACGGCAAACGCGTCAATATTGCGTCATACCGAGTCAAGAAGGGTCAAGTCGTGTCATTGTCGCCAAAGGCGCAGAACATGATTCAGATTCAACATAACATCGACACCCTTGACCGACCACTTGTTGGCTGGCTTGAGGCTGGCGAGAAGCAAGTGACTGTGCGCGAATTGCCACAGCGCGAGCAAATTGATGTACCCGTCCGTGAACAGCTCATTGTTGAGTTGTACTCAAAGTAGCCCTATCCGCTCCACCCCAGGAGAATAAAAATATGCTTGTTATCCAACGCCCAACAGTCGAAGCAATCGGCGAAGAGTCCAACAACCGTCAAAGTTTTGCGGTCGGACCACTCGAGCCTGGCTTTGGTCATACCATCGGTAACTCGTTGCGACGCACCTTGCTATCGTCAATTCCTGGTGCCGCAATCACCACTCTCAAGTTTGATGATGCTCAACACGAGTTCACCACTCTAAAAGGTGTGAGTGAAGACATCACCGAAATAATCCTCAACATCAAAGACATTGTGTTAACCAGTGCAAGCGACGAGCCCATTGTCTTGCGCCTTGATGTACGCGGACCTGCTGTTGTTACGGCTGGTGACATTCCACTTACCTCAGACATTGAGATTCTCAACAAGGATCTCCATATTGCCACGCTCAATACGACTGGTCATTTGGCTGTTGATATCACAATCGAGCGTGGGCGCGGATACTTGTCGAGTGAACGCGACGCCGAGAACCGCATCATTGGCGTCGTGCCAATCGACGCAATCTTTTCTGCAGTCCGTCGGGTCACATTCAACATCGAACCAACACGTGTGGCTCAAAGCACAAACTATGACCGTCTCGTTTTGGACATAGAGACAGATGGCTCAATTTCGCCACGCGAGGCACTCGCATCAGCGGGCGCAACCTTGCGCTCTCTTGTGGATCTGGTGGCTTGCATGTCAGACGAGCCACAAGGACTTGAACTCAGTGAGATACTTGGGGCAAATGTCGGTATGCCAGACCTTGACCACCCAATTGAAGATCTTGACTTGAGCGAGCGTCCGCGTAATTGCCTCAAGCGTGGCCAAATCAATACGATCGGTGAACTGTTGCTGCGCTCTGAAGAAGACCTCCTCAACATCACCAACTTTGGTCAGAAAAGTCTTGATGAAATCATGCAGAAGCTTGACGAGCGCGGCTTGTCGCTGCGTCTTTGAGATCATCGAAATCTAAGGAGAGATAATGCCAGCAACCCCACGTCGAGCCCGAAACTTTGGTGGCTCGTCCCAACATCAGAAATTAATGATGGCCAACCTTGCAGCGTCTTTGTTTGCCGCAGAAGGAATCGTCACCACAGAAGCCAAGGCCAAGGCATTGCGTCCTATTGCTGAAAAACTAATTACAAAAGCCAAAAAAGCGCAGGGCGATTCTCCAATGCGTGTTCATCGCATTCGTCAGATCGAGAGTTACCTCGGTGACAAAGAAATGACCACTAAATTAGTCAACGAGGTTGCCCCCCGATATTCATCGCGCAATGGCGGATACTTGCGTATTCTCAAACTCGGAACTCGTCAGGGTGACGCGGCGCCAATGGCGCGCATTGAATTGCTGAAATAGTCTCCGGTGAAACCGGCAAAAAAATCTAAAAACGAGCCCGCCAATCGGCGGGCTCGTTTGATTGTGGCGTACCACGGTGCTGCGTTTCATGGTTTTGCCCTGAGCGAAGATGTTGAAACAGTTTCCAGTCGACTGAATGAAGCTCTGAGTACCATTACCCGCACACCCACTGAAGTCATTGGTGCTGGTCGAACCGATGCAGGCGTTCATGCCCGTGGACAAATCATTAGTGTTGACCTACCCGCAGCGTCTGATCTCTACACCATCGTGCGGAGCATAAACGGAATGTGTGCTCCACATTTAGCCGTGCGTGATGCAGAGTGGGTGGCAGATGATTTCCATGCCCGCCACGACGCACTTTGGCGACATTACAAATACACGGTGCTGAACACTCCAACTCCTGATCCTTTTTTGGTGGAATATGCATGGCATGTTCGTGAGCCATTGTTATTGCCAGTAATGAGACTCGGCAGTGAGGCTTTAATCGGCACCCATGATTTTGGATCCTTTTGTCGCGCTCCAATTGTTTCTGACGAGCAACCAGTGCCATCCATGAAACGCAGGGTGATGATGGCTCGCTGGCAGGACACGGGCACTGGCATTTTCGAGTTTGAGATCCGAGCTAATGCTTTTTGCCACACGATGGTGCGATCAATTGTTGGATTGCTGGTCGAAATTGGTCAGGGAAAGCGCCCCGCTAGCGATGTTCGCTTTGCCATCGTCGCCAAAAACCGTATGGCGGCCACGCTCGTTGCCCCGCCTGAAGGGCTATGTCTTTGGGAGGTGGGGTACAAAGACCAGAATCAAGCCAGATCTCACCCTTCAACCCCTAGAACTGACGGCTTAGTGGCCCGTTCTGGTTGCTGAAAGAGGTGCCCTGCTCGTATCCTTTCACAGTTGCGGATTTTGTCCGTGTGTTGGTGCCACAAGGGCGCCTTCAGGGAAGTTTTTATGACTACGTATTCTCCAAAGGCAAATGAAATTGAGCGCGCATGGCATCTGATTGATGCTGATGGTCTTGTATTAGGTCGCCTTTGCACTGAAGTCGCTCGCATTTTGCGTGGCAAGCATAAAACAGTTTTTGCCCCCCACATGGACATGGGCGATCATGTCGTCATTATCAATGCCTCAAAAGTTGTATTGACATCGGGCAAAGCCGAAAAAAATATGGTGTATTCATACAGTGGCTATCCAGGTGGTTTGTCTAGCGAAACTTATGCAAAGTTGCTGGCGCGCAAACCAGATGACGCTATTCGCGGTTCGGTTGCTGGCATGTTGCCAAAGGGTCCCCTGGGCCGCCAGATGATCAAGAAACTCAAGGTCTATGCCGGTCCAGTACATCCGCACGAATCGCAAGCACCAAACGTTCTCACTTTCGACCGCGCTAAAGCGCGCTGATTTATTTAGGAGTATCTCATGGCCAACACACCTCTCACGCAGACAACAGGTCGTCGCAAAGAGGCGGTAGCTCGCGCACTGCTTCGCGCCGGCAACGGAACACACACCATCAACGGAAAAGCATTTGAAGCCTATTTTCCTACTGCGACACAACGAATGATCGTCGTAGAGGCCTTGAGAGTCACCGCCACAGAGACAACCTATGACATCGTGGCAAATATTTATGGTGGCGGAGTCAACGGTCAAGCAGGGGCATTGCGTATGGCAGTAGCTCGTGCATTGATAGAAATTAATCCAGAATCACGTCCTGCGCTCAAGAAGGCTGGATTGCTGACTCGCGACTCACGTCGCAAGGAAAGCAAAAAATACGGCCTTAAGAAGGCGCGCAAGGCTCCACAGTTCACCAAGCGTTGATGCGTGTGCGGGCTTGTCCCGCCGCCAGTGCGCAGAAATATCGGTAGGCCGACATGCTTCACTTTGGTACCGACGGTGTTCGCGGAGTTGCGATCGACGAACTCACTTCAGAACTAGTTCGCGATCTTGGCCGTGCTATTGCTCGCGTCTTGCAACCCGCTGCCATTGTTGTCGGTCGCGATACCCGCCAGAGTGGTCCAATTATTGAGGCAGCGTTAATAGAGGGAATTGCGGCGGAGGGAGTGCCCGTTCACATGTTGGGTGTTGCACCGACACCAGCAGTTGCCTTCATCTCAGAGCGCTACAACTGGGTTGGAGTGGTAGTGACTGCATCACACAATCCATGGCAAGACAATGGAATCAAAGTATTTGCTGCCGGTGGGACAAAACTTACCGATTTCCAGCAGATTGAGGTTGAGCGAGAATGGCATGCCATAACTTCTGTAGATGATGGGGCGCCAGAAGCGCTCGTGCACGAAGCAAGTCATCTTTTGCAGGAATACATCACCCATCGTGTGTCAATTGTTGGAGCGGGCAGATTGCAGGGTATGGCAGTTGTTTTGGACTGCGCCAATGGCGCGATGAGCAGTGTTGCACCGGATGTTTTTAGGGCAGTTGGGGCCGATGTCACGGTCATCAATGAGTCGCCAAATGGCACGAATATAAATGCCCAATGTGGGGCTGCGTCACCCTCAGGGCTATCTGCTGCCGTAAGTGCCGCATTACAAGTTGATGTTGGCATCGCCTTTGACGGAGACGGTGACCGGCTGATTGCAGTTGATGATTGCGGCACAATCGTAGATGGCGATCGATTAATCGCCTTGGCAGCCACTGACTTGGCTGATCGTGGTTTGCTGCGTAATCGTGCAGTTGCAGTGACAGTCATGACCAACATTGGCTTTCACAAAGCAATGGACGCGCATGAAATAGATGTCGTAGTTACATCCGTCGGTGATCGAAATATTTTGCTCGCACTTGAGCAACGGGATTTAGTTTTAGGTGGTGAACAAAGTGGACATATCGTTCATCGAGCTCATGCGACCACGGGTGATGGACTCTTGGCTGCGTTGTTGCTGGTTGAATTTTTGCACCGCACACAACGGCCATTATCCCGGCATGCAGATGACATCATGATTTCGTATCCGCAGGTTCTGATCAACATCAGAACACCAGAGCAGGTATTTGCGCCAGCCGATCAATTTGTCCAAGAGATTGCCAATGCACAGCATGTCTTGGGCAAAGATGGACGGGTATTGGTTCGTTCATCTGGAACGGAGCCAATGGTGCGTGTCATGGTCGAGGCCGGCACCATTGAGATTGCACAACGAGTAGCAACAGAACTAGCAACTGCTGTTGCAGAGGCCTGTGGTGGGGATATGCAGGTCGGTAGCCTGTAGTCCATGTGCGGAATCATCGGCATCGTGTCACGTCCTACGAGTAGGGCGATTCCATCTCAAGACGACATCGTCGGACTTCTTGATCAGGCGACTGCTTGTCTGCCCCAGACTTCTGCCGTGGCAGAATTTTTGCACCGTGCTGATGCGATGTTGCGGGGTGATGCCGGAGTTCAGGCTCTTGCTGGCAATCTTGAAGTCGTTGGGGCAATCATCAGCAGGCTTGACGCTCTTGATGCATTTGCAGCCTCCGAAGAAAAGCGCATTGATGGATCTGATGCAGATGCAATACAACTTGAGACAGAGGCGAATTATCTGACGTCATTGCGTGATGCACTTTGGGCAATACGTCGCGATCGTCTGGGCACTGCTGATGCGGTGCACGCTTTGGCTGGACGAAATGCGAGTTCAACGTCGCTGTGCGGATACTTGAGTATCCAGCAAGCATTTTCGGCGATTGACAGACTCGAAGTTCGTGGCCGCGATTCAGCAGGCATCAGCGTCTTTGTCTGGGGAGATGCCCTCGATCCATCATCCAAAACTCTTGCTGAAAGCATCAATCAGCGCACCAAAGATGTGCTGTTCACGAACGGATCTGTGCGAGTGCAAGGGCACTGTCTCGTCTTTGTATATAAAGCAGCTGCCGAAATTGGTGAACTCGGTGACAACACGGCGGCAATGCGCTCTGCAATCATGGCTGATGATTTGCTGCGCTCGGTGCTTGCATTGCCTGGCGTGCGGGTGACCGTGTTGGGTCACACCAGATGGGCAAGTGTCGGAATTATCTCGGAACCCAATGCGCATCCAGTAAACAGCGAAGAACTTGACAAGGCATCAGACAATGTCTCAGTTGCAGTGCTCAATGGTGATGTCGACAATCACGCAGATCTCAAAGTCCGCCACTCCCTAAAGTTCGCTGAGCCCATCACCACTGATGCCAAGGTAATACCTGCGCTTGTGAATCGGTTTCGTGCCACCAATGAATCCACGGCAGATGCATTCAGACAGGCAGTGTCATCGTTCGAAGGATCGGTTGCTATTGGACTCTGTTCCGCTGATGCGCCTGGCAGTTTGTTGTTTGCGCTACACGGAAGTGGGCAAGGGTTGTGCATCGGACTTGCCGAAGACAGGTTCATCGTGTCCAGTGAGCCGTATGGACTTGTCGAAGAAACATTGTCATATATTCGCATGGACGGTGAATCTTTGGCGCACACCGACCAACCATCTAGCCGTGGGCAAATTATGTTGCTCGATGCCAACGGGGCTGGCACGGTTGCCGGCGCTCAGATGATTGCCTATGACGGCACAGAACTACCAATCACCGAGGCAGTCTTGACGACTGCTGAAGTTACTACTCGTGATATTGACCGTGGCGATGCGCCACACTTCTTGCTCAAAGAAATAATGGAGGCACCCAAGAGTTTTCATAAGACCCTGCGCGGGAGAATTGATGTTGTTGATTCTTTGTCGCGAGCTGACCTCGGAGAACTTTCGTTTCCTGCTGAAATTGCCGCCCGACTAGCAGATGGTTCGTTGTCTCGCATTCGTGTTATTGGACAGGGCACAGCAGCGGTGGCGGGTCAATCGGTAGTTGGTGTTTTGAATACCCTTTGTGGTGGTGCGATACAGGTTGCAGCCACGACATCTACAGAGCTTTCTGGTTTTGCCATGCAGTCAGACATGAGCGACATGCTGGTTATTGCCGTAAGCCAAAGTGGCACAACCACAGATACGAATCGCACAGTCGACCTCGTGGCAACGCGTGGGGCATCAATTATTAGCATTGTAAATAGGCGTGGTAGTGAACTGGCAAACAAATCACATGGCGTGCTGTACACCTCTGACGGTCGTGATGTGGAGATGAGTGTCGCCAGTACAAAGGCGTTTTATGCACAGGTCGCAGCAGGATCCTTGTTGTCGTGCGCAATCGCCGAGGCTGCGAACTTGGGTACCGCCCAAAAGCGACATCAAATCATTGAGTCACTTCGCCAAATGCCAGAGGCGATGCAAGAAGTCATTGCCTCGCGTCCTGCAATTGCTGCGGCAGCCCACCAGTTTGCTCCGTCGCGCCGATATTGGGCGGTAGTAGGCAACGGACCAAATGCAGTTGCTGCGCAGGAAGTCAGAATCAAGCTTTCAGAATTGTGTTACAAATCAATTTCATGTGACGTCACAGAAGATAAAAAGCACATTGACCTCAGTTGTGAGCCGATGATTTTGGTATGTGCGGCTGGATTAGGTGATGGCACTGCGAGCGATGTCGCCAAGGAAGTAGCCATCTTCAAGGCGCACAAAGCAATTCCTATTGTGGTTGCTACTGCGGGTGAGACTCGCTTTGATTCTGCTGCTGCATTGCTCACGGTGCCAGTTGTTGACCCTGCACTGGCATTTATTTTGTCAGCGATGGTCGGTCATATCTTTGGATACGAAGCAGCGTTGGCGATCAACAAGCTTGGTCTGCCACTGCGCGAGGCTCGTGAAGTAATTGAACACATTGTTGAACGAGGTGCCACTGGAGACATTGCTCTTCGTCGGGTGCAAGAGGGCATGGTGCTTCCGGCGCAACATTTTTTTGCAGCCCTGCAAACTGGTCAATACGACGGCAACCTCGAAGCATCCACGGCAGTCCAAATTGTCAATCTGTTGCGGGTGGTGATTGCTGTGAACCCACTTGAGGACTATCAGCGCGACACGGGTCGGCTCGCAACACCTGAAGGTTTGCTGGATGCCCTAATAACTGCTTTGACGCGCGGAATTGACGAGCTAACGCGGCCAATTGACGCAATCAAACATCAGGCCAAAACCGTAACGGTCGGTATCTCTCGCAGTGAAGAAGGGCTCCTTGATCGTGAACTTGTCAAGGAAACACTTGCCGCCGGAGCTGCACGAGATCGTCTGTCGTATAAGACCCTTAAAGTTTTGGCAGATCTTGATGCTGCTGTGTCTTCAGTCGTGGGTTTCACGCGTTATCGCATTGAGGGTGAAGTTGCTGATGGTGTTGCAACAATATCGATCGTTGATCGCGGTGGACTTGCCCGTGACCTGGCATCGCGCGTTGATCGCAATAGTTCTCTTGTTGGTACGAAGCGTCGTGTATCTAGTGAGCAAGAAGTACTGGTCGCTCGGGGCCGTAGTGACGGTCGTACCGTGATTCTGGTCCCTGAAGTAAAAGGTGCTCAGACAACAGGTCTTACGTTGTTGCATGTTGTTTTTCATAAACGCCTGCCAGCAACGACGGTAAGACACGTATTGCAGGGATATGACAACCGATATGAGCGGCTCGTGGACTGGGTAACAGAAACAGAAGGCTCTTTCCGTCAAGACCGTTTGGCTGAGGTGGATATTGCAGACTTGTTGATTCTTCCGGTCTCAGATACAGCTGATCATTGGCGAACAAAGTAGTTGCTGATGCTTGGAATCGGAATTGATGCAATTGATATCGCCAGATTTAGATTGATGCTGGAACGGCGTCCGGAACTACGGGTACGCCTTTTTACACCTGCAGAGTGCACTGCGCTTGCCAACCGCCTGGACGCGACAGCCTCGCTGGCGGCAAGGTTCGCGGTGCGCGAAGCGGCGATGAAATCACTGGGAGTCGGGCTGGGGGCTTTTGATTTCCACGATGTAAGCATCGAGACTCAAGAGGGTGGTGCACCAAAATTGCTCGTGGTCGGACGTGCAGCAGAACTCGCAGAGCGCATGGGTGTCACTGATTGGCGCGTGTCAATCAGTCACACGGACACAATGGCGATGGCTGTCGTGGCTGCGTTGTGATTGCAGTCGTAACGCCTGAACAAATTAGGCAAGCAGATGCAGCAACGATTGCTGTGCTCGGTGGTTGCCCTGATGTCTTGATCAACAGGGCTGGTGCTGCGGTCGCTCATGTCGCGATTGGCATGATGGGTGGCGGTTATGGCAAGCGGGTCTTAGTTATCTGTGGCAAGGGAGATAATGGCAATGATGGGCGAGCCGCGGCACAGCGCTTGCGTCAACGCGGTGCACAAGTCAGAGAACTCGATGCTGCTGTTGCCGCCGAGGTTTTTGTTGACGTGCGAACCACTGATTTGGTTATTGATGCGGCGTATGGAATTGGTTTTCGTGGCACTTGGCAACCACCGATCGTGTTTGATGTTCCAGTCTTGGCAGTCGATATTCCAAGTGGGCTCAATCCAATGACCGGAGAAGCACAGGGCGCAGTTCTTGTTGCGAACACCACAATTACTTTTGCTGCACTCAAGCCTGGTCACCTACTTGGCGATGGTCCCGCGTTCTGTGGGGTGGTTGAATTGGCAGATATTGGTGTCGATGTTTTAGACCACTGTGCAGATGTTGATATTTTTGTTGTCGAAGCAGGAGACGTTGCATCCTGGATGACTCCGCGAGAACATGATGCCCACAAATGGAACAACGGTGTTCGCGTTTTGGCAGGCAGTAGAGGAATGTCCGGAGCCGCGTCGTTGGTGTGTGCAGCTGCGATGCGTGCAGGTGCTGGCATTGTGCATGCATCACTGCGCGACGATGCGGCACTTGATGTTGCTCTGCCCACCGAAGTGGTTCAACGGCGTCTTCCAGAGTCAGGTTGGGGTGATTTTATTGCGAGTGATCTTGGTCGATTTAAATCATTGATTATCGGACCAGGGCTTGGGCGTGGTGACGATGTGTTTGCCCAAGTTCGAGATGTGTTAGCAATCGCCGATATCCCAACCGTGATTGATGGGGATGGATTAATTGCAGCAATTGATCCATACAATTCACCTTCGGTGATTGCCGGTCGTCAAGCACCGACTGTCCTGACGCCCCATGACGGAGAATTTGCAGCACTTGGTGGCGACATTAACGATCCCAATCGAATCACTGCGACACGAGATTTGGCAATCAAGATGAACTGCACCGTCTTGCGAAAGGGACCCACTACGATCGTGACATCCGTTGGTGGTCCTGTGTTGTTGGTGGTGTCGGGCGATAATCGCCTAGCCACTGCCGGAAGTGGTGATGTGTTGTCTGGGGTTATCGGGGCTCTATTAGCGCGCGGACTTGAGCCATTGACGGCGGCAGCAGGTGGTGCTCTGATTCACGGACTAGCAGGGCAGATGTCTCCGATTGAAGGCACACTTGCACGTGATATTGCGGGCAATATTTCTGACGTGTTATCAGAACTAGTGGGCACCCGATGACTGATTTTTCACAACGATGGGCGTGGGTTGATATCAATCTGGGATTGATTCAACACAACACCGCAATTATTGCGCAACGAATCGCTCCTGCGGAAGTGTGGGCGGTAGTTAAAGCCGGCGCATACGGACATGGCGCAGTGCAGGTTTCCCAAGCGGCACTCACAGCAGGTGCGACTGGCTTGTGTGTCGCGCTCGTCGAAGAAGCAATTGCCTTGCGCGCTGGCGGAGTCACGGCTCCGATTTTATTATTGAGTGAACAACCCGCCTCGCAAGCCAACGACATCGTGTCGCACAATCTTATTGCCACGGTCTCGACAGTCATAGGGGCTAGTGCCATTGCGGTCGCGGCGGCACAAGTTGGTCGGGTCGTTGGTGTGCACATGAAAATTGATACTGGAATGCACCGCGTCGGAGTTGCCCCATCTGAAGCGCTGGCACTTGCGCAGTTCATCGGGTCGAGTGAATCTTTGCAGTTAGATGGTATCTGGACACACTTTGCAGTTGCTGACACACCGTCTCATCCCGCAAATGCGGCGCAATTGCAATTGTTTACAAGCACTCTTGACGCTCTGGCGTCACACGGGATTGCTCCACCTTATATTCATGCGGCAAACAGTGCTGCGGCATTGACAAGACCAGACTCGCGTTTTTCAATGGCTCGGATCGGTATCGCGATGTACGGACTAGTGCCCGGTCCTGATGTGCGTGATGCTTGTGCTGGGCTTATTCCAGTGATGTCGTTGCGGGCTCGTGTGTCGGCCTTGCGCTGGATAGAAGCAGGCGAGGCTGTGTCATACGGATTGCGCCGACCAGTGCTTGAGAAAAGCCTGATTGCCACAATTCCCCTCGGATATGCCGATGGAGTCCCGCGTCGGTTGTGGGAATCACGCACACCAGTGCTGATTAATGGGATACCCCGCGAAATTTGCGGAACAGTGTCAATGGATCAATTGATGGTGGATTGTGGCACCGATAGTTCTGTAACTATCGGCGACGAGGTTGTTTTGTTCGGCACACAAGGCGAACACACAATTACTCCAGATGACTGGGCCGCACGTTGTGCCACCATTGGATACGAGATTGTCTGCGGAATAAGTGCTCGCATGCAACGGCGGTACGTGTGATCGCATTGTGTTCCAGATCTCTGCATGACACTCACGCTATTGCTGGTGTTATTGCTGATCTAGCCCGTCCTCGTGATGTCATTATTTTGGCAGGCGACATGGGTGCCGGCAAAACTGCTTTTGCAATTGGTTTTGCCCAGCATCTAGGCATCAGCGACGACGAGATGGTGGCGTCACCGACATTTACGCTGGTACACACTCACGACTCCGGACGTTTGCCGTTGCTGCATGCCGACGTATATCGCCTGCATCAAGTTGGAGAGGTTGCAGACCTGGGCTTACTTGAACAAGCAGACATGGGGCGAGTGGTGCTTGTGGAATGGGGAAATGTGGTTGCCGATGTGTTCGGAGATGTATTGACCATAGAACTGATGCCCATTGACGATGACGAAAATGCTCGTAATGTCTTGATAACCGTCACGGGTCAAGCATGGGCATCGCGCTGGAAACAACTTGAGCGCGAACTCACGAAGTGGGATGAACTTGCATGTTAATTTTGGGAATCGAAACTGCAGTCGAACACGTCAGTGTGGCGCTCGCAGATCACCGAGGAATACTGGCGACTAGTTTGCTGGCAAGTGATCGACGTCATGCCGAATCACTTACCCCAATGATTCAATTTGTGTGTGCTCAGGCAAGCATCAACACGACAGAACTTGATGCAATCGCCGTTGATGCTGGTCCAGGGCTGTTCACTGGAATGCGTGTTGGTATTGCAACGGCTCAATCAATGGCATGGGCATTAGATATTCCAGTGATCCCTGTCTGCAGTCTTGACATCTTGGCGCAACGGGTGACGCGTTGTGATGACATGATCGCCGCAGCGCTTGATGCTCGTCGTGGTGAGGTGTATTGGGCGCTGTTTCGGCCAGCGAGTGAGACCTCACCTATCGTGCAACGACTCACCGAACCTGTCGTGACCGTGCCAGAAGAACTTGCAGCACTTTTAAATGAGCGCGCCCAAGAAGTGGTGTGTGTGGGTTCAGGGATTGAGCGATATAAAAGCAGGATCGAATTTGTTTCAACGGCTCAATACGCGGGTCCTGCATATTCTCAACCAAATGCCGAAGAGCTCTTGACGATTGCAGCACAGCGCGCCATTCGAGAAGAGTGGGTGTCGGCGTGCGATGTAAAGGCCATGTACTTGCGTGTCCCGGATGCGGAAATAAATTGGGCCACCAGACAGACTGTGCAGGAAAACTGACGTGCGGGCGATGCGGAATTCTGAGACCAATCAACTTTCAATAGAGCCAATGCGCCGACGTCATCTGCGCCGAGTAATGGAGATAGAAGAGCAGGTTTATCCACGTCCGTGGACGCACAATACATTTGTCACAGAACTTGCACAGACACGCAGTGGTGCTCGGTACTACATGACTGCATATGTAGGTGACATATTGGTTGGCTACGCAGGCATGTTGTTCAGCGACCAGGATGCCCACATCACCAATATCGCTGTTGATCCTGATTGGCAACAACGGGGTGTTGCTACAGAATTAATGCTTGATGTTGGCTTCATTGCCCGTGACCGTCAATGCGATGCGCTCACGCTGGAGGTACGCCACACCAACACGCCCGCCCAAGAGCTGTATCGGCGTTTTGGGTTCGTGCCTGCAGGTGTTCGAAAAAAATACTACGAAAATCGTGACGATGCATTAATTATGTGGCGACATGGTGTGCAATCAGAAGAATTTGAGCAACGCCTGCGCTTTATTCAAGCAGGCCGAACATGACCGCAGTTGCTACTTCAAACACAGTGATACTCGGAATCGAAACGAGTTGTGATGAAACTGCCGCGGCTCTCGTTCTGGGGGGCAACGATGTGTTGTCGTCGGTGGTCAGTAGTCAGATTGACATTCACGCTCGTTTTGGTGGTGTTGTCCCAGAAGTGGCAAGCCGTGCCCATCTTGAATCAGTAATCCCCGTGGTGCAAGAAGCGGTGCGTACAGCAGGTATTGATCCTTCAAGAATTGATGGTGTCGCAGCAACTGTGGGACCTGGTCTTATTGGGGCGCTACTCGTGGGAGTGTCTACGGCCAAGGCCCTTGCTTTGGTTTGGGACAAGCCTTTTATCGGCGTCAATCACATGGAAGCACATTTGTACGCTGGGTTACTGGACGATCCCACATTGCAGTTTCCGCTCGTTGTCTTGCTGGTGTCGGGTGGTCACACAATGTTGGTCGAAATGGTTGACCACGGCACATACCGAATGTTGGGCCGAACAATTGATGACGCTGCAGGTGAGGCCTATGACAAGGTGGCGCGATATTTAGATCTTGGATATCCGGGTGGACCAGCAATTGACGCTGCAGCCCAAAAGGGAAACCCCGAGGCAATTAATTTCCCGCGGGCAATGATGCATGACGGCCTGAATTTTTCGTTCAGTGGTCTCAAAACATCTGTCATCAACCATGTTCGCAAGAATCCTGAGGTCTCCAATATTGATGTCGCTGCATCTTTTCAGGCAGCGGTTGTAGACGTCCTCGTTGCCAAGGCGATCATGGCGGCCCAACAAGTAGGTGCGACTGGTGTAGTGCTTGGCGGGGGTGTCGCTGCGAACTCACGCCTTCGGACACAATTGCAAAGCCAAGGAGAAATCAATGGTTTGCGTGTGGCGGTACCAAGTCCAGAAATGTGCACAGATAATGCAGCCATGATTGCGGCAGCGGGGTGGTATCGCTTGGGTTCTGACGGACCAACAGCGATGTCCGCTGGGGCAAATCCCAATCTTGCCTTACCGGTAATCTCGTGACGGTTTCGCTACCCGAACGGCTGCCACTTGTTCTTGGCGATCGCATTGTGGCGCCGCCAATCGTTCTCGCCCCCATGGCTGGTGTAACCAATGCACCCTTCCGTAGTTTGTGTCGCTCATTTGGACCTGATCTCGTCTATGTCAATGAGATGGTGATGGCGGCTGCATTGATTCACGGCAATGCAAAAACAAATCGCATGGTCACATTTTCTGCCGACGAGGATTTCCGCAGTCTGCAGATTTATGGAAGTGACCCGGACTTTGTCGCCAAGGCAGTGCGTCGGTTGTGTGAAAACGATGAAGTAGATCACATTGACATGAATTTTGGTTGTCCAGCCCAGAAAGTCACACGCAAGGGCGGTGGTGCGGCAGTTCCAGTGAAAAAAAACCTATTACGTGCCATCATGGCTGCTGCTGTTTGCGAGGCATCACGTTTTAGCGTTCCAGTGACATGCAAATTTCGCATCGGAATCAATGATGAACTCACGACATACATAGATACGGGTCTGATTGCCCAAGACGAAGGCATCGCTGCTATTGCGTTGCACGCTCGCACCGCTGAACAACACTATGCAGGTGATGCCCGTTGGGGTGCAATCGCCAATCTCAAACGTGAGGTCACTCGGATTCCTGTTCTGGGGAACGGAGATATCTGGGAGGCGAGCGATGCAATAGAAATGATGCGTCAAACGAATTGTGATGGTGTGGTAATCGGGCGTGGTTGCCTAGGCAAACCATGGCTGTTCAGGGATCTCGTTGATATTTTTGCCGGACGAGAAATTCAACCGACTCCAACTTTAGGTTTCGTCACCGATGTGATGCTGAAACACGCAGAAGCATTATGTGTTCATCAGGGTGTTGAGTCTGGCATCCGCAGTTTTCGTAAACACACTGGTTGGTATCTGACTGGCTATCCAGTTGGTTCAGATATACGCCGCCGCATGTCAATGGTGTCGTCGCTCGCTGAACTCGCAACACTGAGCGCCGAACTGGACGCTTCATTGAATATTGTCACAGGCGGCGAACGCATCGCTCGCGGACATACCAACGGTCCAATTCGAGTGGTGTTGCCCGAGGGGTTTCTTGACACTGCAGATGATCTGACCCCACCTGCTGATTCTCATGTGACCACGCTGAGCGGCGGGTGAATTCTTTGCCTCAAAAACTAGTTCTCGCCTCACAGTCGCCACGTCGTCTTGAATTATTGCGTCGTATTGGCATTAATCCCATCGTGTGTGCTGCAGATATAGACGAGACACCGTTTAGAAATGAGGATCCGATTTCGTATGTCAAACGGATCGCCGTCTGCAAAGTGCAAACAGTCGCTCACCGATTTACCAATGAGACCATTTTGGCAGCAGATACGACGGTCGAACTCGACGGCGTGATCTTTGGCCAACCCGTTGACAACAACAATGCCCGCTCCATGCTCGAGGCGCTTAGTGCCCGAACCCACAATGTGCACACTGCGGTCAGCGTGTTGCGACCAGGGGGCGACATGCGTCTAGCGGTGGTGACTTCGAAGGTCACTTTTGTTGCCCTCAATCCACATCTTCTGGAGTGGTACATAGCCACAGGTGAGACCCAAGGCAAGGCTGGGGCCTATGCGGTTCAGGGGGCCGGGGGGGTTCTGGTAAAGCACGTGGAGGGCTCAATGAGCAACGTGGTGGGGTTGCCCCTGAACGAGATTGTGGTGCGAGACCTGCTCCATTAGCGAGATTCAAGATGTGGCAACTGCGGCTCTGGTCGGTATCATTAGCAATCGCACTCGCCGAGTGCTAACCCTTGGGCCGAACCGCGGACAGGGGAAATTTGCTCTTTTGAA
The DNA here is from genome assembly GCA_005790505.1 of Actinomycetota bacterium. Taxonomy (GTDB): domain Bacteria; phylum Actinomycetota; class Acidimicrobiia; order Acidimicrobiales; family Ilumatobacteraceae; genus UBA2093. Next base: position 31,768 of record SXUP01000016.1, read on the forward strand.
GGGAACACCATGAATTGGAAGCCACTTGATGACCGTATTGTCGTAAAGCCAAATGAGGCCGAGCAGACAACTGCCTCAGGTCTTGTTATTCCAGACACTGCTAAGGAAAAGCCACAGCAGGGCACCGTGCTCGCAGTTGGTCCTGGCCGCTGGAGCGATTCAGAGGGCAAGCATTTTCCATTGTCAATCAAGGTTGGCGATGTCGTCTTGTACAGCAAGTACGGCGGCACCGAAGTCACCGATAGTGGTGATGATCTTCTTATTCTCACAAGCCGCGACGTCCTTGCCATTGTTGGCAAGTAGACCTTTTAGTACCAAGAAAGAACCCATATGGCAAAGCAACTGAAATTTGGCGACGAAGCTCGTCGCGCACTTGAAGCAGGCGTCAACAAACTCGCTGACACGGTCAAAGTCACACTCGGACCAAAGGGTCGCAATGTTGTGCTTGATAAAAAGTTTGGTGCACCAACAATTACAAACGATGGCGTTTCAATCGCCAAAGAAGTCGAACTAGATGATCCATTTGAAAACATGGGTGCACAGCTGGTGAAAGAAGTCGCCACCAAGACAAATGATGTCGCAGGTGACGGAACAACTACTGCGACCGTTTTGGCTCAAGCAATCGTTTTGCAAGGCATGCGCAATGTGGCTGCTGGGGCAAACCCAATGGGTCTCAAGCGCGGAATCGAAAAAGCCGTTGCCGCCGCTGTTGAGTCAATCAAGGGACAAGCCAAAGAAGTGGACGACAAGAGCGATATCGCCAACGTTGCAACTATTTCTGCTGCAGACGCTTCAATCGGTGGAGTAATTGCCGACTCCATTGACAAAGTCGGTAAAGACGGCGTTGTTACTGTCGAAGAGAGCAACACCTTTGGTATCGAACTCGAGTTCACCGAAGGAATGCAATTCGATAAGGGCTATTCGTCTCCATATTTCGTCACAGATCCAGAGCGTCAAGAAGCAGTTCTTGAAGAGCCGTACATTTTATACAACGCCGGGAAAATCTCCTCCGTTCAACAGATGTTGCCAGTGCTCGAGGCGGTAATGAAGACCGGTCGTTCGCTGTTGATTATCGCCGAAGATGTCGAAGGAGAAGCACTTGCAACGCTCGTCGTGAACAAAATTCGTGGAACCTTCAATGCAGCAGCAGTGAAGGCACCAGGGTTTGGTGATCGTCGCAAGGCAATGATGCAAGACATGGCAGTTCTCACTGGCGGTCAAGTCATCAGCGAAGAAGTTGGTCTGAAACTCGAAAACGCAACGCTTGATCTTTTGGGTCGCGCCAAGCGCATCATCATCACTAAGGACAACACCACCATCGTTGATGGGGCTGGTGACAAGTCCGAAGTTGAGGGTCGTATCAATCAGATCAAGACCGAAATAGACAACACTGACAGCGATTGGGATCGGGAAAAACTTCAGGAGCGTCTGGCCAAGTTGGCTGGCGGCGTTGCCGTTATCAAGGTCGGAGCAGCAACCGAGGTAGAACTCAAGGAAAAGAAGCACAGGATTGAAGATGCCGTTTCGGCAACTCGTGCAGCCATTGAAGAAGGTGTTGTTGCTGGTGGAGGTACCGCTTTGTTGCGTGCTCGTCCAGCCGTAGCAAAAGTTGTTGAAAGCCTTGTTGGTGATGAGGCAACTGGTGCTCGCACTGTGTATGAAGCACTTACTGCGCCCGCAAAGGCGATTGCTGATAACGCTGGTCTTGAAGGCGCAGTCGTTGTACAGCACGTTGAAAATGAAAAGGGTTCGGTCGGACTCAACGCAGCAACTGGTGAATATGTTGATTTGGTCAAGGCCGGAATTATCGACCCAGCCAAAGTAACTCGTGCAGCACTGCAAAATGCAGCATCAATTGCTGCTTTGGTTCTCACCACTGAATGCCTTGTGGCTGACAAGCCAGAAAAGAATCCAGCACCAATGGGTGGTGGCGGCGGCGGCGGCGGAATGCCCGGCATGGGGATGATGTAATTCATCATCACCTGCTCATATTTACCCCTCGACGATGGCTCGGACCGAACGGTTCGGGCCATCGGTTTATCTGGGCTCAGTTGTTGACAAACTCAGCAGGTATCGGTCGCTATTGGTCGGTACGCTTTGATTATGCCTTTTGATCGACCTGCTCCTGATCTTGCCAAAGTAATTGCCGCCTGGGAAGCATGGGAAAAAGGTGAAGAAACTCCCGGTCGCGTGCTCACCAACATGAAAACTGCTGGTTTGGCAGAAGTCTTCAAAGAACTCAGCGCCACTGGTTGGGTCCCAACAGTCCCCACTGCATGAATCGTCGCGCCGGCGGCGATCAGATTATTCCGCGTCCAGAAACATGGCGTCATGGTGAGCCACCATTGTGGGCCAACCGGGATCTCAGTGTGCTTTCAGATTTTGCAAAAGTAAAGGCGCGACTCACTCTCGTACTTGATAGCTATCAACCGACAATCTACGACGAGTTTGTTGCTGCCACTGATGCCAAACAGTCGGCGGTCTTAGTGGCATTGATGCCCCAAGATGAAGAGGTTCACGTGTTGCTTACGCGTCGGGCACAACATTTAAACAATCACAAAGGTGAAGTGTCCTTTCCGGGTGGACGTTTAGAGAGTGGCGAAACACCTCTGCAGGGTGCCTTGCGCGAAGCCCTTGAAGAAGTTGCGCTTGATCCAGACACGGTAAATGTCGTCGGTTGTATTGACAGTATCTCGACATTTGCAAGCAAAAGTATTATTTCACCCGTTATCGGCTTTATTCCACCTTCACTCCCGCTCGTACCTGACCCGGGAGAAGTTGCACGTGTTTTTACAGTCTCACTGCGGGATCTCGCGCGTTCCGATACGTACAGAAATGAGTGGTGGATGACATCTCGGGGGGACATAAATATTCATTTTTTTGAGCTTGATGACGAAACAGTGTGGGGTGCCACTAGTCGAATGCTGGTACAGCTGTTGGACATTATTACGCGTGAGTAGTCGTCATGCTCCTGCGTATGTGCGGACCGTCCTGTAGAAAATATGAGCCCATGCCGTGCATGTCAGTTTCTCTAGTCGGGCACGAATTTTGCATGTATCGCGCATATCAATGCTGAACCTGCTGTCTATTCGTTGTCGAAGTGCTTCACTCCAGTAGATGCCACTATCAATGCGCTTGTAATTGCGGTAGGCAAAATCGTGTCTCTGACATGAAGATGTAAAATCAAATGTCCGACCAGTTGATCGGATGATCGGCACAGAGCAGCCATCTGATTCCCAGTCAAGGGATTTATTGCGGGTTGGTGATGCAACCATCGCCATGAATTTTGGCAATGGTGTCGCAAAAACAATGGAGTCAACAAGGCCTTTTTGAAATCTTGATTGCGGAGTTGAATCATGAGCAGTTATAGGAGAGACCAGCATGCCCGTGGTCACGACGAGTGCACGCAACACGACAGCCATGCGAACCCCCTTTTGTTGGGGGAATGTGTGCCAGAAATCAGTCCAATGGACTTGACTGCTAGCGATTTAACTGGCGCAAGATGAGAACCATTTCTATTGCTCCGACTGCGGCTTCATCACCTTTGTTATCAAAACCTGGTCCGCTGCGGTCAATCGCTTGTTGTTCGTTTTCTACGGTCAGCACGCCAAACATGATTGGAACACCCGTTGACAACTGGGCGTCTTGGATTCCACGAGCCGCTTGGCCAGCCACAAAATCAAAGTGAGCCGTGTCTCCACGAATGACCGCTCCCAAACAAATAATCGCATCAACTTTTGCGCTCTTGGCCAAAGTCTGTGCAGCGAGTGGTACTTCAAATGCTCCGGGCACCCATATCTCGGAAATGTCAGAGTCACGAACACTCAAGCGCGCCAAGGCTCGCAATGCTCCATCTCTTAGAGCACACACAATGTGATCATTGAAGCGTGCAGCAATAATGCCGATACGTATGCCCTTCCCGTCGATGTCTGGCAGAGAAGAACTTGCCCCTATGCGTGTCATTTTTCTCCTTCTCCGTCTTTGAGATCAATGGCATGACCCATGCGCTCACGCTTTGTGCGCAGGTATGCCTCGTTCTCAGGAGTTGGTTCCGTGTGAAGCGATACGCGTTCAACCACGGATAATCCGTAGCCACCAAGACCACCATACTTGGCAGGGTTATTAGTCATTAAACGAATATTACGCACCCCAAGGTCAGCCAAAATCTGGGCACCAATACCGTATTCACGACTATCAACGGGTAACCCTAATTCTACATTGGCATCAACCGTGTCAAATCCTTGATCTTGAAGTGAATACGCTCGAATCTTGTGACCAATTCCGATGCCGCGACCTTCATGTCCGCGCAAGTACACCACAACTCCATGTCCAGCTTCTCCGACAAGTTGCATCGCCATTGCAAGTTGTGGGCCACAATCGCAACGTCTAGAAGCGAAAACATCCCCAGTTAAACACTCACTGTGCACCCGCACCAGCACGGGGGTGTCGCTTGAGACAGTGCCTTTTACGAATGCCAAATGTTCAACTTGATCAATAGCGCTTCGGTATGCCACGCAATTAAATGTTCCAAAGACCGTCGGAACAGTAGCCTCGCCCATGCGCTCAACGAGGCGCTCGTGATGACGGCGGTATTCTATTAATTGAGCAATTGAAGACAACAGCAAACCGTGTTGCGCACAAAACTTTCGCAAGTCAGGCAAACGCATCATGGTTCCGTCATCATTTTGAATTTCGCATATAACGCCAGCTGGCTCGCAACCTGCCAAGCGGGCAAGATCGACTGCTGCTTCCGTGTGGCCAGCACGCTTCAGAACACCGCCTTGGCGCGCACGCAGTGGGAAAATGTGCCCTGGTCGGGCAAATTCGGCGAACCCCACGAGTTGATTTGCCAAACTACGAGCCGTTGCGGCGCGATCGGCAGCGCTGATACCGGTTGTTGTGCCATCAATGACGTCCACAGTGTCGGTAAATGCAGTGCGCTGGCTTTCGGTATTTTGATCAACCATCAGTGGCAGGCGCAAGTCATTACATCGCTCTTCAGTAAGCGGAACACAGACCACTCCAGTGGAGTAGCGAACAATAAAAGCCAGTTTTTCGGCACTAGCAAATTCTGCAGCCATGATGAAGTCACCTTCGTTCTCACGGTCTTCGTCGTCAACTATGACAACAATTTCACCACGTGCAATGGCGGCGATCACATCTTGGATGGGGGATAATGGGGTGTCAGTCATGACGCTGGGACTTTCTGTCGTTGAGGGGAGAAAATAATTTCAATGTCGCTTCCAAAGACCTCGACCATAGACAATGTGCCGCGCCACATTTGAGCCGCAGTAGTTTCCGGCAGACCATCAAACACGGGCAGAGTGTCTTCGTCGCCGCACACGATAGGAGCGATGTGAAAAATATATTCATCCACAAGGTTCTGCTCAAAAAAAGAACGAGCCACGCGCGACCCTGCTTCAACCATCGCCACAATCACGCCTTGTCGACCTAAGTCCTCTAATAAATCTGTCAAGGAGCCAGACCATTCTTCGCATGGTTGCACTTTTGCGTCCGCAGGCACGGAGCCGAGTACAGATACCAACACAATGCGCCTTGGTGATTTGCCATCACAGTCGCGAACAGTCAGTAGCGGATCATCGGCACGCACCGTGGCGTTGCCAGTGATAATGACATCGCTGTCGGCGCGTAGTTCGTGTACACGTCTCTGCGCTTCGGGGCCAGTAATTCGCTTTCGCCCACCTGGAAGCGTGATGCGGGCATCCATTGTGCACGCCATTTTCAAGCGCACAAATGGTCGACCAGTAATGCGGTGATGAATGTAAGGATGTAGTTGCTTCTTGACTTCATCGGCACAAACATCACTGATGACTTCAATTCCAGCGGCTTTTAATTGGTCAAGCCCACGACCAGCAACTAAAGAATCAGGATCTTTGATTCCGACTACAACTGTGCTGACTCCTGCATTGATGATTGCCGTTGTGCACGCCCCAGTGCGGCCGATGTGAGCGCACGGCTCAAGGGTTGAATACAGGGTTGCCCCTTTAGTTGAAGCGTGCGCTGCGTGCGCTGCATTAAGTGCAACTATTTCTGCATGGGCACCACCCGGCGCAGATGTTGCTCCAGAAAAGACAGTTCCATCAGTACACACGACGACAGCACCTACCCACGGGTTGGGTCGGGCACGATGGCGTGCCGACTCGGCCACGCCCACGGCATGGCGCATCTGCGTCTGATGGTTATTCATATGGCTCCTTGCTCCCATCCGGACTCTCACCGTCGGCCTCAGAATTTCACTGAGTCGGCCCCAGCACCGAGGCACTGGGGTTCGCGGGCTTTACCGCCGGTCGGGACTTGCACCCAAACCCTGCAAGGGGTGTATTTATGTCCCTTCAGGCTATGGCGCAATGTTCTCTGAAGCCAACTCGGAGACCTAGTTTTGGGTCGATCGTGATAACTGCGCAAGCGTTGTCACCCCCACCAGAACAAGCGTGGCGCCCAAGACACGTGCAGGTGTGAGTACCTCGTTGAGAGCAACAACTCCCACGAGAATTGATACCACAGGCTCAATCGTGCTCAGCACGGCTGCTTCACCCGGTCCAACGCGAGAGACGCCCGCAAAAAATAATCCCATCGCCAAAATTGTCGACACCAGCGCCGCTCCCGTGATTGCTGCCCAGCCAGTGAAGTCGTCAGGCAGATCAAAGCGTTGAATACTCCAGAGTGCAAGATTTGCAGCCGCCGCACCAATCATCACGATCATTAGTGAGATGGGTGCTCCTGCAATATGCACCAAACGACTTGAGACCAAGATATATCCCGTGTACCACAGAGCCGCACTCAGCATTAACAAGATTCCAACCCACGAACCAGACTGCACTTGTCCGCCTGTTAGGACCGCACCAATCACTGTCACAGGGAGACAGAGCAGCATCGCCCGCGTTGGTGAATGTCGAAATAGTAGCCAACTGGCCAATACGACAAATACTGGAAACATATAAAAAATTACTGTCGCCAGCGAGATGTCAATACGTTTCATTCCATAGAGGTAAAACGCAGACTGGACTGAGTACCCAAGTGCTCCAAGCAAAAATAGTCGCAGAAACAAGTTGCGCTCGGGCCATGCCCGTGACTGTTGGCGCCTGCGCAACAGATGATGACCAGTCATAATGATGGCAGCAATGCTAAAACGGGCCGTGAGCATGCCAAGGGGTTCGGCCCCGTGGTCATATGAGACATGGGCAAACCATGGGAGCAGTCCAAAGGCGGCACCGCTGATCAAAATATAGATAATGCCCATCAGCCTTGAACGGTAGTTGGCGTAGCGTAAAGGGATGGGTTTTGAAATTCACACCGCATCTCCACGAGGGTTCACGCAAGCATTTGTTCATCAAAAACCTCGCCCTCAAAATGACATCACACTCGTCTGCATACACGGGTGGCCAGAAACAAAGCGCATTTTCTGGAAAGTAATAGAGCCCTTTGTTGCTGCTGGCTGCAATGTTGTGGTGCCAGATCTTCGTGGATTCGGTGATTCTGGACTGGCTCCAGACGGGTTTTATGACGTTGTGTCTCACGCCAAAGATGTTTATGCCTTAGTGCATGATCATCTTGGGTATTCCCGTGCAGTGCTGGTGGGTGGAGATCTAGGTGGACCAGTCATCCAAGAACTTGCACTGCGCTATCCGTCATGGGTTGATCGTATGGTTTTGTTCAATTCACCATTGCCGTTTGACAAAGAACGAATGGCAGACATGAATACCCGACCTCCACGCGAATCTGCAGATTATTTTATTCGCCAAGGAACAGATGCAGATGCATTGGCTGCAGAGTTCACCACAGATGAACAACGCCGTCGGTATATCGCTACTTTTTATACGTCACGACATTGGGGTCATCCAGGTGGATTTACTCAAACAGAGGTGGACTTTCACACGGAGCCATTTGGCGATGCGGCAAAACTGCGGGCAAGTTTTGGCAACTATGAGACAGCATTTTTTGCCGATAAGCGCACTGAGCCATCATTGATGGGACCCAATACTCAGACTAAAACGCTTATTTTATTTGGGCCCAGTGATCATGTGATCTATCCAGATTTTGACAAGATGGCTGCTGTCGTATTTGACGACCATGTCGGACCTTTTCTGTTGCGTGACTGCGGTCATTTTGTCCCATGGGAAGCACCCCACGCTCTGGTGAGTGCGACTGTGGCATTTTGCGCAGATTTGCTCGTCTCCTGACCACCTGCTGAAACCACACGGTATAAGCGTTGCCTGGAACGAGAGTCTGACGAAACAGCGCAGAAAAATTTACTGTTTGCTGTCTTTGAGTGATTTAGCGATGGCACGATCTCGACGGGCGACACCGCGAAACATCACAAAGCCGATGAAAGACAAACCCATGATCATGAGTCCAAAGACCGAATATTGCAACCAACCTCCACGATCTCCAGGTTGCTCAGGGGCTTTTCCGCAGTTCGGACGCGGATTGGAGTTGATGCACTGCGAGGGGTCTTCCTGTAAGTCGTAAACATAAGTCGTTGAGTCAGTGGTGTCAATAGAGTTGCCACCTGACGAAGCATTAGCGACGATCGCACTAGGCGGTGCAATAAAGAGCATCATTGCGCCAAAAGTGATAGCGATAAAACGGCGCGACATCTCTCTATCGTCACACCTCAAGTAAGGTTCTACAAGTTATGGCTCGTGAAACTTCACACACTGCCTGGCAGACCGATCAAAAGGCGAGCCAACCGCATGATGTCGTACTAGTGGTTGACTTCGGAGCGCAGTATGCCCAACTCATTGCCCGTCGCGTGCGCGAGGCTCAGGTTTACAGCGAGATTGTCCCCCATCAGGTAACCGCTGCCGAGGTGGTGGCCAAAGGAGCTCGTGCCATCATTTTGTCTGGTGGTCCAAAGAGTGTGCACATTGAGGGTTCCCCGGAACTTGACCCTTCAATTTATGACCTCGGAATTCCGATTTTAGGAATCTGTTATGGGTGCCAACTCGTGGCACAACAACTTGGTGGCACGGTCTCTGGCGGTGGACGCGGTGAATACGGTCGTGCCACGGCGGTGCGCTCTGATACGGCGAGTTATTTGCTGGGTAAACAAACTCCCGCGCAATTCAACGTCTGGATGAGTCATTTTGATGCAGTCACAAGATTGCCTGTCGGATTCGTATCAACAGTAAGTACCGCAGATGCGCCGATGGCTGTGATTGAAAATAATTCTCGGCAGATATTTGGGGTGCAGTATCACCCTGAGGTCATTCACACGGAGTTTGGACAAGATCTACTTCATCGTTTTTTAATCAATATTGCTGGTTGTCGTCCTGATTGGACAATGTCATCGATAGTCGAAGAACAAATTTCGGCGATTCGTTCCCAAGTCGGAACCGAGCGTGCGATTTGTGGACTGAGTGGGGGAGTTGATTCAAGTGTTGCTGCCGCACTTGTGCACCGAGCAATCGGCAAACAACTCACTTGTGTGTACGTTGACACCGGTTTGATGCGCCGCGGAGAAAGTGAACAAGTTGTGGAGACATTTCGTCGCAGTATGGGCATCGAACTCATTCATATTGATGCAGGCCCACGATTTTTCGAGCGCTTGAAAGGCGTGACAGAACCGGAAGCAAAGCGCAAAGTGATTGGTGAACTATTTGTGCGAATTTTTGAGGAAAATACTGGCGGATTGACTGATGCAAAGTTTCTCGTGCAAGGGACTTTGTATCCAGATGTAATTGAAAGCGGTGGAAGTGATGGAACAGCAGCCGTAATCAAGAGTCATCACAATGTGGGTGGATTACCCGACGACATGACACTTGCGTTAGTAGAACCATTGCGCACATTATTCAAAGACGAGGTTCGCAAAGTCGGAACCCAACTTGGGCTTGCTGACGACATTGTTTGGAGGCAACCGTTTCCAGGTCCTGGTCTAGGAGTTCGCATCATCGGAGAAGTGACTCCCGATAAAGTGACCACCTTGCAACATGCCGATGAGATCGTGCGCCAAGAGATAACAGCGGCAGGTTTAGATCGCGAGATATGGCAAGCCTTCGCCGTGTTGGCAGATATCCGTAGCGTGGGGGTCATGGGTGATGAACGCACTTATGGCTGGCCAATCATTATTCGGGCTGTCACAAGCGAGGACGCAATGACAGCAGATTGGGCCCGTTTGCCCTATGAAGTGCTTGAACGCATGTCCCAGCGCATCATTAATGAGGTAAATGGCATTAATCGGGTGGTTTATGACATAACTTCCAAGCCCCCTGGCACTATTGAGTGGGAATAGGCCTTGGTAGAGTGAGGGGGCATGGTTCACCCTCTCCCTCGTCGGGGGCTTCGAGCCCTCCTTTGTGTTCTAGCCCTCCTCGGGGCGAACTCCTTTTTGGTTCTTGGTCCCGTTGGGGCGGGGCAGCTAAGGGCTGCCGGGGTAGACGACAAATCCCGTGAGGTCGCCGCTTTGGCCGACGAACTAGAGCGGCTGATAGATCGGATGAACTCCCTGGGTGAGGATTACGCCGAGGCCTTGACCTTGCAAGATGATCTTGCCATCGAACTAAAAGCGGCCACCGAGGAGGTCGCTCGGACTGAGCAAGAGTTGGCCCAGATGCGTGGCACTTTGTACGTAGCAGCGGTGTCACAGTTTATGCAGGGTGGACGAAAAAGCACTCTTACTAATTTGCTGGCTAGCACCGATCGGGTGCAGGACTCGTTGCAGCGCAAGCAATTTACATCCATTGCATTAAACGCCGGCTCAATGTCGAGCGACAGACTAGACACATTGGCAACTGATCTGAAGAAACAACGAAAGAAACTTGAGAAAAAACAAGAGCAGGCAGAAAAACTTGCCATGACCGTCCTCAGTCGTCAATCTGCAGCCGAAGAGTTAGCTGTTGTCTACGAACAACGCCAGGCTAGTGCAACTGGTGAACTTGCAGTTCTGCTGCGCCTCGAGCGTGATCGCAGAAGTCAATTGGCATTTGAAGAAGCCAAGAGAATCGCTGACGGCTTCAGCAAAAATTACGCCTCTTCGCGAAATCAATACAAAAACTTGCCCAAAGTTTCCGCCCAAAACCAGACTGTCGTCAACGCAGCCCTCTCTCAATTAGGTGTCCCGTATCGATACGCCCGCAGTAGTCCGGGCGTGGCCTTTGATTGTTCGGGCCTCACAAGTTATGCGTGGGCAAAAGCAGGTGTCGGAATGCCGCGCAACTCAAGGGCACAATTCAATTCGTTACCTCATGTTCCAAAGTCAATGGCGATGCCTGGTGACTTAGTTTTCTCTGGAAGCCCCATTCATCATGTGGGAATCTATTTAGGTGGTGGTCGAATGGTGCATGCTCCGCGTTCTGGTGATGTGGTCAAAATTGGTGCCATCAACTGGGGTCGCGTCGTTGGTGTTGCTCGTCCCGGCTAATGAGCCCTCAATCTTGACGAAGTACCGTAGAAGTCGTGCAGGGGATCGATGAAGTACGCGTGGAGCAGTGGCTCGATAAAAATGTCGAGGGAGTCGAGGGTCCCTATCAGTTCACATTAATTGCGGGTGGTCGTAGTAATCTCACGTTCCTTGTTGCAGATGCACACGCGACGCAATTTGTCCTGCGGCGTCCGCCACTTGGTCATGTTCTCGCCACTGCTCACGACATGGCGCGTGAACACAAGATAATAAGTGCTGTCGGAAAATCGTCTGTTCCGGTGCCACGCACGCTTGGATTATGTATGGATGAAACAGTCAATGGCGCACCTTTTTATGTGATGTCTTTCGTGGAAGGCAAAGTACTTTCGTCGGCCGAGGACGGGGAACTCCTGTCCCCAACCCTTCGGAAGCGCGCCAGTGAGCATCTTGTCGATGTGTTGGCAGACCTACACGCCGTTGACATTGATGCTGTGGGTCTGGGCGATCTGGCAAAACGCCAAGGTTATGTTGAGCGCCAAGTCAAGCGCTGGAGCACGCAGTGGGACAACTCTAAAACTCGGGAGTTACCTGCGATTGAGGAAGTCAGCCGGCTGTTGGCAGAAAATATTCCAGAGCAACAAAGTGTTGCTATCGCCCACGGTGACTATCGCTTTGGGAACTGCCTGACAAGTCTTGCCACCGGAAGTATTACGGCTGTTTTGGATTGGGAATTATGCACGCTTGGAGACCCACTCGCTGATCTGGGATATATCGGCGTGTACTGGAACGACTACGGACATCCCATCATGCGCGCCAATGATCCATCTGGCATCGAAGGGTTCTTGAACTACGACGACTTGGTGCAACGCTATGCCACGAGGACAGGTCGTGACGTCAGCAAAATTGGCTATTACAAGGCTTTTTCAAGTTGGCGTTTGGCTGTTATAAGTGAGGGCGTATATGCGCGCTATTTGCACGGTGCAATGGGAGACGACGGATTTGATCCAGAACCAATGAAAGACAGTACAACCCAATTAGCCGAGTCGGCACTTGAATCTTTGAAAGGTGCATTGAAATGAAACAACCCGGCAGTGATGCGTGGCAGAAGAGTTTGTTCACGGCCGCGAGTTTGACTCGCGACGTGTATCGTCGCGGCTCGGGTCCAGTTGTAGTCATCGTGCATGAGATTCCTGGAATCACACCAGCCGTCGAAAAATTTGCCAATGATGTCGTCGCTGCTGGTTTCACTGTGGTGATGCCAAACCTGGTGGGTACACGCGGCAAGGTTGCAAATAGGTCCTACATGGCTTCGTCAATGCTGAAAGTCTGCGTCTCACGCGAATTCAGCAATATGGCACTCAACAAAACCTCCCCAATTATTGCCTGGCTGCGGGCACTCGCGCGGTCGTTGCACATGGAGGTTGGTGGCAAAGGTGTGGGTGCAGTCGGAATGTGCTTCAGCGGTGGCTTTGCACTCGCCATGATGGTGGACGACATCATGGTTGCGCCCGTTCTTTCACAACCATCAATGCCATTTTCTATTGGCAAGGATCGCAGCAGGGATCTCAACTTGAGTCCAGAAGATGCCATTGTGGTTCGCCAACGAGCAGAAGCTGGCTGTCAGGTTCTGGGGCTTCGGTTTGACAAGGACAAACTCGTAGGTGACAGATTTGCTGCGTTGCAGGACCTACTTGGTGACGGCTTTATTGCCGTTGAACTGCCATCCAAGAACCCCAGAGATCACAGCGTCCTCACTGAGCAACGCGACGAACCAAGCGTGGCACGGGTGATTGACTTCCTGCGCTCCAAGCTTTTGTAGTTTGCCTTGCCCTGATACACCCTTTCAATATGGTGTAGTTGTAACACCAAATTAGTGTTATAGTGTAGTTTCTACACTTTATTGCTCATGAAAGGAGCCCCCCATATGACTATCAACCCAATAGCCCCCGTTTCTCACCTATACATCCTGATTGACCGTTCTGGCTCAATGTCGTCAATTGTTAATGATGTAATCGGCGGATTCAACGAACTGATTGCCAACCAGGGTCGTGACGGCAGCGATGCCCGAGTAACACTCGTTCAGTTTGACTCCCAAGACCCACAAGATGTGATCGTCGCTGGTGCCAATATCAGCGAAATCTGCAACCTTGATGGCCACTCATACATCCCCCGCGGTGGAACACCTCTACTCGACGCAACTGGACTTCTGATCGGTCGTGGTCGGGTTGAGCAAGCATCTCGTGCAGCCACTGGTTTGCCCAAGGAAAACATCGTGTTTGTCACCATCACGGACGGCGAAGAAAACCAAAGTCACGAGTACGACCTGGATCGCATTCGCACATTGGTCAAAGAATGCGAAGACGATCATGACTGGACATTTGTGTTCTTGTCGGCAGGACTTGATGCTTATGCAGAAGCAGGTCGAGTCGGAGTCTCGGTCGGTTCAAGTCAGTCCTTTAGTCCCTCAAGCGTTGGCACAGTTCTTGCGTTTAGGAGCCTCGATACGAACCTCAAAAATTTCCGTGACAAGAAACGGCGTCATGAGACCACCGACAAGCACAAATTTTTTGAGTCCAAAGAAGCAGAAGACCAGCGCAATGAAGACGAGAACTAATCTCGTTTAGCGCGGCCCACCATCAACATTCAGCAAAGATCCGGTGGTGTAACTGCTCGCATCGCTTGCCAGATACAGCGCGGCACCAACTATTTCGTTGGGTTCACCGCCGCGCTGTAGGGCATAGTTCGTGCGGGCGGCTTTGCTGAATTGCTCAAGATCCCAAGCTTTGGAAATGTCGGTTAAAAATGGTCCCGGCACGATGCAATTCACCCGCACTTTGGGCGCAAATGCTCGCGACAAGCTCATCGTCAAATTATTTACTGCTGCTTTGGCTGCCCCATAAATGACTTCATTGGCACCGGGTCGCTGGCTTGAGATTGACGAGACATTAATTATTACGCCCCCATTATGTTTAGTCATATGCGTGCCAAGTATCGCTGACAACCGAAATGGACCTTTGAGATTTACTCCGAGTACTTTGTCAAAAAGATCCTCTGAAATCTGGTCAACTGACGGATACAGGGGCGACATCCCTGCGTTGTTGACCAATATATCGACAGATCCAAATTCAGCAAGTGAGACGCGAGCAAGCTTGTCGGCGTCAGCCCATGAGGCAGCGTGGTACGCCACGGCGAGTGAGCGTTGACCAATTGAGCGAATTTCATCAGCGACGACTTCACAGTTCTCTAACTTGCGACTGGCCACGATGACATGCGCTCCATGTTGGGCAAATGTCAGCGCCATTTCTCGTCCCAGCCCCCGACTACCACCTGTAATAAGTGCCACTCGTCCAGTAAGGTCAAATAAGTTTCTTGATGTCTGTGGATTTGTCATAGTTGTGTCACTTTCACCTTAAGCGTGGAACTGCGAAAAGATTGCATGGCTTCTTCAATGTTGGCACCATCGGCAAAGGTCTCCAGAACGTGACGAACAAAGAGACCCTTTGTGGCTTTTGCCTCGTGTCCAACAGCCTTACCAGTTTTTGCCAAAAAAGATACCTCAATAAAATTCACACGGTCGCTGAAAACAGCGCGATGTTCAATCGTCAGTAAATCCAATACGGGACGTTTTTTTGCAAAGGCGCGAACTGCTGATGAAACAGATTCACGCCAAAAGTTCGACATCACGCCAAGTTCGCCGAGCCGCGCACCCATCTTGAGGCGATAGTCGGGGAGTGCATCGCCAGCAGTGATGATTCCGGCCAGACCAGAGGGCACGAGCAGTGACCGGAGCGCAGACTTTCTAATTGCCAATGGCAAAGAGGCGAGGTCAAGGTGATCCCACACAACGCCGGTATATCGCTGCCATGCAGGCAATGTCGGCGATGTAAGAAGTGTCAAGTTGGCATGTTGAGCGCGTTCAAGATGTGCGCCACTGACACCAAGAAGTTTTTGAGAGCCACCGTCTTGAGTGCTTAAAGCTGTAATCACACGTTTGCGTTGTGCTGCAAGTTCAGTAAATGTCCCCGCTAAAAGTGACCAACGCGATCCAGGTATCCCGCCAGTTGCTTTGCCTTCTGAAGGGGGTAGCAAGATTATTGGTAAAATGCGTTGAGACGATGTCAAAGATCTAGTTCCCACTTGCTGATTCTGCCCGATTAGTTCTACGCTGGCACTATGCAAATACGGGTGGATGCCGAAAAATGCCAAGGTCATAGCCGTTGTTATGCCCTAGCACCCGAACTGTTTGACATTGATGATTATGGCAATGCTCACGAACTAAACGACGGGGTTGTGCCGCCCGAACTAGAAGTGCGAGCCCGACTAGCACAGGCAAATTGTCCAGAGTTCGCCATCATCATCGGTGATTGACTAAAGATCTACGTAACTACATATTCAATTAATTTAAGGAATCCCCCGATGCCATCCATTTACGGACCAGTCACTGACTGGGCAAGCGACTTTGATCATGCCGAGCCGGCTTATAACGCCAATGTTCATCAGATTTGGGATGACTTGCTGAACAAGCAGCAGT
Organism: Actinomycetota bacterium; assembly: GCA_005790505.1. Lineage (GTDB taxonomy): Bacteria > Actinomycetota > Acidimicrobiia > Acidimicrobiales > Ilumatobacteraceae > UBA2093. Next base: position 47,658 of record SXUP01000016.1, read on the forward strand.
GCCCCGTGGCCCACACGGAGCGTTATGGGGGTGCATGGTTGCCGATCACGCATGAACATGTGCGTGAGATTGCCTATGACACAGAGCATTTCACGAGTCGTTCCGTTGTTGTGGGTGTCACAAAGCCGAGTCAATTTGACCCTCAACCACCACCATCGCCGATTGGCAACGCGCCGCCAATCAGTAGTGACCCACCATTTCATGCAGAAGCAAGACGCTTGCTTCTGCCAGCGTTCTCCCCAAAAAAAATTGATCCGTGGGCCCCAGAAATTCGTCGGATATGTCATCAACTGATTGACGAGATGGGTGATGTGCAATTTATTGATGCCGCCCAGCAATACAGTCAAGATATTCCGGTTCAAGTCATCGCCCGCATGCTTGGTTTCCCCGTCGAAGACGCAGATAAATTTCGGAACTTCGTGCACCTCGTACTTGAAAGTGTCAACGAAGATCGTGAAACCCGTCTCGCTAAGTTCATGATCTTTGACGAGTATCTAACCGTTCAGGTCAATGACCACATCTTGAATCCACGTGACGACCTGACGACCTACCTGCTCAATGCCGAAATAATGGGCAACAAGTTGTCACCAGAACATGTAGGCGGAACAATCATTTTGCTGCTTGTGGCAGGAATTGACACAACTTGGAGTGGAATCGGTTCGTCTCTGTGGCATTTGGCTTCCAATGCCGTTGATCGTCGTCGTTTGGTGGACAATCCTGCCATGATTCCCGTAGCCGTTGAAGAGTTCTTGCGGGCTTACGCTCCTGTCACAATGGCGCGACTCGTGCGTGAAGATTTTGATTTTCATGGGCATGCGATGAAAGAGGAAGACTGGGTCTTGCTTCCGTTCCCTGCGGCCAATCGGGATCCAAAGGTGTTCGATAACGCTGATGCCGTGATTATTGACCGCCAAGAGAACCGTCACGCCGCCTTTGGACTCGGGATTCATCGTTGTCTGGGCTCAAACTTGGCGCGACTTGAGATGAACATCGCAGTTGAGGTTTTCTTGGAGCGATTCCCTGATTTTGAGTTGAACGAGTCCGAAGAAGTGACATGGAGCGTAGGCCAGGTGCGCGGACCTCGCAAACTTCCTGTGCGTGTCACAGCCCGCTCGTAGACTGACCGAGTGTCCGTCGCAAATCCTGACCAACTCAACCCCAATCAACACGAGGCGGTCTTTCATGTTGGTGGTCCGCTTTTAGTTATTGCAGGTGCTGGCAGCGGCAAGACCCGCGTTCTCACTCAACGCATCGCTCATCTAGTGCGAACAGGGGTACACCCCATGCATATTTTGGCCATCACCTTTACCAACAAGGCTGCCGACGAAATGCGGCATCGGGTGGCAGACCTTGTTGGAGAAGTTGCAAGCAAAATGTGGGTCAGCACTTTTCATAAGGCCTGTGTTCGCATGTTGCGCATGAACGCCGACCTCATCGGCTATAACAAAGCCTTCACGATTTATGATTCACAAGACAGCAAGCGTCTCGTTGGCTATGTCATTCGAGACATGGGTCTTGACCCACGCAAGTTTTCAGCGGGCGCATCACAAGCACGAATCAGTCTCTGGAAAAACGAACTCATTGATGTTGGCAAGGCCCATGACATCGCCAGCAATGTCGTCGATAAAAAGCACGCCGAAATTTTTGCCGAATACCAGAACCGTCTTTTTCGGGCCGGTGCGATGGACTTTGATGATCTCTTGCTCAATACGGTCAGACTTTTGCGCGAATGCCCGGATGTGTTGGCCATGTATCAGACCCGCTTCAAACACATTCTGATTGACGAATACCAGGACACTAACCAGGCCCAAAACCAAATCGTACTGATGCTGGGCGCGATACATCACAATGTTTGTGTTGTCGGCGATACGGACCAAAGTATTTACAAGTTTCGTGGTGCAGATTTTCGCAATCTGACAGAATTTGAAACTGCATTCCCTGATGCAACAGTGGTAGTGCTGGCGCAAAATTATCGCAGCACGCAGACTATTCTTACGGCTGCAAACGCAGTCATCACGCACAACACTGGTCGCCATCCAAAAGACCTATGGACGGCTCACGGAAGCGGTGACAAAATCGTTCGGTATTTCGCCCAAGATGAACACGACGAAAGCGGTTGGGTGGCGAGCACCGCGGAACATTTGCACGAAGCAGATGCTCGTCCATGGCGTGAAATGGCGGTGTTTTATCGCGCCAACTCGCAAAGCCGCGTCATGGAAGAAGCGCTTATGCGTCGCGGAATTCCGTACAAGGTTGTAGGCGGAACCAAGTTCTACGAACGCCGAGAAGTTCGCGATGCGTTGGCATATTTGCGAGCAGCAGCCAATCCAGACGATGAAATAAGTCTGAAGCGCATCATCAATGTCCCAAAGCGTGGCATTGGCGATACCAGCCTTGCCAAAGTTGATGCCTGGGCTCATCAACACGGCATCAGTTTTCGTCAAGCACTTAGCGATTGCGCCAACACGGGTGTTGGCGCAGCAGGAGTCCGTGGTATCAAAGTTTTTCTTGAACTGATGGATGCACTTCATCATGCTATTTCAGACGGGCCGTCTGAAGTTCTAAAGATGGCAATGGACCAGAGTGGTTACATCCGCGAACTCGAAGAACAAGACACCGTTGAATCAGCGGGCCGACTCGAAAATGTGGCGGAGTTCATCGGGTCCGCAGCTGAATACACAGTTGTTGATGAGTTTCTTGAGCAGGTGTCACTCGTTGCTGACACCGATGAGCTTGACGATGAAAATCATATTGTCCTAATGACAATGCACGCGGCAAAAGGTTTAGAGTTCCCGATTGTGTTCATAATCGGATGCGAAGATGGGGTATTCCCACACAATCGCAGCCTGTTGGACCCTCAAGAACTAGAAGAAGAACGACGTCTCGCCTATGTTGGCATCACGCGCGCTCGTGAGCAGTTGTATGTGTCGCATGCCTGGCAACGCATGTTATTCGGGCAAACCCAGTACAACCCACCGTCACGATTCTTGTCCGAAATTCCTTCTGAACTTTTTGAACGTCAAGGTGCAGTTGACTCCGGAGTAGACAGTGGTCGAGTGTTCGGTCGAAGTGCATCTGACTGGAACAATTCAGAACTTCCGCAATACAGAAAAGCAGAGGGTTCATCACCTGCCCGTTCATATGACAAGCCATCAACAGCGCGCGCTGAGCGGCGTGGCTCTGATGAGTTCAGCCATCTCAAAGTAGGAGACGATGTAGAACATTCAATTTTTGGAGAAGGTGTCATCATTGAACTGCGTGGTACTGGCGAAAAGGCTGAGGCAACTGTTCGTTTTTCTCGTGTTGGTACAAAGCACCTTGCCCTTGGATGGGCACCACTGAAGAAACTCTCCGATGATTAGATCCCGAAGTTGTCCAATTCGTTTGTCAACTACAATGGAGCCATGACATTTCGACCCGATATCGGTGCCATTGACTTGATGATTGGTTTTCCATTTCCCGACAAACATGTCGTGTATGACTATTTGCGGGCAGTTTCAAAAGACAAAGACTCACAAGATCAACAATTTCCCGTCGGATATATGTTCAAGGACACGCCCGCCGAACTCGGTGACGATGATCCCATTGACTACACATTTTCCAGGATGAACTCTCACAACATCTCGGCTGGATTATTTAGTTTGTCCGGTATTGCTCTCGAAGCCCGACGTAAGTTTCCTGATCGTGTGTTTCTCTCTCTCGAGATAGATCCCAATGACATCACTGGAACTGTACGCGAGATCAGAAGCACCCATGCTCAGCACGGACTCACGGCGGTCACAACTTTTCCGGCGGGTTGCAATCCCCAAGTTCCTGTCAGTGATCGTCGGTACTACCCGATCTATCAAACATGCATCGATCTGAATTTGCCCATCATCGCTAACGCAGGCGTTCCAGGGCCGCGTGTTCCCGGGGCTTGTCAACATGTCGAGCATTTTGATCAAGTTTGCTACGACTTTCCAGAACTCCGAATCGTGATGCGCCACGGCGCTGAGCCATGGGAAGAACTTGCCGTCAAACTGATGCTCAAGTGGCCCGGGCTTTATTACATGACAAGTGCATTCGCTCCGAGGTATTTTCCGCGAGCAATTATTGATTACGCCAACACTCGTGGTGTCAATAAGATTATGTACGCAGGATATTTTCCAGCCGGCCTCACAATTGAGCGGATATTCACCGAATTGCCCGATGTCGCATTCAGGGACCATGTGTGGCCCCATTTCCTCCGCAACAACGCGATCAAGGTGTTCAATTTGGGGCTTGAACCACAAGAATAAGGGTGTTTTGGATTTATTTACCCAAAATTCAGAATGAATGTGGTGCTTAGTTGTGCCTTGGAAACTCAGAGAAGTTAGTTTTCCCGAGGGTAATTCCCATTCCTCTATAGAAAAGGTATAAAAAATGAAGAAAATAATTGGAAGTGTTTTTGCAGGGCTACTGTTGCTGAGTGCTTGTGGAAGTGACGCAAGTGACTCCGCGACACCAGCTGTCGACACAACTGCTGCTGGTTACGCAGATGAGGCCAAAGACATTGTGGCTGTCGCGAGTGAGAATGAAGACTTCAGCACACTTGTTGCTGCTGTCACCGCAGGTGGTTTAGTTGAGACTTTGCAAGGTGAGGGTCCGTTCACGGTATTCGCACCGACCAATGCTGCATTTGCTGCGCTACCTGAAGGTCTGCTCGACAAGTTGCTTCTCCCAGAAAATAAGACAACCCTCGCGGCGATCTTGACCTATCATGTGGTCGCTGGAAAAGTGATGGCCGCCGATGTTGCAGCAGGAGATGTTGCAACTGTTGAAGGTTCAAACATCGCCCTTGGCACCACAGACGGTGTACAAGTCAACGACGCGACAGTGACATCGGCTGATATCGCAGCAAGCAACGGAGTCATTCACGTTATTGACAAGGTTCTAGTTCCACCAACTGTGGACCTGTCGTCTCTCTAAATTAATCAAAAGAAGTGGGGTGCTGAGTCTTAACTGGCTTAGCACCGCACTTTTTTTGTTATAGTTCGCCAGTGCGGAGAATTTTTTCCACAATTTTTGGTTGCTTGAGCATCATCTGTCTGTGCTTTTGGATAATTTCGATGGTGCTGATCGGATTTGTCTCTTCTTCGCAGTCTGCAAGGTCATCTGTAAAATCGGCGCTCTCGAACACCGCTGTGCGCGACGCAATCGCAGATGAATTTGTCATAAAACTCGAAGAAGGCGATGGCGACGTTGGGTCGGAGTTTATATATTCAGTAGCGAGACCCCTAATCGTCAACGCTGTTTCTGATGTCTTGGGTGTGCCAGCCGTGAAAGACTTCGCTGGTGATGTTGCCGTAAAAATGTATGCGGTATACGTTGAAGACGCCCCTGCGACCAAGATTGATATTTCCTATCTCACAGAAACCGCTCTGGGAGCGATTCGGCTTGTTGACATCTCGGTTTCCAAAGATGATGATCCACAACTAGACCCAATTAATGCCGAAAAAAAACAGGATGACCCCGACATCAAGTCGATTCGGGATTTGGCTCAATCAGGTGTCTGGCTTTTCTTGATTCTTGGATTACTACTGCAGATAGCAGCGTGGTTTTTGAGTAAGGCAGGACTCTGGAAGAAGTTGCAGTATCTCGGAATGCGGCTCGCCATTGGTGGGGTCATCTTGTATGTTGCACTCACTGTTGCAAAGTCAAGGATTCCTCAGTCAATGTCTGACAACGAGGCTGCCGCAAAGGCAATTACAGATCTTGTAACAAGTCCGATGCTGACGCGATTCTTGATCATGACAATCGTGGGCGTTGTCGCTGGTGTCGCAGGTTTTGTTCTGCACGGCAAAAACGCTTCAACAGTTAAGTCTTGACGGGATAACGACGCCAGGCAAAAGGTGCATTAATAGCGACCGCAAGTACCACGAGCAAGACTGCATTAAGTAGCACCGGTCGCCAGATGAATTCAAATCCAAGATCAGTAACTGCTTCGCCGCCAATCACGGCAGTCAGTGCCGTACCGCCACTGGGCGGGTGCATGTATCCGAGGCGGACCATCGCCCCTGTGTGCAGACCAACAGCAATAGCGATGGCAAGGGGAAGATTGTTGAAAATTTGGGCAGAGGCAACTCCCAAAAACGCTCCGACAACGTGAGCAAGAACCATAGGTACTGGTTGTGCCGCAGGAGCCGTGGGCATTGTGAAAAGTATGACGGCTGAAGCGCCCATTGACACCACAAGCAACGGCGCAGTACCTCCGAGGATCGCGTCGGACACCAGCCACGTAATCGCAATTCCAAGGGCAGCGCCTATCGCGCTGATGGAAGCGTCTTTGTTGTTGCTTCTCGGGGATGGCAAAAGATTCATATTTGTCTTTTAGGTGCGACCGAAGCGCTTGGACTCATCGGTGAATTGTTTGGCAATCTCAGTCGTGATTGAAGCGTTTGTTCCAGCAATTGACTTTGATAAGTCTTGTCGTGTGACGTGACTTGGCTCAAAGCCGTTGCGGGCGCGATCAAATGCGATGCTGGCTGCACGTTGTGAAGCGAGTTCGATGTCTCCTGGAGTGAAACCTTCTGTGGTCTTCACCAACTCATCAATATCAATGTCCCGAGAATCTAGACGACTGAGCATGCTCGTCCACAACGCATTGCGGGCCACTTTATCCGGAGGACCAATTGGAATAACGAGGTCAAATCGGCCTGGTCGCAAAACAGCGGGATCAATGTTATTGACAAAGTTTGTGGCGCAGACAAGCAAATGACCAGCTGGCGTTCGGAACGACGGAATCATTTTGAGCAGTTCATTTACCACGCCGCGCGTGCCGGGACTCTCTGAACGAGCCGTCGCAATCTCATCTACTTCATCGATGAATACGACGATGTTTTCAAGTTTGAGTAATTCGGTGAGGGCGTTGCGGAGTTCGGCTGCAAGAGACAATTGACCACTGTCTAATTTCGATGGAAGCAATTCAACAAAAGGCCAGCCCAGTCGCCCGGCAATGGCGCGGGCAAAAGTTGTCTTGCCTGTTCCGGGAGGGCCAAACAACATGACTGCCGATGGCGCGTTTACACCAATCTTGCCGGCCAACTCTGGGTCAGCAAGAGGTGCAATTATGCGGTTTTCGATCAAAGTTTTTTCGGTATCCATACCTGCAACTCGATCCCACAATGTTGCATCGCAAAGTTCTCCACCCCACTGGTCAAGAACCCGCATTGCAGAAGGCTCAATGGGTTCAGATTTTTCGTAGAGCACAAGACCGTGAATGGGATGAAAGCCCCGATTGACGAGAGCAGTTTGTCCCGCTTCAAAATTGGTTAGTAGCGCTGAGATCTTGCGTACTCCTTCGTGCAACAATTTTTCTTCAAGACGCTGCAACATTGCAGAGCCAATTCCTTGATGCCGCCAACTGGGGCTAATTGCAACAATATTTATCCAGGCGTCATCATTGCTGATTCGACTGGACACCAGGCCAACTACTTCGTTTTCGGCAACAGCGACAATTGCAGGCGAACCAGCACTCGTATCGGCAACAAACTTCGCAATGTCAACTGGCCTTGAATCGGCGACACCACGACACAATTCAAGAAGACGCACTGCCGAAGACATGTCACCAGGCACTAAATCGCGAACATTGAACATGTCCTCATACTATGACAACTCTTAGTTAAAGCCCGACAACGTGCGATGCAAAATATGCTCAATGAGCAAAGCGCCTCGCTAACTAGTAAAGGCTTCAACTGGCAGATCGCGCTCACCTGCAATTATGGCGGTGACAATACGGGCAGCCACCGCATCGGGTGCCAGACCGACTGGCATCTTTGGCGCGACTCCGGCAACAGGACGCGTAGCCAGCCCAGTTTCGGTGTGTGGGGGTCGGGCATCAATCACGTCAATGCGGCGGCGACGCAGTTCACGTCCGACAGCTAACATCGCAGCCCAAGCAGCGGCTTTTGATGCGCTGTATGCGGCCATTCCGCTGACAGGTTGTGTGGCAACGACACCGGAGAGGTTGACAAAAAACCCTCCATCATTTATGTGCGATGAACTTTCGCGCAACATCACGATCGGTGCGATTGCATTCACGGCAAACAATCGAGCAATCGTTGCGTCATCTAAATCAGCAATCGCGCCAAAGGCAACCAGCCCCGTTGCGTTGATCACACCGTCAAACGGCGCGACAGACTCAAATGCAGTCCTCAAAGCTTCATGATCAGTGATATCTGCTAAGGCGTATTGAAAAACAGTAGCGCCATCTAGTCGTGTGTGGTCACGCACGATCGCTGAAACGCGTGCACCAGCAGTTGTGAGATGGGCGGCAAGACGAGCACCCAAAACACCAGTCGCTCCAACTACAACAATATGCTTTCCACTTATCTCTCGTGTCACTTTATTTTGGTCCCTTCAAAATTGTTTACTTTTTAAAAAAGCGCTACAGCGCCAGGTGACGAGTTATTTCTGAGAAAAATTTCTCGGGCGACTTGTCACATGCTGCAATCTCGCTAGCGCTCATCAACAAAGTCACCTCACCGGATGAATCTCGTAAAACAACCGCAGGATATTTGCCGTTGACGCAGCGCCGCACATCCTCAGGTTGATCGTTGCGATGAAATGTTTCAAATTTTATGCCTAGTTCACTGTCAAGTTTTGTTTGACAACCGCGCCATTTGGACTTTTCACGAAACAGCGAATGTGTGATGTCGCACAGACTGCAATGGCGCACACCGAGTCTGGCACCAACCCAATAAGACATTTCACCCCACAGTGTCGCATCGGCGTCATAGACACCAATTAATTGAGGCATGTCTCAAAACTACACGAAAATAAAATTAGGGTGCCAAGTCTTGCGATCAAGAAGCCTGCCCGTGTTATCGCAGAGTTGTAGTGACTCCCTAAATCGTGCGTCGTGACTTGGCAGTTATTTACCATCGCGTAAATCGATGTACAAAGTTTTTCGATTCTCAACGATGGGTCGCACATCGGTGGGTAGGGCGAGTTGCTCAGGAGTCAAAGTTCGGTTGTTGCAGTCAGTGAAGTTTCGAGTGTTGGGAGTATGCGTCACCAAACATGTCGCATCTGAATCTGCTGGGTGTCCGTAATACACCTGCCATCCCCGCGTGGGGTCAGCGCCAGTGTGGTCGAGCACAATTGAGCGCGTACCGTTGGGGCTTTTGAGGTCAGGGAACAAAAGTGGCCCGCCCGTGTCGACAGCACGAGCAATTGACTCAACAGGACCTACTTCAAAGATTCGGGCGCCCAGATTGGTCATATTTGCGGGGCGATTTGAGATGTAGCTAGCCATACCCCACGTTGCCAACATCAGTAGGGCAAAAAAGGCAATTCCCAGCCCAACAGGAACAACAGCACGAGCAAAAGGGGAGCGAAGTTTTGGAAGTGGCACATCTCTATTGTGGCTGGTTGGAGCGACGTTGCCCTCACGGCGTAAGGTTTAACTTCTGTGAAGCGCCTCTACCGTGTCGTCGTCGCCACGCCTGGTTTGGACGGTCATGACCGGGGGGCCAAGACCATCACCCGCGCTCTTCGCGACCATGGTTTTGAAGTCATCTACACGGGTCTGCACCAAACTCCTGAGCAGATTGCCGAGACTGCGTTGCAAGAAGACGTTGATGTCGTGGGCTTGTCTCTTCTGTCGGGTGCGCATCTCACCCTTTTCCCGCGGGTGATGGAGGAACTGCGCACAAGAGATCTTGGGGATATTTTGATTTTTGGCGGTGGCGTGATTCCAGATGCCGATGCGCGTGTGTTGAACGAGCAAGGCGTCTCCAAGATTTTTGGTCCAGGCTCCTCTCTAAAAGACATCTGTATTTGGCTTGAAGAAGAACTTGACAACAGGGAGCAATAAGTGGATTTATTTGAATACCAGGGCAAACAGTATTTTGCCCGCTATGACATACCGGTCTCAGCAGGTGGGGTTGCCCTCACTGTTGACGAAGCAGTAGCCATCGCCAACAAAGCCGGGTATCCCGTCGTCGTTAAAGCTCAGGTCCAAGTTGGTGGCCGAGGCACAGCGGGCGGTATCAAGTTGGCCAATGATGAGGCCGAAGTACGAACGCACGCCGGAAACATTTTGGGTATGGATATCAAGGGTCATGTCGTCAAGCGTGTTTGGGTTGAGAATGCGTCTGACATTAAAGAGGAGTACTACGCGTCGTTCACATTAGATCGCGCAGCCAAGCAACATCTTTTGATGCTCAGTGTTGAAGGTGGTGTTGAGATTGAGGTAGTTGCAGCAAAAAATCCAGATGCAATTGTGAAGTTGCATGTCAATCCTGTCGATGGTTTATCACTAGCAGTTGCGCACAAGGCTGCCGTTGATGCCAAGATTCCGACACAAGCGCAAGCAGGGGTGGCAGAGATGTTGGTGAAGTTGTATCGCTGCTACACAGAGGGTGATTGTGATTTAGCCGAAATCAATCCGCTCATCTTGAAGCCAAGTGGTGAAATACATGCACTTGACGCCAAGGTGAGTTTGGACGAGAGTGCTGAGTTTCGGCACCCTGAGTGGGCTGAATTCATGGCCACGGTCGAACTTGACGCGCGCGAAAAACTTGCCCGCGAATATGGCCTGCAATACATCGGTCTTGATGGCACGGTTGGCATTATTGCCAACGGTGCAGGGTTGGCGATGAGCACCCTTGATGTGGTCAATCAAGTCGGCGGAACCGCGGCAAATTTCCTTGATATTGGCGGTGGTGCAAATGCTGATCTGATGGCGCATGCGCTTGAAGTAATCAATTCCGATAAAAATGTGAAGAGTATTTTTATCAATATCTTTGGTGGCATAACGCGCGGTGAAGAAGTCGCCAAAGGCATTGTCGAAGCAATGTCTCGCGTTGACTTGCGCGCACCAATTGTGATTCGACTTGACGGAACAAATGCCCAGGAGGGCAGAGAGATTTTGGCTAATGCTGGAATCCCTGCTTCAAAGTTGACGAGTAAACCCACAATGTTGGATGCCGCGCGCGCGGCTGTCGAACTTGCCCAAAAATAGGAAACGATTATGGCAATTTTTGTAGATCAAAACACCAAAGTCATTGTGCAGGGGCTCACTGGAGGACAAGGTAAATATCATGGGCTACGCAACAAGGCATACGGCACCCAAGTAGTCGCTGGAGTTACGCCTGGAAAAGGTGGTCAAGATGTAGAAGGTGTTCCCGTTTACGACACCGTTGCTCAGGCCGTGCAAGCAACTGGTGCAAATGCATCATTTGTAACAGTGCCCCCCAAGGCTGCACCGGCTGCAATTTTGGAGGCTGCTGCCGCTGGTGTCACATTTATCGTTTGCATAACAGAAGGTATTCCGGCTCAAGACGAAGCTCACACATACAACACATTGGTGCGTGACTACCCCAATGTTAGATTGCTCGGGCCTAACTGTCCCGGAATCATTAGTCCTGGAAAATGCAATATCGGAATCACTGCTGGTGAAATTGCGCAGTTGCCAACGGCCAAGGGACCAAATGTTGGAATCGTGTCGCGGTCCGGAACTCTCACCTATCAAGCATTGCACGAGCTCAAACAACTTGGAATTGGTGTGAGTACTTGCGTCGGCATCGGCGGAGACCCGGTTCCTGGAACATCTTTCATTGACTGTCTGCGCGAGTTTCAAAACGATCCAGAGACTCACGCCATTATCATGATCGGCGAAATTGGTGGATCAGCCGAAGAAGAAGCGGCAGACTTCATCTCGGCGCACGTCACCAAGCCAATGTCTGCATATATTGCAGGCGTTACTGCTCCTGCGGGCAAGAAGATGGGTCACGCTGGCGCCATCGTGTCGGGCGGTAAAGGAACGGCACAAGGCAAGATGGACGCATTACGTGCAGCAGGGGTGCGAGTGGGGTTGAACCCCACAGAGGCTGGTGCGCTGATGGCCGACATTGTTAAAGGTCTTGGCTAAATGCCGCGCGCACTTTTGTCGGTTTATGACAAAAACGGCATTGTCGAGTTTGCCTCGGCATTGCACCAACTTGGATGGGATCTGTTGTCTAGTGGGGGCACTGCAAAAGTAATCGCCGATAATGGAATTCCGGTCATCGATGTTGCCGAGATAACAGGACTAGGGCCAATTCTTGATCACCGCGTTGTCACACTGCACCCCAAGATTCATGGTGCACTCTTGGCAGATATCGGCAACCCTGCACATATTGCTGAGATGTCGCAATATGGAATCGAGCCAATTTCATTAGTGGTGGTCAACCTGTATCCGTTCACAACAGATCCAGGAATTGAGTTGATTGATATTGGTGGACCAGCGATGGTCCGTGCTGCTGCCAAAAACCATGCTCATGTTGGAGTGATCGTTGATGTCAGTGATTATGAGGGTGTCCTCAATTTGATAAGGCACGATGATTTTGATGTTGTTGCGCGTCGACAATTGGCGGCAAAAGCCTTTCGCATTACGAGTGCTTATGACGCTGCAGTGGCCGCATGGATGGGGAGCGACATTGAAAACATTATTGACGCCACGCTTCCGCCGGTTTTGACAGTTGTCGGAGAACGAGATGAGATCTTGCGCTACGGCGAAAATCCGCATCAGGTTGGCGCACGATATAGATTGCCTGGTCTCAGAAGTTGGTGGGACTCTGCATTGCAATTGAATGGCAAAGAGATGAGCTACTTAAATGTCTTTGACACTGAGGCAGCGTGGCAACTAGTCAATAAGTTCGATGCGCCTGCAGCTGTGATTGTCAAGCATGCCAATGCATGTGGCGTGGCAACGGGTGAATCAATTGACGACGCATATCTTCGGGCGCATGCCGCAGATCCAGTCAGTGCTTTTGGTGGAATAATCGCCCTGAATCGCGCAGTCACAGATCAAACCGCCCGAGCAATAACCGAGGTGTTCACAGAAGTGGTTGTTGCGCCTGGATTCAGCGCTGGGGCACTCGAAATTTTGTGTGCAAAACCTTCGCTCCGACTTCTTGAGGCAACAGCACCATTCAACGAAAACGCACTTCAAGTGCGCAGTATCGACGGTGGATTATTGGTGCAAACAATAGATGAGGTTGACGAACCACTCGATCTCTATACCGTGGCAACAGAGCGCACACCAACCGACACTGAATGGACCGACTTATTGATGGCGTGGCAAGTTGCAGCAGCAACATGGAGCAACGCAATTGTGTTGGTCAAAAATGGTGTCGCAGTGGGTGTTGGCGGGGGACAACCTAATCGAGTTGATGCCGCCCGAATTGCCATTGGTCGTGCTGGGCAGAATGTGTCTGGTTCTTCGGCCGCAAGTGACGCGTTTTTCCCTTTTCGTGACACCATTGATGAGTTGGCAAAAGCTGGTGTGACAGCAATTATTCAGCCAGGCGGAAGTGTTCGTGACGCAGAATCAATTGCCGCAGCGAACGAGCACGGTATGGCGATGGTGGTTACTGGAGTTCGTCATTTTCGGCATTAATAAATAGCCCTATTTCAAAGAACCAAGTTTCAACACACCTCACTTAACTCGCCCATATCCCTTAGAATGGTGTCGTGACACAAATCAGTGCTCTGTTGCGGGCAGGAAGAACTTTTTCCTTTGAATTTTTCCCGCCCAAAAATGACGAGGCTCAGGCTGTATTGGCGCGCACGATTGTCGAACTTGAACCTTTGGCTCCGAGTTTTGTAAGTGTTACCTACGGCGCGGGTGGTTCTACGCGCGAGCGCACTCGTGATCTGGTTGTGCAGATGCGCCACGAGACAAAGATTCCCCCGATGGCTCATCTCACATGTGTGGGGCACGTGCACCAAGAAATCGAAGACATTATTGCTGCTTATGTTGAGGCCGGTGTCGAAAATGTTTTGGCTCTTGCTGGTGATTTACCCGCTGACGGAACAGATTCTCCGCCAAGTGACTACATCTTTGCTACAGATCTGGTGGAGCACCTACGCAGTATTTCCGACATGTGTATCGGTGTCGCTGCTCACCCTGAGGGGCATCCACGGTCACCCGATATGACATCAGATCGCCAATACCTGGCGGCTAAGTTGCAGTTGGCTGATTTTGCAACGACACAATTTTTCTTTGAAGCAGAGCACTATGTGCGCCTTGTGAACGAACTCGCCGATCTAGGTTGCACCAAGCCGGTGATTCCTGGAATCATGCCGGTCACAAATTTATCCCAAGTTCAGCGGATGGCTGCGATGTCAGGAACTGAGTTCCCTACATGGTTGCATGATGATTTGGCGACAATGAAAACACCAGAGGAGGTTCGTCGTGTCGGGGTTGAGGCGGCTACCCGACTGTGTGCTGAGTTGCTTGAGGCCGGTGCGCCAGGTTTGCATTTTTACACTCTCAATCGTTCGACTGCGACGAGAGAAATTTACGCAGAACTCGGACTTCCGGTTGGTTAATTCGCCATGAATCAAACTGACCTCCACGAAAACGGAACACCAGCGTGGGGAGCCAGACGCGGGCCAGTGATGCCCTATATTCCGGCACTTGACGGTTTGCGGGCTCTGTCTGTTATTGCCGTGATTGTGTATCACGCTAACAGCGGCTGGCTTGGTGGTGGATTTTTGGGTGTAGAAGTATTTTTCGTTATTTCCGGATACTTAATCACGTTGTTGCTTCTCGCTGAGAGAGAAAGAAGTGGCACGGTGTCTCTGCGTGACTTCTGGATGCGCAGAGCACGACGATTACTGCCGGCGTTGTGGACGTTGTTGGCATCACTCACGATTTGGTGTTTATTTTTTGATCGTGAGCGATTGGGAATGTTGCGCGGTGATGTTTTTGGGGCCCTTACCTATGTGTCCAATTGGTTCAACATTTGGTCTGGTTCTTCATACACTTCAGCTTTCTCGTTTGCACCGTTGCGTCATCTGTGGTCATTGGCAGTAGAAGAGCAGTACTACTTGGTTTGGCCAGTCGTCATGCTTATTGTGCTTCGGCGCATGAAACAGCGGGCATTACCCCTGATTGGGCTAGTTTTTGTGGCGATTGCCGTGGCGATTGCCGTGGCGACGGCGATGGTGTATCGCTCGGGTCCAATTGACACTTTTGCTAAAACTCCGGAGCAATTCATGTCCATTTTTGGACATCGTGTGTTGCGCATTGATTTTTTATATCTCGGCACTTTTAGTCGCGCGACCGGATTGTTTTTGGGCTCAGGTTTGGCGATGATGTGGCGGCCCTGGACTCTTGCTCGAGGCAAGGTCGCGCGCACTGGGAGGGCTTTAGATCTACTTGGAATTGGTGCTATTGCAGCACTTGGATACATGATGTGGAGTTTTCGCACTGTTGTTGAAAGTGTTGATGTGGGTCAACAGGGCTATGGCTTGTTGTATCAAGGTGGATTTTTTCTGGTTGGCTTGGCATCTATTGTTGCAATTGCAGCGGTGACTCATCCGCGCTCGGAGTTCGGCCGATGGGTGATTGGCAACCCCATCTTTGTGTGGGTGGGGGTGCGCAGTTATGGCCTTTATTTGTATCACTGGCCAATTTTTCAGTTGTACCGAAAAAGTGCAGGTACACCTCTAACACTCGAGCAATTTTGCTGGCTGATGCTGGTGTCACTGGTGGTGACTGAGTTGTCATATCAATTCATTGAAATCCCAATTCGGCGCGGCAAATTATTGCCGTGGTGGCGAGCACAGCGGGCATCCCTTGGTGCATTGCAGATGAGAGCGAGGCGCAAAGTCGGTGCTGCAGTCCTGCTGGTGTCAGTGTTGCCAATTTCCGCCGTTGGGGCATTGGTGACTGCAGATGTCGTACCTGATGACATCACACAAAACTTGAACGACAATGAAGATGCCGTGACAAATGTGATGATCAGTACAACAACGATAGTCAGCACCGATACAACAATGGTGGTTGCCCCGTCAACGCCCGTTACTCTTGCGCCAGTAAAGCGAATTGATGTTCTCGCAGTTGGAGATTCGGTCATGCTCGGCGCGGCACGCAAACTCAAAGCCAAGGGAATCACGGTGGACGCAGAGAAAAATCGGCAGTTCCATGAGTCACTTCAGATTTTTGGTTATCTCAATGCCACCGGAGAACTTGGTGACAATGTGGTCATCCATTTGGGAACCAATAACGGCACAACGAAGCAAACCCTTGACCGAATTATGAAAGCACTGGTCAATGTGCGCCAGGTTGTTTTTTTGACAACCCATGTACCCACTAGGGGCTGGCAACGAAAGACCAATGCGCTCATTGCCGCCCTGCCCAAGCAATATCCCAATGTCAAAGTCTTGTACTGGAACGCCATTACCCAAGAGCATCCAGAGTTTTTTGCGGGCGACAAAGTGCACCTCAAACCCGCTGGTCAAGATTTCTATGTAGAGCAGGTTTTAGCTGCATTGGGGCGCTCTTAGGGGTGAGCGCCTACGCTTAGAGGTCTATGACAACCCCCACAAGAGTTACCGTTACTGGCGCTGCTGGTCAGATTGGCTACAGCCTCCTATTTAGAATCGCCTCTGGCGCAATGCTGGGAGCATCCACACCCATCATTTTGCAATTACTCGAAATCACACCGGCGCTAGGCGCTCTTGATGGCGTGCGAATGGAGCTTGAGGACTGTGCGTTCCCGTTGTTGGCTGGAATCGTGTGCACCGACAAAGCAGATGTTGCATTTGGTGATGCAGATGTTGCCATGTTGGTTGGCGCGATGCCCCGCAAAGATGGCATGGAACGTGCTGACTTGTTGTCAGCAAATGGCGGAATATTTAAGCCGCAGGGACAAGCAATCGGAGCCAATGCAAATAAAAATGTCAAGGTGCTTGTGGTCGGCAATCCAGCCAACACAAATGCATTGATTGCAATGAACAATGCCAATGGAGTCGCCCCGCGACAATTTACGGCAATGACCCGCCTTGATCACAACAGAGCAATTACTCAGTTGGCGTTGCGCGTCGGTCAACCGATTACGGCAGTCAAAAAGATGACGATTTGGGGCAATCATTCCACCACGCAATATCCAGACTTGACTCATTGCGAGGTCAACGCCAAGAACGCCGCAGTTTTGGTTGGTGATCAGGCCTGGATAGACGCTGAGTACAATCCCACTGTCGCTAAGCGTGGTGCCGCCATCATCAAGGCGCGAGGTTTATCATCTGCAGCTTCTGCTGCGAACGCCGCAATTGATCACATAAGCAGTTGGACTCACGGCACTCCGGCAGGTGACTGGGTGTCAATGGCTGTGCCATCAGACGGCAGTTACGGCGTCCCAGAGGGTCTGATCTCGTCTTTTCCCTGTGTCTGCAAGGACGGCGAATACAGCATCGTGCAAGGGCTTGAAATTGATGCCTACAGTCGGGGCAAAATTGATGCGTCAGTTGCTGAGTTGATAGAAGAGCGAGACGCTGTTCGAGAGCTTGGGCTCATCTAGTGAAACCTGAGGCCCTGATCGACACTGATCGTTGGCCTCTTCATGACACCGCGCTGCACGAGCAACTGCGCAGCATCTTTTGTGCTGAAAACGTCGTAGTGTTGCCGGGCTTTATTCGAGAGCAACACATGGTTGCTCTCGTGCGTGAAGCCCAAGAATTGATGGCGATTTCATACCGCAGTGAGGTCAACGGCAAGGTCAATGTCGTTGCCTATGACCAGTTTCCGGCGCACAGTTTGTTGCGTGGGTTATATGAGTGGGACGGGCTGATGAACTTTGTCGGAAAGATACTTGGGGAGAAAACGCTTTATCGGTATGCCGACTCGCTTGGCGCACTGAATTTATCAAGCATGGTCGATGGCGATGATTTGGGTTGGCATTTTGATCAAACCGACTTTGTGGTCTCGCTTGCTCTGCAATCATCAACGAGTGGTGGTGAGTTTAGAAATGCGGCACGCATTCGCAGTGCAGACGACGACAATTCAGAGGTCGTTCAGGCAATTTGCAATGGCGAGCATTCGCACCTCGTGCGAGTGGAGCCAATGACACCAGGAACGTTGATGGTCTTTAATGGTCGTTGGAGCCTGCATCAGGTTTCGCCTATCAGAGGAGATGTAACACGACACGTGGCTTTGCTGGCGTACGACACAAAGCCCGAAACAGAGTCAAATCAAGAATTAAAACTCACGCGTTATGGCAGAACTCCCGTATGAGTGTCGATAATGATGTCCTGATTGGCGAGGGTTTTGTCGGCAATGGTCCAAATGCTGCGCATGTAAATACAGTTTTTGGACTGCGGTCCGGGCCAGTCGGTGTTGCCTGGGCCACGGCTTTGGCGACACCGCGTCAGGGACACGTTCCATTTGTTGCGGTTGCAAAACCAAACGTACCCATAGTGCCTTTCACATTATTCGTGAACAAATCAGAAATTATCAGTGATGTGCACGGCAGATTGACGTGGGGTGCGGCGCAAGCAGGCGTTGCTGCTGGAGTTGCCGTCGCCCATGATGATGGTACATTGCCGAATCAATGTGGCGACTATGTACTTATCGTGGCGGTGTGGGTTGACCCACGCGCAACAGACGAAGAAGAAGTCTTTGCCAACAATCGAGATGCCGTTGCAAGCGCATTGGCAATGGCTTTTGCAGGTGGACCCTCACTCGAAGATGCGCTGATTGCAATGGTCAGCCCGACCAACCCGTATTTTGGGAAGTAACCCTATTCGTAGACGGTCTCTTGACGGACAGTTTCAAATACCGCGTCAAGCGCAGTGAAAACTGCCTGACATGCAATTAGTTTTTGCAGATCACCCGTCACACTAATTTTTCCACCGATGAATAACTCCTGTGTGTTTATCGCGCCAGTAGCAACGGCGACCGCTGTTTCCCATGATTGTTCCATACGGGCGTCTTCATCGGGGGCGGCACCTGCGTCAAAGGTGGCCACGCCATTGGCCACGACGAGGTGGTACACGACATCACCCTCAGGGCCACCAGTCACAACCTGGGTGATTGCAAGGGAGTGGTTTGCACATGCCTTGGCTACTGACTCGCTACTAGCAACACACGACGAGAGTTTTTGGATCCAATCCAGACTGAGATATCGCATGCCTTGAGTATTGCTCATTTAGAGGGGCTTCTACCGCGCCGATGACTGATGTATTCAAATACGACGGGCAAGATAGAAATAATCACCACCGCCAAAATTGCAATCTCGATGCGGTCCTTAACCACCTCGATGCGCCCGAGTAAGAAACCAAGAAGTGGAACACCTGCACCCCATCCAATGCCACCGATTATGTTGAACTTTACAAATGTTTTGTAGTCCATACCGCCAACACCGGCAACCACAGGGGCAAATGTACGAACAATTGGCACAAAACGAGCCAGCACAATTGTTTGATTACCGTATTTTTCTAAAAACGTATGGGCGCGCACCACATGGGCAGGATTAAAAAGTTTTGACTTGGGTCGGTCAAATAGCGACGGTCCAACTTTTTTGCCGAACCAATAACCAACTTGATCTCCGACGATCGCGGCGATCACCGTGACGAGGATGACGAGTGGAATGGGTGGCAACACATTTTTTCCTGCTTCACTGGCCAAAAAACCTGCCACGAACAACAACGAGTCGCCAGGTAGAAAAAATCCAATCAGCAATCCAGACTCGGCAAACACGATGGCAGCAAGGACTAAAAGTCCCCCGTTTTCAAGGATTTGCTCGAGATCAAAGAGGGCAAGCATTCGCCCGCTTATGCGGCGCTGGCAGTGATTCCACCGCTCTTGCGACCCGAGTAAACAACAGCGCCCACCAAGACGACGGTTGCCAAGCCAGCAACGCCGAGTCGCAGACCGTCATTGTCTTGAGTGCTGATGATGGCGGGAAGAATGAGTAACGACACAAGGTTCATGACTTTGATCAGTGGGTTAAGTGCTGGACCAGCGGTGTCTTTGAATGGATCACCGACCGTGTCTGCAATGACAGCAGCTTTATATGGATCTGAACCCTTGCCACCGTGGTTTCCATCTTCGATGTACTTCTTTGAGTTGTCCCACGCACCACCGGCATTGCTGAGGTAGTTGGCCATCAGTTGGCCCGTCAAAATAACTGCCGCCAAGAAACCTCCCAGCGCTCTCCAGTCAATTCCAAAGCCGATAATGACGGGTGTGAGAACTGCCAGAAGTGCAGGCGTCAAGAGTTCGCGCAATGATGCTTCTGTGCAGATGTCAATAACTGGTCCATACTCGGGCAATTTTTCACCACTCATGATTTTTCCGTCGGCAAATTGCTTGCGGACCTCTTGCACCACCACGCCAGCAGTTCGACCCACAGCACGAATTGCAAGTGCAGAGAACAAGAATGGCACAGCACCACCGATCAAAAGACCAATAAAAATCTTTGGATCTGCAACGTTGATGGACAACTCCGGAACTTTGAAGACACCATCTTTGAGGTTTTCAACTTTAATTCCGAGTTCTGAACCTGCAGTTTCAATGAATGATGCAAATAGTGCAACGGCAGCAATTACAGCTGATCCGATTGCAAAGCCCTTCGTAACGGCTTTTGTGGTGTTACCTACTGCATCGAGGCTGACCATGATTTTTTGTGCTTCGCCATGGAACTCGCCACTCATTTCAGCGATACCGGCCGCATTGTCTGAAACAGGGCCAAACGTGTCTTCGGAAACAATTACTCCTGTTGTTGCGAGCATTCCCATCCCGCAGAGGGCAACGAGATACAGCGACAGGGTGAGGTTTCCGCCACCGAGTGCAAGGGCTGTGCCGATTGCGATTGCGATTGCAACGACGGCGTAGACGCTACTTTCAAGACCGTAAGCAGTGCCCGAGAGAATCACGGTTGCAGGACCAGTCTCTGCGGATTCGGCAATTTCTCTTACAGGCGCATGATGTGTTGCGGTGTAGTACTCAGTCAAACGACTCACGAGTTGAGCAAGCAGGAGTCCGATTGCAACGGCACCGAAACATTTCCAACCGATGTTGTCGAATTCATTGCCTACATACCCAAGAGATAATGCGAGCGTTCCGACCAATGTCAGCGAACCAGCAACCAAGAAGCCCTTGTTGATTGGTTTGAGTGCATTGGTTTCGCCTTCTTTGGCTTTGACCGCAAACACACCCGCAATTGATGCAATCACGCCGATGGCGCGAGCAGCGAGGGGGAAGACGACTCCGAGAGCAGGGTTTGCGCCAACTGAGTTAAAAGCAGCAACACCAAGGATGATTGACGCAACAAGAGTGACTTCGTAACTTTCAAATAAGTCAGCAGCCATACCTGCACAGTCACCAACGTTGTCACCAACATTGTCAGCGATGACCGCTGGGTTGCGAGGATCATCTTCTGGGATTCCGGCTTCAACTTTACCTACGAGGTCCGCACCCACGTCAGCAGCCTTCGTAAAAATACCGCCACCAACGCGCAAGAAGAGCGCGAGAAGTGATCCACCAAAACCAAATCCAACCAAGATTGCACTTGATGTGTTCTGGAAGACCATGATGATCGCGGTTGCGCCAAGCAGTCCAAGACCAACGGTGAACATTCCCGCAACCCCGCCAGTGCGGAAGGCTACGTCTAGGGCTCGAGGCATAGAACCAGTAAGAGCCGCCGCTGCCGTGCGCACGTTTCCGCGTGTGGCAAGAGTCATACCGATGTATCCCGTGAAACCAGAGGCAAGACATCCCAGGAGGAAAGCAAGTGTTCGCCAAAATCCTGATTGCACAAAACTCAAAGCCTCAGAACCATCGCTACGCGAAATTGTGCTTGAGGTGATGAAAACGATTGCAGCCAGGGGAATCAAGATAAATGAGATTGTCTTGAACTGACGCTTTAAGTAGGCAAGTGCGCCTTCTTGGATAGCCAGGGCGATTTCTTGCATCTTTGGTGTGCCCTCGCCTGCAGCCATGACTGATTTAGCAAGATAGAAGCCAACCGCAATGGCTAGGAGTGCCGATGCGACCGAGAGATACAAGATGGCCCACTCGCCACCGTTTAGTTGAAATTCTTGGTAACCACCCTCAGATGCAAATATTCCAAACAAAGTCGTTATCTCCTGACAGACTCGGGGGAGGCCATGTTGCGACCGCCCTTCTTGGTGAACATGACAACAATAGTGAAGCCGAGCCCCAAAAAACGAAATACTACGGACTTATTTCACAGTCCTGACATGTCACTCGCAGAAGTTTCCTATTGGGGTCGGTCTCGGAGTACCGTTTCAGAGTGAGCAAAAAGACCGATCTATGGGCTTTTTGCTGACATGGAAGGTTGAGGCAAAATTCGATGACACAGGCAACCAGCAGTCACCGTTCACCAGTCACGGGCACGGCAGTGGCGTCAAAGAGGCGTCGTCTGTTTTTGCTGGATCTTTATTCGACTGCAGTCGGCAAGAAATATGTAATGGCGATTACCGGAATCGCATTGATGGGATTTGTGCTGACTCACATGATCGGCAACCTCAAAATGTACTTGGGCGCTTCGGAGCTGAATCACTATGCCAGATTTTTGGAAGAATTATTTTATCCCATTGCACCTCACGGTGTCGCTCTTTGGATTCTTCGGGGTGGATTACTAGCAATGCTGGTGTTGCATCTTCATGCAGCTTATTCACTCACTGTTCTCAATCGTCGGGCCAGACCTGTCAAGTATCAGAGTGCCCGTGATTTCCAAATTGCAACCTTTGCAAGTCGCACAATGCGTTGGAGCGGAATGATTGCGCTTGCTTTCATTACCTGGCACTTGCTTGATCTCACGTTTGGAGTTGTGAACGAAAATGTCGGTGCCAAAGACGCAGAAGGTCTCAAAGATGTTTACGGCAATGTTGTTTTTAGTCTGCAACGAGTCCCGGTGGCAATTTTCTATGTCATCGCCAATGTTTTGTTGGGGATACATCTCTTTCACGGAGCTTGGAGCATTTTCCAGTCCTTGGGATGGAACAATCCACGCTTTAACAAACTGCGACGCTCGTTCGCAACCGCATTTGCCGCAATCATCGTGATTGGCAATGTGTCATTTCCTGTCGCAGTACTCGCCGGCGTTGTCGGAAACTAGGGCCTATGAAGTTTTTTCAAACAGAGCGTGTAACTAGGAGAACAAAATGAGCCTCACAGTGGATCTACTCGAACAAAACACAGTGAATCTGAACAGCAAGATTCCACTTGGATCAATTGAGGACAAATGGGATAACTACAAAGCTGACATGAAGCTTGTAAATCCGGGCAACAAGCGCAAATTCAAAGTCATCGTGGTGGGTACCGGACTAGCGGGTGCGTCCGCAGCAGCGACGCTTGCTGAACTCGGATATCAAGTCGACTCGTTTACGTTCCACGACTCCCCCCGCCGCGCACACTCGATTGCGGCTCAAGGTGGTATCAATGCCGCAAAGAATTACCAAGGCGATGGTGACAGCGTAAATCGTTTGTTCTACGACACGGTAAAAGGCGGGGACTTTCGCTCCCGTGAATCCAATGTGCATCGTCTTGCCCAAGTAAGCGTGAACATCATTGATCAGATGGTGGCACAAGGAGTTCCGTTTGCTCGCGAATACGGTGGATTGCTTGACAATCGGTCTTTTGGAGGTGCTCAGGTAAGCCGTACCTTTTATGCTCGTGGTCAAACCGGACAGCAATTGCTGTTGGGTGCTTATCAGCAACTCGCCCGCCAAATCGGTCTTGGGGGAGTGCGTCTGTTCAATCGGACGGAGTTCCTAGACGTAGTAACGGTTGATGGTCGTGCTGCGGGCATCGTGGTGCGTGACCTCGTGACGGGTGAGATTGAATCTCATGCAGCCCACGCAGTCGTGCTTGCAACTGGCGGATACGGAAATGTGTTTTTCCTTTCAACGAATGCTATGTCTTCTAATGTCACTGCTGCATGGCGAGCCCACCGCAAAGGCGCACTGTTTGCAAATCCATGTTTCACACAGATCCATCCAACCTGCATTCCCCAAAGTGATGAGTTTCAATCCAAGTTGACCTTGATGTCGGAGTCTTTACGAAATGATGGTCGAGTCTGGGTTCCCAACAACCCGAATGAAACTCGCCCCCCGCACGAAATAGCAGAATCAGAGCGTGACTACTACCTGGAGCGTTTGTACCCGTCTTATGGAAACTTGGCAGCCCGCGATGTGTCCTCTCGCGCAGCAAAGCGTCTAGTTGACAAAGGGCAGGGTATTGGCCCGCTCAAGAACGGCGTGTATTTGGACTTTAGCGAGGTGATTACGCGACTTGGGCGTGAGGTCGTTCAAGAACGTTACGGAAACTTGTTCGAGATGTACGAACGAATCGCCGGAGAAAATCCCTACGAAGTGCCAATGCGTATTTATCCTGCATCGCACTACACAATGGGCGGTCTCTGGGTTGACTACGAGTTGCAAACAAATATTCCTGGTCTTTACGCTGCGGGGGAGGCAAATTTTTCTGATCATGGAGCCAACCGCTTGGGTGCGAGCGCTTTGATGCAAGGTTTAGCAGACGGGTATTTTGTTTTGCCATACACAATCGGAAATGAGTTGGCACCAATGCTGGGGAAAACTATTCCTGGTGTCGAGCATCCAGAGTTCAAAAAAGCTGAGCAAGCGGCACGAGAAAAATACGATAATTATCTCAACATCAAAGGGAGCCGTTCACCTGACTGGTTCCACCGCGAACTCGGCAAGATTATTTGGGGCCGCTGTGGAATGGAGCGCGACGAACAGGGCCTAAAACAAGCCTTGTCAGATTTGCCTGCGTTGCATGAAGAATTCAAGACCGATCTGAATGTAACCGGAGACGGGACAAGTCTTAATCAGACACTTGAGAAGGCTGGGCGCGTGGATGACTTCTTTGAACTCGGAATGTTGATGTGTCGGGATGCTCTAGAGAGACGAGAAAGTTGTGGAACGCATTTTCGAACAGAACATCAAACCGATGACGGCGAGGCAAAGCGTGACGACCAAAACTATTGTCATGTGTCTGCATGGCAATGGGGTGGGGATGCCATGACACCCAATCTCAATATTGAGCCACTCGAATTTGAAGCGGCCCATCTCGCTACACGGAGTTATAAATGAGCAACAAGATAAAAAATCTCACCCTCAAGATCTGGCGTCAGCTTGGTCCTACAACCAAAGGATCATTTGAGACATACAAGGTTGCCGAGATAAGTGACGAGGCATCTTTTCTTGAAATGCTTGATTACCTCAACGAGCGCTTAATCAGCGAAGGCAAGACGGCGATTGTTTTTGATCATGACTGCCGCGAAGGTATTTGCGGAACGTGCTCATTGATGATCAATGGACAGGCTCATGGACCCCAGCAGGGAGGCGCAACGTGTCAATTGCATATGCGCAAGTTCTCTGACGGCGACAACATCGTGATCGAACCGTTCAGGGCCGCTGCATTTCCCATTGTCAGAGATTTGATGGTGGACCGTTCGAAATTTGATCGAATAATTGAATCTGGTGGCTTTATTACGGCGCCAACCGGCGGTGCTCCCGATGGCAACTTGATTGCTATTCCAAAGCCGGTTTCTGATGCGGCCATGGACTCGGCGCAGTGCATTGGTTGTGGGGCCTGTGTTGCGGCGTGTCCCAATGGTGCTGCAAGTTTATTCACCGCAGCAAAAGTTGCTCATCTCAATCGATTACCACAGGGGCAACCGGAGCGTTTTAAGCGCGTCGAATCAATGGTCGAGACAATGGATTTGTATTTTGGTTCGTGCACGAATCATGGCGAATGCCAAGGTGCCTGCCCGAAAGAGATTTCTGTCGATGTAATTGCATTGCTAAACAAGGACTATCGCAAGGCTAAATTTGCTAGTCGCAAGGATCTTGCCCGCTAGAAGAGTTGTTAGGCCACAATCGTGGCAACATAGCGATTACTTGAGGTGTGTTCATGGGCCTCAACGAGCAGACTCACTACGAGTGGGCCAAGTGTCGTTGGCGTTTTGGTTTCAACATGCCCGATAAATACACAGGAGTCGGGGGCAATATCGCCAGTCCACTCATGTTGTTCTTGGCCCCCCGACCAAGACAGTGTGGCGATTACCCTGGCACCAGTTATCTCATAATGCAGGTCGCTTACGACATGAACTTTGAAGTTAATTGAATCACCTGGCGTGAGTGTTGCTGGTGGTTGGTCTGCCACGACAATCACGGCGCGACATGCGTCTTGGAGCGCAAAATACGAGGGTTTTGGACTTGCGCTGGAATCTAAAACACCACCATCGGACAATGTGGAAGAGTCAAGTAATCCAGGAAAACAAAACCCCGCTGCTGGTCGATATTTCACACGTCGTAGTGCTTCGATGTCGCGCCGCAATGAAATCGGGTCGGTCACAGCGGCACGGGGATTATCTTGAACAAGGTGCCATTGTTCGTGAGTCGGAAATCTGGCGATATTTGGAACTACCGCAATTGATGTTGATAGGTCATGTCCGATACCCGACAAAAATTGTTTGATCGGTTTCACCAAATCGTGATTGGAGAGTTTGAGGGGAATTGCGCTACTGGCATGCGCGACAATCGGCCGTGTTTCATCCACCTTATGCAAATGACTCTGTGTCCATTTGTCAAAAGTTTTATGGTGCCACAACGCCACGCTTGGATGATGCCCAAGGGTGGCAACAAGAGAGTCGGTCCAACGACTGGCAACACGACGCCCCCGTTTTGGGGTTGGTCGATGTGGAACGTCCTGCCAGATCATCATTCCCAATGCATCAGCAGTCTCGTAAATAGCAGGATGAGCAACGTGGTCGTGGAGGCGCACAAGATTGAGACCAAGTTCGTGTGCCAACACGATGGGGTGGGCGACATCTTGGTCACTAATTATCCCCATGTCACAGTCGGGCATTTCAAGATAGACACCTTTGGTGTACATACGCTCACCATTGACATGAAGTACCCAATCAGCCATTGAAACCTCGCGAAGACCCGTCACCACTCTGTACGAATCACTAATTACACCGTCAATCAAGACGTCAATCTGCACCGTGCTTAGTGGTTGATCACCCAGTCCCCACGGAAACCACAGTGCAGGTTGATCAATATCGACAGTCCACATGATCTCGTTGGAGCCAGGCGAAAGAGAATGAACTTTTTGGGACAACACAATGTCATTAACACTTGTTCGTACTGTTGGAGTGCACGAAATACTCGCGTCAAGAATGGCTTGAAGCCGCAAATGTGCCTGAGCTTCAGTTGCGTCACGACACAAGATACGAGTCGATTCAATACCGACATGCCCAGTTGTCACTATTTCAATTGGCTGCCAGATACCAGCGTGATGAGAGCCGTTGACCTCCAAAATGAGTGAATGTGTGGTGTCAAGGCGAGACAATGCCGTGATGTCGTAGGTGTGGCGCAAGAAATAATCATCTTGATCACCGATGTATGCTCCGTCAAGCCAAATGTCAGCTTGATCAAAAATGCCATTGCATGTAATCCACAGTCGCTGATCTGAGGTGGGTATTTCGTGCTCATAAGTCGTGCGGTATAAAACGCCACCCGCATGGTCTGCAAAGGCCTCATTAGACCGCCATTCGCCGGGGACTTCCACGTCGTTCCAATTCAGCAAATCACGATTGCCAGAGAGAGCAAGACGGCGTGAGTCGTCAGTTGCAGGGGTGGCAATCCACTGCTCCACTAGGTGTTGCGGGGCGTCTCCGATACTGTTGGGAGATGACTGACGTGGCGAATACACCATCCAACCTTCCTACCACCTTGGGAGGCTTACGCGCCTCAGGGTGGGCATCTAGGTCTGTCAAAGACGAAATGCGCCTGAACGCCATCGCCCGTATCAAGGTCGGTGAGCCGTTGTTTGATGGCGTCTTGGGATACGAAGAGTCAGTGATGCCACAATTAGAAAATGCACTGCTTGCAGGGCACGATGTCGTATTTTTGGGTGAGCGTGGACAGGCCAAGAGCCGAATTATCCGCTCTCTCACTGGTTTGCTTGACGAGTGGATGCCCATTATCGCTGGCAGTGAAATAAATGATGATCCCTACAACGCCGTTTCGCGATACGCCATTGATTTATGCCAGAAGCGCGGTGACAAAACTCCAGTGACATGGGTTCATCGTTCTCAACGTTTCGGTGAAAAACTTGCGACCCCCGATACTTCAATCGCTGACCTGATTGGAGAAGTGGATCCAATCAAAGTTGCCGAGGGGCGATATTTGTCCGATGAACTGACCTTGCACTACGGACTCGTGCCTCGTACAAATCGTGGAATTTTTGCGATTAATGAATTGCCAGACTTGGCTGAGAGAATACAAGTTGGATTGCTCAATATTTTGGAAGAACGCGATGTTCAGATTCGTGGTTACAAAATAAGATTGCCCATCGACGTGATGTTGGTGGCGTCAGCCAACCCAGAGGACTACACCAATCGTGGCCGCATAATCACGCCACTCAAAGACCGATTCGGCAGCCAAATTCGCACGCATTATCCACTCGACACCGAAACTGAAATTGCCATCGTGCGTCAAGAGGCGCGTCCGGCGAGTATCGGTGATATTGATGTCAAAATGCCACTGTTTATGGAGAAAATAATCGCCACTTTCTCACAACAAGCACGGGCAAGTAGCCAGGTAAATCAACGCAGTGGTGTCAGTGTGCGTCTATCGATAAGCAACTATGAAATTTTGTGCGCCAACGCGGTGCGTCGTGCCCTGCGTGCTGGCGAGACCCATGTCGCTCCTCGCATCAGCGACCTTGAAGCTTTGGCCTCAAGTACGAGTGGAAAAGTTGAAATTGAGTCTCTTGAAGAAGGTCGCGAGTCAGCTATTTTGCAACAACTAATTTCTGGCGCGGTCCTTGCCGTCTATAAGCAGATTGCTCAGCACGAAAAAATGCGTGATGTGATCACCGCTTTTGAGGAAGGTGGTATCGCCCATGTCGGAGAAGATCGCGGATCACAAGAGCAAGCAGGATTAATAATGGACATGCCAGCCCTGCGCGAACCGGTGCTCGCCTTGATTGGTGATGACGAATCGCCTGCTGTCGTGGCGAGCGCTGTGGAGTTTGTGCTTGAAGGATTGCATCTTTCCAAGCGGCTCAACAAAGATGCAAATGGAACTCGCGCGACTTATCGTGCCCGCGGCTAGAGCATTCCAGAAGAAATCAAATTTTGGCAAAAGGCAACTTAGAAAACTGACGGTGACCGCGTCCAAAGCTCGCCAGTATCATTTTTGGCGGTATTCGTGGCTGCACCCGTCAGTGCAACAATTGGAATCGCCTCGGGTAGGCCGCGCATTGAGAGTGAAGCATGTTGCAAAACAGTGATGCCCTCTGGTAACTCCCCGAGGTGCTCGGCAGGAATCAGAACCTCAAGAGGCTCGGCTGCATCGCAAAGCCGTGCGGCGGTATTGACCGCCGAGCCGATGTAGTCATCTCCCTCAAACAACAATGCCAAGCCAGTTGCCATACCTGTGCGAATACTTAATGGCGCGCAGGCGGTCCCTGAACGCTTTTGAAGCTCCATCGCAAAGATGATCGCGTCGTTTTGTTGCAAAGCAACCACCATGCATCCGTCTCCGAGCCATTTCGCAATTCGGACGCCAGTCTCAGAGGCAACGTCACGAGTGACCGTGCGCCAAGCCGATAAGAGCCGACCGGCAGCGTCGTCGCCTTGTGCAGTTGTAAAATTGGTGAAGCCAGAGAGATCCACGAATATGAAAGTACGAGGCACGCGCATGTCTCCTACACAATAGGGGACTATTGTGCCGATATGGGTTCTAGTTTCTATTATTCACGTTGGGATGGCACCCAGCAGGGCTTTGATCTCGATGCCGAAGCGCTCTTGGATGAACTCACGGATGATTTGCTTTATCACGGAGATTTGAATGCAGCACTGCGTCGATTGATGCGTGAGGGAATGATGGACGCGGATGGAAATCGCATTGAGGGCTTGCAGGAAATGCTCAAGCGCATCAACGAGCGACGCAAAGAGATTCAGGAGAGTGGAGACCTTGGTGGGGTGTTTGACGAAATTGCCCAAGAGTTGCGCGACATCGTGGACGAAGAGCGTCATGCAGTCGACAAAGCGCTAAAAAATGCGGAGCAATCAGATGATCAGCGTCGGATTGAAAATGCCCAAAATTCGGCCATGGAACATAATTTCCGTCTTGATATGTTGCCCGAAGATCTTGCCGGAATGGTCAAGGAATTGCAGTCCTATGATTTTGAATCCAAAGAGGCAAGGCAACGTTTTGAGCAATTGATGGAAAAACTGCGCCAAGAATTGATGCAGCAGTTTGTCGATCAGTTATCGGGTGAGATGCAGAATATGTCTGCTGAAGATATGCAGCGCATGAAGGACATGATGTCTGAACTGAATCAGATGATTGAGCGGCATCAGGCTGGAGAAGATCCAAAGTTCGAAGAATTCATGGAGAACTTCGGAGATTTTTTTCCAGAGAATCCGCAAACGCTCGAGGAACTTTTGCAGATTATGGCGCAACGCATGCAGGCGATGCAGGCGATGATGAACTCGATGAGTCCTGAACAGCGTCAACAATTGCAGGAGTTGTCCGACCAAATGCTGGGTGACATGGATTTGCAGTGGCAGGTGCAACAACTCGGACAAAACCTGCAGGAGATGTTTCCGCAGCAAGGCTGGAACAAGGACTACAATTTCAGCGGATCAGAACCAATGAACATGGGTCAAGCCATGCAGTCAATGCAAGAGATGGGCCAACTTGACGAGCTTGAAGGGCTCCTTCGTAACGCCGCTAATCCGTCAGCACTAGCCGAAGCAGACCTCGACCGAGTACGAGATTTACTGGGCGATGATGCTGCAAAATCCATGGAGCGATTGGCTCAGATCACTAAGAAACTTGAAGAAGCGGGTCTTATAAATCGCAAGGATGGCAAGTTAGAACTCACTCCCCGAGGGCTTCGTGCGATCGGCAACAATGCGTTGCGCGAATTGTTCTCAAAACTTGCCAAAGACAAATTTGGCCAGCACCGAATAGCTAAAGACGGAAGTGGGCATGAACGTACATTTGACAGCAAGCCGTACGAGTTTGGTGACCCATTCCGCCTTGATCTGCAGCAAACAATTCGCAACGCGCTTCGTCGTCAAGGCGGGGGAACCCCAGTAAAATTATCCCACGAAGATTTTGAAATTGAACGAACCGAGCACTCAACTCGCTCGTCGACTGTGCTTATGCTGGATCTGAGCATGTCAATGCCGATGCGCGGCAACTTTGTACCTGCAAAAAAAGTAGCGATGGCATTGCACTCATTGATCAGCTCGCAGTTCCCGCGTGACTACCTCGGACTCGTCGGTTTTAGCGAAATGGCCCATGTTTTGACCCATGAACAACTACCTGAGGTGTCTTGGGATCTGGCTTATGGCACCAACATGCAACATGGATTCAGGCTCGCTCGACAACTGCTTGGCCGTCAAAGTGGCACTAAGCAAATCATCATGATCACCGACGGAGAACCCACCGCCCACATCACCCCGTCGGGCGACGTGTATTTCAACTATCCACCTGTGCGCGAGACAGTCGAAGCCACTTTGCACGAAGTAATGCGCTGCACAAAGGACAATATTCGAATCAATACTTTTGTTCTGGATGCCACTGGTGCGTTGCGGGCCTTCATCGAACAACTCACTCGCATCAACAATGGGCGTGCTTTTTTCACGACTCCCGAGACACTCGGCGACTATGTGCTCGTAGATTTCCTGGATAACAAAAAGCGAACATCTGTTCGTCAAGGGCGCTGAGTTTTCAACTTCTTGCCTTTTGGGCTATGATTTGGCACAATTACATGACTGTAATTACAGGTCTGCAACTAATAGTGGGGAATGGCAATAGTCACTCTCTGTGACATAACGTCCGAAAGGCAAATTTCGATGGCATTTGAACCCGATGACTTGAGCCAAGATCGCGCTTGGCAAGACGAGGCTAACTGCCTCGGTGTCGACCCCGATTTATTCTTCCCCGAACGCGGAGCTTCAACACGGGAAGCAAAGGAAGTATGCAGGGGCTGCGTCGTGCGCGGCGACTGTTTGGAATTTGCTCTTGTGAACGGCGAAAAGTTTGGAATTTGGGGCGGACTCAGCGAACGGGAGAGACGTCGTCTGCGTCGCCAACGCGCTCAAACAGTTCGGATCACCGGCACTGCTTAGTTTGCTCCGCGCAAAATCTTCGCGCGTCTAGCAATGCGTGACTCAATTGTTTTTTCTATTCCAAGATCCAGATGTGACCAATCATTTTTTGAAATTGGTGCAAGGGTTTGAGCGGTCGCGAGTCCTACCAGTTCTGCTTTTTTGATAGTGGCATGACTAGCGATTAGGCCATACACATCAGCTGGACCAGACATATTTATATCAATCAGATTCATGCTAATTTGGGTAAATTCACCCACCTGCAGTGCAAGCGCCCGCACACTGTCGCTGCGTACAAGTTTGGCAATGATCTGGGCCTCAGCAAGTGTTGTATCGGCAAGCCAAATATTATAAGCGACCAAAATAGAACGAGCACCAACGCAGATTGCCCCAGCGGTTGGATGTGGTGTTGATGTGCCAATGTCTGGTGTCAGTGATTTAAATGCGTGCTTGCGTATAAAAGGTAGTGATCTTTCTGGTCCGTAAAAAAAACACGGCACGTTCAAAGTATCAACCGACCAGGCCGCAAATTCATCCCGTGCTCGCAGGGCGTCAGTCATATTTGATTCCGCTAATGGAACGAACGGAACAACATCAACCACGCCAAGTCGTGGGTGCACGCCACTGTGCTCGTTAAGATTTATTTTTGCGACGGCCTCGCGGGCGAGAACGCGAGGGGCGAGTTCACCCACCAAGGTAAATACGCTGCGATTGTGGTCGCCGTCAGAGTGCAGGTCAAGTAGATCCCTGCTCACGCCGAGCGCAAGAGCCTCAACAAGGTCCCGATCGGACCCTTGGCTGATATTGACAACACACTCAAGCACCCCTCAGGCTTACCAGGCAATCAGTCCAAGTGCTACGGTCATGGTATGTGGTCATTCCTTGAAGGTCCCGAGCTAATTGTTCTTGTGGTGGTTGTGCTGGTTTTATTCGGCGGATCCCAGTTACCCAAGTTGGCAAAAAATTTGGGTCAGGCGCAAAGAGAGTTTAAAAAAGCGATGGATGTCAAACCTGACGACAAGTCAGACAATTCATCCTCAGACAAATAAATCAACGCCCCTCAAGCGGCTGTGACTCGGCGCTTTAGGATGCGGCGGCGCTCACGCTCGCTAGTGCCGCCCCAGACACCATGCTCGATATTCTCGGTCAAGGCGTAATTCAAACATCTCAGGGCTACGGGACAGTTTTGGCAGATTTTTTTGGCGGCAATAACACCTTTGCCGTCAATAGGGAAAAATGTGGAAAGGGGATAGATCCGGCAAGTTCCATCGTTCATCCATGAAGTGGGTGAAAGGCGGAAGGTCTTGTTTTGGCTAGTGGGTTGAACGATGACTTGAAATGTGGCTGACATGTCTCTCCTTGGGCTGCATTTCCAGGCTGGATCTGCTGATGTCTTGTCTGACGAGCCATACCACCTAAAAGTTCCCGTCTTGACCGATACGATGGGGGTGAGTTTTACTAATGCCACTAATCCATTTTGCGGAGGTCTCCATGTCAGATGTCACCATTACTGAGCCACCCGTAGCCCATGCTCGCATTGCCTACCTGGGGGCAGTTTCGCCTCATTGGGAGGTTTACGGAGACTACGGCGACCACGTTTTGTTGCAGGAGTTCCGAGCCCGGGTGTTGGCCCGCCTCGTTCTGGTGCCTCGTGATGACCCTCAATTTCGGCGCAATATGGCCCGCATTGTTCGTGATGCCGAGCGCGAGCGGATTTCCATTGAATGGGATATGGGCGATCCCAATTACGAGTTCTAGTAACCCCTAAGGGTGAACAATGAGTGAAGCCAAGACAAAAACTTGACGAGAGTACTGTCTTTGGTGCCCTCAAAGGACGGCCGCTCAATACGCTGAGAGTATGAATTCAAGATTTCTTAATCGCGAACTTAGTTGGCTTGATTTCAATGAGCGTGTTCTTGCCCTTGCAACCGAGGAATCAATACCTCTGTTGGAGCGCCTCAAATTTTGTGCCATTTTTGCCTCAAATCTAGATGAGTTTTTTCAGGTTCGAATTGCAGCACTCAAAGATCAAGTTGCGGCTGAAATTACAAAACCAGGGCCAGATGGTCGCAGCCCAATGGTGCAACTCACCGAGATTGCTCGCCGTGTTGATATTTTGACATCTCGACATGAAAACATTGTTTTTGAGGATTTGATGCCGCAACTATCTTCTGCTGGAATCAGTGTCTGCAAATGGAATGAGATCTCAGAGCAGGAACAAAAAGTCGCAACGGCCGATTTTGAGGAGCGCATCTTTCCTGTTCTCACGCCTCTGGCTGTTGATCCATCACATCCATTTCCGTATCTGTCAAGTCTTGCATTAAGCATTGGGGTATTCGTTCAAGATCCCCGCACCGAAGAGGAACGATTTGCTCGTATTAAAGTTCCCACTTTTTTACCAAGATTTGTCCAAATTGATAAAAATCGCTTCATCACAGTGGAAGATATAATTACTGCCCATCTGGATCGATTGTTTCCAGGAATGAGGATCAAACACGCCTCAACTTTCAGGCTTACCAGAAATGCCGACCTTACGCTTGAAGAAGAAGAAGCAGACGATCTTTTGCAGGCAGTCGAACTTGAGCTACGCCGTCGCAGGTTTGGAAACGCTGTACGACTTGAAGTTGAAAGCACCATTGACTTTCAAATGTTGGCAATATTGTTGGACGAACTCGCACTAGAGAAGTCAGACGTGTATTACCAGTGTGCACCACTTGACCTCACTTGTTTGTTGCAGTTACATCGTCTGCCGAGACCAGATCTCAAAGATACGCCGTGGTCGCCTGTAACGGCTGGCAGGCTTGCGGTTGCCGATCAGGCTGGTCGCTCAATCTTTAGCGTCATTCGCGAACGTGATCTCTTGGTGCACCACCCCTATGAATCTTTTTCGTCTTCCACTGAAGATTTCATTGCCCAAGCAGCCCAAGATACGCGGGTGCAAGGCATCAAGATGACCTTATACCGAACCTCTGGTGATAGCCCGATTGCTAGAAGTCTGATTGCCGCTGCAGAGCGTGGAGTCCAGGTTGTTGCCCTTATTGAGTTGAAGGCTCGATTTGACGAGGCTGTGAATGTGACATGGGCAAAAGCGCTCGAGCGTGCTGGTGTCCATGTTGTGTACGGAATGGCTGGCTTAAAAATTCACAGCAAATGTGTGTTGGTTGTGCGCAATGATGAGGACGGTATCCGGCGGTACGCCCATATCGGTACCGGTAATTACAATTCCAAGACGGCAAAAGTTTACGAAGACATTGGATTTTTCACATGCAATCCTCAAATAGCTGACGACATATCGCATTTGTTTAATCACCTTACTGGTTACAGCCATGACCAGGGATATGCAGAATTGATAGTGGCGCCCAAACATCTGCGCCGAACGATGCTCGAACTCATTGCTAACGAGGCAAATTTTGGAACAGATGGTCGAATCACAATAAAAGTCAACTCCCTTGCCGACACCCAGATAATTGAGGCGCTCTATCGGGCAAGCGACGCAGGAGTACTAATTGACTTGATTGTTCGCGGGATTTGCTGTCTGAGGCCAGATGCGTCAGAAAAATCTAATATTCGAGTTCGCAGTGTTGTCGGTCGCAATTTGGAGCATTCACGCATTTACCGATTCGGGCACGGCGGGCCGATCAACGATGCCCAATATTTCATCGGCTCCGCCGACCTGATGCCACGAAACTTGGACAAAAGAATTGAGGTTTTGGTTCCTGTCTCGCACCCTAAACATCGGTCTTGGCTCGACACTTCGTTGGAGTATCTGTTGGCAGAAGATGTTGTTGCTTTTGAGATGAAACCCAGTGGTGACTGGCATCGTGTCGGTCCGACTGAGTTCACGCCTGACACCGACGCACAGTCGCGTCTGTATCGCTGGGCAGCAGATGTCCAGTTGAGGCAAGGCGTGCCCAATTACAGGCAACCTGAATTATAGTAAGTCGCTATGGTTGTTCTTTTGGCAAGCACATTCTGCCCGCAAAAATCAACAGAGAAAGAAGTTTAAATATGGAAGAGTTGAGGTCTGTATTTCATCAACAATTAGAATTACTTCGCCAATCACTGACGGGACTGATTGCCTCAGTCATTGATCTGATTCCACGTGCGACAAATACACTGCTGAACGGCGATCTTGAGAGTGCAAGTTACTTGATTCAGTTTGATGATGAGATTGACACTCGGTCAATTGAACTTGAAGAGCGTTGCTACCAACTTATTGCCTTGCAGGCTCCTGTTGCAGGAGACCTTCGCCAAGTGGTGGCCATAGTTCGAATGGTGGCCGAGGTAGAGCGGTCAGGGGACCTAGCGGTCAATATCTGCAAGGGTGCACGCCGCATATACGGGCATGATCTAGACCCCAAGTTACGGGGCACCATCACAAAAATGAGTGACCAAGCGCAGAAACTGTTTGTTGCTGCTCTAGAGACTTTTGAAGAAAGTGATGTTGCCAAGGCTGCCGCCCTTGATGACATGGATAATTATTTGGACAGTTTGCATCGTCAATTTATTCAGTCAATTTTTGAGAGTCACTCCCTGGGCAATATCGACTTACAGGTAGCGATCCAGTTGGCGGTGATTGCACGATTTTACGAACGAATTGGCGATCACGCCGTCAACATTGGAGAACGGGTGAGATATGTGGTGACTGGTTGGCTGCCAGAACACAAAGGTGCAGCAAGGTACCGTGGTGTCAGTTCCTTGGATGACTCTGGTGGTGTTCCTCGTATAGATGAATCGTGAAGCCGAATAACAAATCTAGGTGGGAAACCGCCGTTGATGCTCTTCCTCTCGGAGTTATTATTTTTGCTGAGAGCGGGAAAGAAGTGTGGCGCAATTCGGTAGCTTCAAATATTGGGGGGGCTCGACATACCGAGGTATTAATAGACAATGCCGTCAATCAAATCAGTCGTCTTGTCCTTGGTGGTGAATTGATGTCTTCTCAAATGAATCTTTCAGGACCTCCAATCAGGGAAATCAGCCTGCAAGGAATACCGCTAGTAGACGGTGGTGCACTTGTCACCGTCAAAGATATAACCGACTTACTGCAACTTGAAAAAACACGCACGGACTTTGTTGCTAATTTAAGCCACGAGCTAAAGACGCCTGTCGGAGCAATTGCAATTCTTGCTGAACTGCTTGAGAGCGAAACAGATAGCGATACTGTCAAGAAGCTAGCGCAGCGAATAGAGTTTGAAAGCCATCGTATGACCCAGATGATGGACGATCTCTTTGAACTTTCAGGTATTGAAAAAACTTTGGCGCTGTCCTCAGTTGTCAATCTTACGGAACTTGTGCTTGAAGTAGAAAATAATTTATCGCTATCAGCTTCACGTGCCGGAATACTCATCAAGATAATTCATGAAGATACGCCTGTACTATTGATGGGTGATAGGGCGCAACTGCAATCAGCCATCAGCAATCTTGTAGAAAATGCCATAAAGTTCAGCAACGCTCGAGATGTTGTTGAAGTAAAAATCTGGCTGGATGAAAGTAACGTCTTTTTGACAGTTTCCGACCAAGGAATCGGCATACCAGCGGAGAGTCTCCCGCGGCTTTTTGAGCGCTTTTATCGAGTAGACAAAGCTCGTAGCAGGGGAACAGGTGGCTCAGGCCTCGGTCTAGCAATTGCGAGTCATGCAATTTCCAACCATCGGGGAACGCTTACCGTTGCATCATCAGAAGGTGAAGGATCGGTATTTTCAATTTGTCTTCCCCGTTAGAGAGCGAGCAAAGGTAATAAATCGTTGATGAAATTGTGGCGCCACAGAAAAGAAGCAGTATCTGAAGCAATTGTTGAGGTCAGCACTGAAGATGCTTTCTTGAGTCAAATGCAAACCGCACTAAATGCGCTGCCGATTGGCGTGATTATTTATGATTCGAACGGACAAGAGCGGTGGCTCAATCTTGCCGGGAAAATAATGATAGATCAGCAACGAGGTCACACACAGATGACACAGGCAATGTCATTGATGTCGGGCGAAGCAGTGAACGGGCATACGTCAAATATGCTTGTCGACATTGATGGGCCGCCGGAGCAGACCCTAGAAATCAGTTCAGTTTCTCTTGCCGATGATGGCGCATTATTAATGATTGAAGATATTCATGAAAAAATTATTACCGATCGGGTCAGGACTGACTTTGTGGCAAACATAAGTTATGAATTGAGGACCCCCGTCGGTGTTCTTGCGGTCTTGGCTGAGACAATCGCCAGGGAGATTGATAAAGCTGACCCAGACATCACGGGTCTTGCAAGGAGTGTGGTTCAGGAGTCCCACCGAGTCAGTCGGATTATTGATGATCTTCTTGAACTTGCAAAGATTGAATTTGATGGTGCCCAGCTGCAAGAGCAGGTAAGTATTGAAGTAATCATTTCCGAAGCGATTGAACGCGTAAGGGCAGTTGCGACCTCCAATAATATCCTCATCACCTCAACGGAAATAGATGAAAAAATAGTGTTAGAGGGTGATGGTCGCCAGCTTGTCTCGGCAGTTGCGAACCTCTGTGAGAACGCCGTGACGCACAGTACTTCTGGAAAACAAGTTCATGTCGGTGTCACCATTGAAAGGGGGTTTGCCATCATTTCTGTCATTGATCAAGGAGTTGGTATTGAGCCAAATCACCTTGACCGAGTTTTTGAGCGCTTTTATCGAGTCGATCAAGTCCGAAGTAGACAAACAGGAGGCACTGGTCTCGGATTGGCCATTGTTCGAAATGTGGCAGCAAATCATGGCGGGGAGGTGAACGTAGTGTCAACTCCGGGTGAAGGGTCGACATTCTCGCTGCGGTTACCGTTGAGAAGAAGGTAGAACTCATGAGGAAGATAGAACCCCTCAAGAAGGTGGAACTTATGTTTATGCAGGTCAAAAGTTTCCAAAGAGTCAAATTGGATCCGTTGCTGTTGTGGAGCGCTCTATGAGCATGCTTACTGTTCTGGTTGTCGAGGATGAGGAGTCATTTATTGAAGCCCTGTTGGTGGGGCTAAAACGTGAAGGTTTTCGAGTTGAGATTGCTCGAGATGGGCTTCAGGCTTTAGAGATGTTTGACCTTGTCAACCCAGATTTAGTTCTTCTTGATGTCATGCTGCCAAAAATGTCTGGTTTGGATGTTTGTCGTGAGCTTCGCAAGAAAACGTTGACTCCAATCATTATGGTCACGGCCAAAGGTGCCGAGATTGATACGGTTGTTGGTTTAGAAATTGGTGCCGACGATTACGTCACAAAGCCCTATCGCCTGCGGGAACTGACAGCGCGCATGCGAGCAGTCATGCGTCGCGTGCCACAAGAGCGTGGAGGTGAATTAAATTCTTCAATGCTGCAAGTCGGTGATATTGGGCTTGACCCGGAACAGCACGAGGTGGTGGTGCGTGGCGAAACAATGCAGTTGCCTTTAAAAGAATTTGAACTTCTGCATATTCTGTTGGCTAACGCAGGCCGAGTTCTCACGAGGGATACACTGATTGACAGGGTCTGGGGTAGTGATTATGTCGGTGATACAAAGACCCTCGATGTGCATATCAAGCGTTTGCGTTCCAAGATTGAGGTCAAACCGAATGAGCCAATGTGCATTTTGACGATTCGCGGTCTTGGATACAAGTATGACAAGTCTCGTTCGGGTTAGCATCTCCGTGTGAACACGGTTGATCCATCGATCCCAGACAGACTAGGTCGTCGGCCAGGAGGGCTTCCCCCAGTCGCGCCACTAGTTCGGCTGAAGCGCGTTCACGCACTCATGGCATCGGGCGAAACAATCATGGCAGTTGCATTGGCCGACTCTTTGTTTTTGTCAATCAGTCCCGATGCGGCGCGCACCAAAGTAATCCTATTTCTTGCCATTAGTATGGCGCCGTTTGCGGTAGTGGCTCCACTGGTCGGGCCCGCAATAGACCGAATGCCAGGTGGGCAGCGTTTGGTGATTTTTTTGGTTGCCACGTTGCGAGCAGTCGTGATGGTGGCCATGATGTTCAATGTCGACTCACTTGGTTTGTTTCCTTTGGCGTTCGCGGCCCTTGTCTTGTCTAAGACATACAGCATCGCAAAATCAGCGTTAGTGCCGTCATTAGTCGTTGGCGATGAAGGACTTGTCGAAGCAAACAGCAAACTTGGACAAATCTCGGGCATTGTCGGTTTTATAGTCGTATTCCCGGCTGGAATAGTGAATTTTTTAAGTACGCCCGCGGCATTATGTTTTGGCGCTGCTGTCTTTATGGCTGCAGCGATATTTACGTTTCAGTTGCCAAAAGATGTTGTCACTGCAGGTGTCAAAGCAGAACGTCTTGAAGTGCAGGAACTACATTCACAGCAAATTGTGCGGGCAGCAAATATGATGAGAATTCTTCGGGGCAGTACTGGATTTATGTTCTTTCACCTCGCTTTTTGGTTGCGTGGTGAAACCGCCGGGACAGCCTGGTTTGGTATTGCCGTCGGATTCGGCGCGCTGTGCACATTGGGGGCCAATACATTTGCTCCTGTATTACGCAGCAAGATGTCGGTCGAAAAAATGTTGTTGGCAACAATGATTGCGCTCGTGCTGGTGGGTTTTCTTGCGGGGTTCTCTGGTCGAATAGTCGCCGGCATCTTTCTAACTGGAATTGTCAACGGTGCAGCTGCCATTGGTCGTCTTGCCTTTGAGTCCATTGTTCAACGTGATGCGCCTGATGCGAATCGTGGGCGTGCCTTTGCGCAGTTTGAAACCCAAAATCAGTTGGCGTGGGTTTTGGCTGGGCTTCTTCCTGTTATTTTTAGTCCGTCGGGAAAGGTTGGTTTTTTTACCATTGCTTTGTCAGGTGTCGCTGGTTGTTTCTTCTTTATCAAACAAAAGCCGCGTGCTAGGCGAGGGCCTACTGCAACTCCAGACGCGCGATCCAGAGACCTGGAGCCTCCAACTCATTAGGCGTGGGTAAGTTGGTGGCATCAGCAACAAGCATCAGAAGTGTTTCTTCCCCGCCGCGTTGTACAACTCCTTCAATAAAGGCTCTTCCGCTCTGTAACTGTTGATGCGAAAGCTTTAAGCCCAAGAGATGCTCAACAAATACAGCGTCTGGTCCGGTTTCAAGACGCCGGCGCCTCGCCGCCTCGGCAATTTGTTTCCCCCCACCCAGAATTCGCTCAGTAACGAGATCAACAACGTGGTCTATGTACGAAACCACAGCAGAAGCGTGGGCGTGAAGAAGTGGGGCAATACGTTCTTGCTCGGGTGTACGAACAGCCCCCATCAGCGCAGTTGGGTCAGCGAACACATTTTGAAGATTTTGCATTGCACTGGGATCACTTATGTCAAGATCTGAAAGTTTGTCAAAAATGGCATTTGCATCGGGTCGGAATGCACCCACATGTTGTCTCACCAGCACCGTGACGCCTTGATCAACGGTGTTTGTCGATAATACAGCGTGTGATGTGAGCTCATGAATCAGCACCCACATTCGCACATCGTCAATATTGAGGCTCCAATCAGTGGCAAAAGCTTCAATTGAAGATGGAACAAGCATCAGTTGGCTCGTGCTGGGGCGAGGTAGTGGCAAGTCATATTGCCCAAATGCTCGCTGCGCCATTGCGCCGATCATCGAGCCGATTGACATGCCAAGTAGTGCTGGTGACATCATGGCGCTAAGCCCAGAGAGCATTGCCGACATTGGATCTTGATTGCTGTCAGTTGTGGGACGTTGAGAAAGAGCATTGGCAAGGTCTGTAAACAATGGACGAAAGTCTTGCAATGTGCGGTGCGCCCATAACGCGCGTGTAGTTGGATGTAGTTCTGTTCGGGTGTTGCGCGGGTCTGTCGAGAGTGTGGTTACATCTTGAACATGCATGTCAGCAATAGTGGCGAGTTCGGCAAAGGCGAATCGCACTTGTGGATCAGGATTCTCATCTGGTGAATCACCGACAGCGAGGGCTGCAAACTGTTTTGCCATTTCCCAATTAAGAGGTCCTTGAGCGGACATAGCCTTGGCCATATCTGCAAAGAAAGGCATGCCCCCGAAGGGATTTGGCATTTCGGGGGGGTCGGGCAAATCATCTGAGGGCATATGGCAAGGTTATGCGCAGTTAGCCTGCTCTGCATGACCCAATCAGCACAAACGACAGCACCATTAGTCGCTGTGCTCAATGCCCAGTCATTTGCCTCCTCACGCGACGATGGAGCCACAATGATTTCGCAAACGCGCTTATTTTTAAAAGATGCCACTGCGCGTCAGGTGACGCATCTTGTATTTGTTTCGTCAGCAATGGTGTATGGCGCTTGGGAAAACAATGCAGTACCTCTCACCGAAGATGCACCGATAAGACCCCATCCGGAATTTGGAATGGTGTGCGCGTTTGCTGCCGCTGAATCATTGGTTGAGGACTGGCGTAATTCAACGAGTGGTCGCTCATCCACGATTCTTCGACCAGTTCCAATCGTCACTAGTGGGGCTGTGAGTTCGTTGGTCGCTGCACTTGCTCAAGCAGCAGGAAGTGAGATGTCACTTAGTTTGCCCGCTGCCCAGTTCATGCATGCAACCGATTTAGATACTGCAATAGAACTGTGCCAAGAAAAGCGTCCAGATGGTGTGTTTAATGTGTCCCCAGACGGCACCATCAGCGGAGAACGTTTGCGTAAATTGGCGGCGCGACCGCTGCAATTGCGTTTGCCGCACTTTGCTGTTGGGTGGGTAGATGCGATGCGCTGGCGTGCAGAGCGGGGGCCAATTCCTCCTGGATTGCGTTCGTACTCGCGTTTCTCATGGGTGGTATCTAATGATCGACTCAAACAACTCGGCTGGGAACCACAAGTTACAAATGAGGAGGCCTACGTCGAGGGAACAGAAGGTTCGTTTTTTGGCGGGCTGAGTGTCAAGCGTCGACAAGGCATAGGTCTGTTTGTGAGCACGATGGTTATTGTTGGTGTTTTGATTGCGTCGCTGGGTCTTCTCAGGCGCCTGTTGCGTGGGAAAAATGTTGGATAGGTCACGATTAAGCGAAGTCATGTCAGCAATCAGGGAGTCGAGACATTGGGGCACTAGATTATGGGGGT
Organism: Actinomycetota bacterium; assembly: GCA_005790505.1. Classification (GTDB taxonomy): domain Bacteria; phylum Actinomycetota; class Acidimicrobiia; order Acidimicrobiales; family Ilumatobacteraceae; genus UBA2093. The sequence continues at coordinate 90,587 of SXUP01000016.1, forward strand.
GCAGTTGATCAGCATTAACAATAATTGGTGTGCAATAACTAACGAACCACTCCCAATCTTGGAGGCCTATGAATGGGCGATTTTGCCGAATTGTGGGGCCGTTGTGGTGTTTTCTGGAATCGTGCGAGATCATGCTGATGGACGCGCTGATGTCACTGCGTTGACTTACGAAGCCTTTGAGGCAGAAGTGACAAAAAAATTTGAGGACATAGTGAAAGAGTTGCGCAAGCGCTTTCCAGAGGTTGGACGGGTTGCGTTGCTGCATCGGCTTGGGACGTTGTTGCTGGGTGAATCATCCGTGTTGGCCGTCGTATCTGCCCCCCATCGGGATGTTGCATTTGAAGCCGCGCAGTTTGCTATTGATGCACTTAAAGAATCTGCGCCAATCTGGAAAAAGGAGCATTGGAAGGGTGGTTCTGACTGGGGTATCGGCACACACGACGTAGTTGCCCCTGGACAAGTAAAATCTTCCCAGTCAGCAACTGCAGCTGCCTCGGCGTCGGTTGATGGTGCCCGCCCATGACTGCGATGAGCATCTTGACATCCTTGATGATTCTTGGTGCAGCAGTATGCGGTGTCTCTTTATTGGTCTTGATATTTTTAGATTTTCGTACGACTCGGATTGACGATGGAATCTCGAGTTTTCGGCGACACATCGATGCTCTGTCCCCAGAGGCACGGCGTGATTCCATTATTCGTCATGAAGATAATTCAAAAGTGGGTCGGTCGGAATAATGGCTCGTGACCTCGCAATCGATCTCGGAACCGCCAACACCCTTGTTTACATGAAAGGGCGAGGAATCGTTCTTAACGAGCCCTCGGTAATAGCGGTCAATCGAAAATCAGGTGAAGTTTTGGCTACTGGCCACGAGGCGTGGGACATGATTGGTCGTACACCTAGCTACATTGTGGCTGTTCGGCCGTTGCGTGGCGGGGCAATCACCGACTTTGACATAACTGAGCGAATGATTCGACTGTTGTTACAACGTGTCGGAGTGTCGCGCTTCACGCGTCCCAAAGTTGTAATTTGTGTTCCCTCGGCGATTACTGAGGTAGAAAGACGGGCCGTCACAGACGCCACCCGTCGGGCGGGCGCATCAGACGCTCAATTGATTGAGCAACCGATGGCTGCTGCGATAGGTGCCAACTTGCCAATTGATGAACCCGTCGGAAACATGGTCATTGATATTGGTGGTGGGACTAGTGAAACTGCGGTGATTAGCCTCGGAGGTGTTGTCGCCCTCGAAGCGGTGCGTGTTGGAAGCTTTGACATTGACGCAACAATCCAAGCCTACGTTCGCCGAGAACACGGCGTTGCAATTGGTGAGCGAACCGCAGAAGAAATAAAAATTCATATTGGATCGGCAGAACCATCAGGCCAAGATCAGAGTGCTGACATTCGCGGGCGTGATTTGGTTTCTGGATTACCCAAAACGGTACGACTAACGGCAGAAGAGGTGCGTTTTGCCATTGAAGAGCCAGTTGCAGCCATCGTTCTATCCGTCAAACGGTGCTTATCAAAGGCCCCGCCAGAATTGGCTCAAGATTTCATCAGCAGAGGAATCTATCTTGTGGGTGGTGGGGGAATGTTGCATGGACTTGCCGACCGAATATCGCGCGAAACATCTGTTCCGGTCATGATGTCATCGCAACCACTTGAAGCGGTTGTGCTTGGTGCTGGGCATTGTATTGAAAATTACCAGTCACTTCGCGGGATGTTTATGGGCTCGCGGCGGTAATTGAATAAATTTTCCCTTCGAATGTGAGTACGTAAATACCACGTGAAGTCTGTTGCACTGCAATGACACTGCCAAGTTTTTTCACCAGTTCGGAAGTGCCGGCGAGCTTATTTCCTTGAAGTTGCAGTCCCATTAGTGCTCCGGAGCAAAAATCACTGAAAAGATATTTGCCGCGCAATCCAACTACAGGATTAGTGTTGCTCACTTTTATTCCACCGGTCACAGAACAACCAGCAGACCCATGGGCATACTCATAGATAGGTTTCAGAGATGTTGGTGCAGTTTGATCTGCATTGTAACGCTGTCTTCCCTCGTAGGCGCTCCACCCAAAATTTACATCGCGTCCTCCCGGGATCCCATTTTTTGCCAAGGCGAGATTTATCTCTTCCCATTTATTTTGACCAACATCAGCAACCCACAGGTTTTTTTCATCATCAAAGGAAAATCGCCAAGGATTGCGCAAACCGACCGACCAGATTTCGGCGCGCGCATTTTTGACGCCAACGAACGGATTGTCAGATGGAATTGTGTAGGGCTTTGAGGTGGTGCGAGTTGGGTCGATGCGCAGCATCTTGCCCAACAACGATTCGACGTTAAGTGCGTAGCGTTTTGGGTCGCCACCTGATCCGCCATCGCCAGTGCCGATATAGAGCATGTTGTCAGGTCCAGTGACGATAGCACCGCCATTGTGATTGGCGTAGGGTTGGGCAATAGTCATCAATTCTCGTCTTGATGATGGGCTAAAAACACCATTTTTTGCGACCGCGTACTCGGCAATGACGGTGTTGCCATTTGTATTGGTGTAGTTGATGTACGCAAAGTTTCCACGAAAAGCGAGTCCGAGAAGACCACGTTCACTGCCGGTTGTAGTTAGTGACGAAACATTCAAGACCAGAGTTAATTTTGTTGTCTTATAAGTCCACCGAAAGATGCGGCCTGGACGGGAAACGATATAGACGGCGTTTTCCTGAGGGCTTCGCTCAATCATCGCAACGGGTGTATCAACTGTCAGCACAAGTCTGGCTTTGGTCTGGGGACTGCTTGCTGCGGGAAGAACCAGCAGTACCGCAAAAAATGGCGAAAGAAATTTCATTTACGACGAAGCCGCGTCAGTCCTTCTTGCACGACTGTTACTGCGAGTTGGCCGTCACGCGTGAAAATTGAGCCACCTGCCAAACCGCGAGAGTTAGATGTGCTGATTGATGACTGGTCGTATAACAACCAATCATCGGCACGAAATGGACGATGAAACCACATTGCATGGTCAAGGCTGGCCATCTGAACACCGTCATCGTTCCAGCCGAGTCCGTGTGGCAAAAGAGTGGTGTCAAGCAATGTCATGTCGCTGGCGTAAGTAGCAATGCATGCGTGTAGGACGGGATCATCAGATAACTTGCCGTCTGCACGCAACCAGACTTGTTGTCCCGGTAATGCTGTTCCAGAGCGACTGAAGGGGTCACCTGTTATGTAGCGCAGGTCAATAGGCCGTGGGGCGTCATACCAATCACCAATCAAATGTTTGTGAGGAGCCATTCGTTCCTTGAAATCTGGAAGTGTTTCTGGATTGGGCACCTCGAGTGGCATCGGAAGCTGATGCTCTAAACCTGGCTCGTTAGCGTGAAAACTTGCTTGCAAGTTGAAGATGACTTCACCATGCTGAATGGCCAAAACTCCACGAGTCGTAAAACTCCGTCCGTCTCGCAGGCGGTCAACTTGATACAAGATGGGTGCGCTGGGGTCCCCTGGTCGCAAGAAATATGAATGTAGCGAGTGCACGTGACGGGTTCGGTCGTCAACTGTGCGAGCGGCAGCGACTAGAGATTGTCCCGCAACTTGACCACCAAAAACTCGTTGCCGGTTTTCTATCGGGGAGACACCACGAAAAATATTGACCTCAATGGGCTCTAGGTCAAGTAGGGCAACAAGTTCGTCAAGAGGCGAAGGCATGACCCCATAGTAGGGTCGGAGCATGACACTTCTACCACTTAACCCAGATCAGTTGCTCACCACCACTCGAGCAGTGCGCAAAAGGCTTGACTTTTCGCGCCCTGTCGAGGAACATCTCATCCGCGAATGTGTTGACATTGCGATGCAGTCTCCCTCTGGCTCAAACAGCATGTCGATGCAATTTGTAATTGTGCGAGATGCCCAAAAACGCAAGGCGCTTGGCGACCTCTATCGGGATTGCTATGCGATCTACTCTCAAATGGACGGCACTTATATTCGCACGATCGACAAGGGCGACGCTGCAAGTAATGCCTCACAGCAAAGGTCCGCAGACTCTGCGGATTTCTTGGGTGAGCACATGGGTGATGCCCCTGTGTTGGTCATTGCGTGCAATACCGGCGCACGTACGGACAATTTGCCAGGGATGGTAGCGGCATCACTTTCGGCAAACATCGTTCCGGCGATGTGGAGTTTTATGCTTGCCGCTCGGGCGCGCGGCTTAGGCACTGCATGGACAACCGTGCATTTGTTTATGGAGCAACAAGCTGCTGATATTTTGGGAATACCTTTTGACACGGTGCAGCAATTCAGTTTGTCGCCGCTTGCTTATACGAAGGGAACTGAATTCCGCCCCGCTGCCCGTCCGCCAGCCGAGAGCATTATTCACTGGGATACTTGGTGATTGATCCTGTTCTGCGTCGTCACGCTTTGACGGCGAACGGATTCATGCCAGAAGACGAGGGTGACGCTCTTTACGAGGCAGCCTTGAGCGCCGCCCACGGCGTTGCTGACGCACCATTTGTTGAAGTGGGTTCATATTGCGGTCGCTCTACAGTTTGGCTTGGTGCGGCCGCACGGGAGTCTTCACGAACTTTATTTGCCGTTGATCATCATTTTGGGAGTGAAGAAAACCAACCAGGATGGGAATGGCATGACCCATCGTTGATAGATCCCAAAACAGGTCGCATAGATACCTTGCCATTTTTTCGCGACACTATTTTGGGTGCTGGATTATCTGATGTCGTCGTGACGATAGTTGGTGATTCCGCAACAATCGCTCGTTATTGGTCAACGCCATTGGCTTTTTTGTTTATTGACGGAGGCCATGGTGCCGAGCCTGCGACACGTGATTTTTTGGGTTGGACACCACTGGTCCTGCGCAATGGAATACTTGCCATCCACGATGTCTTCGAAGACCCAACAGACGGAGGAAGGCCACCGTTTGAAAACATATATTTACCGGCGATTGAGAGCGGGCAATTTGAAGAGGTCAGTGCAACGGGTTCGTTGCGCGTTTTGCGGAGGAAGTAAATACTCGTGATGCACGTGATCCGTGGCTGATTGCGTCTCCCGCCAAGATAACCGCAGCCGCAGTGTAAGCGCTGTATTCATCGGCCGGAAAATGCACAATCGTTTTTTCTGGTTGCACCGGATAGACAATGCCTGTCCAATAGGCGCCGTCATCTCGGCGATGTGGCATTGTCCATAACAGTAGTTCTTTGGCAGTTTCTCGATCGCCAGCCGCGCAATGGGCGATTGCGCACTCTGCAGTCTCAGCGGCAGTGACCCACTGCTCGTCGTGAACACATCGCACTCCGCGATCATCAAGGACAAACTTGTCCCAACCTTCAGCCAAACGGGCCTTTGCTGCTGCACCCGTAAGTGATCCAGTCAGAACTGGGTAGTACCAGTCCATCGCCCAGCGTTCTTTTGGCTCAAAAGCACCCAAATCGTGAGCGATGACATCATCAATCATGTCGGCAGTCGCCATCCACTCCGGCTGTGGATCACCGAGTGAATCACCAAGCGCAACACCGCAACGTAGAGCATGACGAATACTTGAACAGCCCGTGAGCAACGCATAATCCCACGGAGTGCTGTCTACTTCACGGGCCCAAAGAATAGTTCCATCAAAGCGCTTCAGAGACATAACGAAATTAAGCGCATTGCGCACCATCGGCCACCACGAGGAAACGCGCGCTCTGTCTTGAGTGCATAAGAAGTGATGCCACACTCCGGCAGCGACATATGCAGTGACATTACTGTCTAGCTTGGAATCTTCAACACTTCCATCTGTTAGATAATAATTATGCCAACTTCCGTCTGCGCGCTGAATATTGGCGAGCCAGTCGTAGGCGAGTGCAGCGGCATCATGTCGCCCCATGACATCAAGAGCCATTGCTGTTTCGACATGGTTCCACGGGTCACAATGACCGTTTGGATACCAAGGGATCATCCCGTTCTTGAGTTGCAGCGTTTGGATTGAGTCGGCGGTACGCAATAGATCGGCCGTGCTCAATATGCCAGGTAGATGAGGCATGGGTTGACGATCTAGCATTGTCTGGCCCCCATTTGAGTCGTAATTTTTTTAGTTGAGTAGACGACGTAACTTTTACCCAGCAATGGGTTGAGAAATCGATCAGCAAGCCGTGTTGACTTGGGTGCTTTTATGATGTCCCACTCTAAAAATCGTTTATAAGTGGCAACCGCCCTGTGCTCATCATTTGTCGGTCCGACTACGCAACGCAGCCACCAGTAGGGAGAATGTAAGGCGTGGGCATGATGACTGCCGCGCACCGTCAGACCAGCCGAGCGCAACTTTGCTTTGAGCTCTGTCGCACTGTAGATACGCACATGACCACCCTTGCTGATTGGGGCATGGTACTGCTCTGACAACATCCAATTAATTTTCTCGGGCCACCATGTTGGGACAGTAACGCCAAGTGAACCACCTGGCTTTAGAACACGAACAAGTTCTGAGATTGCCGTGACATCATCTTGGATGTGCTCGAGTACTTCTGAAGTGACCACACAGTCAAAGGTGTTGTCAGCAAAGGGAAGTTTCGTTGCATCACCACGAAGTGCGCCACCGAATTGTTCTTCGCTGATTTCGTTCGCAGCAGACATGGCAGCAAAGGTGGCACGAGTTGTGGTGACCTCTTCTTGGGCGTAATCAAGTGCGAAGACGGTTGCGCCTTGACGGGCGGCTTCATATGCATGGCGACCAAATCCAGCACCAGCATCTAAAAACATGTCTCCAGGTTGCAGCCCCAGACGATCAAAACGAAGCGTCAGCATTTAAGCACCAGACTTCTGTACATTTTTCGCAATTTTGCGTTGATTATGAGGCATTGCAAGAACCTCACGGTATTGATCAACTGTCAGGGCCGCGCAATGTCTCCAGCTCCAGCGCTCCGTCACCCGTTGTCGTCCGGCCGCACCGATTCGTTGACGTAGGTCAGCATCATCAAGCCCGCGACGGATCGCTGCTGCAAGTCCATCTGCATCACCAGCTTTGCATCCAATCACCGTGTCGTTGTCTACGCCAGTCACCTCAGGTAGCGCACCACCATCCGTAGCGACAAGACATGTCCCTGTTGCCATCGCTTCAACGGCTGGCAAACTGAATCCTTCATAAAGACTCGGAACGACAGCAAGTTCTGCTTGAGCGTATAACTCGACGATGCGTTCATCGGTTACTCCGGACACAAAGTCAATGCAATCGCCCAGTCCGAGTGTTGTAATCAGATCAGCACTCGCACCTTGTCGGGCTTTGCCAATAATAGTTAGTCGAACATCTCGTTCCGTGCGCAACTTTGCGAGTGCCTCTAGTAGGTAAGACAATCCTTTAAGCGCAACGTCTGCAGATGCGGTAGTAATTAGGCGTCCAGGTTCACGCTGAATGTGGGCGAGTGGTCTGAAGAGATCGGGATCGACACCAACTGGCACCAAGCGCATACGGTCTAATGACACGCCCATGTCCGTATGAATGTCAGCGATGCTATTTTCACTAACGACCACGATACGTGGCAATTTGCTGGCAACTTTTCCTTGCATCTTTACAAAGTTGTACCAACGCCCGATTGAGCGACGCTTGCGCCAATTTGGTGCGTGGTTCATCTCTAGTTCACGGTCTTTCGTGATCGGGTGATGCAAAGTGACAATTGTTGGAATCATTTTTTCAATTTTTAAAATGTCATAACCCAGACATTGATTGTCATGCACGAGATCAAAGTCATTGATTCGTGATGCCAAGGCCCGCTTTGCACGTTTGCTAAAAGCAAGAGGCTCGCTGAAAGTTCCGGCCATGTACTGCAAAGTCTCCAAGACATCAGGCCAATTTTTAAGCTCCCAATAAGCGGGAACTCGACCAGGGTATTGATCATTAAAAATATCCAGGCTTGGCAATTTGTGCATAGGAATTCTGGGATCAAGAATCGGGTAGGGCTGACCACCAAAGACCTCAACGCTGTGACCAAGATCAACTAAAGCCTTGGTTAGATGACGGGTGTAGACGCCTTGCCCCCCAACATGGGGTTTGCCTCGATAGGTGAGATAGGCAATTCGGAGGGGGCCGTCAATGTCAAACGGCTCTGTCATAGATCCTTTAGGATAACTGTCGGATTTCTTATTGACGCATGACCAGTGGTGCCGTTGGCTTGACCAAATCACCAGGTACTTGTTCATTTGGTCTAAATCCATGTCTTATTCGCGCAGGTCGCCAGGGGCTGCTTCTTGTTGGTGTTTTGGCTGGTGTTGCAGGGGTCAGAGTTGTAAGCGCTGCTCCATCAACCACGGTGAAGTGGAAAGTGTCGTCTTTGACAGCGGACCAAGGGATGAGATTATCGTCCATTGTCTTGCTGAATTAAGGATCATGGATTGACAAAAGCAGTCCAGATTTA
>SXUP01000017.1 GCA_005790505.1 Actinomycetota bacterium
CTACGGATCAGAAGGTTGGGAGTTCAAGTCTCTCCGAGCGCGCCACACACTTACGCAGATGTGTCAACCCGTTAATTTAGTTAGTATCTCTTTCTATGGAAAACGCTCGCATAACATATGCGGTTCCATATTATTCGGGCCTTGGCTATCTACGCATGGCTCTGCAGAGTCTCATTGGCCAGGAGAATAAACACTGGTTAGCCATTGTGCTCGATGATCGAGGTGGCGAGGATGCGGAAGAAACTGTTCGCTCATTTAACGACGATCGTATTTCTTATGTGAGAAATGAGACCAATCTTGGTCTTTCAGGAAACTGGAACAAGGCTTTATCGCTAGTCACTACTGAACTAGTGACCATCTTTCATTCCGATGATGAGCTCGAAAGTAATTACACAGATCTAATATTTGGATTAATGACACGATATCCAGAAGCCGTCGCTGGGCATTGTCGTGCACGAGTAATCGGACCAACCGGAAAAGCACTCTGGTCGTTGCCAGACGAAGTGAAAAAAATAATTCGTCCTAAGAGAATAGATGACATTGTGACCCAAGGTGAAGAAGGTTTATTGTCTTTAGTGAAGGGCGCGTGGATATTTTGTCCAACATTGTGCTATCGCAAGAGTTTGCTTCCATCAGGAGGTTTCAGTAGTACATGGAAATTTGTGCTTGATGTTGATCTCACATCAAGAATCCTGTTTGATGGCGGCGTGGTAGTGGGGACTCCCACGGTGGGATATCGCTATCGAAGACATTTAACAAATCAAACTGCGTTGCTTACTGAGTCAAATATTAGATTCCAAGAGGAAATCGATCATCTGAATCAAGTGTCACTGAGAAGTTCTGAGATTGGTTGGAAACGAGTCCAGCGAAGCGCCAATCGCAAAGTGATCGTGCGACTACACATGCTGTACCAAGCGTTGCGTGCAATCGTCGAGCTGAAGTGGTTGCGCATATGGCCATTGTTGCATGGCGCAATTTTTGGCCATCTGAAATGATGAATAAGTCCACCAGTCGGGTTGAACCAGAGTTACTGGCTCCAGATTTAAAGCGAATAGATGGCCTTGATGGAGTTCGCGCGTTTGCGGTGACGTTGGTGTTCATCTCCCACTTCTTTATTGCTGTCCCAACATTGTTGGGCCAGGCCTGGTACCGAGTCTTTACTCGTGGGGGGTACCTCGGCGTGAATGGATTTTTCGTATTAAGTGGTTTTTTGATTACGTATCGTCTCCTGGGGACGGCACACCATGATGGTCATTTCCGCTGGCGTCAGTTTTATGCACATAGAGCAGTGCGGCTCTTCCCTGCAATGTTTTTTGTTCTTGGCGCACATTTTGTGTATGCAGTGCTATTTGACTATCCACCACTAGGTCTTGTGTCAGATGAGTGGACAATGGTCAAGTCAACAGTATTGCAATACGCAAACTGGGCGATTTATAAAAATCCGAATCTGTTTGTTGACAACGTATCACTTTGGTCTCTTTCAATTGAGGGGCAGTTTTATATTTTTTGGCCAATTTTGGCTTTCTTCATTTTCCAGAAAATTGAAAAACACACGGTTTGCCTTCTGATTTTATCCGTGGTTATCACGGCTTCAATTGTTCAAAGCAGTCTCGTGTATGGGGAGCATGGCTGGTTTGCGGCGTATTTGCGCACTGACACTCGTGTGCAGAGTTTATTGGTCGGAGCAATGGGTGCTGCTCTATGGCTAAGGACTGATTTGATTAATGCAAGAGTGTTGCGAGTAATGAGTATTCCGGCGACATTGTGTGTGATTTTGATAGTGCGTTACAGCAAAGCAGATGGTTCTTTTATATGGAACGGGGGAATGACACTGTTTGATATTTCCGTGTTGCTGGTTATTTTGGCACTTGCTAAAGATGCGTATCTTGGAAAAAGTCTGCTACAACTCGGCTTTGTAAATTGGGTAGGAAAAATTTCGTATGGTTTGTATTTGTGGCAAATTCCTGTATTTCGCGTCATTGAACGCCACGGAGCATCGTTGTCGAGCGTAATTCGTTGTTTTATTGCGCTTGGCGGGGTCTTTGGGATTAGTTCACTGTCGTGGTATCTGCTTGAAAAGCCATTGATGAAATCGCGGTGGGCAAGACAATTAGCTGGCGACTGAAAATAAACGCTTTTTCAAACCTAGAGCAGGTGCCTCGATTATCAACCATGAGGTGGCTGTAAATATTGCGGTCACAAAGAGTGCCAGCAAGACCTGGAAAAGTTTGTCAGCAGTAGCGAAATTTCTTTCAATAAACTTAATAATTGGGTAGTGCCACAGGTAGATGCCATACGATGTCTTGCCAATGACAACAATAAAGCGATGCGAAAGTACTTTGCTCAAAAAAAAGTTGCTGTCAGTAAGTCCTAAAACGATAAATGCCACCGATAATGCGACAATTGTAAATCCGCCATTAAACATGTAATTTGTGTATGGCTTTGTTAGTTGAATATGCGCGAGAAGGACTACAACACCAACCAGGGCTAGCGATCTACAGATTTTAGTCGAGATGAGGTTGTGTCGGTATACAAATGCAGCAATGCATCCAATCAGAAGTGAATCAATACGCGCGTCAGTGCGCACAAAAACTGTAATTAGCTTGTAGGGGACATCACTTGGAGCCGTCCAGAGACTGTGGCGATGCCACATCACAAGAGCTACGACTAGTGCGATAAATAAAATCTTGATTGCAGCACTTCTAGTTGCCTTCGTGAGGAGAATCAGGGCGGCTGGCCAGATGATATAAAACTGCTCTTCAATTGACAATGACCACAAATATCCAAGGTCTCCAAATGATTGCGGAAAGCTGTATACATATTGCCAGTTGAGGTAGTAAAAAAAACTGGCAAAAATACCAGGAGAAATCGCAGAAAATGACTCTCCATCAAGGACCGTGATGATGCTGTAAAGAAGCAGGAGAACTGTGAGTGCCGGCAAAAGCCGCAAGAATCGGCGCCCGTAGAAGCGAAGCAGGTAGATCTTGTTGTGCGCTTCTTGCTCATTGAGAAGCAGAGACGTGATGAGGAACCCGCTCAGGACAAAAAAGATGTCGACCCCAAGATAACCACCACGAAAGAAATGATCAAGGGGTGATACTCCGGTAAGTGCGTTATCTCTGTCAAATATGTGCAAGTGTCTTAGCAGAACCAGAATGACTGCCATGCCACGTAGGCCATCAAGTGAGCGAATATGTCCAAGGTGTTGACGAGAGCCACTAGTCATGGCGTGAATGACGAAGGCGCTCAACGAACTGCAGTATTTTTGTACCGGCAAGATTAGAGATTCCAAGTTTGCGCTTCGCTGCATCAAAAACACGCAGAGCTATTTTGTCGAGATAGATCAAGATTCTTTTTGAACCATCGGTAGGCCTAGCTCGGTAATCCGTTGATTTAACAATTGGTTTGTCTTCGTGAGTGAAGTAATAAAGTGCCATTGATTGTCGGGCCATGCCGTCTGGACACTGAAGTGGTTCCGGGTGTCCGTGAAAAGAAGTGGCGTCAGTGGCAAAAATAAGAACACGATTGCCGAACGGGTGCACAACAGTTTCTGCTCGGGACATTGTTGCATCCCAAAGTTCTAGCCCTCCACCGTATTCGGCGAGCCAGTTCTCGTTGCAATACAGCAAAAGATTGAGGCGTCGTTTCCAATGCCGATAATGTGGATGAACCGTGAAGTCAGCGTGCATGTTGAGGAACCCCCCACGCAAGGACTGATGGAGTCCGCCTCCTTCAAAAGTTGGATCCACTATTAGATTGGGTATTCCTGTGAGTTCTTCTAAAATTGCAATAAATTCTGGTGAGTTCAGTTCAGCGGCTATTTGACGCAAAGTTGGCCCCCAAGTGGATGGCTCGGAGTTGGCAAACTTTCGCTCGTTTATGTGTAGGTATCCCGTCCACTGTTCTTTGCTTACAAGGTCAAAATCGGTCAGTGCACGTTGAAAGACTTGTGGTGTTAGAAACTCATCAATGACGACATGTTTATAGGGATGACCAGTGCTGAATCCTTCCTTGAGGGCTGGCAATCTTTTCCTGAGTTCCAAAAGGTCAAGAACTGTCGTTCCATTTGATGGACTATCAGCATTCATGGCTTGAGTTCATAGATGAATTGATAGGCGAAAAAGGGTGGGCGGAGTTTGATAAGGAATTTATCTAAAAGTCGAAAAGGGGCAATTGCAAACTTTGGAACCTTGGTGTTGCCCCGTGAAAGAATATCAAATGGAAAACCCGTGCATGACACTCGTTGCACGCTGTATCCTGCCGTGCGAGCAAGACGCTCGAAACTGCGGCGGGTGAAGAAACGCACGTGTGTCTGGTCAAGAATCCCTCTGCGATCGTAATCAAAGAATCCAAATAAGGTCCTTAATCGGGGATACCAATGCCCAAAGTTTGGGATGCTGACGAGAAGACTTCCGCCAACGTCGAGCACACTTCTGATTTCTTTCAAAAGGACATCGGGCTGTCGCACATGCTCAACAACGTCGGCACAAAGGACAATGTCAAATGGCCCCGGAAGATCTTTTGGAAGACCGCTGTCGAGGTCGGCTTGAATGAATTTGTCAAGGCGATCTTCGACGAGAGCATGACACTCAACGTCAACACCAACGACGACGTGACCAAGTGCACGAACGCGCTCGCCAAGAGAGCCATCAGAGCAACCGATATCAAGGACATGGCAGTTGGATTTTTTGCTGAGTTGATGAAGCAAGATCCCGTGTGACGAATCACCCGATGCCTTTATCTCATAGGCGTGATTTTGTAGAACATATTTACCTGATCCAAAGCCCATTTTATGAAGTCGATAGCGCAAGGTCTCAATCATCACTTGACGGCCATATTTGAGACCATCAACATGGCAAATTTCATCTCCATAGTATGTCGGTATCGGGATTTCTACAATTCGAGCCCCTGAGGCGTGTAGTTGCAAAATGATCTGCGTATCAAAATCAAATCCATCTGAGTTGCACTGGAGAGCAAGCTTTTGCAATGTCAACATTGAGTACGCGCGGTAGCCACTGTGCCACTCAGACAGGGTGGTTCCAGTCATCGCATTTTCCCAGCGAGTCAATATTTTGTTGCCGACGAATTTGTAAAGTGGCATTCCACCGTTGCGCGCCGCGCCGCGCTGCATCATGCGCGAACCAAAGACGGCGTCAGCGGAGCCATTAAGCAAAGGCGCAATCATCTCGGGCAAGATCTCGGGAGCATATTGACCGTCGCCGTGCAAGAGAACAACGATGTCAAGACCAAGCTCCGATGCCCAGACGTATCCAGCCTTTTGGTTGCCTCCATAACCCAGATTGACTGGGTGTCGAACAATGTGAAGGGGCAGATGAGAAGTTGACTTTTGATAATCAAGTGCCATTTCGTGGGTACGATCATGGCTGGCGTCATCGCAGACCAGGACCGCAGAAATATCTGGAGCTAATTTTGCAGGGATTCGGTTCAAAACATCAGTGAGGGTGGATTCTGCGTTGTATGCAACGATCAAAATACCAATTTTTGGGGAGGGGATTTGTTGACTTTGGGTCACTGGCTCAATCTATCTTGCTCAATGCAATTGACGTATCACCAAGTGGTGCGTCAGATTGCAGGACAATCTGATTGGTTTCCCATCCAAACCAAGTAGGGCACGATGCCACTTGGGCTCCTCCGACCTGCCTGCCGTTATCTGTGCTGAATGCAATTGCGCGCTTGGCGTCAAGACCTTCATCGTAGAGCAGTAGTTCGTTGTCGGGAAAACCGTTTTTGCTGCGAAGAATCATCCACGAAAAATCACGGTAGTTGGGTGGTAAATCAAGCAGGGTGAGATATTTTGGCTCGGCACTCAGACCAATCAAAATTTTTCCGTTATCTGAAGACTTAATCTTTGGTGGATCAAATTGACCAACTATTTGTCCGGCAGCAGGCTCAACAACTTTCATCGTGACGCCGTCTACGAGTAATGAAGACAGCAATGGCGCTGAACCAAACATGCGTGTAAGGGGCACTAATTGGTCGTCTCGCACAGCAAAAATGGCGATGTCTGAATCTGAGACATCTGGAGTTGTTAGCGGAATTTCAAACCAGAAACCTGGCTGGGGACCAGTGCTATAAATACTGATGCCTAGGTCATTGCGTGACAGGGAGGTTGTTCCGGTATGAATCACTTTGTTGTTCTGAGATACGACAATTTTGGTGGGAGTATCGTCAAGACTTGGTGTCCATCCGTGCAAGATGAGAACTCCAGTGACTTCTGAGCGAGTGATCGGTATTCCAGCAGAGTCTGGTCGCGTTGTCATGAACTGTCCAGCATGTCCCCACCTACATGTCACTACTGACTCACTTGTGGTCGCGTCGAAAGTGCTCCGAAGCATACGTTTCTCTTGGCTAATTGAAGGTCTTGGCGGGGTTGTTGGTGAGAGACCCGCACCTAGTTTCAGGTCATTACGAATCAGTAACGTTTCACCAAGATATTCAAGCCACGGAGAATAGTGTCGTAGAATGTATTCACTAATGTCGTAGTGGCGAACGGCGTTTTCGACTTGATCCCATTCATTGAGCCCGCCAGCAGATGCATAAACAACAACCTCTGGGCGTTGGAGGCGCATTGAATTAATTACCTGTGCCTGGCTTTTTGCAGTTGCACTCTGCACTACATAACTAAATTGTGTATCGGGGATTTTTGCGAGCAGAAAGTTGTATAGAGAAGACGAATTACTGAAGTCATAGACTTTTGATTGCTTGCCGAAGTTTTGTTTGAAAAAATCTTTGAGGGCTACTACTTTGTTTACGTAGGAAATGTCCGCGTAGTAACCCAAACGCTGCACTGTCGCTGGGTAGTTGGCAACTGTGTGAACACGACTTGGAAGCGATGTCACGGTCTGGTCGAGCGCACTCACTAAAGGCGCGCCGGGCAAGAGAAGCAGCGGTCCAATAAACAACCAGATCCAGGCGCGGCCCTGAATCTGTATGTTGACTGCTCGAAATGGTTGGGCGAGATTGCCAAGTAATTCTCCACCACGCTGAATGACATAGATCAGTACAGGCAACATGGCAATGAGTGATTGATAAACATGCTGATCTGGCCGTGTTGTTGTCTTCCGAAAAAAGAGAGCTCCACCGATGGCGAGTGCCAGGATCGTCCAATCTTCACTTGTCATTGGCCGGCGGGTACGAAAACGCCAGATTACGAAGAACCCAACGAGAAGAACCAATATTGGCGTGATAACTAAAATGCCTGTAGGTGTCTGGTAGTTGCCTAAATCAACATTGAGTGGCACTGCGGTTTCGAGATACCAACCTGCTGGGAAAGTTCGCCACCAACTTATGAAGCCTGAAAGGACATTGGCTTGGTCAAGTATTACACCAGCGACGGCCACGATAAATGCGCCGCTCAACCCAAGACGCAGTGCCAGCGAACGATGCGTCCAAGGCTTGACGCCTTCCCGCCAGTCGTATAAATCAATTATTAAAGCCAAAAGTCCGACGGCTATGAGGTACACAATCATCTCTGAAGCCAATATTGTTGTAACTACGAGAGAAGCAGCAAGGCACAATGCGCTAGTCCATGTCCGTTTTTTTACGAACCACAAGATGGGAAGGCCTATGAGTGCAAGTGGAATGAAGCGAAATATGAAGAGTGTTGCATCGCCCCGCAAGACATCGGCAAAGCTCCACAAGAATTTTTGGGGGAAGAAGAAAAAGACGGCAATGATGCTCAAAAATGCCACGTTGCGACGAGCGAAAAAAGCCGAACAGAGATACAAGGAAACGATTAAGAGCGGGATAAAAATAAGCTCTGTTCCGACGATGAGTCCCCAGAAGGACGTTTCAAATAGTTGAAAACTGATTCTTGGTACGATCGCGGCAGGCAGAAATCCGACATTGAAAAAAAAGTCTTTCCAAGGGAGTTCTCCATTTTGCCAACGGAGGCCACCAGTGAGGCTTTCACCGTGATGAAACACATCAAGTTCATTGACGTCTCCCACGGCATGGCTCGTAAAAAGAAATAGAAGGACAGGAACAACGAGGAACGTGATTCGGGAACGCTCAAGGGCTGCGATTGCGACTGAACGTTTTTGTAGAAGTCTGCGAATGTCAAAAGATATGAGCATGAGTGTGGGGACGACAACCCAGGAAAGTGGCAGCCAAGAAAGGGAGCGCGTTCTATTTTCACTTGCCACAAATACTGTGGTTTTATGCGATACGTACCAAAGTGCTGGCAGCACGAGCCATGTTGCCATAATCGTCAGACTTGACCTCAATGTTTTGGCGCCATCAGTGTTGGTAGTTGGCCAAAATCGCACGACCGACCTAGCGATAAGCTGGGGTATAAGTCCTCCGATGAGCGTTCCCGCGACGAGTATGAGCCACAGATAGTCAGAGGTAACAGGACGTGCCTGAATGAAAGCCACGATCAATGTGAGTGCGACGATGCTGGAACGAAGGAGACCGAAAACGGGTGACGTAATGGCCCCCGTTACGTCAGGATCAATATTCCAGATCTTAAAATCTTCCTTGTCGTTTTCAAGTGGCAAGAGAAAAGTCAAAAATGGCAGGCGTCTAGCGAACTTCGGGATAAGCATGTAGGTGCCAAATGCAACTACGGGTAAGACGGTGACCCAGATGATAAACACCCACCACAATTGGTTGGGATCAAAGTTGTATACCAGTGCGTATCCCATGTGATCTGTTTTAGGTGGAGACGAGGCAGGGAGCAATAGTGCACAGGCTATTGCTGCACAGGAGCCGACAAAGACCGAAAGAAAAAATCTTAAAGTGTATCGAAAAGCGATGCTTAGTATCCGTCCCATTTCGATATTCATAGTATTTCTATCTTACTGCTATACAAGTTGTCCCACGAAATAAATCACTAATTAGTCGGCGGTTTGCTGACATGAATCCATTCGTTGTATGTAAACCAACGGCCAACAAAAGCAGGAAACGGAAAAGACTGGGAAGAGATTTTCTCGCATTTGACAGTCGTAGTGAGTTGTTGTA
Organism: Actinomycetota bacterium; assembly: GCA_005790505.1. Classification (GTDB taxonomy): domain Bacteria; phylum Actinomycetota; class Acidimicrobiia; order Acidimicrobiales; family Ilumatobacteraceae; genus UBA2093. Next base: position 8,983 of record SXUP01000017.1, read on the forward strand.
ATGCATCAAGGTCAAAGTACGTAATGTGCGTTGAGTCAGATGCAAACCCGCGTTGCTGAGGGCAAATGATGATTAGGCGTCCTTGTGGTGAAAGATATTGCAGGTATGTCTCTAGTATTGCCAGCGCTTCAGCCAGGGTGAGATGTTCAAGGACGTGTGAAAACAAGAGCGTGTCAAAAGTTCCATTCGTTGAACTGGCTGCAGAGAGAAAATTGTCGGCAGTAAAAGCAGTGAAGCCACGTTGCGTGCAGATCGCCACACTCGCAGAATTGTGGTCGACACCTACTGCGCAAGAATCTAAAAAGTTCAAGTTACGTCCGATCCCGCAACCGACTTCGAGAACGCGTCCCGTGGCCAGTCGCCTAATCTTCCAGCGATATGGTTGTCCACCAACTAGGCGCGAAATGAATCGACTAGAAAGTGCCGTCAGTCGCGCGGTATATGCTTCTGAAGTCGTCGAATCGTCTGAAGTGTTCATCCGACGAGAATTGCGTAAGTGCAAATGATCCAAGCACTACCTCCAAGTAAGCCCAGAAGAACATCGCCGATGCGCCCCTTGCTCTGTGACGCGACTGCGATGACATATATCGGGAGTAGACCCACTGCGTATCTTCCTTCTGCCCCGACAAGTATCCCAGAGGTCATTGCCGTTCCGATGATAAAAAATGGTGCGCCGACCAATCCGGCAAGACCAGCGTAAAGACTCAAAGATGCGATGTCGTTGCTTTTTTTGATACTCAATGCAGCCACTATGAGGGCACCAATAAGCAAGGGGAACACGAGTGATCGCATGAGTGAAACGTATTGATTGAAGAACCTAGCGTTGTCAAAGCCACGACCAGGTGGAAACCAAGTGAGTAGTACTTCAGGATTGAGGAGATGCTTCAGTGGTGGAATTCCCTCAAACTTCAGCATGATTGTTTGGGGAACGATGTCTGCACTGATTGTTGCTCTCAATCTGTCAAAAATAATCCACGCTACGGATGTCAGTGCGCCAGCAGTAAACATCAATAATGGGGCTTTAATCGAAGCAAGTTCTCCCTGCTCATTGCGTTTTTGCAGGAGTGCGTCAATGACCAGCCACGCCACCACCGCTAGAAGCATCACAAGATTCGTCAGTTTTGTGAAACCAACAACGCCGCCGACAACAAGTAACCAGCGGGTACTCAGCAGACCTTGTTTCCAGCGAATCGCTGCCAACAGTGCTCCACCACCTGCCAGCATGGCAAATGAATCAGGCGTCACAATTGATGCAGAATGCAGCGCTCCTGGCAATGTCATCAGAAGCGTGAGTCCGGCGAGTAACGGAAACGATCGCACGCCTAGTTGTCGACCAGCAGCGAAAGTTGCAACGAAACCAAATCCCCAAAGCAATGCACTCATCAAGCGTGCACCATCAACTGCGCCATCAAGGATGCCTAGGCCGCGCAATGTTCGCCCGGAGATGCCCGCAAGGATGTAATAAGTGGGCGGATGTGGAGATGCAGTTTGCCATCCATCGTCGCGGAATGCCACAGGGTCAAATGTGACCGAATCACAGGCTGGGTCGAGCCATGCGTAGTCGATACCGCGGCATGCTTCTTCGTGCATCGCATCCTGGCCAAGTTTGTCACCCAGCTTTGGAACGTCGCCTTTGGTGATCTGCAATGCATAGTCAAGATGGCGAAGTTCGTCAATTGGTGAGAACTGTCGATATTGAACGATGTGTACAAAGGCTGGGATGAAGGCAATAAAGAAAGCAAAAAGAAAAGGAGCGAACTGGCGCGTGATTTTTGCCGTCAAACACCCCCGGATTGGCATATTGCCAGCCTAATCGCGTTTCACTGTGGCAATGCGGTCTTGCTTTAGACTGTTGAAGTGAGTGCTGAAACGACACAAATTTTGATTGTGGGTTGCTTGGGATTTTTTGGTGGTGCCAGTGTTTATTATCTGGCGCGCATTAGACGGCTCAGTTTTCGATATGCGATTGGTTGGCTCGTGCTGTGCGGCATCGGAACTTTTTCAGGTGCTTTTGTTCCGATCGTAGAACCACTCTCGGAGAGGCTCAAAGTTTCTCCTGCTGTAGTGATAGCGCTTGGTGCTGTCGTTCTGCTCGTGGCAATTTGTATTCAACTTTCAATCAGTATCTCTGGATTGCAGGATCAAAATCGCCGACTTACTGAGAGCATTGCGCATTTAAGATTAGAAATAGAAGAAAAGATTTCAGAGCTGGGGAAGTGATGTGGTGTTGATAACGAAAGAAAACACGCTAGCTATCGTTCCTGCGCTGAACGAACAAGACTCGATTGTGGATGTGTTGAATAAACTGCAAGAATCTGGATTCCAAGTTCTTGTTGTCAGCGATGGCTCAACAGACAACACCGCTGCGCAATCTCGAGAAGCGGGGGTGGCAGTTTTGGAACTGCCAATGAATCTTGGTGTCGGTGGTGCATTGCGTGCCGGATTCCAGCATGCGTGCAGCAAGGGCTACGAGGCTGTTGTTCAAGTGGATGCCGATGGTCAGCATCCAGCCGATGAAATTGTGAACCTGATTGCCGCAGCTAACGCATCTGGTGCCCACATGGTGGTGGGAAGCAGGTTTATTTCACAAGACACCACAATGCTTGTGGGTAATTCTCGTCGTCTGGTGATGAGAATCCTTGCTTGGAGCGCGTCCCGTTCGGCACACACTTCCATTACAGATGCAACATCTGGGTTTCGGCTGATAAGAACGCCTTTACTAAACCAATTTGCTCAGTCCTTTGCGGTAAATTATTTGGGCGATACCTACGAAGCACTTATCTCTGCTGGGCGTGGTGGTTACAAGATTGTGGAAATTCCTGCAGGTCTTCGGTCACGCCAGGTTGGTGAGTCGTCGGCCTCGATTGCACAGTCAGTTCGGTTTACGCTCAAAGGTATTGGCATCGCAGTCTTGCGCCTACATTTTCCGATTTCATCCCTACAGGACGTGACTATGTCAGGTTCTAAATAAAGTTCCGAAGTTTTTGCGGAGTCCACTTCGGTTTATAGGGTTCGCATTTATCGGTCTCGGGGGGCAGTCCGGCATACGGATCGTGTTCGACCTGGCGTGACCAGCGTTGACGAAATTCTTCAGTCATCCGGTATCGACCGCGGGAAAAATCATCGTTGTCCTCAAAGCACCACATATGTGCTTGAGGGGTGACGATAACTCTGTATCCGTGATGCCAGAGCCGCAGCGACAGGTCGGCAGATGCATAGGGCTCGGGGAGTGATGTGTCAAAACCACCGACTTCGCAAAACACATCACGACGAATCATTGTGCAAAATGTTCCGAGTGCTGTTACCTCGCGATCTGATTTAAATACAGCACGAAACCCGGCAAATGGTTTATTTATGCGAGCGCCTGCAGTCTCAATACAATCTGGTCTCAAGAGATAACCGGCGTGGAAGAGTCGTGAGTTGGCGGTCCAGAGATATGGAGAAACCATAGCAACATCAGGTTCACGGGCAAAGCCGTGCAAGATCTCGCACCAGTTGTATGAATCAACTTCAAGTGCTTCGCTTGCCAAGACAATGAACTTCGTGTCGCACTCTTGCACGGCATGATTGAGGACTTCTGTTCGCGAGTGAGATCCTTGTGGAACTACTCGCACAACTAATTTTGGAAATGTGGATATCAATCTGAGGTTGGTTGCTGTTTCATTAGCGTGCACGCGCTGTAGTCCCCATACGCTTGATTCTGCGCCAGTGTCGGTGAGTAGAACAGTAATTGTTGGGGTGTTGTGCTCTACTCTGCGCACGACGCTGTAGTTTCCCGGCAACTCGCCAACGGGACTCACATCGGCAACAATGCCAACGCGTTGGCAATGTTCAGCGACGGCTTTTTGACCTGCGGTATAGGCGTAGGGTTTGGCAGTCGGGTCTGCAGCAACTGATCCATCAACGATTCGCCAGTGATATAAGACTTTGGGAATATGGTGAATTTTGCCTGCCTGTTCAGTGATACGCAACATCAGGTCATAATCTTGGGCGCCATCAAACCCTGGCCGAAATCCTCCAACCTGATGCATCAACGAAGTCTTGATCACAGAAAAATGGCAGACATACATTTGATTCCTAAACCGTTCTGGCGACCAATCTGGCTTGCGGAACTGGTCCCGAGTAGTGCCATCTTGCTGAAGAAGGTCTTCGTCGGTATAGATGTAGTCAATAGATGGATCTGACTGCAGGGCAGCGACTACTTCGGCGAGAGCATCTGGTTCAAGAACATCGTCATGATCCAGTAGACCGATGTAGTCCCCTGTAGCCAGAGTAAGTGCGTCATTGGATGTGGCGACTATGCCGCCGTTGGTATCCCGATATGACACGATAATGCGAGAGTCTTGGCGCGCTGCGCGAGCCAAGAAATCACGGGTCTCCTGCCGAGGTGATTGATCGTCAACAAGACAGAGTTGCCAATTGGAGTAGGTCTGAGCAAGCACTGACGCGATACATTCCTCGAGCACGCGCAATGGCGTGTTATACACCGGAGTGACAATTGAGATGAGTGGTAGAGGTGGCGACGACGATGATGATGATGTCATTAGTCGTTGTGGCCAAGGCGATTCTTGGCAATGCGCGCAAGGGTGACAGGAAACAGGACCAATCTCCCAATCCGCCATGTCCGTGAACTGCGAATGGTGTCTAGTTCGTGTTCAAGTTTTTTTACTCGGCGGTCAAGGGTTGCTGCAAGTAATCGAAACTCGGCCGTTTCTGCTGCTTGAGCCCGAGCGTAAGCACGAACACTTTCTAAACGAAGAACCCACTTTAAGTGTTCTGCATCTGCATCTGCATCTGCAGAAAGTAAATTTTTGGTTGGCTGAGTGTTGTCGTGATTTGTCATTTTGTCATCGCCCTCAAGACAGGATACGCCATTTGAAGACCTATCTGAGATGTTGATTTGATGGTCATTTTTATTTTCAACGGCCAAATAACAGCAGCAACTCAAGGTCGCCGTTATCTTCTGTCTTGATGGGTCCAATGGATGGATTTGGAATGCCATAGTCAGCAAACACAATGTTGATCGTGCCCTGGACAGCGACCCTGCCTTTTGTCAGTTGTGCCTCAATCGGAATAGTGACTGCCATTGTGGTTCCGTGCATCGAGAGATCTCCAACGGCAGTAGTGCTGAACTTTTCACCAGTGATGGCGCTTTCTGGAAGAACAATTGGGGTGGTCAAAGAAAATGTTGCCGTCGGGAATGTTGCCGTGTCCATAATGCGACCAGAGAATTGCTCATCACGTTTGCCAGCGTCGCTTTTAAAGGTGGCCATGTCAACGATGAATTCTGCTGTCGTGACGGCGTTGTCGTTAATCTCAAGTGTGCCAGTAACTGCCGAGGTGCGACCGACCCCCTCGGTGCTCTGACCAAACAGGATCTCTTTGACGCGATAGCCCACGACTGAATCAGTACCAATTTTCCATGCGCCAGTGACACCATCTGGCACCACGACTGATGTGGTGTCAGAGCCCATGGTTGTAGTGACCAAAATTGGTGCTTGGGTGTCAAGCGTTAAACGGCTCGGTGCGTCATCTTTGATGACATTGATGTACAGCCAAGGCACTCCAACAATCAATACGACAGCAGCAATTGCGATTGCCAGAAGGTTTTTGCGCAGACCTTTCATGCCACAATTGTACAGTTTCTTAGCTTGTAGCCCGTGATTACTTTACACTTGCGATGGTGGCCGCTTTAAATAGAGATGCACAAGTAAAAACTCTGATGAAGGCGAGAGCCAGGTTCTTTGACCTGCTGGCCGCATGGGGAATTGCTGTTGCTCAGCCGATACTGAGTTTGCTTGGAGCAAATACTGATTTTTTTATCGTCTACAGCGTGACATCACGTGGGGTCATGGTATTTGCGGTCGCTCTTGCGCTCTTGCCACCCGTTTTACTGTGGGGTATTGGCGAGATGTTGAGAAGAAAGCCATCTTTGGCAACATATTTTCACAACGGATGTATCACTATTTTGATCTGTGTTTGGCTTGCGCAGATATTGAAAGTGTCAATTGGCGTGCACGGGTTTTTGTATATTTTTTTACTGGTCGTATCAAGCATCGGAGTGAGCGCGCTATACAGAAGTTTTGCAGCTCTAAGGGCATGGCTGCGTTGCTTGGCAGTAGTGCCACTCGTAGCAGTTGGGTTGTTTTTGTTTACATCGGCATCGGGTAGATATGCGCTGGCAAGTGAGAATCCTGTCAGCAGAGAAACAGGTATCAAGACCCCAATTGTGATGATCATGTTTGATGAATTTGCATTGAGTTCGCTGCTAAATGGTGCTGGAAGTATTGACGCGACAAGATTTCCGAATTTTGCCCGTCTCAATGAGTCGTCCACATGGTTTCGCAACTATTCAGCAACAGCCGAAGTAACCCATAAAGCAATTCCGTCGACGATGAGTGGTGTTTTGCCAAAGTCCGGCACATCTTCAACGTTTGCGGATCATCCAAACTCCCTTTTTTCGTTATTTGGTTCTAGTCATCAAATGAATGTGTCAGAGACCATCACAAAGTTATGTCCGCCAAGTGTTTGTTCAGGCTCAAAGAGTCTCAATGCCCAGAGTGCTTCTGCCTCAACTAAGTGGTCAGGCCTGCTCAGACAATTGAGGTCGGTGTTATGGCAGAGGCTCGACTCATCACAGAAAAATGAAATGAAACTTTTTGAGGCATTTATGCCAAAAGAAAAAGTTGTTACGGCAACAACGATACGAGATGCTTCAGAACAAGAAATCTCCGATGTGAAAACTCCAGCAACGATTATTCAGAACTTTATTGCTTTGCAACAGACAGAAAATTTCAATAAGTGGCTTGCTCAAATCAGACCAGCTGCCGTGCCAACTTTCAATTACATTCATTTATTGTTGCCGCACCAACCATGGATCTATTATCCTGACGGTTTTTTTTATTCGACTGCGGAAGAAGAATGGCAAAAAAATGAGACATTGTGGGAGACCAGCGTCAAACAGCAACGTTCAATTTTGCAGGCACAGTACGTTGACACATTGCTTGGGCAATTGCTTGGGCAAATGCGAAGCAATGGTCTGTATGAGAACTCAATGGTGATTTTTACGGCGGACCATGGATTGAGTTTTGATCGTGGCTACAACAGAAGATTCGCTTCAGGGGATCTTAAAAATGCCAGTGATCTGATGCAGGTCCCACTATTTATACATTCACCTGGTCAGATAGAAGGCCAAATTAGTGATGAAAATGTTGAAAACACTGATCTCGTATCGATCATTGCAGATCGTTTGGGTATCTCAATTCCTTGGAAAATGGACGGTCTGTTGCCAAGTAAAAAATCTGAAACCCAAAAAGAGAGCAAGACTCTATATTTTGTTGATGATCCGTACGGAAGCGCAAAGCGAGCTCAGAAGAAACTCGTGTTAAGCAGCGCTGAATTTTTAGAGGAGGTCAAAACTGCAGGTACATCACTCACCAATACCTCTGATGTTCTTGAACCTTTGTATAAAACAACTACTTTCAATAATTTGCGGGGTAGAGCAGTCAGTTCATTTAGAATTAAACAAAGTCCCCTTGCTGTGACACTAGACAAAGATATTGTCGTCCAAGAACCTAAAGTCCTTGTGCGCGGAACTTTTAATCAGCCAGTTGGGGCTGAAGATTGGTTTGCATTTGCAGATGGTGAAAAAATTGTCGGTTTATCACCAACAGTCACTCAAAAAGAAACACAACGGTTCGTTGGTCTATTGCCACATCTTGCCGGCGCCAAAGCCACCCAACTGCGGATGTTTCGGATAATTGATTCGACTTCTCTAGAGGAAATTAGATTTACAGGTTAGACTCTCTAACATTATGGCAAAACGGGTCAGCCGGTGCCGATTCCGAACCAGGAGCACGCAATGATTGAGATGAATTGGTTTCTCCCGACTGGTGGAGACTCTCGTGACGTTCTTCCAGGCGTTGACACTGTCGCGCGAGCGCCCAGCGTGTCCTACATGGCTCAAATTGCTCAGGCCTGCGAGGGCTTGGGTTTCAATGCTTTGCTCACCCCGTGCGGGACAGGTTGTGAAGATGCATGGATCGCGACTGCGTCACTTCTGGGGGTCACCTCACGCCTCAAGTTTTTGGTTGCTTTCCGACCGGCACTGCTGTCTCCAACACTGGCCGCGCAGATGGCAAGCACCTTCCAGCGCATGTCGGGGGGTCGATTGTTGGTCAATATCGTGACAGGTGCAGAGCAATCCGAGCTTGCTCGGTTCGGAATCAGCGAAGACAAAGAGACGAGGTATGAGCGGACGGGAGAGTTCATAAAAATAATGCGTGGCGCTTGGAGCGGTGAACCTTTCTCGTTGAAGGGGAAATTTTTTGATGTGTCAAATGCGACAACTCGTGAGACGCCACAGCCCGTGCCGCCTATTTATTTTGGAGGTGCCTCTGAATCCGCAGAAAAAGTGGCGGCAGAAAATGTTGATTTATATTTGGCCTGGGGTGAAACACCAGAAATGGTGAAAGAGCGTCTTGAACGGGTCCGAGCGCTTGCCACAAATGCTGGTCGCACGATTCGCTTTGGGATTCGTTTTCATGTCATAACTCGTCGTACTGACGACCAGGCATGGGCAGTTGCTGACTCAATTTTGGCGTCAATGACACCCGAAGCAATTGACTCAGCGCGTCAAGACTTTTTAAAAACACAATCTGTCGGACAGCGAAGGCAGTTCGAACTACACGGTGGTGATCTGAGCAAACTTGAAATTTATCCAAACGTGTGGTCGGGAATTGGGTTGATCCGCGGCGGGGTTGGAAGCGCACTCGTTGGAAGTTACGAATCTGTGGCCGATCGCATTATCGAGTATCACGAACTAGGGTTTGATTCGTTCATTATGTCGGGGTACCCGCATCTTGAAGAGGCGTATTGGTTTGGAGAAGGTGTGATGCCGATACTACGTGCGCGTGGGTACTTGCCTGCACTTGTTGGGGGCGATGCAAAAGTATTTTCATTCCGATGACACGCATTGGTTTATTGCTTGTTGGGCACATTGATGCTGGAAGTCTCCACATTGGGGGGGATTATCCGGAGTTGTATGCGAAGTTACTGCAACGTCACAACATTGAACTGACGACATACCGCTGTGACGAGGGGCAAATGCCAAATGCACTGAGTGATCAAGAGGGATGGCTGTGTTCACCGAGTCGACTGAGCGTGTATGACGATATTGCGTGGCTGCGCGATGTTGAGCACTTGCTGCGAGACATCGTTGCGACAGAAACTCCCTATGTCGGGATCTGTTTTGGGCATCAACTGATGGCCCAGGCACTTGGGGCCGTTGTTAAAAAATCAGAGTATGGCTGGGGAATTGGTCGCAAAGATTATGAGATTCATCTTGCCCAACCGTGGATGTTGCCTTCTGCCAAGCAGATCCGTTTGGCAGCGAGCCACCAAGACCAAGTGATGTCTCTGCCAGATGGGACTCAATTGTTGGCGTCAAGTGACTACTGCCCAATCGGGGGGATGCAGATAGGTGAGCGCGCTTGGACACTGCAAGTGCATCCCGAATTCAGCCCTGACTTGGCGAGTAGTTTGCTCGCCACTCGTCAACAATTATTTGGGCAAGAAAAAGTAGTGAAAGCACTCACTACGCTGCAAATGCCTCTTGACCAAGAACTGGTTGCAGGTTGGATCGCAGAATTTTTCAAATTATGCGGCTGAATCGTGGCTTGGTGGTGGACATGGCAGCCCAAATCGCCGACGCCGAAGGGATTGACGCCGTCACATTAACTCGTATTGCAATCGATGCTGGAGTCAAACAACCTGCTTTATATCGTCATGTCACGGGTATTGAAGAACTCTGGAAGTTGCTATCGCTGCGTGCGCGTGAAGAACTTGTGACAACACTTCAAGATGCCATGGTTGGAACAAGTCGTGAGTCCTCGGTCACCGCGATAGCACACGCATGGAGATTGTTTGTGCAGCAACACCCAGGGCTTTATAGTGCGACGGACCGAGTTCCATCAGTGGGCGATCGCGACATTGAACTATCACTTGGGCGCGTTGTAAGCACTCTAAGTAAGTCTCTGGAGGGGTACCGACTCACAGAAACTCAGCGTGTGCATTGCGCACGCTCTTTGCGAAGTGCAATACATGGCTTTTGTGTTCTTGAAAAAGATAATGGCCATCCAGAGCCATATGCCATTGATAAGAGCCTCAAACAATTATTGGGACTCTTTTGTCGAGGCATTGAAGCACTTGAAAAATAATAAAAGCAACAATTATTTTGTCAGCAACAAGTGCTTATTATTTTTATGGACTCAACATTTTGGCAAGCGCTTGGTACAACGGAATCCATGACTCGTCTGGAACACGGGGAAGTCCGGAAAATTGTAAAATTGCCAGTCCAGTTGGAACTGCCAAGAACAACATGGCGACAAGTTGCGGATCTAAGTCTGTTTGCAATTCTCCAGAGGCAATTGCGTCATTGATAATTTTTTGATACGTCGCAAAGTGTTCTTCGAGGCGCGGTAAATATTTTGAGTCTTTGCCCTTGTCACGCCACGACACGTAGTACGCCTCGAGCAAAAGCACTTGAGCTGCTGTTGGGCCAGTGTCAGAACGATTTCGCGGAACCAGAGCGGCAATTTGAAGAAGCCATTGTTTTGATTGAGATTCCTCATATTTTGCGAGATTTTGAATATTCGATGCGAGTTGTGCATTCAGGGCTTCTTCTAGGGCAACGCGAAAAAGAACTTCTTTACTTTCAAACCATCTATAGAGAGATCCTGGCGTCAGATTTGCCCGTTTAGCAATACTGGCGATGCGAGCGTAATGGAAACCTTTAAGTGCGATTTCTTCCGTTGTGGCATCAAGAATCACTTGCCTTATTCCAAGAGCCCATGGTCTTCTATGTCTCCCGTCCGAGAAAACGATCATGTTCGGACCTTGAGCCATTCTTCAATCATAGTAAAGAATGAATCTATAGTTTATCACTGGTGCAAAATAGATATGGGGGTGCTCCGCAGTTATTGAAGCAAAAAATCCTACGGTGAGGGGCGAGTGTGGTCTGGAATGGACTACACAATTTATTACATACCAAGTGTTGCCCGTTGGCTGAAGAGATTTATTGTGGCATCCCGGCCAGCGTGAGTGCTTCATTGAGAGTACTTGCTCGTTGAAGTTTGATGCCTCGCAATTCTTCGGGGGAGTTTGTGGGCACAATGGCGCGCGTAAATCCGAGGCGTGCGGCCTCGGCGAGCCGTCTTGAAACTTGTGCCGCCTGACGGACTTCGCCTGCCAAGCCAACTTCGCCCACTACAACAAGATCTGCTGGTAGCGGAGTGTTGGTGATGGCAGAAACGAGAGCAAGACACAGCGCCAAGTCGGCACCAGGTTCAGTGAGGCGAACCCCACCAACGACTGATGCATAAACTTCGTGACCAGAAAGACTTATGCGCGCTCGGCGTTCAAGAACGGCAAGCAACATTGATAGGCGTCCAGAGTCGACACCTTGAGCGCTGCGTCGTGGGGGAACACCACCCGACACAGCGTTCGTGAGTGCTTGCAGTTCAACCAGTAACGGACGTTGTCCTTCGAGGGTGGGCACCACTACAGATCCGGGCACACCAGTGCGACGATCGGCAAGAAATAATTGACTTGCGTCGGGCACGCCAACTAGGCCCTGTTCGGTCATCTCAAAGAGACCCAACTCATTTGTTGGTCCGTAGCGGTGCTTAGATGCACGCAGAAGTCGAAGCGCATGATGTCGCTCGCCTTCAAATGACAACACTGTGTCGACAACATGTTCGAGCACGCGTGGTCCGGCAAGACCGCCTTCTTTGGTGACATGTCCGACAAGCACGATTGGTAGATGACGCCGCTTGGCTTCTTGCACCAAGCGATGCGCACAGCCGCGTACTTGCACAACGGACCCGGGGGTAGAACCCAAGTCAGGGTCGGCGATCATTTGGATACTGTCAATGACAACGAGACTCGGCTGAACACTGTTGATGGCTGAAACAATGTGGGGTAACGACATTTCTGGAAGCAACCAGAGATCTTCTCGCAATGCACCGAGACGCTCTGCGCGCATGCGCACTTGTTGGGCGCTTTCTTCGGCGGTCACATACAGAGTGGTTCCACTCATGTTGGCGAGTAATTGCAAGAGCAATGTGCTCTTGCCGATGCCGGGTTCCCCGCCGAGCAATGTGACAGAGCCAGGGACAAGACCGCCACCCAAAACACGATCTAGTTCCCCAATGTTGGTGAGTCTTGGATGACCGACGCTGGCATCAACCTTGCCGATCTGTGTTGGTTCGCCAGCAGGCACGAGTGCCATGCCGGCGGCGAGTGATGTTATTGGTTCGTCACCACCTTCAAAATCTTCCACAAGTGAGTTCCACGCATCACAAGTGAGACATTTGCCCGACCACTTGGGGTGAGTGGCACCACACTCGGTGCAACGATGAACAAGACGAATTTTTGCCACAGGTCAACCTTAGAAGCGGGGTGTTCGCTTTTCTTGAGCTCGAATCACCATGCCAAGCAAAATCAGCATTGCAATGACCCACAATGCAATAAGCAACTTTAGGACTGGTTGCGCTACACGCGCCACACTTGAGGCGATATCGAGATTTTCTGTTGTGCTGGCAAGATTGATTGAGGTTCCGTCCATGGGTACTCGCCATGTGAGCGAACCATTACTCACACTGGCAGTAGTGGCCAGAATTTTTCCAGGCAAAACTGCTTCGAAGGTTATTGCGACAGCATCACCGAGGTCTAGCCCGGACCGCTTTACCTCGGCTGCATACGGAGCACCCCCTAACAATCCGAGTGTTTTGTCATCCACAAATGATTCGAGTCCACCTGTGACCTCAAGGCGACCTGCAAGAGCCCAAGTTGTGTTGGTGTCTTTGCCTGAGCGCGTGATGAGTAGATCATGCAGAGGACCCTTTGGTCCGCTCACCTGTGCAAGCAATGCATTTGCTGTTGCGGCGTTAGGAAATGTGTGCGACAGAACTAGTTGCAGACCACCATCCTTGGTTGGTTTTGGTTTTTGTGCTTTCCATCCGGCAGCTAAAATATCGTCAAGTCGCAGATCGGTCGCAATTGTTGGCTCGGCGGTCACGATGTCTTTGTCGGCAGTTGCCGTGAGAGTAATAATTCCGCTGCCGTTGGCATTGACATCCAAATGTATAACGACATCAACTCGGCAGGCCGAGAGAATGATTACTGCGCCCAAGGTGGACGCTATGAGAATATGACGCCGAAGCGTCACTCGGGTGTCGCGGCACCGTCTCCGGCGCCAGCGAGTTCTACTGAACTTGGAGGCACAAAACCTTCCACCGCTCGGAAGGAAAGTCGCTTTTGGTCTGCATTTTCCGGGTCGTCTTCAGTGTCAACGACAATAATTTCTCCGGCGTTGAATTGCTTGAACAGGATTTTTTCTGACAATTCATCTTCAATCAGGCGTTGGATGGCACGGCGCAACGGACGTGCTCCAAGTTGTGGATCGTAGCCCTTGTCGGCAAGGTGCTCTTTTGCATTTTGCGTCAGTTCAAGACCAAGCCCTTGGCTTTCAAGTTGACTTGTAAGTCTCTTGATCATGAAGTCCACCATCTGGATGACTTCTGGCTTGGACAACTCATGGAAGACGATTGTTTCGTCTACACGGTTCAAAAATTCTGGTCTGAAATGCGCCTTCAGCGCATCGTTGACTTTGGCTTTCATTCGCTCGTATGAGACTGCCTCGTCACCCTTGGTGAAACCCACATTGCCTTTACGCAACTCTGCAGTTCCGAGGTTTGATGTCATGATCAAAACTGTATTGCGGAAGTCAACCGAGCGACCCTGACTGTCAGTGAGGCGTCCTTCTTCAAGGATTTGCAACAAAGTATTGAAGACATCAGGATGCGCTTTTTCGATCTCGTCAAACAATACGACGGAGAAAGGTTTGCGCCTGACGGCCTCGGTGAGTTGGCCACCTTCTTCATATCCGATGTAGCCCGGAGGTGAACCAACAAGGCGACTCACAGTGTGCTTTTCCATGTATTCGCTCATGTCAAGGGTGATGAGTGCTTTGTCATCGCCAAACAAAAACTCGGCGAGTGTCTTGGCAAGTTCGGTTTTTCCGACTCCAGTTGGTCCCAAGAAAATAAAGGAGCCGCTGGGGCGACGTGGATCTTTTAGACCCGCCCGTGTTCGCCTGATGCTTTGACTGACGGATTTGACGGCGTTATCTTGACCGATCATTCGCTTGTGTAGTTCGGCTTCCATGTTGAGCAGTTTTGATGTTTCCTGCTCGGTGAGTTTGAAGACTGGTATTCCAGTCCAAACACTAAGAACATCGGCAATTGCTTCTTCGTCTACTTCGTCAAAAAGGTCGATCCCTTGAGCTTTGATGTCGGTCTCTTTTTGAGAACGTTCTTCAAGCAAAATGCGTTCTTGATCGCGCAAACGACCAGCATCTTCAAATCGCTGTTCTTCAACTGCTTTATTCTTGCCGACCTGGACCTCGGTGATTCTTGCTTCAAGTTCTTTTAGATCTGGCGGAGTCCGCATCCGCTTGAGGCGCAGACGACTTCCAGCCTCGTCAATAAGGTCGATGGCTTTGTCAGGCAAGTGTCGGTCAGCGATGTAGCGATCGGCCAAATTGGCAGCCGCAACAATTGCTTGGTCGGTGATGGTGACGCTGTGGTGCTTTTCATATTTATCACGAACACCCCGAAGTATCTCGATGGTCATTGCAACAGAGGGTTCTTCAACTTTGACTGGCTGAAACCGACGCTCAAGCGCTGCATCTTTTTCGAGGTGCTTGCGGTATTCGTCAGTGGTTGTGGCGCCGATTGTTTGTAGTTCGCCGCGCGCCAACATGGGTTTCAAGATGCTGGCCGCGTCGATTGCACCTTCTGCTGCACCCGCACCGACCAAAGTATGAATTTCGTCGATGAACAACACGATGTCTCCGCGAGATTTGATTTCTTTGAGAACTTTTTTAAGGCGCTCTTCAAAGTCACCGCGGTAACGGCTACCAGCAACGAGTGCCCCGAGGTCAAGTGTGTACAACTGCTTGTCTTTGAGGGTCTCTGGAACATTGTCATCCACGATGCGCTGAGCAAGACCTTCGACAATTGCGGTCTTGCCGACACCTGGTTCGCCGATCAAGACAGGATTGTTTTTGGTGCGACGAGACAAGATTTGCATCACGCGTTCAAGTTCTCTTTCCCGACCAATCATCGGGTCGAGTTTTCTTTCGCGAGCAAGTTGGGTGAGATTGCGTCCGAATTGGTCAAGAATCTGGCTTCCGCCTTTTTCTCCTTGTTCGTCCTTGCCACCACTTGAGCCAGATGATTGCGAGTCTGCTTTGCCGGCGGGACCTTGGTAACCCGACAACAGTTGGATCACTTGTTGGCGCACTCGAGAGAGGTCTGCTCCGAGTTTGACCAAGACCTGGGCGGCAACTCCTTCACCTTCGCGAATAAGTCCAAGCAAGATGTGCTCGGTGCCGATGTAATTGTGACCGAGTTGCAGCGCCTCACGCAAGGACAACTCAAGAACTTTTTTTGCGCGGGGGGTAAACGGAATGTGTCCTGATGGCGAGGACCCACCTTGACCGATGATTTCTTCTACTTGGGCGCGAACTGCTTCGAGCGAAATACCGAGTGACTCAAGTGCCTTGGCAGCGACGCCTTCGCCCTCGTGAATAAGCCCGAGCAAGATGTGCTCGGTGCCGATGTATGAGTGATTGAGAAGGCGAGCTTCTTCTTGTGCAAGAACTACTACTCGTCGGGCCCTGTCAGTAAAGCGTTCGAACAAGTTGACCACCTTGTAATTGGAATACATTGATTCATCGCCACGATTAGGTGGGACTGGCTTTATTGTATCGGCACAGTGGGGAAGTGTCGTGCTGTAATGCCGTATCCTGCAAGGTGTGACTTCTTCCCCACTCCTTGCGCTGCGGGCGATGGAGGTCGATCGGCAGCGGGTTGAAATCGCTCTGCGTCAGGCAGTCCACACCCCCGACGTGTATTTGTCCGAGATTGCCTCGCATCTCATTTCGGCTGGGGGAAAGAGGTTGCGACCTGTTTTATCGCTTGTGGCATCGCAGGTCATGGATGACAATGATGTTTCAGACAATGCAGTTCAGGGCGGAATCTCTTGTGAACTCGTTCATCTTGGCAGTCTTTATCACGACGATGTCATGGATGAGTCCACCACCAGAAGAGGCGTAGAGACCGTCAATGCCAAATGGGGCAATCTGCAAGCCATCTTGGCAGGTGATTTTTTACTGGCGCGAGCCTCCGAGATCGCTGCTTCGTTAGGGAATGAAATCGCTGGGTTGTTGGCACGCACTATTGGCCGACTGTGTGAAGGACAAATTGAAGAACTACGCCACACCTACAATGTGGCTCGCCCCGTTGAGTCCTATCTGAATTCAATTGAAGGCAAAACTGCGTCGTTGTATTCAACTGCTGCCCGCATTGGTGGGCTTGTTGTTGGTTATGAACCTCGCATCGTTGACGCCTTGACTGAATACGGGCTCGCCTACGGTCATGTCTTTCAAATAGTGGACGACATTCTTGATATCACTGCAACAGACGAAGAACTTGGTAAACCAGCGGGCCATGACATGGTGGAGGGGGTCTACACATTGCCGGTGCTTGCCACCCTGGCGGCAGGCGGACCGGCCGCTGCGGAGCTAACTGCACTACTAGGAAAACCTCTCAATCAAGCGGAGTGTGAAAAAGTGCTAGAGATTGTGCGTGCCAACGGTGGCGTTGCAAACGCTATTGGTCGGGCTCGTGCGTACGTGGCTCGGGCTGAAGCTGCTTGCGATGCTTTTCCTGATACTGCAGCATCGCGTGCGATGCGCTCGGCCACATCTGTTTTGCTGTCCTCCGTCGAGTAACTAGTTTGCCATCACAAATCTGGCGGCATGGAGTCCACTCAGGGCGGCACCTTCTACCTTTGCTCCTTTGAAAGCATCACCTGCAAGTAGCAACGAGTGGTCATCTGTTGACCAAAAATATTCTGGCCACAAAACCTTGGGTGTTGCAAAGCGCCACTTTTTAACTTGTGATTCAACAATGGTGAGTCCCCTGAGGTAAGGCTTGCCTGCCGCCACAAGTAATTCATGTTGTTGTTCAAGCGACAGATCCCAGTTCTTGCGACTGAATTCGGGATTGGCATTCAAAGTCAGTGCCGGATATGCAGAGACACCTTTTACCATGTTGTCCGCCACAAATTGGAAAGTATCATCTGGATTCTGCAGGCCACCAGGTGCGGCGATGGAGTTTTTTCCCGTGTATGTCAGCAGTAGTGCGATTGTTCTGTCGTAGTCGGTGCCACGCAAAGCCTCCGGAAGTTCTATGCCTGCCGTATACAACAAAGAGTACGACTGAGGAACTGGACATGTCGAGATCAAGACATCACATGTCAATTCCGTTGCGTCGTCTATTTGTACAATCCATCCAGAACTCGTGCGGGCGATTGAAAAGACAAGGGTGTCGCAACGAACGTCGAGTCCAGACGCCATGTACTTGGCAACACTGTTCATTCCGCGCGCGCCGATGTATCGCGGGTGACCATCATCACTGCTAAAGCCACGGCACCACTCGTGGACAACACCGGCGGTTGTCCATTCATGCACTAATTGCCCAAAATCATCAGAGCGAACTGTAAAAAATTGTGCACCATGATCAACAACTGCGTCCCCGATACGGCGAGTCGCCATCCGCCCGCCGACTGACGATCCCTTGTCAAGAACGGTGACACTATGACCCTCACGAGTCAAGGTCCGTGCTGCAGTAAGTCCGGCCATACCGGCACCGACAATGATGATTCGCTTCTTCATAAACAATCCAACGCTAGGAGACAGGCAAGACGTATTCGGAGACGACGCGTTTAGCGCAGTTCGTGGACTCGCAAAATAAGTTCACGAGACCAAGTGTCAAGCTGACGACCACTGATATGTTCGGTGATTTGAATCGCCTGAGAGGAGTCCTCCAGCATTTGGCTCCAACGGATGTATCCGCCCATGATGCCAATAAGGCGGTCACCGACCTCTTCTGCGTGGATGACGATTTTTGCTTCTTTGTTAATCAGGTCGCGAAGTTCTGCATAGAACACTCGGAGCCACGCGTCAAGGTCGTCAGCACCGCTGAGTGGTCGATGTCGAAACGGCATATGCAGTTCGTCATAGGCATGAAGATTATGGGGTGCCGCAATAATTGAGACGACGAAGTCAAAGTGGTTTTCTCTTAACCAAATAATCTCTTCTTGACGACGAACACGCCGATGATTGTCACCGTAGCCGCCTGGACGCTCGCAAATTGCGACACGGTCTTTGATGATCCATGTAAAGTTTCTGGGTGTAATACCTAAGGCCCATTTTCCACGCAATTTCGGGGGCATTAAGTTCTCCTGCTGATTCTGTTAGTTATGTGCAAACTATTTTGGATGATATTGCGATGCATAATACATTGATCCGTTACGACGCGAAACATAACCTATCGCACAAATCCCAGTACGAGGCGCTGTTTGCTCCGACGAATTTCACGTCCGCCCCCAATGTCGCAAGCCAAGCGCGCTCCATTGGCCACCAGCAGAATTCGTTCAATCGTGGCGTGATCTGGTGGATAAGGGTCACTGAGCCAAGCACGCAAGGCGCGTCTAGCGAGAGCCAATGGTGCGCTGGTGAGCGCCACGGCATCAGTCGGGTCAAGCGCTCCAGCAAGGATTTCAAGCAATTCATTGTCGTCGCGCATGATATTGGCGGCTCGTGTGAGGATGGGTACGAGATCGCGCTGAGACATGTCATTCATGATTGGTAATAGGTTGTGGCGAATATTGTTGCGAAGAAAACTTGGATCATCGTTGGTGTAGTCGTGCACAACAGAAATCTCAAGGGCGGTGCAAAGTGCGTGAGTATCGGCGCGGCGCAGTTGTAGAAGCGGACGAGAAACACTTGGTGCCATGGCTGACAGCCCCTGCGTTGCCGCCCCCCTCATCAGATTAATAAGTATCGTTTCGGCCTGATCATCAGCAGTGTGTCCAGTCATGACATCCAAAGGCAGTGCGCCATATCGGGCTGACCGAGCACGGGCTTCGAGATTGGCGCCATGTCCGACGCTTACCCGTTGTACTACGAGTTCGATGTCAAGTCGTTTGGCAAGCGGGGCAATAAGTTGCACATCGTCATCAGAGTCATGTCGCAACGAATGATTTATATGGTGGGCTGTGACGCATAAGCCGTGCTTGACTGCAAGAACCATCAGCGCCATAGAGTCTGCACCACCCGATACAGCGCATGAAACAGGCGTTCCGGGGGGTGGAAAAATACAGCGCGGTAGAAGTTCAGTGATGAGATCAGACATCACGTGCCATCACTTGTGGGAAAATATTACTGTTGTTTACGCTGACGACGATTTGGATAGCGAGTCGCAGTTACTTTGATGAGGTAACCAGCGACGGTAAGCAGGATGGCTCCGAATCCACCCAACAAAAGGAGTGCTCCAAGCCACCAATGCCAAACTTGTGCCGAGAACATGTCCTCTATCGTAGCGAGCCAACATCCTGAGACACCGATTTTGCGACCATCACCGCAGGGTTTACGCGGGCGGTTTGTGTGACTCGCCCAATTCGGCGTCCGTGTTGTTTAAGGCAATAACAAATCGTTCAAATAAGTCAGCAACCTGGGGGCGCTCGTCAGCACTGTATTCGGCAAGAATGTGCGACAAGACCTGCAAGCGGCGAGAGGCAATAGCGGCATGCTGATCTCTGCCGATTTGCGTGGCGCGAACTTTGACCACTCGTCCATCCCCATCATGGACGACTCTCTCGGCCAATCCACCTGGGATAAGTCGCTGGATTGCCCTCGTGGCAGTGCTTGGATCGATGTGCAGTGCCAGTGCAAGATCACACATGCGCCATTCATCCTGTTGTACCAACAAATCAAGAGTGTCGACTTGACCAGGTTCAAGCGCATCAGACCCGTTCCCAAATACTCGATCTCGGATAGAACTGACTGCTGCCCCACGTCGAATGTCTCTCCACGCCGTGCCAATGCGAATGGCGAGTTCGAGCTCTTTTTTAGATGTGAGATCGATCGGTGAATTTTTTATTTTGAACACATGGCTAGGGTATCTAACGTGAGTGATGAAAGCCACAAAATAAGTACTCCGTTGGAGGCACTTGGCGTTATAGCCAGCCAGTATGTGATGTTGACTCCGACATTGAGACATGTCGAGATGTACACGATGAAGGGTTTATTGACAGCACTCTGGCACGAGCCAGAAACTGACCTTTGTTCGGTCGGGGTCGTGGCCTGTGGTGGGGCTATGGGTGGACTGCTTGGACCAGGCGAGGGTCTGTATCACGAACTTGGACAAGTTTTGTCAGAGCAAGGGGTGCCAACCTTGCGAGTGAGTTACCGAAGACCCAATGACATGGATGCGTGTTGCGTGGATGTTGCCGCAGCAGTTCAGCTATTGGCTGGTAGTGGCGTCGAGAGGGTGGTCATTATGGGGCATAGTTTTGGTGGAGCAGTTGCCGTGCGGGTAGCGGTTGCACTGCCCGAGATGGTGGCAGGAGTAGTAACATTTTCCACACAATCGGCTGGGTGCGAGATTGCTGGCGGACTTAATGGGCGACCTCTTTTGTTGTTCCATGGTGACAAAGACGAAATTTTGCCAGTAGAGGCAAGCGAAGTGGTCAAAGCGATTGCTGGGCACGGAGATTTGCATGTCATGAGTGGAGATGGACACCTTTTGGGCAGAAGCCATCAGACAATGTTGGATCTCTTGGTTCCGTGGCTACGCCACGTTTTTGGCCTGCATACTTAATTTTTTTTGATCTTGACAGAGATGATAATGTTCGCAGTTGAAAGTCACTTCGGCAAAGGGGGAAACATGGGAACGCGCAGATTGTCAAAGGTCGTAACCACAGTTGGAGTGCTGGCACTTATTTTTGCCTCTTGTGGTGGAAGTTCATCATCGTCCTCAGACTCAGGTGCTTCAAAAGTCACCAGTGCCTCGGGAGACACAAATCCAGTTGATGATGTTGCAGACAATGATCTGAACGGAACAATGACTGTGGCGCTTGATGCGGAACCAGGAAGTCTCGATCCGGCGGGTGACTCATTGAGTTTGGCAAACGGCTCGGTTTACGACGGAATATTTGAAACTCTCATGCAAGGTGATTACGTTAAGGCCCCGACTCCTTGGTTAGCCAAGACAGTCACCGAGTCGGCAGACCGCTTGTATTGGACGCTTGTATTGCAAGAAGGGGTTGTATTTCATGATGGCACACCGTTTGATGCGGCAGCTGTAAAATTCAATCTTGAGCGTCAGCGTGTCTCGCCCTACAACGGATCTGGTCTAACAAATATCACCGCTGTTGACATCGTTGACCCGATGTCAGTCAAAATTACATTGGCAGTTGCATGGACTGCATTTCCAAACGTGCTGACCGGCATCAATGGTGTAATGGTGTCGCCTGCATCTGCTGCAGATCCTGAAAAAGTAAAACGAAATCCAGTTGGAACTGGTCCATATAAATTTGTTGAATGGATTCCAAGTGACCGCATCTCGCTTGCTCGCAATGATGCGTACTGGGGTGAAAACAAGGCGCAACTTGCCACGCTTACATACAAATTTATAACCGACGAAACCGCCCGACTGACCGCCCTTATTGCTGGTGATCTCGATGCGATGACGACAATTGTAGACGCGAGCGTCCAAGAGGCGGACTCCAAGGGTTTCCAGACGAGTGTTCCACCAGTAAGTGGATATGGATTAATCCATCTGAATAATAAAAAGCCAGGACTTGATGATGATCGTGTCCGACGTGCCCTTGAAATGAGTATTGACCGCGAGGCACTCGCAGATGCTTTTGACTATTTCGGATATGACACCGAATCGGGTACACCGATTTCAATGACATCGCGTTGGTATTCGGCTCCTGCAACTCCCAATAAATTTGATCCCGAGGGTGCGAAGGCTTTGCTTGCGGACTATGGAAAGCCCGTGAAGTTCACGATTGAATTGTTGCAGGGTTCACAGTCGACAGTTGATGCCTTGGCGGCAATTGTTGAATACTGGAAACAGGTCGGCATTGAAGCGAAAGTCAAAATGGTTCCCGATCTCGCAACATACGTGGTCAGTGTGATTACAGGAGCATACGAAGCTGTGGCGTGGTTGGCGGGCGAAGGAAGTGATCCCGACGGGAGTTTGTTTGCCATACTGCACACAGGTGGGCCAAGTAACTACTCGCTCTATTCCAATCCAGAGATGGATGCTGCCCTTGACGAGGGCCGAAGCGCTCCAGACGAGGCAACTCGCATGGCAGCATATGCAAAAGCACAAGACTTGTTCCGTTCACAAGTACCGTTCCTTGTGTTGACGCACGGTCAGATGCGAATCTTGGCAACGAAAAATGTGACTGGGCTTACTCAGGCCGCGTTCTTTCCGTCGCGTACTGCTGGCATCAAAGCCAAGTAAATCGCACGCTCCTGATTCAGGGATTTCTGTAGATGCGAGGATTGGGGCAGAGACTCTTACAGATGCTGAGTGTGCTTTTGCTCGTTGCGGCTGGCACGTTCTTTTTACTCGATCTGATGCCCGGAAATCCGGCTATTGCAATTTTGGGCACAAGTGCCACTGCAGAGGGCATTGCCAAAGTTGAAGCCGAACTAGGTCTGGATAAGCCTAGTGTTGAGCGGTTTTGGACATGGGGAACAAACGCGATTCGCGGAGATCTAGGTGTTTCATATCGAGATGGCGAGAACGTGGCAAGCGCAATTCGACAGCGCTTTCCCACCTCATTTGAAATTTTAATTCTCACGCAACTGCTAGCGCTCAGTATTGCTGTTCCGACGGCACTGTATGCCGCATCAAAACCCGGAAAGCGGCGAGATCGGTTATTGACGACGACCTCATTTGGACTAATTGCTATTCCGCAATTTGTGATGGCCCTGACATTACTGATCATCTTCGCCAAACAATTGCAGTGGTTTCCAGCTGCTGATTTTGTGCCTTTAGAAGAAGGGATAATTCGTAACTTACGTTCTCTCGTGTTGCCGGTTTTATCCTTGGGTCTTCCCTTGAGCGGAATTTATTTTCAGGTATTGCGCAATGACCTTATAGTAACGATGACCTCCGACCACATCATGCGAACACGAGCGAGTGGCTTTAGTGAGCGAGTTGTTTTACTTAAATATGCGCTTCGTTCTTCGTCGCTGACTCTGTTGGCGGTAGTCGGGTTGAACACTGCTGGACTACTTGGAGGTGTTTTAATTATCGAGCAGATTTACTCGCTTCCTGGATTAGGCCGCTTTTTGTTTGACGCAGCAACACGCCGTGACATCGTCAAAGTGGAGGGCGCGGTTTTAGTGATTGCCGTCACTTATGTAGCCGTCAATTTGATAGTTGACATTTTGCTTCGTGTTTTTGATCCCCGTGTGCGAGCAGCAAGCTTGGGAACTTCTCGATGAAATCGCTACGCAGTTTCAAACAACGATGGGGGATGCTCGGACTCTTTGCAATTGCGTGGCTGGTTATTCTTGGAGTCTGCGCCCTATTCGGAAATCTGTTCACGGAAAATCTTGACCAGGACCTAAAAAATCGATTGCAGGCGCCGTCATTTTCACATCCATTCGGAACAAACAATCTCGGTGTAGACATGCTTGGTCTGTCAATAAAAGGTGCTCGAATCTCGGTGCTGGTTGGACTTGCAGCCACCGCAATCGGCTTTATCGGTGGAAGTCTTGTCGGACTGACTGCTGCTTACTGGCGCGGGCGGGTTGACCGAGTCATTTTGACCTTTCTTGATGCGTCCGCAGCATTTCCTTCCTTCGTGGCATCGATTTCAGTCGTATTGTTTTTTGGCAAGAGTGTTCGAAACGTCATTTTAGTCATCGGTATTCTCACGATTCCGGTGATTGCTCGCATTGTGCGCGCTGCGTCATTGCCCCTTGTTGAACGTGATTTCGTGTTGGCTGCACGGATGCAGGGCTCAAAACATCTTCAAATTATCCTGCGTGAACTTGTTCCCAACGTCATTCGTCCTCTGCTGGGTTTTGCAATGATCACGGTCGGCATCACAATCTCGGTAGAAGGTGGATTATCTTTTATCGGCGCCGGTGTGCCCGACAATATTGTGACTTGGGGCCAATTGATTGCGAGCGGTCGGGCGACTGTTCAGGATTCACCCCATCTTGTACTGATTCCATCATCATTAATTTTCGGGACAATTTTGGTGCTCAACACGCTTTCCTCCAAGTGGCAACGCGGTCGACCGTTTCCGATTGTCAAAGAGCCTGCAATTGAATCAGTTATCTCTGAAAGCACCACAGGAATAGGACCCGCCATCATGTCGTCTGATGCGATATTGACGATTGAGAACCTCCACACTTATTTTTCGACACCGTTCGGTTCGTTACGCGCAGTAGATGGGGTTTCACTGCAATTGAGGCGCGGTCAAATGATCGCGTTGGTTGGTGAGAGTGGTTCAGGCAAAACGATGTTGGCGCGTAGCATTCTTGGTTTGATTCCGTCACCACCCCGTGTCGCGGGATTACCTGGTGCGGTGATTTTTAAAGGTCAAGACTTGCTTTCTATGAGCACAGATGATTTACGCAAAGTGCGTGGTCGTCAAATTGCGATGATTTTTCAAGATCCGATGACATCTCTGAACCCCGTCATGCGAGTTGGACGCCAGATTGCAGATACTGCCGTCTTGCACCTGGGTCTGAGTAAAAAAGAGGCAAAGAAGCGGGCACTTGAATTATTGATTGAAGTGGGAGTGCCTGACGCCCAAAGACGAATGCGTGCATGGCCACACGAACTAAGTGGTGGCTTGAGGCAGCGTATCGGTATTGCTATTGCGCTTGCTGCTGAACCTGAGGTACTTATCGCAGACGAGCCAACTAGTGCACTTGATGTGACAATCCAGCAACAACTTCTCGACTTGCTTGACCGCCTACGCCATGTTCGCGGATTGTCGGTGCTGTTCATAACGCACGATATGGGTATTGTGGCGAGCCGCGCAGATGAAGTAGCGGTTATGTATTCGGGTCGAATAGTAGAACAAGGCACAACGCACGAGGTGTTCACGAATCCGCGCATGCCCTACACCAAGGCTTTGCTGGCGTCGATCCCCCGCATTGATCAAGTGTCTCATAAAAAACTCGCGGTAATCGGTGGCATTCCACCAATCGCAATTGGTCCACGAATTGGATGCGCATTTGCTCCACGTTGTCCTGATGTGGTCGACAGATGTCGAACCGAGATTCCTTTGCTTGTTGGAGACAAACACAAATCGGCCTGTTTGCTAAATGTCGTTGGCGTGGCATGAAAAGTCCGCGCAATGTCGTGGTTCTGTTGCTGGATAGTCTTAATAAACACGAGATTGGGGCCTATGGTGCTCAACAATTCGATACACCTAATCTGAATCGACTTGCTGCTCGGTCAGTGAAATTCACCAATCACCACACAGGCTCTTTGCCATGTATCCCCGCACGTCACGATATTTTGGTGGGTTCTTGGGATTTTCTATGGAAACCATGGGGCTCAATTGAACTATGGGAAGAAGCAATCACGGCATCGCTTAGGCGCGCTGGAGTCGTGACCAATCTCATTACTGATCATCCACATCTATTTGAAGTTGGTGGAGAAAATTACCATTCTGATTTTACGGCGTGGTCATATGAGCGTGGTCATGAAAGTGATGCGTGGAAAACGCGACCCGATACGAGTTGGATTGGTGCGCCGTCATTTGGGCGTGGCAATACCCACTACGACTCATCTCGTGGCTGGTTTGACGGAGAACAAGATTTTCCCGGACCTCGAACGATGCGCGCGGCGGAACGTTGGCTCTTAGATGATGCACCCCACCATCGTGCCAACGATGAACGATTCATGTTGTTTGTCGATGAGTTTGATCCGCATGAGCCATTTGATACGCCCCCAGAGTGGGCGATGAGATATGACGACACATGGGAGGGACCACACTTAGTGTGGCCACCGTATGCCGTTGATGCTTTGGCAGATGGTGTCATAACAAAACGACAGGCACATCAAATACGGGCACAGTATGGGGCAAAGTTGTCGATGATTGATCATTGGTTGGGGAGAGTACTTGATGCACTTGACACAACAAATGGATGGGACGATACGGCTGTCATCTTGTGTACCGATCATGGCCACTACTTGGGGGATCTTGACGTTCACAATCGCGATATCTGGGGAAAACCCGGTGTGCCTGTCTACAAGGCGCTCGGAGAAATTCCGATGTTGGTGTCATGGCCCGGGGTGGTGGCACAAACATGTGACGCACTGACGACTTCAACAGATATACATGCCACCATTGCTGACATTTTTGCAGTTGATGTATCGCACAAGTCGCACGGAACATCATTGATACCACTCATTGCTAAAAAAACTAATGCAGTGCGTGATTGGCTGCTCACTGGGGTTTGGGGACGCGAAGTACAACTTGTCACAAAGAACTGGCGCTATACCAGGGGACCAATTGGAGAAAATACACCACTGTCAATGTGGTCAAACAGATGGAGCACAATGCCTATCGGGGCGTTTCCTGATGTAAAGATGCCGATGCCAGACGAGCGAGCAGTGCTAGACAAAATGCCTGGCACGACTATCCCAGTTATTAGACAACCATTTCAGGCTGGCGATTTGTTGCCGTTTTGGGCTTACGCCAAACAATACGAGACGATTCTTTATGACCGCCATAATGACTGTCTCGAGACAAAAAATCTGGTGGGCGAAGATGTCGAAGCGGGCGCAATTGAACTACTGCGAGTGGCTCTTTTGGATGTGCAAGCCCCAAGCGAACATTTTGTTCGGCTTGGGCTGAACTGACGAGGTTTAATTCACCTGACGAGTGTGGCCTTCCCAAAAAGATTCGCGCAATTTGAACTTTTGTAACTTGCCTGTTGAAGTGCGCGCGAGTTCAGAACGAAACTCAACCTTCTTTGGACATTTGTATCCGGCAAGTTTTGTTTTCGTGTAAGCAATGAGTTCATCATCGGTCAGGGCCGAGTTTGCAGTCTTAACCACTAGTGCCATCACTAGTTCCCCCCACTTTGGATCAGGAACTCCGATGACGGCCACCTCTGCAACGTCAGGGTGAGAAAATATTGCATCTTCAACCTCAATTGAGCTTACGTTTTCTCCACCAGAGATGATGACATCTTTTTTACGGTCACTGATTGTGAGCACATTATCTGGCCCAATGACTCCGCCGTCTCCAGTGCGGAACCATCCATCTACAATCGCCTTGCTTGTTTCTTCTGGTTGATTCCAATACCCCTGCATAATGACATTGCTTCGCGCCAGTATTTCACCACTAGCGTCAGTTTTTATTTCTACTCCGATTGCTGGAGCACCCGCAGCACTGAGGCGCGATGCACGTTCGGCAGCCGAAAGATTGTCGAGTTCTTCTCGCGGGCGATTGATAGTCAGCAATGGTGCTGTTTCAGTGAGTCCATATATCTGATTGAGTTGCCAACCCAACTCGGTTTCGATCCGCTCAATCGTGCGGGTTGGCGGTGGAGCACCCGCAACGACCATGCGCACCTGACCACGACCGGGGATTTCTCCTTTCCACGTTGTAGCGGCATCAAGAATTGCGTTTGCAACTGCGGGCGCGCAACAAATTAGCGTGACGCCGTGTTTTTCGACACGACGCAGGATTTCTGTTCCGTCAATTTTGCGCAGGATGATGTGTTGTCCACCCATGCCAGTGACTGCGTACACCATTCCCCAACCGTTGCAATGGAACTGGGGCAATGTATGCAGATAGACATCACGATCGTTGACCCCCATATGCCATCCAAAAGTTGCTGAGTTCAGCCACAAGTTGCGATGGGTGAGTTGCACTCCCTTTGGTCGGGCTGTGGTGCCGCTTGTGTAGTTGATTGTCGCCGTCAAGTCTTCGTCTGGTTCCCAGGCGCGAGGTTCGGTGTTGAATTTATAGAGTTCTTCGTCAGAGTCGGTTCCAATCACAAACCGATATTTAGCCTTTACATTGGCTAGTGATTCGTCAAGTTCGGGATCGACGATAAGCACATCGGCTCCGCTGTGCTCCATGATGTATGAAATTTCTTCCGCAACGAGCCGAAAATTAATCGGCACCAGTATTCGACCTGATCCACTAACTCCAAAAAAACTTGTTAGCAGTCGCGCTGAGTTTTGACTTACTACAGCGACTCGCGCACCCTGAGCAATCCCGAGGGCATCAAGACCAGCCGACTGGGCACGAGCGTGGACAGCCATTTGTTGATATGTCTGAGTCCCCCAGGATTTTGCAGGCTGGTCATCTTCGTCGATGAATGCAATCCTTTGGCCGTATACCTGTTCGGCACGACGCAGATGATCGATCACTGTCAATGGCACTTTCATCGTGCACTACCCCCTCAAGATATATTCAAACTTTACTGGTTGGGGATATGTTTTGTGAAAGCGTCAGATGACATTAATGGCGTCAAGTGTTTTGGCGGCAGCGCCTGATGGGTCGGCAGTCAAGGTCACATGCTTACGCCAGTCCGCGCGTTTTGTTGCCCAACTTACAAAGTCGTGTGCTGAACCAGTTGCAGTCGGAAGAGATGTGTTGACTCCGCTCGTGATTACCCAACCATCAGTTCCGGGAGAGAGCGCAAAAGACGACTGACCTGATCCTTCAAAGACAAGGTTCACCCCCTGCGTGCATGTTGCCAATGTGTCCGCACACATCTGTGGTGCTCCGGCAAGCATCCATTCAAGTGTCGCCTTTAATGCGTCAGGATCCTGTGGAAGTGCGGCCGCGGTTGGTATTGCAAAACCGATGTCATGTCGTAAGTGACAGTAATGATCAAAGACAATTGCATTTGCTAGAAGATGCATCGGATGAGCACCAAGATTGGAGAGTGGAATAATTGTTGTGCTCATTGGTGGTTCCTGCAAGCCACTCAACGCAGCAAAACCTAGTTCACTCCATTCATCGTATTCAGCCATGACCTGTTGGGGTGTCCAGTTCTTTCGCGCCTGAACTGGAACCTCTGCATCAACTTCAGCATCTTTTCCGGCCCCTCCTTCGATGCTGTCTGGGCCAGCGATGGAATGAAAGACCGAAGCCATATGACACGCGACGTCTTGTACTCGCCAGTTGGTACAACCAGACGGTGCTTCCCATTGTGCTGGCGTTAATGCGTTGAGTATCTGTTGTGCTCTTGTTATCTCTGAGCGAAGGGCAATGATTGCAATTTTTGACATAGGTCAATACTAGTAGGTCCAAACAAGTCAAAAAACATGAAACAAATGTCTCGGAGTTGACTTGCTAAACCCGCTTGGGAAATTTTCAGGCGCCCAAAGATGAAAGGAATTCATCAATAGATTGGGCGTGTTTCAGCAGCCCGCCTCGCCAATTAGCAAGCCATTCAGGAGAT
Source organism: Actinomycetota bacterium (assembly GCA_005790505.1). Classification (GTDB taxonomy): domain Bacteria; phylum Actinomycetota; class Acidimicrobiia; order Acidimicrobiales; family Ilumatobacteraceae; genus UBA2093. The sequence continues at coordinate 38,375 of SXUP01000017.1, forward strand.
GTCTCATCCGCAATAGACTTTAAATAGTGACGCACGATGTCAGGTATCGCCACGATGCTAGGTGCTAGTTCATGGTACAAACAGAAGTCGCTGCATCCTTGATGTGGGGCATTAGTGATATCAATTCGACGAGAGCGTTGTGCGATTTCATCAACCCGCGATTGTAAGATCATCCACGCTGGATCAGCATCAGTTTTAGCTGGAGTAGTGAGATCTTTTTCTCCGACGAGGAGCAGCGTTGGCTTGTTCAATGACATAAAAAATTCTGGGGTCAACGTCCTGGTGTAAGCCTGAGCAGCAACGGTGGCGCGCACTCGCGTGTCTGGGGTGAATTCGTGCATATATGTAGTTGTTGCCAGAGCCGATAGCCCGCCGTAACTATGCCCGCCAATGAAGATCTTGTTGATGTCAACAGACTGGGGAAGCCATTGTGTTAGTGGAGTCCGTTGGCCAGTGCAGGCATCAATACAAAATCTAATGTCTCCCTGTCGTTGCCGATCATTGGTGACGTCGTCAACATTTGTTCCGAGTAACCAATCAAATAACCCATCGCCTGGGTGGTCTGATGAGACCACAATGTAGCCACGTGAAGCAAGTGCCTCGCACAAAAGGCTGTAGTTGTGGCGTGTGCCGGTGCGACCATGCGACCAGACGATCAACGGATGCAGACCAGTGAGTATCAACGAATTTTCGTGGGCACTTGCAGATTCAAAACGTATCCCTGGAATTATCTCGTACGTTGTGTTTGGTTCACTACTTGATTTGGTGGGGTACCAAATCTCAACACCCAGCATTCGATCATCGCGTTGGTCATCGACAACGAGAGTCGAAATGTGCCCCACTTCGTTGAGCAGTGGCTCAAGGGGTGGGGCCGATGAAAGTAGCAGAGAGAAGACTTTACAGTGTGGGAAACTGAATACGAAGTTCGCGTTTTAATGCTTTGCCTGACGCATTTCGGGGGATAACGTCAACGAATCGGACGCCACTTGGAATCTTGAAGCGTGCCAACTTGCCATCGCAATGAGCAACAATATCTGCCTCGGTCAACGACGCATCTTTTTTAACTATTACAGCGAGACCCGTTTCACCCCACTTATCTGACGGCACACCAATGACCGCCACATCAGCGACCATTGGATGTCCCAGAATCGTATTTTCAATCTCTGCTGGGTAGACATTTTCACCACCAGAAATAATCATGTCTTTGAGGCGATCCTGGATCCAGATAAAGCCCTCATCATCAAGAACCGCAATGTCACCCGTATACAACCATCCATCACGAAGAGCTTCAGACGTGGCGTCGGGTCTATTCCAGTATCCAGTCATGACGTGATCGCCTCGCACAAGCACTTCGCCACCTTCTTCTACGTTGCACTCCGTGCCATCGGGCCGCACAATTTTGACCTCCGTATGAAAGAACGCCTTACCTGTTGAGCCGGCTTTGCGAAGGGCGTCTTCAGGAGTAGTGGTGCATGCAGGTCCACAGGTTTCAGTCAGCCCATATACCTGGTGAATCTCAATTCCCATTTCTTGATAAGCCAAAATAAGAGCTTTTGGTACTGGTGCTGCACCGCTGAGGACCCAACGCAAGGACGAGTGATCATGGATTGACGGGTCAAAAACCATTCGGCATGCGCCGAGCATGGCAGGAACGAGAAGCGCATTATTAATCTTTTCGTCCTTGATTAATTGCCAAACTGCTGACGGGTCAAAGGAGCGCATGAGAATATGGGCCAGTCCTCGGTAAGCAGTCGCCATTGCAGGTGTAAGTGCTCCGACATGAAATAAAGGCATGGGATTGAGGTATCGGTCACCAATGCAGAAGTCGCTTGTTGCATTCAGGGTGATAAGGGCTGCCATCTGGGTGTTGTGAGTGTGCATTACTCCTTTTGGAAGACCCGTAGTTCCTGACGTGTACATGATGTATAAGAGATCATCGTCGGATGCTGTGATCTTGGGTTCATCGATTGATTGGGCTTGAACAAGAGAGTCAAATTGTTTTGCAAACGATGGACTTGAAGCTGTGTCGCCAACATGGATCCAATGGGCAATATCGGTTCGTTTGCCACGAGATTGCAGTTCACTCACGACGGGAAGAAATTCTGCTCCGTAGATCAGAGCAATAGAACCAGAATCTTTCAAGATGAATTCGAGTTCGTCGGGCACGAGCCGCCAATTCAATGGAACAATCACCCCACCAATCTTTGCAATAGCAAAAAATGAAGCAACAAATTCGTGGCAATTCATCATCAATAGAGCAACTCTGTCACCCTTTTTAATTCCCAAGTTGGTGAATGAATTAGCAACTTTGTTAGCCTGCTCATTCAATTGTCGAAACGAAAATCTTTGAGCCTGAGAGACATCAAAAAGTGCCTCGTTATCCGGGTTAAGATTCGCGCGCTTGGTAAGGATTGAGCCTATGTTTGTTTGCATTTCCTGATAATAGAACCCTTGCCTGACAATACACAAATCAACTTCGGCACTTCCACCCTTGTCGAGAGCAAAAAGGGGCGACGTGAATCTCACATAGTTGTAATCAATCTTCGTCTTTGGAATAGGTGTAACACCGCAAAAATGGTACCGATGTGACAGAGTGACATGGTGGTCAGCCAATCTGAGGGTTATTTTGATGTTGTCGTGCTTGGAAGTGCCAATTTCGACTTGGTCGCTAACGTTTCCGAACTTCAGAGGCCTGGCCAAACAATCTTGGCCACGGGGTACGCCGAACATGCTGGCGGCAAAGGTCTGAATCAAGCCGTCGCGTGCGCGCGTATGGGAGCGCGAACTGCATTCATTGGGTGCGCGGGAAATGATGTGATGGGTCACGCACTACGTGAGGTGCTGCAACAAGAGGGAGTCAACGTGTCGGGGTTGAAGATCACCGATACTCCGACTGGTCGTGCGTTTATCTCAGTGGACTCGGCAGGAGAAAACATGATCGTGGTGGTGCCGGGTGCGAACGGATTAGTGGGACTCGGATATGACGTGGTGGTGCCACCCTGTTCGATGATTCTTGCTCAGTTGGAAATTCCCATTGATGCGATTACCAAAGTCTTCAAAGACGCGCACGCCCGAGGAATACGAACGGTCTTGAATCCTGCTCCCGTGGCTGATGTTTCCGAAGGCATGTTGTTGCTCTGTGACGTGGTGGTTGCAAATGAAGATGAAGCAGCACGGTTGGGCGGGGCGCGCACTCTGTTGAACAACGGTGCTCGCGGAGTGGTGACAACCCTGGGGGCCAGAGGTGCAGAGATTGTGACTGCTGATTCGACGACTACAGTTCCTCCTTATATTGTGTCTCCGCTAGACACAACGGGTGCGGGTGACGCGTTCATCGGTGCTCTGTGTGCTGAGTTGACGCGTGGGTCATCTCTTGAAGAAGCAGTTTGCGCTGCGGTCATTGCTGGTGCGCTGGCAACGACCGTGCGTGGGGCTGTGCCGAGCCTTCCCACTCGTGACATCGTTACCAAGGCTCGTACTGCATTGACGTGAAGGCTTACTGCAACTGGAGCCCAAGATGAGAATCGAACTCACGACCTACGCATTACGAGTGCGTTGCTCTACCGACTGAGCTACCTGGGCAAGACGACTTATTCTAACTACGAAACGCCAAAGGTAGCTATGAATTGGGAGGCATCGGTCTCATTTTGGTTCCAGGCAAATAATAACGAGTGGCCCAGATGCCGACTGGGTCTTCACCATGAATTGGCATTCGCCAAGTCACCGTCCGAGTAGTCGCAGCGACAAGATCAATCGCGCACAATGCGCGTGGCTGGTCATCAGTATTATCCACGTAGGCGTTGGCCCAATCCAGGGGTGTATACCGTGATGCAATTGAACGATAGAGATCACGCCATTTTTCATCTTCCCCCGGTTGATGAATCACAACAACAAGTGCTTGATAGGTGATTTTTCGATAGGGCGAATCTTCTTCATCAATGCAGATTGATATTTTATTGTCACGCAGGATGTTGTGCCAAATAATGGCTTGTGAGCGTGGGGTAAAATACAAGAAGTTTTCCTTTACGATGAACCAGAGTGGAAGTACGCGTGGCATTCCATCGGCATCAACAGTTCCAATGCGGGCAAGTTGGCCAGGTTTGCCAAGCAGAGAATTTCTTTCGTCGTTGGTGAGTCGAGGCACTACAAAGTCCTTGGTCGTGCAATGCGTAGTGCCAGCCAAATGAATAAAAACTGAAACGGCAGGCGAGCGTAGGAAACGAATTGTTCAGACGCCGGTTTATCTCGCCAGTCCCACAACATATATAGATTTGCTGGGTAGACGGCAACGAACAGAACAACCGCAGCGTATGCACCTCGGCGACGGGTGGCTGGCCGCAAGAGCATCACTCCGATGATCAGTTCGGCGACACCACTTATGTAGGTCCAAAATGCCTCGTTGGGAGGAAGCCATGGCGGAACAATGTCGTTGAAAAAATCTGGGTTGGCGAAATGTGTAGCACCAGCAAGAAGTAAGAACGACCCCATCACGACAGCGAGAAGATTGGATGTTTTAGGTGCAGATAAACTTTTCATTACAGCAGCTCAGTCGTTTCCAGTTGAGACAACATCAGGACTAGGTGGGCCCAGTGAGGGCAGTGACCAAATCAAATTATGCAACAACAATGACTCGTTGACATTGAGATTAAAACGCTCCATCGCCTGATGTATGTCTGCAATCGCATTGATGTATGCAGTGGGACGGTTGACATTGTTGTTGTCAACTAGTTCGTCCCGATAAGTGCTGGCAACTTCAACTAATCCAGCACGCAATTCGTCTGTGCGGTGGCGGCGCAATTCACGCTTGTGTTTGTCTTCAAGCGCCGTACGACCGCCTTTCTTCATACCGAGTAGGGCCATTTGCTCTTCATACTGAACTATTTCTGCTTCATGTTGTCTTGTCATTGGCTCTGCAGCAGCGGCGATTAGTTCGAGGATTTCTTCAACGATTGTGGCCGTAACAGAGCCTGTGCCGTTAATGCGACGAGGAATTCCGGCAAAACAGTCCCGACGCTCAACAATCTTGTCATCACTGGCGAGCAAACGTGCACGAGTAATGCTTCCATGAGCACTCTTGGTTGCAATCGTGGCGATACCCAAAGGAATTCCCTCGCTTGTGAGGGTTTTGATGATTATGTCATCGTCAAGAGATGCAAAATTAACCACAACACAACGAGATGCGATTGTAACGAGGAGGGGCGTCATTTGATCGGCGAGCAAGATGAAAAATACACCTTCTGCAGGCTCTTCAACAGTTTTAAGCAATCGAACAACGCCAGAGTCCTGCATCAAATTAACTTCGTGTAAGACAATTATTTTGCGATTACTTTCCATTGCCGTCGTGGAAGAGATGCGAATCACTTCTTCGGCATCTTTGGCTAATAAACTTGCGCCCGTTCGGCGGATTTCATGCACATCGGGATGAGAGCCACGCATGACTAGTGAACATGCGCGATCAGTTGGATCTTGAGTTGGCGATAAAAGTGAGGCGGCAAAAGCACGAGCAGCCTCGTCCTTTCCACACCCCTCTGGTCCGATAAGCAAGTATGCGTGCACAGGATTAACACTGGCTTTTTGGAGCTGATTTACCGCAGTCGGTTGTCCAACGACGCTGTCCCATGTAGAGGTCATGAGAGTTCTTTCAGGCGCTGAGTTACTGCTGTCCGAATAGCCAATTCAACATCGTCTTTAGGTTGTGTGCCATCAATAATGATCCAATCACTCTCCGATTGAATGAGGGTCCGGAAACCGTCATTGACACGCGAAAAAAAATTAAAGCCTTCGCGTTCGAAACGATCGGGCGTGCGCTTGGCAAGACGGTCATTGAGAATATCGGTTGGGACTGAAATAAAAATCACGATGTCTGGCAGATGTCCGCGAAGCGCCCACTCACTGATGCTGCGGAGAGTTGCAATATCGAGTCCACGACCAAATCCTTGGTAGGCAATGGTTGAAAACACGCTGCGATCACTGACGACATGTTGATTGCGACCAAGTGTTGGTTGAATTACTTCGGCAAAGTGCTGGGCGCGATCAGCCGCCATGAGAAGAGCCTCTGTCCGAGGATTCATGTCGGTGCTGTCGGGGTCGGACAAAATGCCCCGAAGGAGCGTGCCGATGCGGGTTCCACCTGGCTCCCGAGTCAAGACAGCATTGAGATGAGTAGCAAGGCGCACTGCATGAGTGCTTTTTCCACAACCCTCAAGACCTTCAAGGGCGATGTAGCGCGCAGTAGTCATCTATTAATCATTAGCAGGAATATGTTGCACTTTTGATTTCGTAGCCTTTTTCTTGGCAGGGGGCTTTTTCTTGACAGAGGTTTTTTTTGCTACAGCCTTTTTCTTGGCAGGACCCCGCTTGCTGGTGCTTTTCTTTGGTCCTCCATTGAGTTCAATATATTCACGACGCAGTTGCAGAAGTTCAAATGCCCGCTCATTGGTCATTTCTTCCAGACGATCTCCGCGAGTGAGACCAGCATTTGTTTCACCATCCGTGACGTAATCCCCAAAACGACCTTCTTTGGCGACAACTGGTTTCCCGCTTGCTGGGTCGTTGCCAAACTCCTTGAGCGGTGGCTTTGGCGCGGCTCTTCCTCGACCAAACACGCGAGGTTGTGCCAAGAGAAGAAGCGCTTCCGAAAGTGTGATGGTGAGTAACTGCTCTTCGGTTGTAATGGAACGACTTTCTTTACCCTTGCTGACATAGGGCCCATATCGACCGTTTTGTGCGGTGATGATTTCACCGTCGACTGGATCTACGCCAATCGTTCGGGGAAGTGACAAGAGATCTTGTGCATCGCGCATTGTGATGCGATCAATATTCATCGTCTTAAACAGGGAAACCATCTTTGGTTTTTCCATGCCCGTGGGTGGTTCGTCCATTGTCCCCCACTGCACATAGGGCCCATATCGACCAGATTTTGCAAACACGGGGAAATTTTCCAGTTCACCTATCGGCGTGTCACCTTTTGGGGCCGCCAACAAGACAATCGCCGCCTCAAGAGTCAGTTCATCTGGTGTCATTGTGTCCGGCACTCCAGCGGTATTTTCACCACTACGAACATACGGACCATACAAACCAGGCTTGACAATGACGTCTTCACCCGTTGCTGGATTGGCACCTAATATAAAGGTATTGAGCAAAGCAGCATCAATGGTGTCGAGATTGTTGGAGACCACCGCTTTTAAGCCCGGCAAATGTGGATCGTCCTCTACTCCCCAGTAGAACTTTTTGAGCCACTCCTCTTTTTGTTGCTCGCCACGAGCAATAGCATCTAGGTCCTCTTCAACGCCGGCCGTGAAGTCGTAGTCAATCAGGGCATTGAAATGATTTTCCATCAACTTAATGACAGAGAATGCTGTCCATGTCGGAACGAGCGATGTTCCTTTTTTCCAAAGATAATGACCGCGATCCACCATTGTGGAAATAATTGATGCCCAAGTACTTGGACGACCGATACCTTTTTCTTCGAGTTTCTTGACAAGGGACGCTTCCGTGAAGCGTGCTGGTGGGGTCGTTGCATGTCCTAGAGCGTCGTATTCACTGACGCGGAGTTGTTCGCCAACTTTTAGTGGTGGCAGTAACAAAGTGTCTTCTGCGTCATCTTTTTGATCTTCTTCGTCAACTGACTCTTCATAGGCTTGGCGATAGCCGGCAAAAGTAATCGTGGTTCCACTTGCACTGAATTCGCACTCGCTCCGCACTGAGCCTATTGATGTCGCAGTCATACGAATGCTTACCGTCACCCCGACTGCATCTGTCATCTGTGATGCGAGGGTTCTTTGCCAAATCAAGCGATAAAGACTGAGCTCTTGTTGTTTGAGGTCGTTTTGTAGTTGCTCCGGCGAACGCAACGGAAGAGCTGGTCTAATCGCTTCGTGAGCCTCTTGGGCGTTTTTTACTTTGGATGAATAGCCTCGCGGTGACGAGGGAAGATACTGAGCGCCGAAGTCACTTTTTATATGCGCGCGAATATCACTGATTGCGTCTGCACTGAGGACAACACTGTCGGTTCGCATGTAGGTGATATAGCCACGCTCGTACAAACTTTGGGCAGTGCTCATCACTTGGCGCCCAGACAGTCGCAACTTACGACCACCCTCCTGTTGCAGGGTGCTTGTCATAAAGGGTGGCTTAGGGGAGGAACGGTATGGCTTTTCTTCAACGCTTCGCACTGCGAGCGGAATATCTTGAAGTCCAGAAACCAAAGTCTTTGCTCGTGCCTCGGTAAGAACTAGGACATCTTGCTTGGGTTTTCCACTTTGATCAAAATCCTTGCCGCTGGCAAGGCGAGAACCATCAACGGCAATGAGTTTTGCGGTGAAAATTGGCTGAGTATCAACGGTCGCCTCAATATCAAAATAAGATGCGGCCTGAAATGCAATTCGTTCGCGTTCCCGTTCAACAACCAATCGCAAGGCAGGACTCTGTACGCGCCCGGCAGAAAGTCCACGATTTACCCGACGCCATAAAACAGGAGAAACTTCGTATCCGTATAGGCGATCTAAGATGCGGCGAGTTTCTGCCGCGTCAACGAGTCCGTAGTCAATTGCGCGCGGGTTGGCAACGGCTTCAAGGATTGCCTGTTTATTAATTTCGTGAAACACCATTCGATGAACTTCAACCTTGGGCTTGAGCTGTTCAAGCAAGTGCCACGAGATTGCTTCTCCTTCGCGATCTTCGTCCGTCGCAAGGTAGAGAGCTGATGCGTTTTTCATCAGCAACTTGAGTTCTTTGACGACTTCTTTGCCGCGAACGGTCAACTCCCAGTTGGGCTTGAAGCCGTTCTCAACATCTACGGCCAGACCCTTGCTTGGCAGGTCGGCAATGTGTCCAACAGACGAGCGAACATCAAACTCAGACCCTAAGTACTGAGCAATAGTTTTTGCTTTGGCGGGGGACTCAACGATGACTAATGGCTTGGACATGACTGCTTAGGGATAGGTGATAACACCCACCGTTGTCAAGGCAATGCGGGCAAACGCTTATTGCACTAGGGCAAGAGCGGGGGTCAAACGGGGATTGGCGGTACCGTTCGGGTTGATGAAACTCAATTCTTCGCCCGACGACGTGAGCCCAACGCCGCCCCTTGTGGGACGAGTCACTCGTCTTGACAGAGGGTGGAGCACGGTGTTGTTCCAAGACTCGATGGTGATGCGCGTGCGCAACTTCGGAATTGATATTGCCGTCGGAGATCGTGTGCATGTAACCGCCGACGGCGAAAAAATTTCGGAGGTCTTGCTGCGGAAGAGTGCCCTCGTGCGTCGGGCATCATTCGAGGGAGCACTTGCCATGCGGCATGTCGTCGCTGCCAATATTGACACCGTATTTTTGGTGCATGCTGCATCATCTGCACCGAACCAGCGTCGGCTGGAGCGCGAACTTATTCTTGCTTTCGATAGCGGCGCTGCACCAGTGATTGTGTTGACCAAGAGCGACATTGCCGAATCAAGCCATGTTGTCGCACTTGTAGATGCGTTGACGGAAGTTTCCGCGGGTGTTGCGATACACGTCGTGAGTGGAACAACTGGAGATAATGTCTCTTCCCTCCGTGAATATGCCACCGACGATAAAACGATCGCCTTGATGGGTGCCAGCGGTGTAGGCAAATCAACATTGATCAACGCCCTCGTTGGCTATGCAGTGCAACGCACGGCAGGAGTGCGTGAAGGTGACCAGCGCGGACGACACACCACGGTCGCCGCCGAACTAGTTGCGCTACCAACTGGTGGTTGGCTACTTGACACTCCTGGTTTGCGCGCGGTTACATTGTGGACGAGTGGTCAGGGAATAGAGCGGGCGTTCCCGGACATCTTTAGTCTGGTTGACAACTGCAGATTTAGGGATTGTAAACATCAAGACGAGCCAGGTTGTGCTGTTCAGCAGGCAATCATAAATGGATCCTTGCCCGAGATTCGACTTCAGAGCATGCGTCGACTAGTTGCTGAAGAAGAGGCAGTAGAACTTGAACAAGAAGAAAAAGAAAAGTCCTATGACAAGCGTGGCATGCGCCGACCTGCGACGGACAAGAACTCCTAGTCTTTCCTAAGAAAAATCAATACCCACGATTGCTCCGCGTGTGGGCGCGTCAAGCACAAAAGTCTTGGCATTATGGTCATCGGCACACTGCTGCACAATGGCAAGACCCAGTCCAGAGCCCGGCAATGAGCGCGTTGCGGAGGCGCGGTAGAAGCGATCAAAGATATGTGACTTGTCTTCATCTGTGATTCCAGAGCCATGATCTCGAACGTGTACCCGAGCACCATCAACTACGACCTCAATATTTTCTCCCCCAGGACTGAACTTAATTGCATTATCAATGAGGTTGCTGATTGCTCTCTCAACTTGTTGTGGTCTGACCTGCAGCACCGCAGGGTTAATGAGTTGGATCTGAATTGTTCCCGTGGTGCGACGACTGACTCGTGCCACAATGTCGCTGACTAATTCGGCAAGGTCAATTGATTTGGGAGTTTCAGCCTGTCGGTGGTCGGTGGCTAGTGCGCTCAGTTCTGAACTGAGATCGGCAAGTTCGTCAACTTCAGCACGCATATCGGCGAGTATTGCAGTTCGATCTTGGTCAGAAAGTGAAGATCGCTCAAGCAGTTCTGTATTGGCACGCAGACTCGTGAGCGGCGTGCGTAATTCGTGGCTTGCGTCTTGAACTAGTTGGTTTTGTCGATTTAGGCTGGAGCGCAGAGCTACAAGCATGGCGTTGAAACTAATTGTAAGTTGACGCACTTCAGAATCTCCGCTGACAACGATCTCACGATCAAGATTCTGTGTTGCTGCGATTGACTCGGCAGCGAACGCTAATTCTTCGAGGGGTTTACTGGTGCGACGAGCGAATAACCAGCCCAAAAAAGTGGCAGACATGAATCCGATTAGTGCAATCAATGCAAACCACCGACGCATTCCCTCACGTGCATTTTCAATATCTTGTATATCTCTACCGACTTTGACAACGGTGCCGTTGGTGAGTGGAACCGACAAAACTCTGTAGGTACGCTGCGCCGTTGTAAACGTGCTGCGGTGATAACCAATTTTATTTTTCAACAAAACTTCATCGTCAGCGGTAAATGGAAGTTCTATAGGGCCAGCACTGGCGACAACAACCCCGTACCTGTTGATAATTTGTGAGACGGTGTCGAACTCGGCCTGCAGGAGCGAATCTGAGAGCGGACGTCTGCGTCGTTGTCTACCGACTTGTTGATCTGAACTTGCTAGTCCCCGCGAAATAAGTTCTACTCGCGCATCAAGAGCCTGGTCTACCTCATTGCGTAACTGACGAGAGGCGACAATATAAGCACCACTGCTGACGGCAATTACCACCAACAGAACCAGTGATCCGGTGAGAAGTGCAAAACGAGTTCGAAGAGTCATTTTGCCCGCACCATGTATCCGAAACCGCGAACCGTGTAGACCAAACGGGATTCGTTTTCTTGTTCTGTTTTGCGACGAAGGTATCCAATATAGACATCGAGTGATTTTGAATTTGTTTCAAAGTCATATCCCCAAATCTCTTCATAAATTTTCTCACGAGACATTACGATTCCTGGCTCTCGCATCAGTAGTTCGAGTAAATCAAATTCGGTTTTCGTAAGTTGAAGCGTTCTTTGACCACGTTTTACTTCGTGTCGCATCGTGTCAAGAGTGAGATCTCCGACATGCAATTGTTTCGCGTCAACCGCAGAGTAATTGCGCCGTAGTAGCGCGCGTACTCGGGCAAGCAGTTCGTCAACGGCAAATGGCTTCACTAAATAGTCATCGGCACCCGCGTCAAGGCCTGCCACACGGTCGCCTACTTCGTGACGAGCCGTGAGCAACAAGATGGGAGTTGAGATTCCGCGATGACGAACTTCGCGACAAACTGTCAGCCCATCAGCGAACGGCATCATGACATCAAGAACTGCTGCGTCAGGCTTTTGATGGGTCAGTGCCTCAAGGGCAGCTGCACCGTCGTTGACGGTGATGACGTGGTAGTCCTCAAGTTCGAGCACTCGCTGGATAGCCTTGCGCACAGAGGGATCGTCCTCGGCAACTAGCACTCTGACGGCGATTGGAGTCATTCCCATGGCAAGAAAGGTACTCAACCTGGGTACTGTTCATTGATTTTTAACTATATGGGGTCTGATTCTTTGACAATTCTTACCAAACTAGGGTCTGCTTCTTACCTGTAAGTCGCAAGATATCCACGCCCCACAACCGTGGGTTCCCTGAAAAAGAGAGAGTCACAATAATGAAAAAATATTCCCAGTTCACAAGAGTTGCAGTAGCCGCCGGACTCGTGCTGAGCAGTGGTGCCGCAGTTCTTGGTGTCACAAGTATTGCAAGTGCCAACGGAAGTTCATCTTCATCATCTGCTTTGGCTAGACCATCAAAGATCTCACACAAAGCACCAAATTCTGAGTCACTTGCTAAAGTTCTGAAACTTACGTCAGCTGAACTGCGAGCACAGATGAAGTCAGGCAAGTCACTTGCCGATATCGCCAAGGCTCAGAATGTGGCGATTACTGCAGTGACCGCCGTGCTGATCTCTGATTTTAAAGCGCACCTTGATGCAGGGGTCGCTAGTGGGAAACTTACGCAGGCCCAAGCGACAGAAAAATTAGCTGGTTTCTCCGCGCGTGTCACTGACATGGTTAACGGTGTTCGACCAACTGGTGGCAAGCACGGTGGCAAGCACGGTGGCAAGCACGGTGGCAGGCACGGTGGCAGGCACGGTGGCAGGCACGGTGGTGGCTATCAAGGTACAACTACCACGGCTTAAAGAAGTGCGGAGCAGTTCACTTCAAGTCAAGGGATATTGGCGGTTCTTGCAACATTGATGAAGACGCGCGAATAGCGATCTTTGGTAGCACTCCAGAAAGTAATACCAGGTTGATGCGGCGGTGCCAAGCAACTGAGACGGTGACAAGACCGTCAACCGTGGTGGTGTCAACATCGGCTTCATCGCCGAGTATGCGCTGCACTAATTCAGAGGCGCTCGCCTGCGGGTCTGGTGCTGTGGATGCTGCTCGGACTGCGATGCGCGATACTTCAAGAGCCCGAAAATGATCCGTGATGACAAGTGCAATTTCTAAAAGTGCAAAACCAAGGCACACAACGAGGGGGAGAAGCAAAGCAAATTCAACAGTTGCTTGACCCCGCTCTTTTTCGAATGGGTTTTTGCGCATCAAAATGCGTTGGTCGCTCGATCAATGATGGTGTCGATAATGCTGTCAAAAAGTGAGCCAATCTTTCCACCGCCATCTCCAGATGTTGCCCAAGTAATAACCAAGATTGCAATTACTGCTGCAACCAACAAAATAAGCGCGTATTCGGTAGTGGCCTGTCCACGCTGCCAAAGCCTGGTTTGCAAACGAGAGTGAAACTTAGATAAATGCATTAGTTGTCTTTCTTGATAATGAGTGTTGATGGTGGAGGGGGAGTATCTTGCAGCGATGAGATAGCCCGACCCACGAGTGGGGTGATGCTTAGCAAAATAAAAGAGGGCAATGTGCAGAACACCAATGGAAATGTCAACCGCACGGGCAATCGCCGTATTTCAGTGTCAAGTTGCCGAACGCGTTGTAAGCGTGCCTCGTCACTCAGACGCTCAACAACAGAGATCACGGGTAATCCATCAAATGACGAGGTACGAAGAATGTCAACAAGCGGTATTGACTGTGGACCAAAAATAATTGTCAATTGAGGCAAAACATCACCCACTGACTCGCCCATATCAAGGCGATGAGTGACAGCGTGAAGACGCACTGCAACATCGGATGGCAAAAGTCGTTCACTGATTGCGAGAGCCTCAGATATTTCAAGACCAGAACGAATCGTGACAAGAATGATGTCAACAAGATCTTGAAATGCTTGATTTAGAGCAACGTCTTGGCGTCTCATGTGATCGCCTTTGTTGTGCGGCTAATCCAACGCCAACCAACATAATTAAGAATGATGCCAACGACTAATACTAAAATGAGTGCGGGCGAATCAAGAAAAAAACTGACTCCTGTTCCAGAAAATGAAGACAAGACAAGAATCGCAATGGGCAAAATAGTTAACACTTGCGCTGATAAACGCGCCTGTGAAGTTGCAACCCTAAGATCTTGCCCAAATGCCCAACGGTCACGGTGTGAACGAGCGGCGCGCTCTAGTGCGGCCGGAATAAATGAGCCTCCAACATGGGCGACCGAGAGCGCCGTCGCTGCTCTTGCGAGGACAGGATTGGTCCAGTCGTTGTGCTCTTGTAATGCAAGTGGCACATTGCCGTTGAGACGTGCTTGGCGAGCTGCTCGTTGCCAGTGTTGTGAAATCGGTGGGCAATGATCAACGGCATCACAAAAGGCGTCTACGTTTGAGCCACCAAGACGCATGCGTCGAGCGATGTCGTCGAGGCACTTGGCGACATCAGCTTCACCAAAGTCACTCAAGTTTGCTGGTGCTCCTAGATTTTTTGCTTGTTGCCGTGTGAACAAGTGAGCTCGGACACGGCGTCGATCACACCAGATAAAAAATGGATAGGTCGTGAGTAACATCACGGATGCAAAGACACCCACAAATATCATTTATCGAAGTGGAGCACTAATGACGCTCGGTGAGCTCGGCGATAATCACGCCACCGCTAACGATTTGTCGATGTTGGTTGTTGTTCTTTGAGATCTGCACGATGTCAGTGATGCGGCGAGATCCGTCAGTAGTTTTGCCGAGATGTATGACGATGTCGATGGCACTATGAATAAGGTGTCGTACGGCAGTGACATCAATATTTGGAATAGCTCGCAAGAACATTGTCTCGAGCCGGATCATGGTGTTTGCCACACCATTGCTGTGCACGCTTGTCCATGAGCCATCGTGGCCGGTGCTCAAGGCGGTCAACATATCGACTACCTCGTTACCCCGAACTTCACCAACGATTAATCGATCTGGGCGCAACCGTAGCGCTGTTCGAACTAAATGAGTGAGGTCGATGGCACCATTGCGCTCTGAGTTTTCGGGACGCGCTTCAAGACGAACAACGTGCGGTTGCTGGATGCGCAATTCAGCGGTGTCTTCAATAGTGATCACTCTGTCTCGCGGATTTATCAACGCCCCAAGTGATGCCATCAATGATGTTTTGCCAGATGATGTCGGGCCAGAAATAACTACGTTGAATCGCGCATCAACGATGTGTTGCAGGATCGGGGCGATGTCTTGTTGGCAAAATGCTCGGAGAGGCAAAACATTGTCACTGAAACGGCGCACACACAAAATGCCACCATCTATGGCAATCGGTGAAATGACCGCACACACACGAGCACCGCTTGGTAGTCGAGTTTCCACCGTGGGCGACAAATGATCAATTCGTCGTCCGACACGCCTCAAAAGTCGTTCCACGATGACGTCAAATTGTCCAGGTGCAAGGGGTTCAGTGGCGCGAATTCCGTCAGCATCTTCAACCCACACATGACGACCGCTCACCACCATCACTTCATTAATTGTGGGGTCATCTACGTAACGCTGCAGCGCGCCAAGTCCGGTGAGGTCGGCGAGGACTTCATTGATTACTTGTCGTCGTGATTCTGCAGTGCTGAGCGGAGAAATGCGACGCAACGCAGGTTCTGCATTTTGCTCAGGGGGCCCATCCGTGGCAATCAAAACCTCACGTAATTGTTCCACCAAAGAACCTTGTGTCTGCATTAGTTCAGGGGCAGATGGCGTTGTAGTAACTGTGGAAGTCGACTGGCCAAGAGTCCTGCATCAACTGCTCGAGAAATAGCGGGCTCATATGGAATATTGGCTACGACTGGAAGAGTCAACACGGATGCGATGTCTTTACTCGTCAATGCTCGGCCTGGTTCTTCAATCAGCACGATTCCGTGTGGTCGTTGATCGTTGATTGCCCGTCGCAATGACAGGTAACACGGACGCGTGACGAGTAGTGATTGTTTTGCTCGGTCGTGGATGTCTTGGGGCAACACACGTGTGCCTGCATCAATGACAACTGGCATTGGAAGTGAGAGGAGAACATCTGCAAGTTGCTTCCAGCGAGGGTTTCCATTGACAAGATCACCTCCGCGATGAATCACAATCAATCCGTTGTCAGCAGGCGAGCCCAGAAGCAACAATGATTCACCATCGGCAAGGCTCTCTTGGTCGAGCCACTCATTTATGCCTGGACCAACTGGCTCTGCCATACCAAGTGCAGCAGGGGCATCACCACAGAGATCTATCAACACGGCCCGCCCGCTCTGAAGCGCCATGGCAAGCGCAGTTGCGGCCGCAGTCACCGTGGTGCCGCTTCCCCCCTTGACCGAATAAAAAAGATGCATCGCTGATTACCTCTTGCCTGAAAGACAAGATGTGTGCGGCAAGGTGTTTGGCGGGAAATCTAGAGCACAATTTCGTTGCGGAGACTCAAACCTGCGGCGCGCCGCTTGACATTTTCAATAAAAATCAGAGCAGCACGATGATGAGACTGTGGCGTTGTTGCCGAATTATGCGGTGTGATAATCACATTAGGCATATCCCATAATGCGCTTTCAGTCGGAAGTGGCTCAGTCTCAAATACATCAAGACCTGCCCCGCCAAGATGTCCTGATTGCAGCGCAGCAATAAGTGCGGGTTCATCAACCAACTCTCCTCGCCCAACATTTATAAAACATGCACCCGGTTTCATTGATGCAAAAATTTGGGCATTGATAATCCGCCGCGTGTCGGCATTGAGCGGTAGCGCTACGACAACCCAGTCAGCTTGAGCGAGTACGGCTGATAAATCAGTCATTGAATATGTTGGGCATGATTCATCGCCGCGCGGAGTACGTCGACAAGCAATGACATTCATGTCAAGGGCATGAGCCAGTCGCACCACCTCTTGACCAATGGCTCCCAATCCGATCACAGCGATCGTTGTTCCTGGAAGTTCTTGAAAACTGCGTTGTTGCCATTCGTGACGCTGTTGCGCTCGCTGCCACTCGGGCAGATTGCGACTGAGGGCGAGTAAATACATGACGACTGTTTGTGCGATAGGAGACGAAGAAGCCCCGGCAGAATTCGTGATGCGGATTCCACGCTCTAACATTGTTTGGAACACAGGACTATCAACCCCTGATGAAAAAGTGTGTAGCCATTTTAAGTTGGGTGCTTTGAGAATTGAGATCATCATCTCACGAGTGCGCAATGGCCAAACATCGCCGGAGAAAAATGCTGTCGTGATTCTGTCCAATATTTTGGCTGGAAGTGGCTCCGCGGATGTGAGCAAAATTGGCTCAATTGTCGGATCTGCGTTCAGCAGTTCTATACCGTAACTTTCCCAAACGGTATCGCTGACAAACATCACATGTGATTGCACATTATTTTCCATACCCTAAGACTACGAAGCAAGTAACATAATGCGGTGTTGTTGATTCTTTCTCCGATGTTTTTTATTGTGGGATTGATAAACCCCGCACACATAGGCTCTGGTGATTCAGTTCAACCCACCGACACCGTGAGTATTATTCGGTCGGTGACTCCAGAACCACGGGGTGCGATAAGTGTGAGCATTGTTGGTGGCGATACTTTCGTAAGGGTGAAATCTAATGGTGCAGCGGTGCAAATACCTGGTTACGAGAATGAGCCGTATCTAAAAATTGATGCCAATGGAATCGTTTCGGTAAACGAAAGGTCAATTTCTTCATTTGTAAATTCCACACGATACGGCGCAACGCAACTACCCGATATCACATCACCTGCTCCTGCCGTCTGGAGAGTTGTCGCGCGAGATGGCACCGCAATATGGCATGACCATCGGTCGCATTGGATGAGCGCCAAACGACCAGCAGTGATTGATTCTGAAGGAACAGTCCTAAATTGGCAGATTCCAATCATTGTCAATGGCACAACGACGGTTATCGCAGGCACCCTTTATTTGCAACGCTCAGCATCAGCATGGTGGTGGCTTTTGGGGATCCCGTTGTTATTAATCGCTGCGGTGGCGACATCCCTTCAACGTCAGCGCAGTGCTGTTGTTGCTTTGGTTGTGTCACTGGCAACACTGATAGTCGGATGGTTTGAGTATGTAGGACTGCCAGATTCAGTACGCACTGCTCCAACGATGATTGTTTTTTCTGTCATTTCAATGTTCATTGCAGTATTTGCACTGCTAAGAAACCGAGATGATTCTACAGACGGCGCACTGTGTGCAGGTTCGGGCATGGTAATGATGCTTCTTGCATGGTTAGTGCGCGAGCAAATATATCGCGCTTATATTCCAGGTCTTGACGCAGAATGGTGCGCCCGAACAGTGATTATCGCATGCCTATCGAGCGGATTGGTGCTAACACTTGATGGGGCAAGGAGGGTGTTGCGCTAAACAGATAGAAGGTCGCGTGCACCAGTGTCGCTACTGGGGTGTCGCAACTTACTCATTGCGCGCGCTTCAATCTGGCGAATTCGCTCGCGAGTAAGATTGAAATGATCTCCGACTTCTTCGAGGGTGCGCGGTTCGCCTTTGCCATCTAGACCAAATCGCAGGCGAAGTATTTCGCGTTCACGTTCATCAAGCGGCGCTAGAAGGCGTTGGATTTCCTCTGGCAACAAAGCAGTCGCCGCAACTTCAAATGGCTGGTCAGCAGCGTTGTCCGGTACAACATCACCGAGTTCAGCGTCACCGTCTTCGCGCAACGGTTCAGAGAGTGATAGAGGCTCGGCGGCAAAGCGCAATGCTTCAGTGACCTTGTCCTCTGGCATTTCAACTTCACGGGAGAGTTCGGCAAGGGTGGCTGGACGACCGAATTTTAGTTCCAGTCTTGATCGTGCTTTTTGCAAACGTGCAAGCGTGTCACCAGCATGAACTGGTAGACGAATCGTTCGACCCGTGTTGGCGATTCCACGGGTGATCGCCTGACGGATCCACCATGTTGCATAGGTTGAAAATTTGAATCCCTTGCGCCAGTCGAATTTTTCGACAGCATGCATTAGGCCGAGATTTCCTTCTTGAATCAGGTCTAGCAATGGCAAGCCAGATGCTTGGTACTTCTTGGCAATTGACACCACGAGTCGCAAGTTGGATTGAACAAAGGCCCGCTCGGCGATTTCGCCATCACGTTGTGTGCGACGAAGTTCGCGTTTTTGTTGAATGGTCACTTTTTTTGTAGCCGCAAGTTTTTCGGCCGCAATTTTGCCTGACTCAATGGCTTTAGCCAAACGAACTTCGTCATCTTTGGTGAGCAGTGCGTACTGACCAATGTCGGTAAGGTAGAGGCGAACAAGGTCTTCGTCGTCGCGGTCAACTCGATCTTTGGCCACCGTCACTCCGAAGCTATTTACCGGTCACTGGGGCGGACCGCGTACGGGCAGGATACCCAAATCGTCCGCCCACTACACCGCAACTCTGCTTGTTCTGTCAGAGTTAGGGTCATGACCCAAAAACAAGCCGACTCTGATTTCGGGGCTGAAATCGAACTTGTGGTCGTGACAATCACGCTGGATGCCAGCGATCTGGGGTCTTTATTGGCTATTTTGTCCAAATATGTAGTGCTATCGCGCATGGAAGCAGGGTGCCGAAACATAGATTTGGTGGCGTCTGAGACCCAACACGGTCGCGTCTTGTTGATTGAAAAGTGGGATTCTCCTGAGGCCCAGATTGCCCACTTTGACGGCAAAAACATGGTGGAGATGGCTAGAGCCTGCGATGGGATTCTGGCTGGCGCCCCTGTCGTTGATCTCTGGTCATCAATAACTGCCCATGATTTGACTTAGGTGAATACGCAGGGGCTCTGAGTTATTACTACTATTAAAGATATGACAAATCCCCTGTTGAATGAAAAATCCATGAGCACTGCGGTGCAACGCTCTGAAGGTAAGTCCGGCTGGGCAGCACCGTCTCAAGCCCCAGGTCAATGGAATGCACCAATAACTGACGGACCTGTAAGTGGCTGGCAAGGCAAGACGATGACGGCGTCGGGCACAGCAAGTGCGACGTTGATGCTACTTCTTCTCCTGATTGCGTCGGCGAGTGTTACTTGGATGTCAATATCTGAGCCGACACCTGGTGTTGTCACATTTCCAGCCGGATGGGTGATTGGCGGTCTCGTCGTTGCACTAATTTGCGCGTTGGTATCAATGTTTAAACCACCGTTGGCGCGGGTGCTTTCCCCTGTGTACGCAATTGCCGAGGGAATTGTCGTTGGCGCATTGAGTCGCGCCTATGAAGCACAGTACAACGGCATCGTATTGCAAGCCGTCGGTGCCACGCTTGGTGTTTTTGTGATGATGCTGGTGCTTTATCGCACGCAAATAATTAAAGTAACTGATCGCTCTCGTCGCATCGTGTTCGGAATGATGATGGGATTGATGGGCTTCTACTTCATCTCGTTTATCTTTGGAATGTTCGGAGCAATGCCATCTTTCTTGAATGACTCGAGCCCACTTGGAATATTGTTCAGCGTATTTGTGGCAGGACTCGCCGCCTATAATTTGGCGCTTGATTTTGACATGGTCGAATGGGGTGAGCGAAACAAGATGCCCGCCTACATGGAGTGGTACGGCGCTCTCAGCATCACCATCACATTGGTGTGGCTCTATCTCGAGATCTTGCGTCTGTTGTCGCGCCTCCGCGACTAGATATTTTGCAGAAAGTTCTGTAGTGCCGCGTTGAACAAATGTGGTTGTTCTTGTTGGGTCCAATGACCTGCGTCTGGGATTATTGCGCTGCCACGAAAATCAGGCAATGTTGCCGCCATTGTGTCAATTGCTGTGGGGTTCATTAAATTAACGGGGTCATCAGCGCCGGTGATGAAAAATGACGGCATTGAGATTCTGCTGGGTGATAAATCTTTTGTGATGTCATAGTTGGCATCAAGATTGCGGTAATAGCTGACTGGTCCAAAGAAGCCTGAGTGTGCGTACTGCCTGGAGTAGTAATCCAAGTCGGCAGAAGTGAGCCAACGCCACGGAAGCGGCGGCGGCGTTGTTGCTCGGGAGATGAATCCAGTTCCTTTCATCGGGGGCAACTCATCGGGAATACCAGGAAAGCCATCTTTTGATGCCATCCACAACACCTTTGACATTGAATCACGGGGATCAGCATCGAGTTCTTGTTCGGCTGGCCCGATGTCTTGAAAATAACTCATATAGAAAAATCGATCACCAAACGCTGCTTTAAAAAGTTCAGTAGGGCGCATCGGCCATTGAGTGAATCCAACACTTACGCCAACCACGGCTTTAACTCGCTCTGGAAAAAGTCGGGCAGTATCCCAGACGATGAGGGCACCCCAATCATGGCCAACAAAAATTGCCTGATCGTGACCTTGCTCATCAACTAGGGCACATAGGTCTCCGGCTAAATTTTTGATTCCATAGAAAGAGACGTCGCGGGGTGCACTGCTTTGCCCATACCCTCGTTGATCGGGGGCAATAACGTGATAGCCAGCCGCAGCAAGTGGTTCCATCTGGTGGCGCCAGGAATAGGCACTTTCTGGAAACCCATGACTCAGCAAAATTAATGGTGCACCCGCATCACCTGCTTCGGTGAGATGCAGGGCTGCACCGTTTACGCTTGCGACGCGATGCCGAAGTGACGATGTCATTGGGCTAGGGCGACTGCTGTGTCAGAGATACTTTGCAATTGATCCCAAGTTAGTTTGTCGGAGTTCCAGATTTTTTCGAATGCCCGATCACTCGCATCATTAAATCCGTGTCGATTGCGAAAGTTGTAGAGCCATCTTTGACGATTAATTTCAATATCGTGACGCGAAAGCCTTCCCACGCAGTACGTTTCCCAGATTGCAACTTGCATCAGTGTCAGATCTTCATCAGCGGGAGCGTCGGCGAATTCAGGGGATAAACGATCACTCACTTTCAATAAAATTCGGCCGAGTGACTGAGTTGTTGCCGGTTCGCTTTGTTGGCGGGGACGACTGAAGTCCTCAAAGGCACCACTTTGAATATTTATGACGATGGGATCTCCGAACTCAACATGCATTTTTCCAAGTGGGGTGGTTTCATTGATGTCAATTCGTATATTTTGATCCTCAAGACCAAATATTCCAATCAGACGCTGCGCTATTCGTAAAATATATGCGCTATCAAACGAGACAAATGTAAAAGTTTGCGGAGTGACCTCAACAGTCATGCAGACCTCAGTTAGTTGAGAGCAGCTTGTGCCTCAAGCACTGCTGCTTTGCGCTCTTCAAGAGCAGCCAACGAAAGATCGGCGATGACATCAATTTCTTGATCGTCAAAACCAGCAAGTTCACGGAATCGGCGGGCAAGCCCGATAGGCGACTCTTGGCTCTCGCTGCGGGTTCCACCGTAGGAAAATAGCTTGTCTACAACGCTTTGGAAATCAAGGGCTTTCTTGCGTCGCTCTGGATCGTTTTCGGTGATCTTGCGGAGCCAATCACTGCCCATTTTTACGTGAGTGACTTCGTCCGCCAGCATCCAGTCTTCAGCAAACTCCAAGTATTGGTCACCAGCAACCTCACCGAACTCTTTCATTGTGGTGAAAACGTCGATTGCCAAACCTTCAAGGGCGCGATTGACTCCAGCAAGGCGCAACACGGGGTCATTGCTACATGCAGCCTGGAAAAGCACGGTGTTTTCGGCGTACTCACCAATTTCACTTCCCATCCAGTCGGAGAGTTTGCAACTGATTTCAACATGCCTTGCTTCGTCCCAGCACTGACGCGCCATATCAAGCTTCAATTCAAAAGGAGCCTCACTACCAGTTGTGAAATCCCAACATGTTCGTCCTGCCCCCTCTAAGGCCTGAATTTCGCCGACGAAGATTCCGTGCATCAGTCCACGCGCCGCGTCGCTTGCATCGGCACGAGATGGAACGATGCGGTTAGCCGCTCTGCTTGGACGCGAATCGGTTGTAATCGCTGTTCGTTGATCGGCCATGCGATCGTTCATCGTAATTTGATTGAACCGTTCATCGCGGGCAAGGTCTTCAACTGGTAAAAACTTTCTCATATAAGTGCTCCTTCGTGTTCGGGTGTATTAAAACCAATTGTGCCAGAGCCGGTGATACCGCCGGCAGCAAGCAGGATCTTTTCGAGACTGGCCTGATGATTGGTGGCACGGTCTACTTCTGATGGAGTTTCAATCAACGATTGAATCAACATTTCACCGTCGCGCCAGTCTTCAAACTCATCTTGCAAGACGAAGCGTAAGGACCGCATCGTGGGCGCATCGGTGATGTCACTTGTGTTGTTGAGATGAAACGTGTAGGCAGAAATAAAGTGTGGAATAAACACTCGGTAGACGCCGACAAGTTTCTCGATTGTGAGTTCAGGTGCCTCAGGCTCCGTGAGGGCCTCTATAAAACGAACCATGTGTTCGTTGGGTGCAACCGTGAGTCGATCGGGGTTCATTTCGCGTAGTTCTGGAAGTCTCTTGTGCCAAAGCTCGGCGTGCCAGGCATGTTTGTAACAGTGCGCACCCAACCGCATCTTGACGTCAAGTTCAGGAACTGTCGCAATCCAGCCGCCAAGGGCCTCAAAAAGTTTCAACTCGCACCATTTATAGGCACCCACTCGCCGCGCGGATTCTTCGACACTAAAGAGTCCGGGTAACTCGCGACGGTCCCAAGGAGCAAATGGTGCTCTTGGTTTTTTTGAATCTGCCACAATTGCCCCTTTCTTGTCACTTCGCGTCGAAAACTTTCCGCATCTAACATCGTTTACTTTAGTGCTAGAGGCGCTGATATCTAAGACGCAAACGGGCTTTTTGGGACCTATTGTCTCCGAGCCGTGGGGTGAGTCGATAAAAGTTCGTCCGAAAGTGGCTGGCCAGTGACCTCACAGATCCAGTAGGTGCCTGCCTCAAGACGGGATAAGGCGATTTCGACATCTGCCAGGTCGGTCTCGATTGCAGCAAGATCAATCGGTGAATCGGGGCTGTTTTCTTTTGGGTCGGTCACGGTATTTATCTTAGTTGTCCGACGCGTGTTGAGGGGATTTGGCTTGTATCGTGCCGCCCATGTCTTCTTTCCCAGCACTTGATGGTTCAGCACCACAAACCAAAGCATTTTCCAAGGCCCCCGAGATGGGGATAGATCCTAAGAAGCGTTACACGGCCACAATGGAAACAACCCTTGGCACGATTGTGATTGCACTTGACGCGCTCAAGGCACCACAGACTGTGAACAATTTTGTGTTCTTGTCGGGCTACAAATATTACGACGGAATTATTTTTCATCGCATTATCGCTGGGTTCATGTGTCAAGGTGGCGACCCGACAGGAACAGGTCGTGGTGGACCGGGGTACAAGTTCAACGATGAACTTCCAAAGGCCGGACAGTACCAATTGGGTTCGATTGCGATGGCAAATGCCGGACCAAACACGAACGGTTCGCAATTCTTTTTGATTAGTGGTGAAAGTGGCGTTCGTCTTCCACCGAGCTATTCATTGTTCGGACAGATTGTCAAAGGACTCGATGTTCTCGACGCGATGCAAAAAGTAGAAACAGATCGCTCAGACAAGCCGCTTTCGGATGTTGTGATCAAGAGCATCACGATTACTGTTGCCGACTGAAATTGATGGCCCAATCAGCGGGGCTTGATGAAATGACTTTTGAGACGCTCGGAGGGCTCAGTCGTCGGTAACGCCAGGTTTTTCTCCACCAATAGCCCAACGGATTGTGCGCGTGAGGGCATCGCCCAATGGTCGAAGTGCGAAGCGCTCAGTCACAGGGAGCCAAGGCAGTCGAAGATCTGCGCGCGCCCACCTTGGAAGAGTTGCGATTGCTGCGGCGGCAATCATGGAATACGGAATACGCTCAGGTAGTGCCAGTGGTGGTTGCAGCAACAAATATTTTGCGGCATCACGGGAGTCGGCAGAACTAGATAGTTCGTGGCGGTAGGCGCGCAACTGGTCTCGAAGCTCTTGTTCTGAGGTTGGTGCATCAGGCACACCTAGTTTGTTGGCTACAAATGCAGTGTCTTTGACATAGCCATCGCGTGCAGATTGATCGAGCGCGGACTCGCCGAACATCTGATGCGCACACAAAAAACTGTCAGTTTCTGCGACATGCACCCATCGCAAAAGATGCGGATCTTGGGCTGAGTATGTGCGACCATCGCGGGCAGTGCCCTGAACACGGGTGTGAACGCTTAGAACACGATCAACGGCTTGTTGGGCAACATCTTGTGCTCCAAAAGATGTTGCAGCCAGAAAATCTGCCGTGCGTTGAAGGCGCCCCCAGGGATCGTTGCGGTAGTCGCTGTGTTGTGCGACCCCAGCCATCGCCAAAGGATGAAGAGACTGCAAAAGAATTGCCCGCATGCCCCCGATGAACATCGAAGCATCTGCGTGCACCTGTCTTATCGGGCGATCTTGGGCAAACCAGCCAGGGGCGGTTGTGTCACTATAAATTGCTGCCTTGACCTGAGCATCTGGACCAACGACTCGATCGCGAAGCGCATCAGCGAGCGCCTTGCGAATATCGTCGCGGGTCGGAATCGTTGCCACCAGAATATGTTGGCATTTCTGGAGACATATTGCCTCACGCTTCACGGGATTTGACTGACCAAGTAAACTAAAGGCGTGTCAGACCAAAATGCCCAAAATACGAGTGAGGCGGGTCGGATGCCGAGGTGGGTGTGGCGCGCAATCATTTTTTTCTGGCTTGGTTTCATTGGCACTTTGATTTTGCGGTTTTCTTTTGACCGACTGAACTCTTTGCTGCTGCTGCTGCTGGTGTCGTTCTTTTTGGCGCTCGCCATCGAGCCCGGAGTGAATCGTCTTACCGAACGAGGATTGGGAAGAAGGCAGGCAACTAGCGGTCTTCTTGTGGCAGTTGTCTTGGTCTCACTTGGATTTATGACTGCTATCGGGACTGTTGTTGCGAGCCAAATTGCTGACCTACTTAAAAACAGTGAGCAGTATGTCAATGATTCTGTGAAGTTCATCAACGACACTTTCAACACAAAAATTGATCCAGCAGAAGTAAATGATAAAATAAAAGATCCAGATGGTCCTGTGCAGAACTTTATTTCAAACCAACAAGATCAAGTCGTAAGGGTTTCTGTTCAAGCACTTGGCTTTATTTTCCAAGGGCTGTCAATGTTGTTATTTGCGTACTACTTGGTGGCAGACGGACCACGGCTTCGACGCGCGATTTGTGCTCGCCTTAAACCTCATCGGCAGCGTGCCGTTCTTGACACCTGGGAACTCGCAATTACAAAAACAGGTGGCTATCTATATTCACGCGCCCTACTTGCTGTCGTGTCGGCATTTTTGCATTGGATTTTATTCCAATCACTTGGCACACCTGCCCCTGTGGCACTTGCGCTTTGGGTTGGGCTTGTCTCGCAGTTCCTTCCCGTGATTGGCACATATCTTGCTGGTGTTCTACCGCTTTTGTTGACATTGCTGAATTCGCCCGTACGTGCACTGGTGGTTCTCATATTTATTTTGGTGTATCAACAAATTGAAAACTATGTCCTTGCACCGCGCATCACTGCGCGAACACTCGAACTGCATCCTGCTCTTGCTTTTGGCGCTGCTATCGCTGGAAGTGCACTGTTGGGTCCCGTTGGCGCAGTGCTCGCTTTGCCTGCCGCCGCAATGATGCAAGCCCTTGGTGCGAGTTGGGGCACCAAACACGATGTCATTGATGATCCGCTGACAGCTGCTCCGCCTAAACCTCCAAAACGGCAGCGACGCACTGGCTCATCATGACGCTGCGGCCGGGGCAGTTTGCCCCAGTTGCAATCACTAGTCGGAGCGGTATTGACGAAAGCGTGCATTTTGGTGCAGTTGTTTGTCTCGACAGTGGCGGATCAATTGCATGGTCCATCGGTGATTCAAATGTTGCTATCTATCCGCGTTCTTCAATTAAACCCCTGCAAGCGGTTGCCATGCTTGAAGCTGGACTATGTGTGACATCAGAGCAACTAGCACTTGTATGTGCAAGTCATAACGGTGAACAAGTACATTTAGAAACTGCGCGTAAGATTTTAGAATCAGTCGGGCTTGATGAGCGGATGTTGGCAAATACGGCGGGACATCCTCTTGATTTGCCTTCAGCTGAGGCTGCAATTCGTTCCGACGTCGCCAAGTCCCCATTGCAGATGAATTGCAGTGGTAAGCACGCCGGCATGCTTGCTACCTGCGTTGCCAACAAGTGGTCAACGAGTGATTATCTATCAAGCACACACCCTCTGCAGCAAAAAATTACGTCAACAATTGCTTCGCTGACGAATCAATCACCGTTCGCAATTGGTATTGATGGTTGTGGCGCACCAGCCCATGTCATTGGTCTTGTCGATTTGGCACGGGGTGTGCGTGCAATTGCGATAGGTGATGCTGGTGATGCCGGAAACCAGGTCCATCGCGCCATGACCAATCACCCGTACATGGTTGGCGGTCGCGGGCGAGACGTAACAACAATCATGCAGGGCGTGCCTGGTTTGATCGCCAAAGATGGTGCCGAAGGAGTGTTTGTTGCAGCCTTGCCTGATGGACGCGCAGTTGCTTTGAAAATTGCCGATGGTTCTGATCGCTCACGATGCACCGTGATGCTGGCGGCGCTGGCAACTCTGGGTGTAGACATGTCAGCGTTGCAGGGAAAATTACAAGAACAAGTGCTCGGTCACGGTAAACCAGTGGGCACGGTTCGAGCGGTGGGATTTTAAAAATGAGTAAAATTCCATTTGTTGTACGCATTGACGATGCACCTCACGCGGTGGCAGAGCAGGTGTCGCCGACTATTCGTCGAGTGATCGCCAACAATCCGTCTAAATTCACATATCGGGGCACCGGCACTTACATTATTGGCGCCACAGATGTTGTCGTGATTGATCCTGGTCCGATACTTGACTCTCATCGCGATGCACTCGATAATATTTTGAGTCAGTGCACTGTTCGTGCGATCGTCGTGACTCACTGTCATGCGGATCATTCTCCACTAGCACAATGGCTGAAAACAAAAACTGGGGCGAAGACCTATGCGATTGGCCCACATGCCGACATCAGTGGCGTTGATATCGAAGACTTTGACGATGATCCCGATGACGAATCTGACAAGACAACCAATCAGGATGAGCCACGGGAGACGATTGACGTTTCTTTTCAGCCTGATGTGATTGTCGGCGATGGAGAGATATTCTTCGATGATTACAAAATAACGCTGAGTGCGGTCTGGACGCCCGGACACACCTCAAATCACCTTTGCGTGGCGTATGCGCAGGAACAAGCGCTTTTTACCGGAGATCACATCATGGGATGGAGCACGACAGTGGTGTCGCCTCCAGATGGTGACATGCGCAGTTACATGATGTCGCTCGACAAAGTGATTGCACGCAATGACTCAATACTGTGGCCAACTCATGGTGCACCAGTAACCGAGCCGATTGATTTTTTACTGGCTTATCGTCAGCATCGACTTGATCGCGAGAATCAAATTATTCATGCCTTGAGCGGTGGCCCAAAAAATATCCAAGAACTCGTGAGGGCGATGTATGCAGATGTGGCAAAGCAATTACACAAACCAGCTCGGCGAAGCGTGTGGTCTCATCTGATTAAATTGCACCAAGATGGCTTGGTCATGGTCGCAGACGGTGGTGACCCTCAATTAAAATCGCTATACCAGTTGCGTCAATAAAAGTGTTCTTACTTTATTGTATTTGCCACGAGTAGCGCAGGATCGAAGAAAACAAAGAAATCTTTGGTTGCGTTATTCAGATATCTATTTGGGTTTCCCATGCGTTTATCCAGAACTATTCCCGTTCGTTTTGATTCACCCGGTTGAGTAAAAGTAACAAATTGGGGAAGAGGTTTATTGATGTCGAGTTGCATCGCGGTTTGGCATTTGAACAACATCAAGACATCGGCAAGTTTTTGTATATTGACATCACCAACCGCGACGTAAAGTAATCGATTGTCATCAAGGGTGCAGATCGCCGAGCGCATTACATATGTAACATTATGAAGTTCACTACCCCAATATGCATCCGGGTATCGGTCAATCGATATTTCTCCGTCTTGGATGACGGGAGGAAGATTTTGACGAAGCGTGGTCCATGTGCCGTCATTGAACATGTCAGTTCCCAAAATACCAATGTCGCTAGATCCATCGGCACGGATACCAAATGTTGCCTCACCATCAATGAGTGGTCGTACAAGTCGACCTTCTGAAAAATAACCACTCTTGATGTGATTGAATCTAAATCCGCCATTGAAAGCAGCAACGACGGCAGGCAAGGCCGCGGGCATGATTCGTTTGTAGTTGTTCCAAGGTCCGTAGCCGGGGATTTCAGTTCCCTTGAAAAGGGCCGCAGAAAGACGGCTCTGATCGATTACTACTGCGCTAGCGACAACTGAACCGAGCGAGGCCAAGGGTCTTATGCTCGTGCTCCACATCACTGGTGACCCGTCGATACTTGCAAGTGGACGCCACACACCTTCGCTTTTAAGGGCCGGGGTAATGACGGGTGCAATATTGATTGGAATCACCCGTCGCATATCTGCGATAGGCGTAGCAGGTTGTTGGTCCAGTAGAGGATTAGTCGGCAACGATTCGTCCGCTGCTAGCGAGAGTGAATTTGCGGGAGTTTTTGGTGGTGGGTCACTATGGAGCCAACTTTCAAGCCTGTCTACTATGAAATTAAGGCGATGATTTCGGGCCCATGCAGCCGTATTTGACTGCAAAGTTTCGTCTTGATGACGTGATACATACGACGCAAGCGAAAACATTGCAAGCGCAAAAAATAGACCAACCGCAACAGCAACAGTAGTAATTGATTTTTTCATCCGCATTGTTCACCTGATGTCGTGGAGTTAACCGAGGATTTCTCCTTCAGCCTAAACTATCGACGTAGCAGGTGTTCAACTTTATGAAGTAATAAAAAAAGTTTGGTGTCAATACCGCAGTTGATGATAATTCAATAGACAAGGTGGAGATGTTGTGACCGAGTTGTGCGAGGTCGAAACAAAAGCCAATCAAATAATCAGCGCTTGCAACGCACTCAACGATTGACGAGATAAATAAATCAGGGACTAAAATCGTCCCAGTTCACTCTTCAATAGATCAAGTCCTAGATTGCCCAAACCCAATCCATGGGCGTGCCACTTGGCTAAGTTGAAAGAAGAGCCATGTTTTTTTTCGGCTTGTTGACGCAGGTCCAACCAAACGCGTTCTCCTATTTTGTAGGAGATCGCTTGCGCTGGCCATCCGAGATATCGATTTATTTCAGAGCGATTAAACTCGTCATCACTTGAGGAACGCTCGGATAAAAACTCCAACATCAATGCTGGCGTCCATTGCTCGTTTGGGTGCCAAGCAGAGTCTTTTGGAATCGGCAATCCACAATGCATGCCGGTGTCAATGACTACGCGGGCGGCGCGAAATGCCTGTGCATACAGGTAGCCGAGGCGGTACTCAGGGTTGGCAAACATTCCGAACTCATCCATCAAGCGCTCTGCGTATAGTGCCCAACCCTCGCCGTGCCCAGAAACAAAGTTGTGGCGTTGAAATCGTGACAGTCGATCTTTATTGAGCACAGCGATTCCGATTTGTAGATGATGTCCGGGAACGCCCTCGTGGTAGGCGGTGGTTGGCTCGCTCCAACGAGGGAAAGATGTGCGTCCGTTTGCTGGATACCACGTTCTTCCTGATCGAGCAAGATCTTCACTTGGTGGTGTGTAATACATCGCAGCAGCACCACCCGGAGGCGAGATCATTGCTTCAATTTTGTGAATCCGAGAGTCTATTTCAAAGTGTTGATTTGAAATCAAAAAAGACATCGCATTATCCATCAATTCCTGAAGCCATTCACGAAGATTGTCTTCTCCGTGAATTGCTCGTTGTGGATCGGTGTCAAGAAGGTGTCGCACTTCATTCAGAGACGCTCCAGGCAGGATTTCTTGAGCACATTTTTGTAGTTCAGCATCAAGACGTTTTGTCTCATCCCATCCCCATTCGTAGGCGTCACGAGCAGAAATCTGCATTCCTAAAAACTGTCGCCGAGCAATTTCATGTCTTGGACTGCCACATGCATCTTCTAAGGACGCACGAGGCGCGTATTCATTGAGCAAGAAATCAGAAGTCGCAGCAAGAGCGGCGCTTGCCTCTCTTGCTGAACGCTCAAGTTGTTGTAGCGGTGCACCTGCAACATTGCTGGCTGTCTCGGCAAATAAAGTAAAGAAGCCAGAATTGGTTGATTCACCAGACCAATCCCGCAATTGGTTGGCAACGGCAAGTACTTGACGTTGCGATGTAACCGTGCCACTGTCAAGACCCTCCTGCCATGTTTGACGCATTCCGGCGAATGCCTCAGGCACGCGGGACATGCGCTCTGCAATCACTTCCCAATGCGCTGCAGTCTCGGTCGGCATAAGATCAAAAACTCCGCGTGCTTCATCAACATCACCAGCGATTACACGAATTGCGCGCAGGTGTTCGCCACCTTCATATGACATCAACATGGCCTCAAGTGCTTCGCGCAATACACCTGCTGCTAGTCGATCATCATCAGTTTCGACAGAGATTGAGTTGCACTCAGTCAATGTGCGTGATGTCAGTTGTCGTCGTGCGGCATGACCATTGGGGCCAAAATCGGTCATCTCGTGGTCATGACCAGTTATTCCTAAACTTGTCGCTAGACCTGGATCAATCTTGGCAAGGTCGTCGATGTAGCGATCAGATAGGGCAAATACTGCTGAAGTCATGGTGTCCACTATAAAGACTTAGGGCTGATTGGTATTGCGCAGAGTCAAAAGCGCACGTTTTAATTCGCGCTATGTTTGCCGCGCAGATGGCGCCCAATATAGGCAACCACGACTTGTTGAGTGTCGTGGTCGAGGTAAATATGTATCCGAAAGAGATGATTTTTCTTACCTCGTCGAATATGCGCTTCAGCAAGTACGCGTTCACCCTTCCAGATGATGGCGTAGTCTTGCTCAAATTTCTCACGGGAGTTTTGAGAGATGTGGGCGGCATAGTCAAGTCCCACACCGCGACATGCAATGTGAAATGATGTGCCGGAAATCTCTTTGCTCATCCATGCTCGGGCGACCTCGTTGAGGCGCGAGAGATCTTGAAGTACTGCAATTGGTTCGGGCCCTTGGAGTCGCTCGCCCGATTTCAGCGCGTCATCATGGAAAACTAAAAATGAAAAATTGTGCTTAGCAAGTCGGAGTGCTTCTTTCATTGAGGCAACAGCCTTTACCCCTGCAGCAGTGCCAGCAGTTGTCTCAAGGTCGACGTTTCTCAAAATAAGTCGATCAACTTGTCCACTTTTTCTTTCTAGCTGGGCTTGTTGTTCACCAATAATTCTGTCGGCATCGGCGATTGTTGCCTGTAACTCAGCAATATTTCGTTCATATTCGTCGATAGCGGCATTTTGTGTGGCATCTGCTTCATCATCTTGAAAGTCTTCAAAGTCATCTCGGGGTGCTGGGGGCACTCGAGGAGACGCCAGCGCAGAGGCTGCAGCTTCAATAATGGCCTCGGTTAGCCGATTACGTTCAGCAAAATAAGAATTTGGCGCAGTTTCGCGAAGTGACAAAGTGAGTGGTTCGCCACCACCAGCCCAATAAACCCGAATTGTTCCTGGTCTAAGAAGTGCATCGCCGGCAAACTCAGTAAAACCTTTCAGTGCTGCTGGCGTGTTGATGAGCATGATGTGGGCGATGCCAGAAAGTGGTCCCGCACCATTACGGAATAGTGAAGTTGTCTTGCGTTCGTAATCTGCCACTTCTACAAGTACCGGCAATCGACGACTAGGGGCACCGATGAATGCCCCAAAAGTATTTCCTTCCAGTAGGGACGTCGCAACTGATGACTGAGCAATTAATTGAAAATTAGCATCACGGACAGTGACTCTTTGAAGCACATCACTGACGAGTTGTGCAATGGTTTCTTGTCGGAGTTCTCGTGATGTTGATGGCACTACACGGTGAGTGGTTGGAATGAGCACACTTCGAAGATCAAAGGCAAGCACGCTGTTGATATAAACAATAGTGACAGTGAAAGACTTTGTGTGAGTGCCACCAGGAGGACTTTCGTCAATTGAAAGACGAAACACGGGATCATCAACTCCTTCCCGCGTGCGC
Source organism: Actinomycetota bacterium (assembly GCA_005790505.1). Classification (GTDB taxonomy): domain Bacteria; phylum Actinomycetota; class Acidimicrobiia; order Acidimicrobiales; family Ilumatobacteraceae; genus UBA2093. Next base: position 71,381 of record SXUP01000017.1, read on the forward strand.
ACAAAAGTTCCTGGTGGTCTTTTTTCGTTCGGAAAATTATCATGCAACCAATCTGAGACAATATCAATGACTTCAATGCGTTGCTGTTGAGAGCACGACTGTGCTGTAAATGAGACAGCGTATGTTGTCCTCATCGCGCACTACTCGGCTTGAAGTCGGGCTTAGCGAAAAGGCTCGAGGGCCTCGTGGATGGATCCCAAGGCAGAGGTAACAGCGGCTGCATCATCTGCTGTGAGTGTAAGCAATCGATCAAAGGCTGCTGACTCAATTGAGATTGAAGGGCTTAGTTGGTAGCGATCAATGCTGTCAGGGACAGGTTCATGGGTATCAAGTTTGGCCAGACAGTTGACTTCACGATCAATCCATTTTTGGGCCGCAGTTCCGAGGGCATGGGCGGTCCAGCCGGTCTGCAGGGTGAATTTCCATGGATGTCCAGGGAGTGTGTTGGCGTCAAGTTCTAGAAGATCAGGTGTTTCGGTGACGGGCACTTGCATCCGCACAATCGGGGCAGAGTGATCGGCATGATGCACGTCAATAATTACCGTGTCCTGGGCTACAGACAGAACCAACGGATCGTCATGGAGGATTGTCGTATCGCTGAATTGCTCGGGGGTAACGACCTCCCAAACCCACGGCCGACCCTTGGTGTCAATGACTGGAACATGCATTCCAACCCATGCAATATCGAGTCCTCGGAGTGAGACGGGTTGCCAAGAGAGAACATCAATCTCTTGAGGGAGTGTGGTGAGAGATTTCTTGACGTCAGAGATGATGGTATTCCACGCCGCGCCTTTAAAAGCCATTCCCACCCCCTTGATGATGTCAAGTTCGGTATGCCTGATGGTGGATACCCAAAGGAGGAAAACACAACCTTATATTTTCAACAATCCGCTGTGGCGTGACACACTACGCATGTGGCTCAAATAATCAATCGCAATCATCGCATCTATTACGAAGTTCATGGTGATGGGCCACGAGTGTTGTTCTTCAATGGCTCTGGGGCGACTCTTGATAAATCTGCACCGTTGATTTCTGCGTTTGCAAAATACTTCACTATTGCTGTGCATGACCAACGGGGTCTTGGACGGTCGGGCATTCCGGTTGGGCCTTACACCATGCCTCAATATGCCCAGGACGGTGTGGCAGTGCTTGATCATTTGGGCTGGGACTCTTGCTCGGTCGTGGGTATTAGTTTTGGTGGGATGGTGGCTCAGGAGTTTGCCGTCACATGGCCTGAAAGAGTAAAAAAATTGGCCCTGCTTTGCACGTCACCCGGTGGTGCTCTGGGTGCTTCATATCCGCTGCATGATCTGGCGGAGATGTCACCGACGCAACGTGCACAACTTTATCCAACACTTCTTGATACCCGTTTCACGCCAGATTGGCTGCACCAACATCCATCTGATGCTGCACTTATCGCTGACCTTGCAACGCGACAAAGTTCTTCACTCTCGCCAGAACAGATTCGTGGAGAACATGAGCAACTTCAGGCACGGTCACATCATGATGTTGGAGCGCGATTGGGTTGTGTGACTGCTCCTACAATTGTTGCCGCTGGCAGATTTGATGGAATCGCTCCGTTGGCAAATAGTGAAAGGATTGTTGCTGCCATTCCCAATGCAACTTTGCATACATATGAAGGTGGCCACATGTTTATGGTGCAAGACAAGAACGCGTTGACAGACATTTTTGCTTTCTTATCTGAAAGCACCGGGGATCTACTGACATGATGAACGTATTATTCATCACTCTTGATCAATTTCGGGGTGATTCATTGTCGTGTGCTGGTCACCCTGTCGTGCAAACACCATTTTTAGATGAACTCGCTTCCGAGGGTCTGCGACTTGGCGCTCATTACAGCCAGGCTGCTCCATGTGGTCCGGGGCGCGCATCGCTTTACACGGGGATGTATCAAATGAACCATCGTGTTGTTGCCAATGGCACTCCACTTGATGATCGGTTTGACAACATTGCTCGCATTGCCGGCAGGGCAGGCTACAAGCCCGTCCTTTTTGGATACACGGACACAACAGTTGACCCGCGAATCGTATCGTCTGCCGATGATGTGCGTTTGCAAACATACGAAGGTGTGTTAGCTGGCTTTGATTGTAAATTGAACCTGATAGCAGGGCATGAGCCGTGGATCGCATGGTTGCGTGAGAACGGTTATGACGTATGTGATGATGACATTGCTGTTTTGGCGAGTGAGCCAGATCGCCCCGCAGAGTTCAGTGCTTCAACATTTTTGACGAACCATTTATCGGATTGGATTGAGCAACAAGATGGTCCGTGGTTTGCCCATGCAAGTTATCTTCGGCCACATAGTCCGTATGCCGCTGCAGGTGAATTCGCCACGATGTATTCACCCAAAGACATGCCGTCGCCGATTGGTGCAGCGCCCGAGCGACACCCACTTCATGACGTGTTGTTGACATTGCCTTCAACTTCTGCGCCTCAAGATGAGGACAGTTTGCAGCAAATGCAAGCACAGTATTTCGGGATGATCTCAGAAGTTGATGCGCAGTTGGGTCGAGTGTGGGCGACCCTGCGTCGGTGTGGCGCATGGGAAAATACTTTAATCATCGTAACTGCAGACCACGGCGAACAATTAGGTGATCATGGCCTTAAAGAAAAAGTGGGATACTGGGAATCTAGTTATCACATTCTGGGCATCGTGCGTGATCCATCCAAGCCTGAGAGCCATGGAACAGTGGTGAATGAGTTCACCGAAAATGTTGACATTGTTCCGACGGTGTGCGATGCGTTGGGAGTGGCGATTCCGCTGCAATGTGACGGACTGCCTCTGACGCCGTTTTTAAATGCAGAAGAACCTCGTTGGTGGCGCAATGCCGCTACATGGGAGTTTGACTGGCGTTCTTCTTTGATTCCGGGGGGCGATTTTGGATGGCCGTGGGACAGACGGTTAGAAAAATGTAATTTAGTTGTAAGGCGCTCAGCGGATGCTGCATATGTGCAGTTTGGTGATGGATCATGGCTATGTTTTGACCTACTCACGGACCCAACATGGAGAACAGCAGTGCAAGATCTTTCCATTGTGTTAAAGCACGCCCAGGCGATGCTGCAATGGCAAATGCAGCACACTGATCGCACGTTGACAGGTTTAATTATTGACAATGGGGTGACGGGTCGCTTACCAGCAGGAATATTATGGTGAAATATTTAGTCAGGAGATTGTAATGAGCAGTGCTTATGCAGAGGCCTTGAACAATGTGCGTCAAGGCGCAGACCATCATCAGCAAGCGCGTTGGTTAATTGAACAGATGACCCCTGAAGAGCGATTGCACTGTCTTGATGGTGGGTCACCGTTTTGGGAAGGCATTAAAGACATGTCTAGGGGCGGTTACCACCAACGAACATTTCCGGCATGCCGAATACCGCGCTTAGGTATTCCTGGCTTTAATTTCAGCGATGGTCCACGTGGTGTGGTGATCGGACCAGCCACGGCTTTCCCAGTTTCAATGGCGCGCGGGGCAAGTTTTGACACGGATCTTGAAGAACGTATCGGTGATGTGATCGGACGCGAATTGCGCGCTGTTGGTGCAACCTTGTACGGCGGAGTCTGTGTCAACCTGCTTCGGCACCCAGCGTGGGGAAGAGCACAGGAGACATATGGTGAAGACCCTCACCATGTGGGGGAAATGGGTGCGGCTCTTACCCGCGGCGCGCAGCGACATGTGATGGCAACCGTGAAACATTTTGCACTGAACAGCATGGAAAACGCGCGTTTTCGTGTGAATGTAACAATCGATGAAAGAACACTCCATGAGGTGTATCTGCCGCACTTCAAACGCATCATTGACCAAGGCGTGGCCTGCGTGATGAGTGCTTACAATTCGGTAAACGGTGATTTCTGTGGCGACAATGAAGCATTACTTACTGGAATCTTGCGAGATGAATGGAACTTTGATGGGTTTGTGATCTCGGATTGGATTTTTGGATTGCGTGATGGCGTGAAGTCCGTGCGGGCTGGACTTGATGTCGAGATGCCATATCGCATGATGCGTCATGCACCAATAGTCGAAGCAGTGGCGAGCAAAGAACTCTCAATGGAGGTCGTAGATCGCGCCGTGGAACACACGTTGGCAACGATGTTGCGCTTTGGCATTGGCGACCTGCCCTCTCAACCTGCGCATGTGTTGGCACAACCCGAGCATCGTGCCTTAGCACGGGAGGTGGCGCAGAAATCAATGGTTTTGCTACGCAACGAAGCGTTTGAAAATGTTGCAGTGCTACCGCTTCAGGTGGCAACACTGAGTCGTGTAGCCGTAATCGGGGAACTAGCCCGTAAAAGAAATCTTGGTGACGGCGGATCCAGCGACGTGATGGCGCCTGATGTCGTGAATGCATTTGTCGGCATCAAAGATGCTCTTGTTGGGGTAGATGTGTCGTATGTCGACGAGACCGACATGCAAAAAGCAGCAACACAAGCAGCAGCAAGTGATGTTGCAATTATTGTCGTCGGTTATACCAAAGCAGATGAAGGTGAATTTATTGGCACAAGCAGCGACACCGTTCACCTGGCATCGCATATCCCAGCAATTGATGATCCTGCGTTAGTGGAGGAATTCACGGCCTTCAAGGCTGAACACGAATGGGCTTTGCCTGTTGTCATGAAAGATGTCGAAAGAGACGTGAATTTTGCAGTCGGAGGAGATCGTTCGTCATTGCGACTTGCACCCAAAGATGTTGAACTAATCAGGGAAATCGCCAAAGTCCAACCGCGAACGATTGTCGTGATTGTTTGTGGGTCCGCTGTTTTGATCGACGATTGGCATGATGATGTTCCAGTGGTGCTGCTGTCTTGGTATTGCGGAATGCAAGGCGGACAAGCGTTGGCAGATATCTTGACCGGTTCAGTTAATCCGAGTGCGCGTTTGCCGTTTGTTATTCCCCAACAAGAAGATGATCTCGTGTTTTTTGATCGTGATGCAAGCGAAATAACTTATGAGTACTTTCATGGACAATGGTTGCTCGACAGAAATAATCTGCAGGCGAGTTATCCGTTTGGATTCGGGTTGTCGTTCACGACATTTAGTTATTCCAATGCTAATTGTAAAATCGATGGTGATGCGATAGCGGTTGCAGTTGATGTCTCCAATACAGGTGCTGTGAGCGGGGCAACGGTGGTACAGGTTTATGCGGCACTGCCAGAATCAACAATCGACAGACCACGCCGACGTCTGGCCGGATTCTGTCGGGTTGAGTTGGCAGCGGGGCAGACGCTTTCTGCCGCCATAGAAATACCATTACGGAGCTTGGCTGCGCGTGACGTGGCAGCCCATGACTGGTGGCTTGAGGGTGGGCAGTGGTCAATAGAAATCGCCCAGTACTCAGGTGACCCCGATGCCCTAACAGAGTCAATATTTATTGCCGAAGATAGATACGCGCCCTAACTAAAGAGTTGCAATAGTCTCAGTCAATAAGTGACTAACCCGATTCCGTGGGAGTACTTGGTGAAGGTTGTTACGCGCTGGCCTGCCACGGAGACATTTCAAGATTGGTGCCTGACATCAGGTGAAAGAGCAACGATGCGTACTCAAGTCCAATGTATTTACGCGTGAGCCTGACTAATTCGTCTCGGAAAAGGACTCCGTGTGTTTCAAGCCCGACTATGAGATGCGCAATCTCGTGCAAAATAGTTGGCGCCGACGAGCGCGCACGCTGCAGGCAGATGGAGTGATCAGATATGGCTGTAGTGGCGATGTTTTTGCTTTGAGAGGGCTTGATGTCAACTGTTGGAGTATCAACGTTTTCGTTCATGCAGACCGTATCAATGAAATTGAGTATTTCTGAACGACGCAATGGTGGTGCACCAAGGGTATTTTCAACAACTATTTCGACTGCGTATACGAGTGCCTGCTCAGCAGAGCACCCAACAAAATTGGGCACATTGCTTCGAACATCTTGGATATATTGCTCGATTGTTTTCACCCGATTTCGCCCTTGACACCTGCGCCAAATGATCGCTGAGCAGGCCCAAATCTCCGCCCAACTTGTTGGCCAGAAGAGTATGCAGCGCCCCGACCAACCGAGGCGTAGCGCGCGACAAGTCGGGGCCCATGAGCGCGCATTTCGTCGTGTGCCCGTGTCATACGGTCAGCTAATACAAGTCCACCACCAGTAGTTTCAGAAATAAATTCTTGTCGCGTGACAGCAAGTGCTTCTTCGATGCCGGCGCTAAAACCCTTCCACCAAGAGATACGCCATGACCTGTCACCACGCGGCAGGAGTCGAGCCCCCATTGCATCGGCTGCGGCAAAAAGTGTGCGTGCCGCAAAAATGTCTGTATCCCGCCCGTATAAAACAACAACACACACATCTAATTCGTCGTCACTGCGGTAGCCAGTGCAAGAGTGCTTGAGCGCTATTGCGTACAGCAGGTGCTGGCGTTGGACGCGGTATTTCCCGGAGACACGCACTTCTTGCACGACAACCGAATTGTCTTGCTGCATTGTTTCATTATTAAAGTCATGATTCGAAAAACCGTATTTATGCATCAATTTGGAAGCCAATGCCAACGCAGTTTCTGCCTCTGGTTGTGGTGTTGTCGCGTGATTGGCGCGGGCAAGGAGAGCCTGTATTGTTTCTTTTCGATTGGTCATGTTTTTACGCCAGTACTTTAGGGGCGAAACACAGCAGGTCGCTTTTCTATGAATGCGGCGACAGCTTCCCTGTGCTCTGATGACTCCCAACATTTGATGAGCATTTGAGTTTCACGTCGCTGAACCTCCGTCAGATCTGTTTCAACGAGGTTTGCTGTGATCAGTGATTTTATCATTGATAGTTGTAAATCAGGATTTGCCGCGTAGCTGTTTGCGACAGTCAGAGAATGCTCAAGAATTTGCCCAGGCTCGCATAATTGATCAACGAGTCCGATTGCAAAGGCTTGCTCACCAGTAATCACGCGACCAGAAAGAAACAAATCTGAAGCTTGACCCATTCCAACACGAGCGGCCAGCAACCGCGTACTCGCAAGTTCTGGGACTAGACCCATTTTAATAAAACCAGTTCCTATTTTGGCTTGAGGCTCAGCGATAATTTGATCCATCGGCAACGACATGGTGAGTCCAACACCGATTGCTGGACCATTTATCGCTGCAATGATCGGTTTGCATTGACGGATGAGTTGCACCCAATCGAGTCCACGTGGAAGTCCGCCCATTCCATCCGCAGTATCGTCTCCAGGGTCAGTGCCAGAAATTCGTTTTTGAAATGTGTCTTGCATGTCAGCTCCGGCGCAATAACCCCTGCCCGCCCCGGTCATGACAATTGCTCCGATGGATGAGTCATCATTGGCGACACCAATGGCATGTGCTTGTTCGGCAGACATTGTCGGTGTCCATGCATTAAGGCGATCGGGACGATTGAGCGTGATGACTGCTACTGCGCCGCGTGTTTCGTAGGTGATTTGAGTGTATTTCATGTGGTGAACTCGCTCGCTTGTTTCATGTGACATTATTACACAGTGGGAAAAGTTAATTTTGCAAAACTTATTGAAGAGCATGTTGCTGCCGGAAAATTAACAATTCAGGAAGCCCAAGAACTTGACAACGCACCGCGTTTTGGGCTTGAGTCGCGTGAAGTTTTGTCGTATTTGGCTGGATTCGTCGCTTTCATCGGACTTGCACGAGTCGTAGTCGCTGCTTTTGCAGGTTCTTCTGCAATGGCGGTAGCAGTGTCTTTTTTTGTTTTAGGTCTCGTCGTTGGCTTGATCTCTTTCAGGTTGATTGGCTCACCAACATGGAAAAATCGTTTGGCCGAGGCACTCGAGATAATTGCGGTCGTGAGTGAAGCCATTGCCATCGGAATATCGCTTGAACAAGCTGGTGCATCGCCTGAGCTTGCGGTTTTCTTCCCCGCCCTTGCGACTAGTGCGTGGGCAATAGTGCGTCGTCGTTACAGCGAGTTTTCGGCTGCATTGTTGTTGCCGGCTGGAGTATTGTCAACAGCGATCGCTATTCCTGCTTTTGTCGAATTGTCAGAAGCAAAAAATAGTTTGATTATTGGAGCGGCTGCTGTGTTTCTAATTGTTGTGGGTATCAGACCAATGAAACTGGCGGCGATTCCGCGATTAGTTGGCGCTGTCACAATTGTTGGTTGTGCAATTAGTCTGTATGAACAATACGACGGTGTTCTGATGAGAATCAGCGCACTTGTTTTGGCTACGGCATATTTTGTGTGGGCGACACGCACGCGATGGCTGGTTCTAGTCGCAAGTAGCGTGATAACAGTTTTTTTTGGATTGTTATTTCTTATCAACAGTCTCGTCAGCGACTCAATTGTCCAAGGATTATTGATGTTGGTTGCCGGCGCAGCGACTTTGGCAGCGGTTGGTCTGTATGCGCGTCGTCGCGCTACTCAATAATTGCCTGGTGCACCAACTGCTTGAGCTGACTGCGCAACGGGTGCGTACTGGACGGCAACAGTTGCGTCATTAGCAACACAGTCATGTCATTGACAGGGTCCACGCTAAAGGTGGTGCTCGCAGCACCACCCCATCCGAATTCACCGATAGATCCGGGTATTTTGGCTTTTACTGGGTCAATCGTGACGCTGACTCCTAATCCAAATCCAACACCCTCAGAAGTGGTCTCAGAGGAAAGAGTCCGACCAAATTCACTAAGGTCGGCATTTCCAGGCAAGTGATTAGATGCCATGTATCGAACTGTGCTCGGCGCCAAAAGCCGAACACCGTCTAGTTCTCCACCACGGCGCAACATTTCTGCAAAGCGCAGGTAGTCAGGGGCAGTTGACATCAGACCACCACCACCCATCCATGCATTTGGTTCAAGCAAGGCTGCTCTGCCAGCACGTTCAAGCCGAGTCGCTTGCAGGCTTGAAGGGTTGGCTCCGTAGAGAGTGGCAAGACGGTCTGCCTTGTCGGTCGAGACAGAGAATGCCGTGTCGGTCATACCGAGTGGCTCAAAGATACGAGTGCGAAAAAATTCATCGAGGGAAAGGCCTGAGGCGACCTCGACGATTCGCCCCAAGACATCAGTTGCCATTGAGTAGTTCCACTCTGCTCCAGGCTGGAAAAGTAGTGGCAAAGAAGCAATACGGTCGCATGTTGCCGCGAGGTCAAGTTCTGTCGGAATCCCCCAATCAAAACCAGCCGCACGGTACATGGCGTCAACAGGATGAGCCATCATGAAGCCGTATGTCAGCCCACTCGTGTGGGTGAGTAAATGCCATAGTTCCATTTGTGACACAACAGGATCAAGGTCATATTTTGCGGTTGACCCGTTTCGCCAAACCTTTTGTTCTGCAAATGAGGGAATAAATTTGCTCACTGCATCTTTGAGTTCAAATTTTCCCTCTTCCCAGAGCATCATCGCCGCTACTGCAGTAATGGGTTTGGTCATTGAGTAGATTCGCCAAATCGTGTCATGGGTTACTGCAATACCAGATTCTCGATCCCGATGACCGTATGTGGAAAAATGAGCAAGTTGGCCATGTCTCATCACAGCAATCAACCAACCTGCAAGTTTTCCGTCATCAACATAGGTGCGAAAATGACCATCGATTCTGTTTAGTCGTGCCGCATCTAGACCAATCTCAGATGGCTTGACGAGATTCATTTGACGAACTCTTTGAAGGCGGCAAAAGCGCGTGGGCCGTAGACGGTTGCTGGTCCACCACTCATTAGAATCGTCACCCCAATTACTTCGGCCACCTCTTGCTCTGTTGCGCCGGCCAACGCTGCGCCTCTTGCATGCGAGGCGATACATCCATCGCAGTGGCTATTAATCCCGATTGCCAAAGCAACAAGTTCTTTTGTTTTTTTGGACAGGGCACCCTCAGTGAGCGCTGCTGCATGAAGACCACCGAAATTCTCATAAACCGTGGGAATAAGTGCGCGCAGTTCTCGACCCAGTGGGGCGAGTTCACCCAGCACGCCTCGGCCGGGGCTCGTTGGAATTGGGGTATGGACATGATCTGGGGCTTGTTCGGTCATCTGTAGAGTCTGCCTCACTCCGGTCTCGTTTCTGAAAAGCCATATAAAATAAGGCTTAAATCAATAAGTGTGACACTATCCACACCCTGTGGACAATTCCTTGTTACAAAAGAGGTGGGCGGTAACAATCTGGCACTCGTGCTAGAAGAAGGAGAAATGTCATGTACACACTTGGAGCACTTTTACTACTAGCAGTTTTACTCGGCGCAGTTACCGGAGTTATTGATTCGATTCTGGGGATTGTCGGGTTAGACAAACTGATCAAGCAAATTCCAGTAATCGGAACACATTGGGTAGTCCTCGTAGCTGTCCTGATGGCGTGGCTGACCAATGTCAACCCAATTTCAGGTTGGGGTGTCGAGTTCGACGAACGATGGATGGTCATCGTCGCCAACGGAGCAGTCATCTACGGAATGATTCCGCTGAAGGATGCCGTCGTATCAATGGTCAATAAGGGTCTGCGCGCCTAGTTCCCCGACACCAGATTCTTTCAAAAGAGTCGTCCGACATTGGTCGGGCGGCTCTTTTGCATTTTCGGGATGAGGCGGTACAAGTTCTGGCTGCACCATTAGGTAAGGCAATGTTTGAGATACGGTTCGGGCGTGGCAGAGAGCGCACTGATAATTAATGCAATTGCGACATGCGTCATGGTTGGAGTCATTTGGTTTGTTCAGCGAGTGCACTACCCCTTACTGGCTTTAGTCGGAACTGAGCGAGCAGTCGTGGTAGCCGAGCAGCATCAGCGCCGAACAGGTCAAGTTGTGGCGGTACCAATGGGAGCAGAAGGGGTCACGACATTGGTTCTGTTGTTCAGTCGCCCGGCAGAAGTGAGTTTGATATTGCCTTGGATTGGTGCCTTGCTCTTGGCAGTGGCTCTGGTGTGCACCGTTTTTCTGTCTGTTCCGCTCCACGGGAAGATGGCCACAGATCCGTCAACAGACATCGGTGCGCGATTAGTAAAAACCAACTGGCCACGAACCATCGCCTGGTCTTTGCGCGCTGCAGTAGGCGCGGCGATGTTGCTTCAGATGTCTGGACAGTTGTAGTGGCATTTGTCCAACGTGATTCTGTGCCACAACAGGATTGCCCCACGCCAATTCGCAGAGCGGTAATGAAGCAGGGTTGGTATGACCTGGCGTATATTCATTTTCGGTACGACCCAGAAGCCGTGGCAAAAATTCTGCCAGATGGAATAGATGTCGATATGCACGACGGAGTGGCATGGGTGGGTTTGATTCCATTTTCGATGCGAGGCATCGGGATTCCGCATTTGCCTTCTATTCCGTATCTTGGTTCATTTCCCGAAGTGAATGTGCGGACCTATGTGGTGCGAGATGGCATACCAGGCGTTTGGTTTTGTTCACTGGACATAAACCGCATTTTGCCAACAATTGCTGCACGCACGACCTATCAATTGCCGTACTGCTTTGGCCATGCCAACAATGAGCGCATCGGTGATGAATTGCGCACCAGCGTTAAACGGCGTTGGCCTCGAGGTGAAGCACACACTGATATCCGCATACAAATTGGCGAGCTGATTGCTGATCCGACACCAACCGAAGTTTTTTTGAGTGCTCGCTGGGGTTTGTACTCAAGAACGCGCAACGGGCGATTGCGCTATGCGCCAGTGCAACATCCACGATGGCCATTACAACGAGCAGAAATCATTTCATTAGATGATTCGCTCATTGGGGCTGCTGGTCTTCCAGCACCAGTTGGTGATGCGCATGTGATGTTTTCAGCAGGTGTCCCGGTCCGCGTTGGACTTCCACGATCTCTGGATTAAAAATGAGTCAGGAAATTATTTGAGACAAACGCGCTCAAGAACAGGTGCAAATTTTTTAAAATTTAGTTCGGGTGGTTCGAGTGCTTTGCCGTTGTCATCCCAATTGCGTAATTTCACTGCGAACCCAGATTGTGGATGTGACCTGAAACGAAGTTGCTCGTCAGAAGTCATTGGACCACCCTGAAGAATAAGACTTGCTGCCGACGCTCTACTCAAACTGTCGTGGTACAACAAATTTGTGGCGCATAGCCACCGTTTGGCATCAACATGCAATGCGATAGGTGCGGTCACGCCACTTGAAAACAATTTTGCAAGTGATTGTGCACCGATTGATTCATGTTTGGCATCAGATTCAAATGCCGTGGTGTCGGAGCCGTGTTGGGCTAGGTCAATGAGGTGTCCGACGTCGTGAAGCAATGCAGCAACTACTAATTCGTCTGTCGCCCCTGACTCTTGCGCCAAAGTGGCGCATTGTAGGGCGTGAGATGTTTGGGTGATTTCTTCGCTGTAAAATTCGTTTCCGTATTGTTCGTACAGTTCGAGGATTTCTGCTATCGAGCAAAACTGTTTCATTTGACTGGTCTTCCTTGAAAGTCATTGATAAGCGATACTTGGACAGTTTCAGTTGTGTGGGGATTTTCCCGAAATTCTTTGAGTTTTTTCTGGTAGTAGGCGTCGCGCAGGTCGCCTTCTCGAAGTGCATTAAATGTTGGATACATTGCACGGCGATCGGTAGCGGAGGTATTTGTGCCGCTGCGATGTGGGGTAAGAGAATGAAACCACAACACATCACCGACGCGAGCCTCCACGGGTTGCCATGTCAACTCAGCGACAGATTGATCGGCAATACATCCGAGATTGTTCATCGGCAAAAGATTGTGATGACTAGCAGAGACGACTTCTAGACAACCATTAGTAATCAGTGAGTCATCAATTGCAATCATGCATGAAACATGAGTTGCGACGAGTGGATACGCAGGAGCGTCTTGATGTGGGGCGTAGCCTGCTCCGCCGGACAACTTGTAATTTATTTTCTCTTTATACAGCGTGGCAGTCTCGCCGAGGAGCAAACTTGCTGTTTCAATAATTGAACCAGAGGTGAGCAAAGTTTTCAGATGAGGATGAAAGGGGATAAAATTTTCGGTACGACAGAGTCGGGGGCCGTTATCAGTCATCTCCCGATAGTGCAGCCAATCGCCATCGTCTGTCCAGGCCTGTACTTCCTCAACCCAACCGCAGATATTGCCAATATCAACGGCAGAAAACGGCTGCGTATGCAACCAGCCATCATGTTGGTATTGCTGCACTTGTGTGGCTGTGATGCCCATGGTGCAATTGTACCTAGACTCCTTCGTCTCATTTTTGTTTTGATGACTAAATACGACTTGTAGTGTCTTTAAGTATGAAGACTTTTTCCGCTTGTTGATTTAGGCAAGAACAATGATTGCCGTCTAAGATAAATGAGTGAGCGGTTACTGGAAAAGTGTTTGGCCTGCCGAGGATGCAGGTGCGAGCCGTCAACAAATTCCTCATGGAATCGCTGGTCCAAAATTAGGTGTGCGAACAAGACCAGTCGTTGTGTCGCGAGATGTTGTCGCCGCAACCATGGTGGTTGTGCGGGGGGACGACGAGATGTATCTTTTGCGTCATACCGCTGGCGAAAATGCCGTTTCGTGGGTTGAGCGCATCGACCCGATAACCCTTGAACCAATTGCCCAATCAACGCAGTTGGCTGGCGGACCAATGTGGCCAGGTGGCATCGCGGTGCACGAAAACGGATCAATCTATGTAGTTTTTGGTAATCACGCTCATCGTTTGGCCCCGGACTTGACGGTGTTGGCATCGATTGCCCTTCCCCGCTTACGCCCCTACAACAGTTTTGTCATTCTCCCGAGTGGACACATCGCGACAAAAGACTTTTCAGGTCCAGCACCTGGTTCAACCGATGCGCACACAATGGAGCCAACCGAACTTTTGATTCTTGAGCCACAAGACCTACGAATAGTTGCACGTCTAGAAATGCCTGAGCCATCTATTGCTCGGTTATCAGCAGACCAGAACATTATCTACGTGGTCGGCACGACAAGTCTTATGCGCGTGCACTGGAGCGATAACAAACTGTTGCTCGATCAGCGATTTAAAGCAGAATACAGAACCATAGAAGGTCAAACATTTGGTTGGGATGCTGTAATCGCCGCTGGATCCGCCTGGTTTCTTGATAACGGTGAGGGATCCCATTTGTTTATGGGCACATTTCGAGGTGTTGGGGTGTCGCAAGCCCCACTTCATCTTGTACGAGTCAACCTTCTCACCGGTGTCGTTACAACAGCCGAAATATGTGGCGAACAAAATGGAGTCATTGCTAATCCCCCCGTTATTGACGAACGTCGTTGTATCGCCGTTGGATACGACAGCGGCAATGGGGTGATCACAGCGTTTGACTTTGATGATGATGGCTCAATGACTCCACGGTGGACACGACAACAAAATCATGCAAGTCATATGGTGTTTTATCCCGACACTGGGGAACTTGTGACCGCGGACTATCGCCCTGAAGATGCTGTCAAAGAGCAGTTAGTGGTGCTTGATATCAAGACGGGCGAAGAAAAAGTTCGCATCGACACGAAAAGTCCGATTCAAACGGTGGTATTTCCAGCAGTGGGAGCAAATGGTGATCTTTATTGGACAAGTACTTGGACCCTGACTCGGGTTCGTTGGCGCCCGTAGCGCAACCTCTAATGGGTCACAGTATCATCAAAACATGCCTAAAAATATCACCTCACTACCCGTCGAGTATTTGTTTACGATTAACGCAACCCTCGCTGATCCAGTCGTGGTTCCAAATGGACCACTAGGAACAAGAGTCATTGTCCCAGTTACGGGTGGAACTTTCAGTGGTCCACGAGCAAGTGGAACTATCGCAAACATCGGCGCTGACTGGCTGACAATGCGCGCCGACGGCACAGCACAGCTTGACGTGCGGATTGTTTTGACAACTGATGATGGTGCGTCTATTTATATGACGTACTTCGGAGTCATGGCTCCCGGACCAGATGGTCCCCAAATCGTGACAGCACCTTTATTTCAGACCGGAGATGAAAAATATTCCTGGCTAAATAATTTACAAGCCGTGGCGATAGGCAAGCCAGGCCAGAATAAAGTTGACTACGAAGTTTATGAAGTGATTGGGTGATTATTTGATGAAATCTGTACCTGCTGAGGCGAGCACAAAAACAACTTTCGACCCCAATGCGCTGCGCGAGAAATATCGTGAAGAGCGCGACAAGCGTCTACGCGTTGACGGCAATGAGCAATACCAAGATGTTGTTGGTGATTTTGCCCACTATCTCAATGACCCATATGTCGAACCATTGGTCCGCGAACCGTTGTGTGACGATGTTGAAGTCGTCATCATTGGTGGTGGTTTCGGCGGCTTACTGACAGGAGCACGCCTCCGCGAAGCGGGTATTCAAGATTTGCGAGTCATCGAAAAGGGTGGAGATTTTGGAGGAACCTGGTATTGGAACAGATATCCGGGGGCTGCATGCGATGTTGAGTCGTATATCTACCTGCCACTTCTTGAGGAATTGGGCTATATCCCCAAAGAAAAATACACGCATGCTCCCGAGATTTTAAAACATAGTCGCGCTATCGGAGAACACTTTGATCTGTATCGCAATGCTTGTTTTCAAACGGAAGTAACGGAAGTGCGATGGGATGACGAAGCTCGACGGTGGATCATCTCAACAAATCGCGACGATCGTATTCGGGCACGATTTGTGTGTATGGCAAATGGTCCGCTTCACCGACCAAAACTTCCCGGAATTGCCGGAGTCGAAACCTATCAAGGGCATTCTTTTCATACGAGTCGTTGGGATTACAACTACACAGGCGGAACCTCTGATGGTGACTTAACAGGACTTGCCGGAAAACGCATCGGAATCATCGGTACTGGCGCAACGGCTGTGCAGTGTGTCCCGCATATTGGAGCCACAGCCGGAGAACTTTTTGTTTTTCAACGCACACCGTCATCCATTGATGTTCGCAATAATCGAGACACCGACCCGGTGTGGGCAAAATCACTACAGCCAGGTTGGCAGAAACGGCGCATGGAGAACTTCAACAACTTGGTGTCGGGAATTCCTGAATCTGAAGATCTTGTAGGCGATGGCTGGACCGACATTATTGGCAAGTTGCTGTTGATGGTGCGTAACAACGCAAATGCAGATTTTTCACCCGAAGGCCTTGCATCAACAATGGAACTTGCTGACTTTGAAAAAATGGAACAGATTCGCTCTCGTGTTGATCAGATTGTTCATGACAACTCCACTGCCGAAGCACTCAAGCCCTATTACCGACAGTTTTGCAAACGCCCATGTTTTCATGACGAGTACCTGCAGACGTTTACCCGCCCGAATGTAACTCTGGTAGACACAGCTGGCAAAGGTGTTGAATGCATAACGCAACGCGGAGTTGTAGCCAATGGCGTGGAATACGAACTAGATTGCATTATTTACGCCACCGGCTTTGAAGTCGGAACAGAGTATTCTCGCCGCGCTGGTTATGAAATTATTGGTCGAAATGGCGTTACTCTCACCGAAAAGTGGGCAGAAGGCGCATCAACTCTTCATGGATTTCACAGTCATGGATTCCCAAATTGTTTTATTATCAGCAACTTGCAATCTGGGTTTACGGTGAATTTCCCGCACATGTTGAGCGAGCAGGCGATACATCTTGGATACATCCTGAATCATGCCGAACAAAATGGAATAACAAAGATTGAAGTCAAGCAAGAAGCAGAAAACGCATGGGTGCAGAAGATTATTTCGTTATCACAGATGAATGTTAAGTTTCTAGAATCATGCACTCCTGGCTATTACAACAATGAAGGTAAGCCCAATGATCGGGCAGTTCAAAATGGTTCCTTTGGTGGTGGGTCGGTTGCATTTATCCAAGTTCTTGAAAAATGGCGTGCGGATGGAGACCTTGCGGGACTTGAACTGTCAGCCTGAACGGTTTATTTCTGTGGTGTCAAAGATGTAAGCGTAAGAGTGATGTTCTCGGTGTAGTGGATGGCTCCGATAATTGAGTCATTTTTGATATCAGCAACACGGTTCATTTTTATAATTAATCCATCAGATGGGCGCAACCAAAGAGTGACAGTGGAGATGCCACTGGATTTTTTGCCAGCAACATCTTTAAACGTTACGACAACCGTGTCTACAGTGTCACTGCCGACCGAAAGTTTTTCGGCGCCAGTTATCTGAGCGGTATGTGCGTTCACCGTGTCAGATCCTGTGCATGTGGTTGATGACAGTGTTGTTGCAAGGTCAGAAGGCAACACCACCGCAATTGGTTCACAGACAAACGTTCGCTTATCGTGAACTTTAAAAAAAATATGATCAGTGGTCGATTTTGATTCAAGCAAATCGCCATTTATCCAACACCATGAATTGATGTCGGAACGTCTTTCAAAGACGTCCCATCTCCAGTCAAAGCCACAATCAGATGGCGTAATCGTGATGGCTGATTCGGACGGATAACTGTGGCTCTCGGTGAGTGGGCCGTCTAGGGATTCTTGGCCGACCGTGGCGTATGTGTAGACGCCGGGCGGGGGAATTACGTGATTTCCGCGCGGGTTAGCCGTCGCTGCTGTTGCCGTGGTCGTGACCCGATCTCTAAATTCGTCGAGTGCGTCGCTGACCGTGACCACCTTGGGGTCAAGTGATAACCACCAGATTGCCACAAAGAGCCCAATGACAAGGCCTGCGCCTAGAAACAGGGCATATTTGCGGGGCACCAAAGTCCTCATCAGCCTCAGTCTTGCCGATTAACAGTGGGGCAGTTGTGTTGCCCATTCATCAAATGCCCCCTTGCAGAAATCATGGATATCGGGTAGTGTTTCGGCTAGGTTAAAAATCGTTCCTATAGTTACAAGGAGATGTGTGATGAAAAGCATGAAAATAATGTTCGTATCGGCTCTGACCGTATTTGGTTTACTGGCCACCACACAGGTGACAAGTGCCGCACCTAAAAAATCTCAAACTGTCAAGTTCAGCGTGACAGGCGACTGCAAAGGTGAAGAAGAAATGATTGAAGGGGAATCCGAGGACAATTGTAAAATTGTGGTCACGATTTCTTCAACTTCTCCATCCAGAAGTGCTGTTCTAGAACTGCTTAATGAAGACGATGAGTGGGATGAAGCGGCGAAAGCAAGATCCAAGTCTGGGAAAATATCGTTCAAAATCGACGCAACTGACGAAGATGATGCATGGCTTGATGGTGACTTTACTTTCCGAGTTGTAGTCGCAAAATCTGGTTCAAACAAGGCCGCCACATCCAAGGAATACACGTTCACATTTACTCCTGCTGAAGAAGAAGAAGAAGAAGACGAAGAAGGTTCTGGCGAAGCTTCTTCAAAACAGAAGGGCAAGTCAACTGGAAATACCAAGTTAGACACAGTTCTAGGCAAGATTGACGACAAGAACAACTCTTTTGACGATAACTGCTCGAAAGAATTCGGAGCGGCAGATTGCAAGTTGATGTTCACTTCAACTGGGCCAAACTGGGCCAAACTTTCTGCCTCAAAGTGGGATACCATGTGTAAACAATTGCTCAAACAGTCTTCGGATAATTGCAAAAAAATGTACGGTATTTCTGCCCCGCCAGAGGGTATGGGCCCAGGCGACCAACCAACGCAGGGTGGATCAGGCAGTCAGCCAAAACAGCCAACGCAGGGTGGCTCAGGCAGTCAGCCAAAACAGCCAACGCAGGGTGGCCCAGGCAGTCAACCGCAGCAGGGTGGCTCAGGCACTCAGATGCCTATGCCAACAGAAGCATCAATTAAAGCCGCCTGCACCACTGCCGGTATCGCCGATTGCACCGAAATCGTCAAAGTAATACTTGATGCGGCTGCTACAAAAAAGATGCCAGACCCACAAGTTATGGGCAGGTTGCTCGGAGCCAAGCAGGAAGCTTTTTCCAAAGCAATGGGGTTCGCCCCACCGCCGTCAACAAAAAAATAAAACAACTCTTTTCGTCGTAATGTGACGAAAATTCACTCATGGGTGGAGTTAACAAGTCGAGCGGCTTGCTAACTCCACCCTTTGTGTTTTCAAGACACATAGTAAGATTCGCTAATGGGCACCAACGAGATTGGGTACTCAGCGGCAGATGTTGTTGGACTCCTTGAAGGTCTTTCAACTACGCGTGCGATTCGTCGATATGTTGACGAACCTGTCCCAGAAGGCGTGTTGCGAGACATCATGTTCGCGGCAACCAGAGCGCCGAGTGGCTCAAACAGGCAACCTTTTCGGTTTCTTGTTCTCACTGATTCAGCCGTCGCCCAGCAAGCAAAGGCACTCATTGCAGTAGGCGCACAAAAGATGTGGGCCCAAAAACGTATCAGCGATGGCTATGACGCAGGTACCGGCATTCATACAGATTCACCAAAATCACGAATGGCAAACGTGATGCAAGAATATGTAGATAATTTCTCTCGCGTACCGGTTCTGGTCTTGGCGTGTCTCGTGCGCTACCGCGAACCGACACCGTCAGAAGGTGCATCGGTGTATCCAGCATGTCAAAATATTTTATTAGCGGCGCGAGCACTTGGATATGGTGGAGTCTTGACTGGTTTTCAGGGTTTTGCAGAAACAGAACTGCGAACGCTGCTAAATATTCCAGATGACACTGCGTTAGCTGGTGCAATCACGCTTGGTAGACCCGTCGGTCATCATGGTCCGGTGCGACGATTGCCGATGAACCAACTCATTTATGGCGACGAGTGGGGAACATCTCCGCTGTGGGCCATTGATCCACCTGGAACTGCAGTGATGGCGCGTCGGACAAACGGGGAAAATCCAACTATCAACAAGAAGTAGTGTTAACACAACTCATCTTTTGAGCCTGAGCATCTGGGGGGATGACCAACATGATCAAAACGCCGCAAACTATGGATGAGTTGTCAACGCAATGGCTCTCAGATGCATTATCCGCAAAAGTGACAGAGTTTTCTGTGCAAATCATTGGTGCTGGACAGGGCTTTATGGGTCAACTTGGTCGTGTTCAACTCAACGGTGTCGGCGTACCAAAGAGCGTGATTGTCAAACTCCCAACGACAGACCCCGGCGGCCAAGTGATGGGACAGATGATGCGTGTGTGGGAACGCGAGCACCGTTTTTATACTGAGGTTGCGGCGCGGATGGGCGATGTTCGACTGGCAAAGTGTTTGTACTCAACGGCTGAGCCGTATGCACTAATTCTTGAAGATCTTGCGCCGGCGGAGTCGGGTGATCAAGTGGCTGGCCCGACACCAGATCAAGCACGTCGCGTGATTGATGCTGCGGCAACGTTGCATAGTTCATGGTTTGATCATCCAGATTTGGCGCTTCTTGATTGGATGCCCACTATTTCTGATCCAATGACAGCGACAATCGGTTCTTTGTTTGAGGTGGGCTGGCCTACCTTTCTGGAGAGGTATGAATCATCTTTACCCACTCGTGTCTTGCGGTGGTGTGAGACGTTCGCTCCCATGGTTGAGAGTTGGATTCAGACGTACAGCAATTGGCCATGCACATTGTCGCATGGTGACTTCAGGTTGGACAACATGTTTTTTGGGGAGGATGAAACGCTCACACTGATTGATTGGCAGTTGTCAATGCGTGCTCCCTGCACCACTGATCTTGTGTATTTCATCGGAACGAACTTGCCACGGGAGATGCGCCGAACAATGCAAGACGAGTTGATTGATCGCTACGTCAAGGGTTTGCTGGATGGTGGTGTGTCGGCTGAGTGGGCAAATAAAGAAAAAATATTTCAAGGACTCGCTGAAGGCGTGCTATTTTTCTGCACGTCATTTGGAGCCAGTATTTTGTCGCTTGATCCGGCCAACGAGCGTGGTGCTGCACTCATGGACTCGCTCGTGCGCAGAGCTTTTGCTGCGGCAGACGATTTAGATGCAGGAACCCGGATTGGTCTCTAGGACTCTTGGTTGGTGATGCAAGCCAGAATCTCAGCAAAATATTTGTTAGCGAGTAACCGCATTTCTTCGTCTGTTCGGTCTTGAATTGGGTGCGTTGTGAACACGCGTTTCATGTCAGGAAAACCTAATGCAAGAGATTGAGAGTTTGCTGCTGAAACAAACTCAGCCGAAGCCACAAACATTGATGGAATGCCCCGAAGTTCAAGATCTGCGATGTCATGCACACTGCACGACGTACAACTGCCTCAATCAGCAAGGGCTTCAATAACTAGGTTGCACTGCATCGCAATCTCATGTCGCATGTCAACCGGAGCAGGCTTTGTAAAAGTTGGTTTGGAGAAACGCAATACCTTTGCACCGCGGCTAATCAGTAATTCTTCAACCCGATCAAGAAAGACGTTGCCGCGCGGTTTAGAAATATCTAGCAATCCAACTGTGAGACCCGAAACACTGACAGGCCGAGACAATAGTTGTCGTGTCGCGGGAATCGACTCGTTTGTTGGATCAAGAATGGTAAGGCCAGCGGAAGTCATTGCTAATAAGTATGTCACGACCCGACTATGCGAGTCACAGGATCACTTCCAATGGCGCTATTTGCCCATCCAGCAATGATGGACGAAAAGAGTCCAGCACCACCTCCTGCGAATGTGAGCAATATTCCGCCTGGTCTGAATTTGGGAAGCGTGGCGTCGTGCAAGTGAGGAGGAATACCTTCGGCCATTCCGCGTGCACCCCGCACAAGTTGGTCGCCTGGTGTGCGGGAGCGCTCAATGAGCTGGGCGATTAAGTGCTCACGGGTCCATCCTTCTTCGGCAAAAAGTCGCCCATGATCTGGACTGATAGTCAAAATAGCATCGAATCCGATCACAAGTTTTGGGTGATGAACAGTTTGAAGACATGCAACGAGTGAATTGGTGAGTTCGTCAGCGGTACGAGCAAGTTGGTCCACAACGCATCGCGGACCTTCACCGGCAAAAACGGTGACTGCATTTTGTCCGGGCGTTACACCTCGTTCTGTTGCCAGCGACGTGAACGGTGAGCCGATTTCGTCTTCGGCAAAACAAAAAGAGATTTTTCCGGGATTGCCATGGGTAGCACGGTCTACTTCGCCGGGGCGACCTCCGCCAACATTGCGAATAGTGAGTTGTACGGCGCGACCAATCGTGTTATTGGCGCGGTTTCCTTGGCCAAATGCGTTCATTCCACTATTCATTCCAATCGCGCGTGTTGCGGGTCCGTTGCAGATGATGACGGGACCAACAGGCATCGTTGTGGCAAGAACTCCGTGCATATTGAAAGTGTCCGTGCAGACAGCCTCCAGTGCAGCAATGACCCACGGAAGGTACTCAGGCAAGCAACCCGCCATCACAGCGTTAATGGCAATTTTTTCAACAGTAAGTTCCACTAAATTAGGCGGAGCAATCGCGACCACATCTTGTGGTGCCCGTGTTGTGCCAGTCAACATCCGCAAAACTCGCTCTGGTGTTGGCGGGACGACTGGCAGACCATCAGTCCATCCGCGCGCGTACATTGCTTCGAATTCATCTTCGTTGGTTGAAAATTCAACATGCCTTGAAGTGAATGGAGTATCGGTGAATGCAACCCGCAATGCATCAACAAGATCTGGATCTACGCTCATTGAGCCGCACCCTGGTCGCATGACGGGGAGGTCTTCACCTAGATCATCAAGACCAGTGAGTCGTTGCCAATCAGTGCGCGACCAACCAAAAGTGCGATCTGTCTCTTTACCGTTCACTACGGTGATCAGCGTCGGAACTGTGTCGATCGAATGATGCCATGAGAATGCAAGGTTGGAATCATAAATTGCTGATACAGATTCTGGAAATGTCGGGTCGTCTTGCGTGTACACGGTGAGATTGGCTCCAGATGCAGCAACAAGGGCTAACAAGGGTTCCACCATCTGACAGGTGGCACAGTCCCGTTTTACGACAACAACTAATCCGTCGGGCAGTTTGGGGGCGTGAGAAGTCATAGCCGAACGCTACCCTCGTGATTGGAGGCGTCTGAGCACCTGGTGGGCTTCGCTGTCTTCAAAACAGACGAGACGGGCGAACCCCGTCTGGCGGGTTCGATTCCCGTCCGCCTCCGCCATCACCACCTACTTCCTGCCGTGCGAATGTCACCAGTGCGTCGAGTCAAACCAATCTTGTCGAGACATGCCACCAGTGGGATGGCGTGTTTGCGAGTGATGGCGAGCGCCTCGCGCAGTTGAGACACCGTGAATCCATTTGGAGAGGCCTGCAACAATGCATTTATCTGTGGTCGCAGACCGTGGAGCGTGTCACGATGAAAAGCAATGCCGTCGTGCTCAAAGAGAACTCCCGACTGGACGAGTTGGCGCATGATGTTGCGGTCGAGTTGATCCGTCTCAGGCGTTACGACTCCGGCGTCGCGAAACATTTCAACATACGGATGTTGCAAAAGTGGATCATTAGTGCCGCGTCGGACAAGCCCATTGCTGATGCTGACACCTTCAAGCGTGAGCAAAACATCACGCTCATGTGGTGCAAGTGTGTTGATATCAATTGTTATTTCTGTGGTGAGTCGGTCCGATAGAACTGACTGACAATCGGCGAACACTTCGGGGGTCGTTACCCAATCTCCAACGACGGTCGGAACTTCTTTGCCGGTGAGTCTGCGTGCAATGTCTGCAGTGAGCCAGCCTCTTCCAGCAAGCAGGTCATTGACGTCGCCGTCTGGATTGATGTGAAGAAGGTGTGAATGCGGATCAACATCAAAGATGACGCCACCACCGATAGTTGCACTAACGCCGGTGTCACGAAGCAGAAATCGATCTCCTGGGACAAGTGGCAGCGGATGAGACAGACGAATACGCACGATGCCGCTATCACCGGGTTCAATAGAGTCATTTCTCAGCAATCGCATGCTTACAGACTGACTGTTCGTTCCGATATGAACAGTAAAACTGCCGCGCTTTGTAACTGCATGATGAATTGAACTCAGCGTTGTGAGTTGGGCATCAAAAAGAATCGTTGACCACCAGTCATCCTCGAGCACGAGTGCATCACCTCGCCGTACATCATTTGTATCCACGCCTACGAGGTTGATTGCGCATCGTGTGCCTGGCTGTCCACTTGTGATGACCTCACCATGTGTTTGAATCTCGCGAATACGAGCGCGTTGTGATGTGCGGGCAACGGTCACCTCAGTGCCAGTAGTCAGTGGGGCGCCCTCGAGCGTGCCAGTGACGATTGTTCCGGCACCAGTCATGCTGAAGACGCGATCGATGAATAGTCGTGGGCGATTATGTTTGGTCGTAGGAGAGTCCCTCGTGACGAGGTCTTCTAGTTCACGGACAAGAGTGTTGATTCCGGCGTCGTTCATCACTGATGTGGGGACGATGGCCGACCAAGCAACCGTAGTCGCATCAAGGCGTGTCTGAATCTGCTTCGTTCTGTCCGCCAACATGAGCGCGTCAACTTTGTCGCTTTTAGTGAGTGCCACAACACCGCGGGAGATTCCCAGAACTTCAATAATCCCAATGTGCTCTTCGGTCTGTTGTTTCCAACCCTCCAGTGCGTCAACGACGAGCAGTGCAATATCTACACCACTAACTCCTGAAACCATTGTGCGGACAAAATCTGCATGTCCGGGTACATCAATAAAACTCAAGGTCTGGCCCCGTGGGGTGGTGACATGAGCAAAGCCCAGATCAATTGTCATGTTGCGTCTTTGTTCTTCGGCAAGACGATCTGGATTCGTACCAGTAATGGCTTGCACAAGAGACGATTTTCCGTGATCAACATGACCAGCAGTGGCGATGACTGTCATGGAATCAGCAAAGGGCAGTGAGTGCGGCAACCACGATGGCGTCGTCTTGTGGTGCCACACTGCGCAGGTCAAGGTATGTGGTGTTGTTGACGGTTCGAGAAATCACAGCGATGTCGTGCGCGCGCAAAGCAGTACTGTGATCGCCCGTAAGAGCGATGCCGACTGATGGCACTGTTGAGCCTGGCGCAGAACCTGCCCCGACAAGTGAATCAAGTGAGACAACTGAACCAATGCCGGATCGCCGCACAATTTCTGCGGCACGTGACTCCAGGATTGCTCGCGGTGTCGCCACCATTTTCCAAAACGAAACATCAGTGCAGACGGTGCGCGCACAATACGAAAGCAGTACAGATTGCAACATCAATAATGTATGGCCACCAGGTCTTAGCGCCCGCATCAATGGATGTGAGGCACATGTTTGGACAAGGTCTGCACGCCCAGCGATGATTCCGCATTGCGGCCCACCCAATAGTTTGTCGCCACTGAACATCACCAGGGCTGCACCGTCGCTTAGTGCTTGACGTGCTGCTGGTTCATTACCTAGCCATGAAGGGACACGGTCGACATGTCCGTGCAACCACGGACACGTGTTATCAATTAGGCCTGATCCAATGTCAGCAATCACTGGTACGGACAACGTTGCCAGTTCTGCTACGGATGTTGTTTGAGTAAATCCCTGAATTGCGAAGTTTGATGGGTGGATTTTCATAGTGAGCGCGATGTCGTTACGTTTTGATTCAATCGCCTTGCTGTAGTCCTTTAGTCGCGTTCTATTTGTTGTGCCAACGTCTACAAGATGTGCGCCAGATTGCTCCATCACATCGGGGATACGAAAACCACCGCCAATCTCAACACTCTCGCCGCGCGACACGGCAACGCCACGATTAGATGCAAGTGCTGCGAGCACCAATATCACAGCAGCAGCATTGTTGTTGACAACAATTGCGGCTTCAGCACCAGTGAGAACAGAAATTAATCTTGATGCTGATGTTTGGCGCGATCCGCGTTCCCCGCTTGCGAGGTCATATTCAAGATTTGTTGGTCGACCTGAACCAATTGTTGTTTGTGGTGCTCGGCCCAGATTGGTGTGTAACAACACACCAGTTGCATTGATGACTTCGGTGAGTAATGCAGTTTCAAGATCGTTCGTGAGTCTTTGCGCTGCTGACAGCGCATCATTTGGCGTTTGAACGACTGCGCGGCGAGCACAATCAACAAGAAGTGAGTGGGGCAGCGTGGATTGGGCGGCGAGGGCTCGAGCGATGGTGTCGATAGACGGCGGATGCGTTGCTGATGGTGCCACCTTTTCAACCTAGTAGTTTGCATTGCGTGCTTAAGAACGCTTCTCCCATCAGGCTCACCGAATGGACGTCGTGTGGCGGGTGCGCCGCCAAATGGGGTGCAACAATGTTGGCTGAAATGGTACAGGAATTGCCAGTGGGATTTGATTCGTCGCTGTTGGTGGGTCTTGCTCCTTTTGATGACGCAGCTGTCTATCAACTCACTGATGATCTTGCGTTGGTCAGCACAACAGATTTTTTCCCGCCACTCGTCGATGACCCTGCAGATTTTGGCGCGATTGCAGCAGCCAATGCGTGCAGTGATGTTTTTGCAATGGGTGGACGCGTGGTGCTGGCTGTCAACATTGCAGCGTTTCCAGAAGAACTTCCCCGCGATGTAATCGCTGCAATTTTTGCAAGTGCTTCAGAAACAGTTATTGCCGCTGGTGGCACGATTGCAGGAGGGCACACGATTCGCAATCCTGAGCCAATCTTTGGACTTGCCGTACAAGGAGTAGTTGACCCGCGGCATATTTTTCGCAAGGGTGGTGCCCAGCCAGGTGACGTCGCAATTTTGTCCAAGCCAATAGGTACAGGTCTTGTCACGGCAGGTGGTACCAGTGAGCAAAAACGTGAAGTGATTGCTGGAATGCGCACGCTAAACAAAAAATCTGCCGAAGATCTGCGCCGATATGCCATTGATGTGCATGCCGTTACTGATGTCACCGGATACGGACTTGCAGGTCATGGATGGGAAATAGCCGAACGCTCTGGAATAAAATTTATTGTTGACACGATGTCACTGCCGCTCTACTCAGGCGCGCATGATCTTGCAGTATTTGGGACTCGCACGGGTGGCGATGCTCGCAACCGCTCGTATGTCGGAGATCACGCCGTGATCAATGCACACGAAACGTATGTCGCACTATGCATGGACCCACAAACATCGGGTGGGTTGCTGGCTGCTGTCGCACCGCATGTTGCGCGCGATCTAGTGAGCGAAGGTACGTGGGTCAGCATCGGATATTTTGAATCCGGCACGCCAGCCATCGAACTTCGCTAGTAGTGATGTCAGGAATTATGATGTGCCAGAGCAAGTCATGGGGGTCATGATGTCGATTCCAGTGGAGTTCAGCGCGGAAGCAGTCAAAGAGTCATCTCTTGAAGCATTTCGTCCATATGGAGAGTTCCTGAGATCGGCCGAGCCGTACTCGTCGATCTTCATCAATAATCAGTGGCTCACTCCACCTAAGGCCGGTGCAGAACTTGAGTGGGGACAAGGTTGGTACTACGACACCACCGTTGCTCGTAAGCATGAGTATTGGAAAAACATCAAGACTCCACAAGCCACAAAAGATATTGTTCAATTACGCAAAGATCTTTTTGAGTGGGGTTACTGTCTGATTGAGGACGGACTATCCGAGGAACAATACACTCGCATGCGGGCCCGTATCGCAGAGCAAGCCCAAGCAGAGCGCGAACTCGGAATTGCTTATGTTGTCGCGTCACAACAACACGTTTGGGCTCTCGTTAATAAGGGAGATGATTTCGTAGGTTGCCTAGAACATAATCCCAAGAGTGTGCAGGCTGGCCCACTGATTGAGCAGATCTTGAACGAGTCACTTGGTAGCAAATGGAACCACTTTAGTTTCTTGTCAAATATCTCGTATCCCAAATGTCATCCACAGTCAATGCATCAAGACCAGACCTTTATTGCGCCGTACAACCCGAGCGAGGCGCCTGTATTGGTGAACACGATGTATATCTTGCAAGATGTTGACGAGGTCAACGGGGGCACGCTGCATATTCCTGGGTCACATCGACCAAACGGTGATGGCGGGGTCAATGGCCTGTACGGCAAGTTGCCCAAGCCAATCAATCTCGAAGCCAAAGCCGGAACCGTTTTGATGTTTGACGGTCGGTTACTGCACGGTGGTGCTGTCAATCACTCAGATGACTTTCGATACGTCATCACCAACTCGTGCGTTAAGAGCTGGATACGGCAGCAAGAAAACTTCTTGCTCACTGTTAGCCCAGAGGTCCTGCAGAATGCGAGTGACAAGTTGTTATTAAGACTGGGATTTCAATCAAGTATTACGAGCAATCTGGTTGAAGGATACGGATACATGGGTACTGGACAGATTGGCGACGAGAATGGAGCCGTTGTACATGTTCGTCATGCTTTTGACGATGGGACCTACCGTCATGTTGGACAATTAACAATGACCGATGTCGCAAATGCAGATGACTTCACATTGCAAAAGATTCAACGCAGACATGAATCATTTCGAACTCCTGAATACTTTGAGCATCTGCACGCACTCAATGCGCTGTAGTGGGTAAAAGATAGTTCTCAGTCTTGCTGGATGTTGCACCAATGAGAATCAGCACAGCAGCAATAAGCACGTATGCCATCAGCGCAATTGCCAATGGTTGCACAGTTCCATTAAAAGCAGAACTACCAATATTTCCGAGTAACGCACCGCCAGCAGTTGTGACAGTGCTGATGATCGCTGACGCAGTTCCGGCAACATGCGGAAGCGGAATCATTGCTGCTGTATTGCAGACTGGCACAAGACCCTGAGCAACTGGTATCACGCACGCGAGGCTGATTGCATAGAGCCAGAAGTTGGGATGACCGTGATTGAGGCGTGAAATAAGCAGAAATACGAACGACGTACACATTGCCACCACCACCATGCGACGCACGAGTTGCGTGATACCGACACTGTGAACCAGGCGCGCATTATTAAGCGAGTTAAGTGCGAGCATGATGGCAATGGATCCAAAGAACAATGGAAACCATGAACCGTAGCCGTATACATCAGAGAGAATTACTTCTGAACTTGCCAGATACGCGGCCATGACTCCGAACAAAAAAGCAATAGCTAGCGTAAAGCAAACAGTTTGTCTGCGGCCAACTACTTCTTTGAGGGCTTGAACAAATGCTGAACGAGTGAGCGCTCGACGTCGCTCTGGCTCCAATGTCTCAGGAAGTCGCGTCGCCCACAGCATGAGGACACTCGCGATGACAGCAGGAAACCAAAAAACAATTCGCCACGGTGCGATAGCGATTAATCCTGCTCCAATCCCGGGGGCAAGGATTGGCACTAGCAAAAATACTGCCATGATGTTGGACATCAGACGTGCCATTGCATTTCCTTCATACCGATCGCGAATCATCGCGATGCTCAGCGTGCGTGGCGCTGCCGCTCCGAGTCCCCACACAAAGCGTGACACAATTACCCATTCCCACGATGGTGCAACACAGGCAAGGAGAGCGCTCGCTAAATAAAGGGCCATTCCCCCAAATAACAAACCACGCCGTCCATATCGATCGGATGCTGGCCCGTATATCCACGGTCCAACTGCCATGCCCAAGAAAAATGCGGTCACGATCCAGCCCACTTGCGTTGAGTCTGGAGACATTCCAAATTCTTGTCGCATGTCTGGGAAAGCTGGCAGCATTAAATCAATGGCGAGAGCACCACTCGCCATCAGCGCCGTCACGATGGCGATGAACTCTCGCCCGCTTGCTACACCTTTGACCCGCTGATCTCGTGATCCGGTTGAGGCACGCAACGTGGATTTCACCTTGCCACCGTATGTCATACCATCGCAATTGCTCGGGTTCAAGAAGTCCATGAGACGTACTTGAAGCGTCCGTCGCTAGGTTGATGAAATGACTTTTGTAACGACGCTCAATTTCCCTGATGGTAAAAGTGCACAAGTCATACACTGTCCTGGACCCCGTTTATTGGTCCACCTGTTGTGAGGCTAACACAGGGTTTTCGGCCCACCATTTAGTGGCGAACTCGACCGGGGTCAGATAGGAAAGCGCACTGTGCGGGCGGTAATGGTTGTAGTTGTTGCGGTGTTCTTCAAGCATGAAACGGATTTCCCACATCGAATCAAACACTTCTCTGGTTAGTAGTTCGTCTCTGAGTCTCGAGTTGAACGATTCGACGCGACCGTTTTGCCAGGGTGAACCTGGATCGCAATAGTTTGCTTGAATGTTTTGTTCTTTGCACCAGTCACGCAGAGTGTCGGCAATGAACTCTGGTCCGTTATCCATCCGCAGAAACTGTGGTACGCCACGATGTTCGCGTATCTGATCAAGAACAGCCATCGTGCCTGCTGCAGTGATCCGGCGTGCTGCGTTCGTGGCGAGCGCTTCACGAGTGAACTCGTCAGTCACATTCAAAATCTTCACGGGTCGTCCGTCAGCTGTTTCATCAAACTGAAAATCGATCGCCCACACATGATTCGGATATGTGCCCCGAACAATAATCGGTTGACGGGCAATCTTGGTTTTGCGACGTTTAGGGCGTTGCACATGCAAACCCTCGAGACGCCATAAACGTTGCACCCGTTTACGATTCACCTGATACCCGTCACGCAACAACATCACATGAACACGCCGATACCCATAACGAGGATATTTCACCGCCAACGCCCGGATCTGTTGCCGCAAACACGCCACTTGAGGCCTGCGAACATGTTTGTGACGTTGTGTGCTGCGATACTGGCCAACCACCAGACACGCTCTTCTTTGAGACACCCCGAACTCGTCAACAAGAGCCAACACAGCGACCCGTTTCTGGTTCGGGGTCACCATTTTCCCTTAGCAACCATCCTCAACATGTCGTTATCGAGTTCCTTCTCGGCGAGTAGACGTTTCAATCGGGCGTTTTCTTGTTCCAACGTTTTGAGTCGTGCCACATCATCAGGTCGCATCGCCCCATATTGGCTACGCCACCGCTGATACGTCTGATGAGATATCTCCAAATGTCGCATCACTTCAGCTAGCGGAATACTCTCCGCCAACAACCGGTCAGCTTCACGCAGTTTGCGCACAATCTGCTCAGGTGTGTGTCTGGTCCGTTTCATATCCATCCTCCCAACCCCATTCTTACGGGATTACTGATCTCATAGGAGATGGACCTATTTCAGGGGGTCAGGACACATTGCGCTTCCTCGGGACGCTAAGTTAACAGAGGCGAATGCAAAAATCAACACATCAAAGCCAGTTACTGTGACCTGGGTTCACCAAAAACACTGTTAGCCTCATAACAGACGGACCGACAAACGGGGTCCAAGATAGTTATCTGCCAGCTATCCACAGAGAGAGCCTTCATAGGATATGAGTCAGAGTGAAAGAGTGCAAACTGGATCATCTCCCCGAGACAAGATCCTTGAGCGCGCGATTTCAGTTCTTGAAAAAGACGGTGAAGCTGCAATTCGGACAAATACGATTGCTGCTGATTGCGGATGCACTGCGCCAACCCTGTATCGAGAGTTTCAAAGTCGTGAAGGATTAATCATTGCAGCGCAGGCCGAAAGATACAAACGATCATCGCAAGAAACCGTGACAGCGCTTGTCCGTCAAATCACAATTGCAACCACTCGAGAAGAATTGTATGACAATGTTTCCATCTCGCTAGGTCATATTTTTTCAATTACTCGCGCCAAGTATCGTCGCTTGCGTGCCGATGTCATTGGGTCAGCGGTTTCACGGCCTGAACTCCGTCAAGAGATAGTGCGCGTAGACACCGAGTATTCACGGGCAATCGCCGCTGCATTTCGACCAGCCATGGAGGCAGGCTGGATGAGCCCGACTGTGAATCTTGAGGTCATTGCTTTTTGGGCACAAGGTCTGACCAATTCCCGAGTGGCCCTTGAGTTCGATTCCCAATCTGCGTATGCCACAGCGTGGGATGAACTGACGAAGAAGGCGATCCTACGGGAGCTTTTCGGCTAAAAGAGTATCCCTCTTGTCTATAAGTTATACTTTTGAGGTATATAACTTATAGACAAGAGGGATACTCATGGAACATCGCGGAGATATTGGTAACCGAGTTCAGAAAAGTCCACTACGGCGAGTGATCGTCACAATCACACTGGGTGTTGCTTTAGTTGCTCCTGGAATTCCATTCATGCCAGGCAGTGTCGCGTCAGCAGTGGGCTCCACGCCTCTACGCCCGACTAATTTTAGCGCGAACTGCAGTGCCCCGGACAACTCGGCAGGTCAAATGTCTCTTACTTTTACTGAGGGGTCAAACAATGGGTCGCCAATTACAAACTACAAGTACTCATTTGACAACATTACATTTACGGCATTTAATCCGGCCAAGACAACGCAACCATTTGTTTTTGATTTCACCGAGTACAACCGACCTCTAGGGGTGATGACGTACGTGTACCTCAAAGCGGTGAATGCAAACGGTGATGGAGAGAGCAACTGGGGCAATGTAGGCGGAAGTAATTCGCAAGTGGGATGCACTGTTGGAAATGGTCTTCCATCGCGCCCAACAACTGCAGCTGCAACTGCAGGAAATGGTTCCGCAAGTGTTGCGTTTACGGCTGGGTCAAACGGCGGGTCAGCTATTACGAACTATAAATATTCCATCGACGGAGGAGTGACGTACATTGCGCTGAGTCCAGCTAGCGCAACAAGTCCAATCATTATTCCGGGACTAACTAACGGAGTGCTCACCACTATCTATCTGAAGGCGGTCAACGCAAACGGTGATTCTACAAGCGCTCGGACCGTCACAGTTACACCTTCTGGTTCCGACACACCAGTTGCTCCCACTACAACGGTTGCTCCCACTACAACGGTTGCTCCCACTACAACGGTTGCTCCCACTACAACGGATGCACCCGGGACAACTAGCTCGCCATCAACCAAACCCGACTTGGTGGCTTCATCTGATTCAGGGATTTCAGACACTGATGACATCACCTTTGACAACTCGCCTACGATTTCGGTAGCAAATAGAATCAATGGCTACAAAGTAAAAGTGATAGCTGTAAAAGATTCCAAAACCATGTCGTGCACATTTATTGCATCCCCAAAGAAGTCAAGCTGCACCCTCGGCACACTAAGTGATGGAGTGTGGTTCGTGAGATCACAGCAGTCCTTAGGCGACGTCACTTTGCCAAAGTCTACGGTGCTTAAAATTACTATTGATACTGTTGATCCAACCGTAATTTCGTTTACCACGCCTGTAGCAAATGGCAAAAAGAAAGTTGGAGACGAGATAAAAATAGTCGCAACGGTGGGAGAGAATATTGTTCCAGGTGGATCAATCACGGTGACGCTAGATACTGGGGTAGACGTTGTCTTGACACAAACAACTGCCACCAAGATGGAAGGAATTTATGTCGTCAAAGACGGGGATTCCACCGACGGCCTCACAGTTGATTCATTTGTCAAAACATCTGTGCCAACTGATATTGCCGGAAACGTAATGACCACGACCAGGCTTCCTATGGGCAAGAAAAATATCGGTGGACTAAAAGACATTGTCATCTCAGGAACATCTAAGCCTTCTCCACCAGACGAAGACGACGAAGATGACGAGCCCACTGTTCTTGAATGCAAGACTGTTGTCACGGTGAAGAAACCCACGGCACCAGTCTTGGTTGGTGAGAAGTTGTCAGACGGCATTATTTTTGATCCCGCTTCACCGCAATTGGATTCCGGAGATAAAAAAGAGCTTGATCGTGTTGCAAAAGTAATGGCAAAACGTGGTGGACTCGTGCTTGTCTCAGGGTTCGCACGTAAAAACGGAGTTGACTCAGCCGAGTTTCTTAAGAATCTCTCACTAGCGCGTGCCCGCAATGTTTCTAAATATCTGGCAACAAAAGGGGTTCGCGTGTCAGTGAGGTACGAGGGATACGGAGCAGTAACAAAAGAAATCGGAACGAGTAGTCAGCGTAAAGTTGATCTTCGGTGGATTGATGATGCTGCCAAAATTGAGTCAGAACAGAAATGCTCGGCCAAGTAATAATTCACATTTTATGTCGTGTGATTGTCATGAATCGTCAGAGAATAATTGTGTAGTTAAAGGAAAACGTAGCGATTGGGATGGTCTGCCGCGTGACAAGAGTTTGTTTCATTCCCCGCCGCATTGTGGTTTGCCCATTGGGAATTTGAGTAGTCAAGTGTTTGCAAATTTTTATTTGAATACTTTTGATCATTTCGTGAAACATTCCCTTGGGGTCAAGTTCTATGGCAGGTATGTCGATGACTGTGTATTTGTTCATCCTGACCGCAGGTACCTGGCGTCACTTATTCCTGTGTTGCGAGGTTTTCTACAGAATGAATTGTCACTAGAACTGCACCCTAAAAAAGTATCGTTGCAGCATTATTCTCATGGGGTTCCGTTTCTTGGGGCGTTTATTTTGCCCGGTCGCACGTATGTGGGTAAGCGAACCAAAGGAAACTGGGTTTCTGCGATACGGCGTCACAATGGTGTCGTGGCTGATCATGTGCCAGACAGGCAGGAGACTCGACAGTTTGTGGCAAGTATGAACTCATATTTGGGAGTACTGGGGCACTTTCGTACCCGTACTCTTCGACATCAGATGGTGAAACACCACATGAAGGGGTGGTGGGGTTACACATGGATCAATGGCAACATCACTAAATTTTCGATGCGACCCAGTTTTCCACGAAAACACTTAGGAATTTGTTGGTTAGTTTCTGTGGCTGCGAACTACACTTACCGACGGATGTATTCGGCTCCCTCGGCGATTTTCGCTCTGGGTTTCGTTCCGCCTCCGCGCCTTTAGGAGGCGGAGCGAAATTCTCCAGCCCGTGGTGGGTTTCACTGGTGAACTGAGTCAGTTACGCGTTTAGTCGACTTCAGTTACGGGCTGAGTGGTGGTGCCAACTCTGAGCCGGTGTGGCGCGTTGATGTACCTTGTCTTTGTGGGATTCTTTGATTCAGTCAAGCGTGGAATGCAGCGGTATTCAGACCCCCTCACCCCGTCCGAGATGAGTCAGATACTGGACGGTCGACAGCAGTCGGACTTAGCGGGATATTTTCTGGGACAAACGTATGCTCCACGAATGGGATGGCACGAGGGATTACTTGCAATCTTTCATGATGGAAGTGGAGCCATTTATCGTGACTATCTAGGGGAGGTAACTGATAAGGGAGTAAGAGGGTGGCGAATGTGCGTTGCTTCCTGGAAATCAGGTTCAGTGACCAATAATTTCAATGATCCAACTCCGCTATTGGTGGGCCCATCCGGCATCACTTTCGAGAAGGCGAAGAATTATCTTCCCTCCAACACTCCTGTTCCAAGCCTGGGCGAATTGCTCTTAGTTATTGAGAACTTCACTGATGATTACGATGACGACGGTCAAAACAGATGGGTTAGCGGTGCATCTCACAAACCGGGAGAGATCTTTTCCGGAATCGTCATTGGTAGCGGTTTAAATATCTTGCGCCAACGATGCAGTGGTCGCCAAGGCTGGTAATTCAACTCTTGTCTTCATCACCATTTTCGGTTGTAGGCAATGGATTCTCTTTTAGCGGCACTGTGCTGTCTATGTCGACCAATGAGTCTGGAATAGTGACGAGTGTTCGCATTGGAAATTGAGATGAGAACCATTCCAATGGGACGAGCGCTTGGTGTTGCTCAATTCTTGCTTCCGTCTCATAAACGAAAACAACCTGAACGCCACTGCCATATTCAGGAATATCAATAGGTTCTGAAATTTGTAACACCTCTATAAGTCCCCACGGTGGTACATCAATGGGGAACTCAATACCGTCCGGAAAAGCGGCGAGGGTTATCACGCGTGAACCATTGACAGAGCTAGGTCTATTCGGATTGGGCATTGTGTGCCTCCCATTCTGAAAATGCTTTTCTAAGGTCTGAGTGAAGTTCCTCATTTAGGGGATTGTTGTGAGGGCCTTTAGTCTCGACGAGTTTCCAACTTGGACTAGTGACGTCAAATGCAACGGCACCAAGTCTCCAATCATCGCCGATACAAAGAACTCGGATATGTCCGGTTTGTACACCCATGAAATATGGCTGAGTGGGGTTATTGAGACAGTTTGCTAAGACTTTGCCTGCGACCACTAAGTCGTGACGCGACTTCAACTCTGTTACCGGATGTCCTTCGAGGCCTCGTCTAACAAGGTACTCACAGAAATCACGGCATCGTCCATAGTCATGTCGTAAAGCGGCGCTCTTGATCTCATTAATGATTCTCTTTGGGTCGCGACCCGTGGCAACAAACCCCAGTTTGTGGGCTGCCAATATTGTGAGCGGCATTGCAGGGTCTGTCATTGCTCCTCGAACAACTTCTAGCGCAGTACGAGGAGTCAGATTTGCAAGTACTGCGCGACAATTTGGAGTGACTGCCATCGCTGCCAAAGAACTGTACGGTTCAATATCTGTCAGTTCTGCTCTCAATGTTGGTGGAGCTAGTCCCATCCATGAGACAAAAATTTCACTAATTTTCCCGTTGATAATCAAAGCTTCACCGAAAGCTTTACCGGCTTCAGCACCACATGAGACTTCACCCCAATATGTTCTCGCTGCATCACGAATTTTTGGTTGCCGCAATGCAATCTCGAGACGTCTTGGCAGTGCAGTCGTTTCCGATATTTGCGGATTATTAATAGCAAAGTCAGCCAGTAGTGGGTGCGCGTGAACGAACCATTCCTCTAGTGCTTTGGAGAATTGAAATCCGAAACTGAGTTCGAGAAAACGACGCACAACAGAACTAGCAACCGTTTGTTCAAGTCCAGTTGCATTAACAAGTGACCCGACTAGATCGTGTTGAGCAGAATACTTCTCATTATCTCGAACCATACAAATGTCATCTGATTCCTTAATCAACTCGACCGAACCAGAGCCCATGGCGATAGACAATCGATTTTTCAAAAATTCAGCATCAACAATTGCATCATCAGAAAGGGGCAGAACATACTTGGTCATTTGTTGACCGTCCTAAAAGTGACAGATACGCGACGCTGACGGAGAGTTTTTATTCCACCTTCTCGTTCAAATTTGCGCGGCGGGATTGAATGTTCCCATTCGTAACGAGACTCGCCTTCAAGAACTGCAATAGAACCAGGTTCTAATAAATGGTCAACATAGTTGTGGCCTTCTCGAGTGAATCGCATGCTCCAACCTTCGAGAAGTGAAAGTGTGACTATCACAGGACCAAAATCCTGAACATGATCTCTGTGAGATGCAATTCCTTGAGTGGTGTTTTCGTCGACAAGATACTCATTCACGATCACCTGATCTGGAATCTGTTGCATCACACGTTCCTCATATAAACGCTCAGCTAGGTCGTTAAACAGAGTTGGTAATTGAGGTGCAGAGTCTGGTCCTTCAACTCGACCGGTCGAATAGTTATATCGACG
Organism: Actinomycetota bacterium; assembly: GCA_005790505.1. Classification (GTDB taxonomy): domain Bacteria; phylum Actinomycetota; class Acidimicrobiia; order Acidimicrobiales; family Ilumatobacteraceae; genus UBA2093. Next base: position 108,399 of record SXUP01000017.1, read on the forward strand.
GCCGTAATGTTGCGTGCGTCGACCAAGATCCACGCTCCATTTCGACACATCAATTAGGTGAAGCAAAGAATCTTGTTGAGTTTGGCTAAGCCACAGCGGTGTGTAACCCAGACCTTCGGGAAGATAGTCCTCAAAAAAGCTCATGAATTTACCAACGCCTTAGCAAGGATGGCCGCCTCGTATTTTTTGTGACCGACACGTAGCCCTCGACCAAATTTTGCCACCGGGACGTGTGAAAAACTCTCCGCACAAAAATTTACGTGCCATGGACGCAACAGATGTTGCAGCCCTCGTTTACCACGCGCAGGCTCAAGAGAAATGGCCGAAAGTGTGTCAACAACAGGAAAGGTCTTTTGAAGGATTTGGAGTAATCGTTGATTTTGCAATTCCAGTGCTGCGTCTGCTTCTGCATCAAAATACAAAACGTTTTGCGCATGCGACGCCAGTAAGAAAATGGAATGTATCGTCGCGTCTGTCGTTGCATGGGTTTGGAAACTCGTAACATCCTGATACGAGCACTTAACATTTACCAACGCGGCCAACTCAAGTGCGACCGCACCAGCGGCCGGGCAATGATCCACTACGACCAGTCGGTCAGCCAACCCGAGCAGCACGAGCATGATGCCGTTCATGCCGGCTGCGCCGTTAAAGTCAATGAGCAAATCAGAGCTCGAGTATTTGTTGATGTCGTGTTCGAGTCCGGTGGCGAGTTCAGCCATGTGGTAGCGCCCAAAGCGGGCGGCATATCGCAAAACTTCTGCCTCGGTCGAGTCGGGTGCAAGCCACCATGGCCCCTGGCTAGGCAGGTCGTGTGGAAAGTTTGCGAGCAGCTGGTTCAGTGCGCGCTCGACCTTTTCGTAAGCGAGCCGAACTTCCGCCTCGGTGAGTGTTCTAGGGGATTTTTTCATTGGAGTTGTTCCTTAGTTATGGCCGTCGAATTTGGCGGCGTCGCTATGCTATTATTGCAAGCCAATCGGACATCCCACAACCTCAAAGTCGTTGCAAATAAAGGAAAATCTCCAGAAGAGGCAACGCTGATTTTGTAGTGATAGGGTCTGTTTATGGAAATTCCACATTCAATAAAGGGATCTGCATGGGAAGAGGCTGATGAGGCCCAAGCAAAATCTGACCTAGCGCGATACTGCGATGAAGTTCTCTGGGCCATTTTTCAAAGGGCAGCTCAATTCGAACCTCTTGATCCCGAAATCGTCTGGGACGACCCGATGCTGCTCCACCGAGGCGAGGTTGAACGGATTCGCCAATTCATTAAGGACATCAAGTTGTCGTTAAGGAAATTGGGAAGGATCAGTAATGCATTGGAGAGTTCCGCAGCAAAATACCGTGCTGATTACCTTGACCATTTGCACACAGAGTTTGTCGATCGTGCTGCATACATCGAAGCACGTCCATTTTCGGAATGTCTCAGATGCTGGACTGAAGGGTATTCAATCAACAGACAAAAATATGTAACCGAGGATGGAATAGAAAAGTCGATGAGTTGGCAAAACTACCTAGAAGAAGCTGCAAAATCTCGCCAAAAGGTAAAGGCAAAAAAAAGTGAAGACGATAACAAGTTGGAGTTTCATACCCTCCGAAGAGAATTTCTCAAATTGTATGAAGAGAATGGAAACCATAGAGGGTTGTTTCGCGATATAGATGGCAATGTAATTCCTAAACCCAGTTCCGGCCCAAGACCAAATGGACCTGTTCATGAAGAAAGAGAAGTCGTTTATTGGGTCTGCGATAGCAAAGACGCATTCGGTCATGGGGACGTTGGTTCAATGATTGATGTAGCGAATTTTGGAAGTTATCGAAGAACGGCAACAATTTACGATCGATATTTCTGCCCAGATTCCGACAATTGCGGGGGTGTATTGGTTCCACGATTTAGAGATGAACACATCGATTTCAACGACAAAGTAGATAGTCAATGACGTTGGAGACCGATCATCGTGCTCTTCGGTCATCTAGAAACACCCGTGAAGTAGAATCAACTACCTAGAGATGATTGGGAGGTTGGGATGAGCAAGAAGTCATTGAGCGAGTCAGATATTTGTGACCGTTTCATTACGCCATCCCTCCTCAAGGCAGGTTGGGACCAAAGCCGGTGGCGCCGGGAATATGCCTTTACCGATGGTCGCATCATCGTGCGCGGCAAATTGGTGGCCCGCGGGAAACAGAAGCGCGCCGACTATCTCCTCTTCTATAAGTCCAATCTTCCCATTGCCGTAATTGAAGCCAAAGACAACAACCATTCCTTGGGCGCCGGCATGCAACAGGGCCTTGGATACTCCGTTACCCTCGATGTTCCATTCGTGTTCTCGTCAAATGGCGATGGATTCCTTTTCCACGACAAAACAGGAAATGCCGACAAAGTCGAGACAGTTCTTTCGTTAGAGGAGTTCCCGACACCCGACGAACTCTGGCATCGCTACATGCAGTGGAAAGGTCTCAACGAAACTAATGAAGTTCTCGTAACTAGTCCGAACCATCAAGATGTCGGCGACAAAGCAGCTCGTTACTACCAACAGTTAGCAATCAACCGAACAATTGAAGCTGTTGCTCGTGTACAAAAGCGAGTGCTCCTTGCGATGGCAACAGGGTCAGCCGACTGGAAAAATCTCTACGGCAACCGCAGCCTTGCCGAGTCGCTGAACTCGGTTCTTAAAAACGACCTTGGGCGCGGGGAACGTGCACGCTCACTAAATCTCAATCACCAATGGATTGACCTCATGGTCATGTTGCTCATGCGCAATGACCAGTCTCTTGTGTTGTATCGACGCCGTACGCAATTGGCACGAACAGCCTCGCCACCCGCGGCCTAGACAGCCACCGCTCCTCAATTCCGAGAGTCAAGGATCAGTGCTGTGCGCTGTCTGGTTCACATTTCAGATAAATCTCACTGAAGTGCTCAAAGACCCTGCGACCTTGTTGAAGGAATGAATGTTTCCGGTTTGGGTGAACTATCATGGAAAACGGATGTATTCGGCTCCCTCGGCGATTTTCGCTCTGGGTTTCGTTCCGCCTCCGCGCCTTTAGGAGGCGGAGCAAAAGTCCCTAGCCCTAGGCGGGACAGTGTCAAGGGATTCCGCCAGTTACGCATTATCGCGGTTTCAGTTACGTGACCCCATCGTGAGTTGCCTCAGTTGACGACGAGCGGAAGTGGTTCCATTCCCAAGGCCGCACGGAACGTGTTGTGGTAGTGGTGCAGCGGGCGCTCATTGCGTCCATAGATCACTTCCTTCAGTGCCCCGCTGTTCGCGGTGGTCTGTTGGCTGGCACTCATGACGTAGTCCTCGTCGCGGATGATTGCAGCGAATAATTGGGCGAGCGTCTTCTCCTGTTCGGCACGGGCGCTCGCCCCCTCGGATGCCTCGGTGACTCCCTTGCGCAGGAAGAAGGTGATGCGGCTGGTGTGCCGACCAGGATCTGCTTGGCGAGGGTAGATGCGGATGAAGAAGCACCCATCGACGGTGGGAAGCAGCTGAATGTTTGGGAATAGGTAGTAGGCGGGCAGTGTCGCCACGGCGATATTCCATTGTTCCTTCGGCAGCTTGCGCATCTCGTCGATTGAGCGGCGGCAGAGGAGGAAACGGTGATTGCGGCCGAACGTCTCGTAGCACGAGACATTGCCGTGGAACCCGAGATTGATGGTGTTCTGGTGAAGCGCCGGGAAGTGGTACGTCTCACCGAATGTGTCGTTCGCCAGCTTCCAGTTACATGCCACGTCGTAGTTGTCGCGGTCGGCGACAACCAATTCATCGAGTTTCCATGACGCAAGTTCCTCGGCAAATTCCACCGTAAGCAGACTCTCCACATCGATGAGCCCGTCAGGATCTGGATGGACGAAGAGAAGTCCGTACTTTTCGACAGCTGGGAGACGGATCAGGCCGTGGCACGACATGTCGATGTCACCGAAATGGTCACGCTTCGGTAGCCCAACGAGATCGCCGCTGTTGTCGTAGGTCCAGTTGTGGAATCTGCAGGTATGGCGGCGCGCAGTACCGCGTTCCTCCTCCACCACCAGCGCACCGCGGTGACGGCACGCGTTCACCATGGCCACGAAGGTGCCGTCCTGGTCGCGTGAGGCGATCACCGGCACTCCGAAATCATTGATGGTGAAGTACGAACCCAGCTCGGGGAGGTCACCCGACATGCCGATGATCTGCGGATGGTGGCGGAAAAACGTCTCCCACTCCCTGTCGGCGAGATCGGGGTCGGTGTATGCGGACGTCGGATTGCGCCTGATGCCGCCCTCGTCGATGTTTGTCCCAGCATCGAGACGCCCGAGCATTTCCTCTATCAGCCGGACCTGAACGTCGTGTCGCATGGTTGATTCCCCTCTTGTGTCTGGTGGAAACAGTAAACTTAGAGTAGTCTCTAAATTCATGGTACGTCAAGAGGCAACCCCTGGAGCCGTTCCAGGCCGGCAGGACCGCAACAAGGCGCGCCGCCGAACGGCAATTCTCAATGCCACTCTCGCCCTGCTGCGGACCACGCCCATAGACAAGGTGACCATTGAGGCGATAGCGGCGCAGGCAGGCGTGGCCCCCGCGACCGTCTACAACCTCATCGGTTCGCGGGACCAGCTTCTGCTGGCCTGCGTCGACCGGGTCATCGACTCACTCATTGATGATCTCATCCGGCTCTCTATCAACGAGGACCCGCTCGCAGCGGCAGTACGGATTGTTGAGGGATCGTGTGATGCATTCATCGTTGATGGTGACGCGTTCAGGCAGATTGCCGGCGCGGTGAACGGGATTGCACGGGGCGGAAGGTCAATTTCTGTGGACCCAGCGCAATTACAGATCACAGCGATGCGTGCCGCGTTGGCTAAAGGCATCTTGCGCACCGACGCCGACCCGATAGCTCTCGGGCGCCAGGTGTTTCTGTCCTACAACGGTGCGTTCTTCGCCTGGGCCGCTGGGCAGTTGACTGACGAGGGCTTTCGTGCCGCCGCACTTCATGGGCTGTGGACGACCCTGCTCGCATCGGCTGCAGACGACCATCGCGACGAGTTGTCCAGAGAGGCGCGGAACGCCGCAACTCGAATGGTGGACGCCGGGTATGGTCCTCAAACCGAGTAATTGTTCTCGTGCCCGTTCGGTTTCAGTTCTCCCGAACTAGCCTGAAAACCACATTGGATCGGTTCCCAAGGAGAGTTTCGCTCTGGGTTCCGTTCCGCCTCCGCGCCTTTAGCTCAGTCGGTAGAGCAACGGACTTTTAATCCGCAGGTCCTGGGTTCGAGCCCCAGAGGGCGCACTCACGATGAAGAACGACGTATTGCTCGACGCTTTGGAAGATGCTTCAATACCGACGCTTCTGATGTGTTTGGCGCACATCACGGGTGATGATGTGTGGCTGAAAGATCCCTATTTGCCAAAGCGCGATGTTGCTTTGATCGCCGATGAAGCAGGCGGATTACCAGACATTGTGGTGGCTGATGTTCGTGCTGCAATGGCACAAGTGATGCAAGATTTGGCATCGGGGCAACGACAAATGAGCGATGCGCCTGATACGCAGAGATTGAGCCAGATGATGAGTGTGTGTGTCGGTGAAACAGTTGGGTCGGAGTATGTACCAATGTTTATGGAAGATCTTCATTTTGTTGATAGGGATGTGTCTTGGTCTCAGGCGAGTGACACAAGCGCTGCGAGAATTACAGACAGCAAGAAAGATTTTTCTGTCCTAATTGTGGGAGCGGGAATATCTGGCATTGGTGCAGCGATTGCTCTTGACAGATTGGGAATCTCATGGACATTGGTCGAGAAGAATACTTCACTGGGTGGCACGTGGTTTGAAAATAATTACCCAGAGGCAGGAGTTGATACTCCCAATCATTTTTATTCGTATTCATATGCCAGACGAACAGATTGGCCAGGGTATTTTTCAAAACGCGACGATGTATTGGGATATTTAGAAGACGTCGCAGAACAGTTTGGGATCAGTGATTGCATCGCATTCGGAACCACTGTTGAGGAAATGACATGGAACGAGTTGCGTCAGGTATGGAACGTTGTCTTGCACGATGCAGTTGGTTCTCGCACCGTTCAAGCATCAGTAGTGATATCAGCGACAGGACAGTTGAATCGGCCTAAGAAAAATGTGTGCGTCGGTAACGACACATTTGAGGGAGATCTTTTTCACTCTGCGGAGTGGCGACACGATGTCGATTTATACGGCAAACGAGTGGCCGTTGTTGGTACAGGAGCAAGCGCAATGCAGTTCTTGCGCACGGTTGCGAGCACCGCAAAGTCAGTCACTATCTTTCAAAGGTCACCGCAATGGGTGATCCACAATGAGCACTATCACAGAGATGTCTCTGATGGGGCGCGATGGTTGCTTAAGAATATTCCGCACTACTACGAGTGGTATCGGTTCGGTTTGTTTTGGCGATTCGGTGATGGCTTGCTAAAGACTTTGCGACGGGATCCAGATTGGGAACACCCAGGTCGATCAATGAATCGCCACAACGATCGCCATCGGCAACAAATGACCGCTTATATAGAAGATCAACTCGTCGGGCGTCCCGATCTAGTAGCGAAATCTCTGCCTTCCTATCCGCCATACGGAAAACGCATTCTCGTCGATAACGATTGGTTTAAAACAATACAAAAGGCAAATGTGGAGTTGGTGACAGCAGGTGTCCAACAAATAAACGAAAAGGGCGTAATAGATAGTGATGGGGTTTCCCACGATGTAGACGTGATTATTTTGGCAACGGGCTTTGAAGCCGGCAAGTTGTTATCGCCGATCAAAATTACTGGGCGGTCGGGCGCTCTACTTTCCAAAACATGGGATGACGACGACCCACGCGCATACTTAGGAATTACGGTGCCAGATTTTCCGAATTTATTTTGTCTTTATGGGCCAAATACGAATGTCGCTCACGGTGGGAGCCTGTTTTTTCAAGCAGAGTGTCAACTGCGATATGTCACGAGTTGTTTGGTTCAGATGATTCAAGGTGGTGTGGGCTCGATTGAAGTCAAACGTGATGTGCACGATGAGTACAACGAAAGAGTTGATCACGAGCACAGTGAATTGGTGTGGACGCATCCAGGAATGCAGAACTGGTATCGCAATGTCAAAGGAAGGGTCTTTTCGCCAATGCCGTGGCGCTTCGTTGACTACTGGCAGATGACTCATGATGCTGATTTGACCCAATACCACCTCACAAAGCGCTGACGGTGACCCAAGAGTTCTAGATTGAAGAGTGAAATGGAGGTGGCAATGAAGTACGTAAAGACAGAATCTGTTGGAAGTAACTTTGTCATCACATTGGCAAACCCCGCCAAGCGAAACTCACTGAGTCTGCAGGTCTTGCAAGAACTTATTGAAGCCTTTGGTGATGCCCAAAAATCAGGAGCCCTCGGAATCGTTCTTGCTGCCCAAGGTCCTGTTTTTTCGGCTGGCCATAATTTTGTGGACATGTCGGGCGCAACCCAAGTTGACGCTGAATTATTGTTTCGAACATGTGCAACGCTGATGCAAGTCATTCAGTCTGTACCGCAACCAGTTTGTGCAAGTGTGCATGCACTCGCTACGGCTGCCGGGTGTCAGTTAGTTGCAACGTGTGATTTAGCAGTGGCAGCAGAGTCGGCGTCGTTCGCGTTACCAGGTGGCAAGGGTGGATTGTTTTGTCATACGCCCTTGGTTGCAGTGGCACGTTCAATCAGTCAAAAGCGGGCAGCAGAGATGGCCTTGACGGGTGATGCAATTTCTGCACAGACGGCATGCGACTGGGGACTGATCAATCAGGTCGTGCCAGACGATCAGTTGGATGATGCCGTCAAAGAGATGCTGCGACGCGCAACGCGCGGGTCACAATGGTCGCGGGCATTGGGGAAACGCACTTTTTATCGGCAAATCGGCATGTCTCAATCAGATGCCTATGAATTTGCCTCGGTCATTATGGCTGAAGCAACTGTTGGCGCTGATGCCCAAGAAGGCATTGATGCGTTCCTAACCAAGCGCAATGCCGAATTCAAACAAGAGTTATAAATAATGTCTGACGTCATCAACCAACAAGGGTTACAAGAAGTCGAGTTATCGCTGCAGGGAATGACGTGTGCCGCCTGTGCCGCCCGAATTGAAAAGCAACTAAATGATTTGGATGGCGTCGAAGCTGCGGTCAACTTTGCAACCGAAACAGCAACGGTGGTCTATGCAACAAAAATTTCAACAAATGAACTTATTTCTGCGGTAGAGGCAATCGGATATGCAGCAGACGTGCGAACGGCTGATTCACTCGATGAAAACCTGGATGACAAACTTGCCAAACTCTGGGTTCGCCTGATTGTCTGTGTTGCACTGTCAGTGCCAGTTGTTTTGATTTCAATGATTTCTGCTTTGCAATTCAATCAATGGCAATGGGTGGCTGGTTTTATTAGTCTGCCGGTGATTACATGGGGTGCTTGGCCGTTTCATCGTGCTGCTCTTGCGAATCTGCGACACGGCGCGGCCAGCATGGATACGCTGATTTCGATTGGTGTCACGGCTTCGGTGGCATGGTCGGTGTGGGCACTGGTTTGGGGTGACGCTGCCGACTCTGAAATGACTGGTATGACCTCAATGTCAAACGCATCGAGTCATGTGTATTTTGAAGTAGCCGCTGCAATCACGGCTTTCATTTTGATTGGTCGTTTTCTTGAGACTCGTGCCAAATTCAAAGCAGGTGACGCGTTGCGAACGTTACTCACGCTTGGCGCGCGTGAAGCAGTTGTGTTGCGTGATGGAGTTGAAAAAATTATTCCAGCAAGTGTTGTCCGCGTTGATGACCTGATGGTTGTGCGACCAGGTGAAAAATTTGCTGCTGACGGAATCGTTGTAGAAGGTCAGGCATCAATCGATACAAGCACGATGACGGGTGAGAGCGTGCCTGAAGATGTAGGTCCTGGCGACACGGTTAGTGGAGCGACGATCAACATCAATGGGCGCCTTGTGGTGCGTGCCACGCGCGTCGGTAGAGACACGCAGTTTGCAAACATGGCCAAGTTGGTTCGCGATGCTCAAGCCACGAAGGCACCAGTGCAACGCATCGCCGATCGTGTCAGTTCCGTCTTTGTGCCAGTCGTGATTGCGATTTCACTCGGCACTCTTGCCCTTTGGCTGTGGATTGATGGTGATCAGACAAAAGCATTTAGTTCTGCGGTAGCAGTTTTGATTATTGCGTGTCCGTGCGCATTAGGTTTGGCCACACCGACAGCGCTCATGGTAGGTGCGGGCAGGGCTGCACAGATGGGCATCATCATTAAGGGTGTTGACGTCTTACAAAGCACTCGGCGTATCGATACCGTTGTGTTGGACAAAACTGGCACGGTGACAACCGGTCGCATGGAGTTAATTGATGTCGTGTGCACTGACGGTGTAACGCGCCAAAGGGCATTACAACTAGCGGGTGCCGTCGAGTACGCAAGCGAGCATCCCATCGGTAAAGCAATCGTGCGTGGGGCAGTGGCCGAAAATATTATGTTGTCTGCTGTCACGTCATTTGAGGCATTTGTTGGTCTCGGAGCAACTGGTGCAGTTGACGGTGTTGTAGTAACCGTGGGTCGTGAGGAATTATTGAGACGAAATCTGGTGATGTTGTCAGCCAAACTGCGAGAGGCACTTTCAGCCGCACGATTAAATGGCCACACTGCCGTAATCGTTGCTTGGGGAGGGACTGCTCAGGCCGTGTGCGTTGTTGCCGATCAGCCCAAAGCCACTAGTGCAGAGGCGGTATTGGCGCTGCGCGAAATGGGACTTGCTCCGGTTTTGGTCTCGGGAGATAATCCCGACACAGCACGGGCGATTGCTGTACAAGTAGGCATTGAGACGGATGATCATCATTTATATGCAGGTGCCCTGCCCGAAGAGAAGGTGCAGATTGTCAAGGACTTACAAGGTCGTGGCTATGCCGTTGCAATGGTCGGAGACGGTGTAAATGATGCAGCGGCATTAGCTCAGGCAGATGTCGGCATATCCATGGGTGGCGGAACAGACGCAGCAATGCAAGCGAGTGATCTCACAATTGTTAGCGGAGATTTGCGTCTCGTGGCAGACGCAATCCGTCTGTCGCGTGCAACCCTGCACACCATCAAGGCCAATGTTTTTTGGGCTTTTGCGTATAACGCAGCCGCGATTCCACTTGCCGCGGCGGGAGCAATGAACCCGATGTGGGCTGGTTTGGCGATGGCATCGTCGTCCGTGTTCGTGGTGACGAATAGTTTGCGACTGCGAACAATGAGATTGTCGCGCTAGAGCAGTAGCTGTCGCACTCGTCGCAGGTCTGCAACTGCTTTTGTTCGGCGGGTTCGGATCGTGCGCGACGATACTCCGAGACTGGAAGCAATAGCCTCAATGTCTTGTCCATCGGCGAGTCGCAAAAGCAATCGAGCATGATCTGGGTCGTAGCCGGCCTGCAGGGCGTGATGGATGAGTTCTGTCAACTCCGACTCTCCGGTGTTTTCGTTAGCAATCGCAATCACATCTGACAGCATTTCATGGCCGATCAATGATTCTGTGACATGTCGCAGACGTTGATGGCGCACGAATGCGTGGTATTCAGAATCGCGCACCAAATTGGATGCGATTTTGCATTTTCTACGCTCGCATGGGAATGTGCGAATGACATCCCACGACGTACCGATGATTTCAGACAGTGCAACGTTTACACCACCTGCAGTGATGCGCCCTCGTCGCCGTGCGACGGCCAGAATCGGTGGCATGATGCGTTGCAAAACAATGCGTGCAGCCAACGTGTCAGTGGCAGCGATGCAGACTAATAACCACAGGTAGTGATCGGCTTCTTGGTCGTCGGCGGCGCAGCCAAAGCCAGCGCGGCGCAACACATCGTCAAGGTCGGTGACGGGTTCGCCAGGCAGTTTCCAAGCATTCACTTTGCGCAGAACTTCGGGGCTTTGGCTGAGCAGAGTCCATTCTCTGATGAGTTCGGGTATTGCCCCTTTGGTGACGCGAGTATGGACCAGTGGCTGGCTGTTGGGCTGGCTGTTGGGCTGGCTGTTGGGCTGGGTTTTTGCGGTGGTGTATGTCATGGGGGCATGGTGCAGTGGGGCCATGCTCTGTGGCGGGTGCGCAGGTCTTACCCGATGTCTCACCGAAGGCAAAATCTGCGATAAAACTTGAGATATGCGTATTGAACTTGCGTCTGGAACGACTGCTGAACTAGTTGTCGTTGCACAACCGACGATGGGTCTTGTGATTATTCCGGATCTCTTTGGATTGCGACCGCTCTTTGATGATCTAGTGAGCCGACTGGCTACAGAATGGAACATGTCAGTGTGTGCAATCGATCATTTTTGTGGTCAAGATCTTGGTGCGGATGCAGAAAAAAGACTCAGTGCGTTGCCGTTGCTAAATGATGCGAACTACTTGCGTGATCTGCACGAAGCAGCAGATGTTTTGGCAACACCAACCACCGTATTAATGGGTTTTTGTATGGGTGGGATGTATTGCTTCAAGGCAGCAGGAAGTCAACGCTTTGCCCGCATTGTGAGTTTCTACGGAATGATAAAAATGCCAGAGGCATGGCGTAGTCGCACTCAGCAAGAGCCCCTCGGCTACATGATCATGGGAGACGCGGAGAAAGTTTTGGCAATTATCGGAGAGAACGATCCGTATACACCGTTACCCGATGTTGATGAACTGAGATCAACCGGTGCAGTTGTTCAGATTTACAGTGATGCAGAACACGGATTTGCCCACGATGCCTCTCGTGCTTCACACAGACCCCACGACGCGGCGGATGCGTTTTCTAGAGCCAGGGAATGGATGCTGACAGCAGTGGTCTAGCGGGATCTTTGCTCAAGATGGGCGCGGTCAAGAATTTTGTAGTGCCGATCTTGTTGGCTGATCCAACGAAGGCGAATAAAACTGGCGATCGCTTTATTGACCCGCTCCCGTGACGCACCCACCATGCCTGCAAGTTCTTCTTGTGTGACTGGCAAAGTGAATTCATCGCTGCCATTAGATAATTCAAGAATGCGTTTTGCTGTTCTGCCTGTGACATCAAGAAAAACGCTGTCGGATAAGACTTCGTCCATTGTGCGTAGTCGTTTGGCGAGCAAACGAACAATGTTCCACATGAGTTCTGGATGAGAATTAAGGAGTGGAAGTACCTCGGAATAGTTGACTTGAATGACAGACGCAGTTTCGATAGCACGCGCTGACGCCGAACGTGGACCATTGTCAAGCATGGCGAGTTCCCCAAAAAGATCTCCCGGCTCCATGAGTGCGACAACTGTTTCGCGATGGTCGAGGGGCTTGTTGTCAATTACAATGGCGATTCGCCCAGTGAGTACGACGTAAAGGGCATCTGGTTGGTCACCTTCGGAAAAAAGGGTGTTCCCTCGGACGAGTAGTCGCTCGGTTGCGGTTCTGGCGACGGCATTAAGAACTGCTTCTGGAGCATCGGCGAAAAATGTTGTCTGGGAGAGGACTTCTGCATGACTTGCCATAATCATGACGGTACTACCCTTGATGAGTATGACCTCCAACGAGCCAGACAATGTTTGGACAATCGTTGTCGCAGCAGGAGTTGGACAGCGCTTCGGCGGCCCAAAGCAGTTTGAAGTATTGGGAGACAAAACTGTCGCACAATGGGCGATCAATACTGCTGGTCAAGCATCCGATGGGGTGGTGGTTGTTGTGCCGTCAGGGTCAACATTGCAACAAGGATCGGTGCATGGTGGGACGACGAGGTCCGAATCAGTGCGTTGTGGGCTGGCTGCGGTTCCCCCTGATGCCACGATTATTTGTGTTCACGATGCGGCGCGACCGTTTGCGACAAATCTGATGTTTCACGCCGTGATAGAGGCAGTGCAGTCGGGATGTGATGGCGCAGTGCCAGTTGTTGCAGTGGTGGACACGATCAAGACGATTGACTCCGACGGCACCGTACTTTCCTCGCCAGATCGCCAGTCGTTGCGGGCCGCACAAACCCCTCAAGGCTTTCGAGCAGAAGTTCTTCGACGGGCCTATGCCAGCGTCAAGGATGGCTCTGATGACGCTGCAGTGGTAGAAAAAATCGGTGGCAAGGTGGTTGTTGTTGAGGGTGATGAATTTGCCCGAAAAATAACTACACCACAAGATTTGGAATGGGCTCGTCAGCACGCATACTCATTGACAAATGGTGATGTATAAAGAACGCGACATGAAACAGGATCAATGATGGATATTCGAGTTGGGCAGGGCTTTGACATTCACCGATTTGCCGATGCTCCGAGTGCAGGTCGTCGATTAGTCCTTGGCGGAGTTGTCTTTGAAGGCGAGCGCGCACTGGTCGGCCACAGTGACGCTGATGTTGTTGCCCATGCTGTTGCTGATGCGCTCTTGGGCGCTGCTGGACTCGGCGATATCGGTCAGCATTATCCAGACACCGACCCAAAATGGGAGAGTGCTGATTCGTTGTTGATTGTGGCTGATGTCGCTCGCCAACTGCGTGCCTCAGGATGGAAGATAGGAAATGTTGATTGCAGTGTTGTTTGTGAAACGCCATCAATAGCGCCCCATCGAGAACAGATGAATGCACTTCTGAGCAATGCAGTTGGTGCTCCCGTGAGCGTCAAGGGGCGACGTGCGGAGGGGCTTGGCGCAATCGGTCGCAGTGAAGGCGTGGCATGTTTTGCGTCTGCCGTCATTACGAGGGGTCAATAGTGGCTGGCAAACGTCACCAGAGAAGCCGCGTTGGGCAGCGCCCACCAACGAGCGGGCGCTTGCCAGAGCGTGGAGCAAGTAAAGCGGGGAAAAAGCCTGCAAATAAGGGACTTGGTGGCGAACAAGTTGAGGGCCGTCAAGCAGTGCGTGAGTTACTGATCGCCGAGCGACGCAAAGTAAAAGAAATATGGATTGCCAGCGATATCGACGAAAGCGAAATTATTGAAGACATTGTGCAACTTGCCGAGGCGATGCGTGTACCAATCAACGATGTTTCACGTCGAGTACTCGAAGACCAAGCTCGTAGTGAGGCACCCCAAGGCGTTCTTGCTTTTGCTACATCATTGCCCGAAGCAGACTTTGCGTCTTTGTTGGTGACGCGTGGATCACAAAAACCATTTCTTGTTGCCGTTGACGGAGTGACGGACCCCGGCAACTTTGGTGCATTGTTGCGATGCTGTGAAGGTGCTGGTGTAACTGGTGTCGTCGTGCCTCGACATCGCGCGGTTCATGTGACGCCAACCGTTGCCAAGTCGGCGGCGGGTGCAATTGAGTATGTGCCAATGACCGTGGTCGCAGGTTTGCCTGGTGCAATAACTCAGATGCGAGACAAGGGTGTTTGGGTGGTGGGTCTTGATGATTCCAGTGATCGACCATTATTTGATATTGCCAATTTGGCCGATGAGGCAATTTGTCTGGTGCTCGGAGCAGAGGGCTCAGGGATTTCACGTCTTGTTCGGGAACGATGCGACATGGTGGTATCAATTCCGATGATGGGGCAATTGGGGTCTCTGAATGTGTCGGCGGCAGCGGCGTTGGCGACTTATGAAGTTGCGCGTGTGCGCGCGGCGACGCTGCCCTAGGCTGATGGGTACGTCTTTTGTTGGCATTTCGCCGGGTTAGCTCAGTGGCAGAGCAACCGCCTTGTAAGCGGTAGGTCGTGGGTCCGACTCCCACACTCGGCTCCATAAGGGTTTGGGATTAGGCACGCTCGCGATCGGCGATTTGTTCCCCGAGGGCCTTGATATCCCACTACCGTTAGGGTTACGAACTAAATGTGCAAGGAGATATAGATATGAATCAGCCGAGGCCACGCGGAAACAGAGCGTCATTTTCGTTACCCAATAATGCAACTGTGGGTGCCCTTGTCGCTGTCGTTGCAGTCCTTTTGGGTTTTTTGATTTTGAGAAGTGTCAGCGGAGATAGTGATGTTGGGGGCAGTGGTACACCAATTGAGACAGTTCCAACTGAAACCACTCTCGACCCGACTGCTCCTACCGTGACAACGGTTCCAGCCTTGACTGCTTTCAAACTGCAGATTGCCAATGCATCTGGAGTGGCTGGTAGCGCCGGAAAACTCACTCTTGAAATGCAATCGCTTGGTTATGTAACTCAACCTGCTCTAAATGTTGCCCCCGGAACACCTAAGCGCAATACGACTGGCATTTTTTATCTGGCAGGTTGTGAGGATAACGCACAAAATGTGGCCGACCGTTTGGGTGGCTCGCCAGAAGTTGGGGCAATGCCGACACCCGTTCCCCTCGAGACTGGAACATTGCGAGAAGCCTGTGTGCTGATTTTGCTTGGAACAGATCTTGCAGGCAAGACGGTTCCTGGGGCAACATCTGCCGGTAACGGAACAGCCACGACCGATTCAACAACGACTGTCGCCGGATAATTACGACGACGACGACGAAATCAGCCGTCGAACAATTAGTGTTGCTTGCTCTTCAATGCACTGCAAGACACGGCTCATTGAGATTTCGGTTCCGTATTGACTGACCAGGCTTACAGGGTTGGCCCGCTTCAATAAAGACTCGTCAATTTCAGTGTCAATGTCACCACAAATTGCGGAAACTGGCACATGGGCGGGCTCGGCGATGTCGCAGATGCCGCCGACAACTTTGCCCTCAAAACTTTGGTTGTCCAAGAATCCTTCGCCGGTTATAACCAAAGAAGCAGCGTGTACTGCTTCGTGTAAGCCGACTTCCTCAGCAACGAGTTCAAAACCAGCAATAAGTTTGGCGCCCAGTGCGCAAAGTCCACCAGCGAGTCCACCAGCTGCCCCCGATCCTGAAATTGCGCCGACATCAACACCAAACTGCTGTTGGTACATTTGCTGCAATCGTTCTAGGCGGCTTGTCAAGAACTTTATTTGATTTGGTACGGCACCTTTTTGGGCGCCAAATACCCGTGCTGCATCGATAAATATTGTTTCGACATCGCAGGCGACGAGAAACTCAACCCCGCGAAGTCGGGCGGGAGAATGAATTGCTCGCACCGCGCCGAGCCCACCATCAGTAGTTGCCGAACCACCCAAGCAAACGATTATTTTTTTAGCACCTAAGTCGAGGGCGGTATCAATGAGTTCTCCCACACCCGTAGTTGTTGCTGCGATTGCGTCGTTGTGCTCCGCTCCACCGACGAGGCTGAGTCCACTTGCTTTGGCCATTTCAATAACGGCGACTCCACGGTGAAAACGCCACTCAGCACTGACTGGATCACCCAATGGTCCAGTGACGAGCGTTGATCTGTTTGGCCCGCCAAGCGCATCAAGGGTGCCTTCACCGCCGTCGGCGACGGGAATTTCGGTGCAGTCAATTCCTAGTTGCCAGCAGGCGTGGCCAATTGCGGCACAAGCCCCAGCAGCAGTTGCAGAACCTTTGAATTTGTCGGCGGCGGCGACCACATGCATGACCCCACGATAAGCATGTCTAGGGTAAGAAGCATGGACGAACTAATAGATCTCGATGCAACCGCACAGGCTGAACTCATTGCGACGGGTAAGGCATCGCCAACCGAAGTCGTCGGTGCCGCGATTGTTCAGGCAGAAAATATCAATAGTGAGATAAATGCAATTATTCATCAGCGCTATGACGCTGCTCGCCATCAAGCGGCCAATCCACTTCCGAACGGTCCGTTTCGCGGGGTTCCGCTAGTGATCAAAGATCTTGGTTGCGCTCAGGTTGGCGAGCCACATCATTTGGGAACCCGTTTTCTAAAAAATATTGGGTATGTCGCACCGCAAGACAGTTATCTGACACAACGCTTTGCGCGTGCTGGGTTCGTGGTGATTGGTCGCACCAATACTCCAGAATTCGGAACCACAATTACCACCGAACCGCTGTCATACGGCGTGTCGCGCAATCCGTGGAACACTCAATTTTCTACGGGCGGATCATCAGGCGGATCTGCTGCGGCAGTTGCTTCTCATATCGTTGCCGTCGGACACGCAAATGATGGTGGTGGATCAATTCGTATCCCAGCGAGTGAGTGTGGACTGGTTGGTCTGAAGCCGTCAAGGGGTCGCGTCAGCCATGGTCCAGACATAGGCGAGTCATGGATGGGCTCAACGATTGACGGTTGCATCACACGTACTGTTCGCGACACAGCGGCAGTGCTTGATGTCATCAGTGGCTATGAGTCAGGCGACCCTTACACCGCGCCAACACCGT
The DNA here is from genome assembly GCA_005790505.1 of Actinomycetota bacterium. Lineage (GTDB taxonomy): Bacteria > Actinomycetota > Acidimicrobiia > Acidimicrobiales > Ilumatobacteraceae > UBA2093. Next base: position 125,510 of record SXUP01000017.1, read on the forward strand.
TGCGACCTTATGTTCAAGAAGTTGGCGTAAATCCAGGCAGATTGCGGATTGGACTGCTTGATAATCCCGGCGCATTGCCCGGGCTTGATCACCTTGAGTCGCGAGCATCTGTCGCTGCGACTGCAAAGGTATTGGAATTATTAGGACACATTGTAGAAATTGCATCCCCATTGGCGTTGGATGAGGCGGAATACGCGGGAAGGTTCACGAATATTGTGGCCGCATGTACAAACGCCGACATTGCTTTTTATGAAAATATGATGGGGCGTGAACTTGGCCAAGATGATATTGAAATTGATAATTTGTTGATGCGCGACATCGGTCGATCGGTGTCCTCGGAGCAGTACATTGGCGAAGTTCAATGGATGCACGCATGGTCGCGAAGAATGATTGAGTGGTGGTTGCCACGCGATGGGTCTCGCGGATTTGACGTGTTGTGTACCCCAACGCTGGCGGGCCCTCCACCACGAATTGGTTGGCTTCGTGGCGCTGGAGGTGGCGCCCACATGTTGGAAATTTTGTTGTATACAGCGCAATTTAATGTCACTGGCCAGCCAGCGGTGAGCCTGCCGTTGCATTGGTCCAGCGATGGTTTACCCATGGGTGTGCAATTTGTAGGGGCTCCATTTAGAGAAGATGTCCTGATTCGTCTCGCGGCTCAACTCGAGGAGGCAATGCCATGGAAAGAACGAGTTGCACCTCTTGTGCTGAAATGAAACTGCGTCGGTAGTCTTTGCCTATGTCAGTTACCGTCAGAATCCCCACCACCATGCGCCCGTTATCAGGAGGCGTTTCAACAGTAGTGCTAGAGGGCACCACGTTGGCTGAAGTTCTAAAGGCACTCGATGTCGAACATAGTGGCTTTGGCGAACGGTTATTCGACGCAGAGGGTGCATTGCACAAGTTCGTAAACATTTTTGTCGCCGACGATGACGTGCGTTATTTGCAGGGTCTTGACACGCCCGTAAAACCCGGCGACACGGTGTCTATTATTCCAGCAGTTGCTGGTGGCCGCTGACGCATTTATTTCAAGCGGGAATAAGTTCCAGTAATTCTTCTCGTGACGACGGTCCCATTGCGGGCTCAGGAAGACGGTTTTCGCGGTCGTTCCAAACTGCAAAAATACGCGCACCAATGTCTGCATCCAGCATCAGGGCGTCTGGAAGCGTGAGTAAATTGAAGGTCCGAAAAAAAGCCCGCATCACTACTGCGTCGGTGCGCATTGCGGGCAACAGACCGTCGCGAAACACCGCTCGCATCATTGTACGCGGGTCCGTTGCGTCGCTATCAGGATCTTGATTATCTAAAATTGCAGCGGCTACTCGGCGAGCCTCGGTGTCCTGTTCAACCGTTGACTTGTACCACGGATACAACTCTCGTTGCGTTGACTCGTGCAGTTCGGTGGCCTGAGCCGCAATGTCGGTGAGGTTATTTGCGACTGCTTGAGACATGAGATGAGCATGTAAGAAACTTGTTGTGCATCCCCTTCCATAGAGTGGATTGGTGCAGAGATGAGCATCGCCGACGACATGCATGCCCAACACGACTGGCTTGTCGTTGACCACGTATTCACGCCAGCGATTTAGGAGCCCAGCCATTACGTGTACATCTGGAGTGATTGGATCGGCACAACCGTCAAGCCACGTCGATGTTGCGACCAGACTTCGAGCGATGTTTTCAAATCCAACGGGGTCACTACATAATTTGCGTAGTTGCTCGTCGGCTACTGGGGTGGCAAGCGTGATCGAGAAGGTGCGATTATCACCAACAAAAACTCCGTATTTGAGATAACCCAGATCACCACCGATAGGACCTGTTCGCGGTGGATAATTCTTGTCTGGCTTTAGACGATAAAAGCGTGAGAAATAAACGATGCCAGTGTCTTGGCTCGTCTCATTAACTGGGGCACAGCCAATGTCTGTCAGCCAATCTGGAACGGCACTACGACGTCCACCTGCTGCCACGACGAAATCGGCGTCATGAGTTGTCCCGTCCTCAAGTTTTATTCCGGTCACTCGTGGGACGACTCCTGGTATGTGCGTGAAACCAACAACACCGTTCCCAGTTCGCACCTGCACATTGCCTTGGGCAAGTGCGGCTCGACGCAACACCCACTCGAAAGTCGTGCGACGACATGACAACATGACGAGGTCGTCGTCTTCTGGAAGTCGCTCGAAATTTGTGATGGTTGCTGGAAGCTCGTCACCAAAGCGCATTTCTGTTGCGCCCTCTTCAATCAGGGATTGCAAAATATCTGGGTAATGGTCGCGCAGCAAGTTTCGCAGGCGGGCCAAAAAAGCGTGACTGTGGCGAACCTGAGGGGCCCCCCGCCGGTCCCACAAGAATGCTTCGTCGGCAGTTGCCGGGGTGGGGGTTTCGTCCCGCTCAAAGACGGTAACTTGATGGCCCAAACGAGCCAGAGACAGAGCCGAGCCGAGACCCGCTACTCCGCCTCCAATTACCGCTACTTTCATGGCCTTGAGCGTAGAAGGGGCAGGCGTCAACACTCCGACTGTAGGTCAAATTGAGTTGGTGCCAGTTAGCAGTCACGGCGGTAGAGTGCTAGCGCTCTTGAAACTGAGTAAATACCCCTACAGCAAAATCCTTACAGGAGGAATCCCATGGCAAAGCTAATTGCATTTGACGACGAAGCCCGTCGCGGTCTTGAAGCCGGAATGAATAAGTTGGCAGATGCTGTGCGCATCACGCTCGGACCAAAAGGACGCAACGTGGTCCTTGACAAAAAGTGGGGAGCACCCACGATCACAAATGACGGTGTGTCCATTGCCAAAGACATCGAACTCGAAGATCCCTACGAGCGAATTGGCGCAGAACTGGTTAAAGAAGTTGCCAAAAAGACAGACGATGTTGCCGGAGACGGAACAACAACAGCGACAGTTTTGGCGTGGAGCATGGTGCGCGAAGGCTTGCGCAACGTCGCTGCTGGGGCCAATCCGATGTCTCTTAAAAAAGGTATCGAAGCTGCGGTTGCTGCGGCTGTTGCGAGCATCAAAGAACTTTCCAAGGTTGTCGACAGCAAAGAGCAGATTGCCCAAGTTGCATCTATTTCTGCTGCCGATGCCGAAATTGGTGGGATGATTTCTGAGGCCATTGACAAAGTGGGCAAGGACGGAGTCATCACCGTTGAAGAAAGTCAAACATTTGGGATGGAGATGGACCTCGTTGAGGGAATGCGTTTTGACAAGGGTTACATTTCCCCTTACTTCGTGACAGATACTGACCGTATGGAAGCATCTCTTGAAGACGCATACATCTTGTTGGTGTCGTCAAAGATCACCGCAGTACGCGATATGTTGCCTGTGCTTGAAAAGGTCATGCAAAGCGCCAAGCCCCTTGTGATTATCGCCGAGGACATTGAAGGTGAAGCACTCGCAACTCTTGTGGTCAACAAGATTCGCGGAACCTTCAAGAGTGTTGCCGTAAAGGCGCCGGGGTTTGGAGATCGTCGCAAAGCAATGTTGCAAGACATCGCAATCCTCACTGGCGGCCAAGTGATCAGTGAAGAGGTTGGACTCAAGCTTGAGAATGCTGGTCTTGAAATGTTGGGCCGAGCCAAAAAAATCATCATCAGCAAGGATGAGACCACGATTGTGGAGGGTGCCGGTAGCGAAGATGAGATCAAGGGTCGCATCAATCAAATCAAGGCCGAAATCGACAACACCGACAGCGACTACGACCGCGAGAAATTGCAAGAGCGTCTCGCCAAGTTGTCGGGTGGTGTGGCGGTTCTAAAAGTTGGTGCCGCAACCGAGGTCGAACTCAAAGAAAAAAAGCATCGCATTGAAGACGCTGTAAGCACCACAAAGGCCGCCATCGAAGAAGGCGTCGTTCCTGGTGGTGGTGTTGCATTGTTGCGGGCGCAAGTTGCTGTAGAAGCAGTTGCTGCCAAGTTGACAGGTGACGAAGCAACGGGCGCAAGTTTGGTGGCCCGTTCGCTCGACGCGCCGCTCAAGCAGATTGCTGAAAATGCCGGAATGGAAGGCGGAGTCGTTGTTGCCAAGGTGAAGAGCCTTACTGGTACAAACGGCCTTAATGCCGCAACAGGCGAGTATGAAGATCTCGTCAAACTCGGTGTAATCGACGCCGCCAAGGTGACGCGTTCTGCATTGCAGAATGCAGCGTCAATTGCAGCTCTGTTCCTCACCACCGAAGTCGTGATCGCTGATAAACCTGACGAAGGTGGCGGCGGGATGCCTGGTGGCGGAATGGACGACTTCTAAAACCCAGATCGTCGACCTGTGTCCTCGCGCAGTTTCGCGTTAGTGAGCTGTGCTGAGGCATTAGCGCTAGATACTGACTTAGAACCGTTGGTTCGGGCGTTTACTGATATTGGACAGAGCGCGCGTATTGCAATATGGGACGACCCTGAACAGGACTGGGCGCAGTTTGACGTAGTCATCGTGCGATCTCCGTGGGATTATCACGAGCGATACGAAGAGTTTTTAGACTGGATTGATCGGGTTAGTTTGCTTACTCATCTGCTTAATCCAGCCGAAGTTTTGCGTTGGAACACGGATAAGCGTTATTTGGCAGAACTTCTTGATGAGGGTGTGTCCGTAATTCCCACGATTTTTTTAAAAACACAGGCCGATGTTATGGGTCTGACTGATGCTGACGACTTGGTGATCAAGCCAACTATCAGTGCGGGTGCCAACAATACTCATCGATTTGTCAACGATATTGCCGCAGCACGACAGTGCGCCAGCGAACTCGTGGCGCAGGGTCGCGAGGTCATGGTGCAGCCTTACCAGCACAACATAGATCAGTTAGGTGAGACCGGACTTGTGTATTTTGGTGGGCAATTTAGTCATGCCTTTCGCAAGGGAGCAATTCTTGGCGCTCAATCTCGCACTGCAAACTCTCTATTTGTGCAAGAAGAAATCAGTGTTACGACGGCTCAGACTGACGAATTGGCGCTAGGTGCGATTGTGCTGGAGTTCCTAATTTCCAAGTTTGGGTCAGTGCCGCTTTATGCCAGGGTGGACCTTGTTCGATCTGAAATCGGCGAACCAACCCTGATGGAGGTTGAACTGACCGAGCCATCATTTTTTTTACATACATCAAATGGCTCGGCGAATCGCTTCGCGGAGGCGGCATGGGTAGCCTGACACATATGAGTGAACCAATGTCCCCATCTGTCGGCCTCGGTGTCGTGCATCTATTCTGCAAAACAACTTCAGACTTTGACGCTGAAGCAGTCGTTGGTGCGGTAAAAAATGCAGGAAATAGTGGCGTCACGGTCATTGCAGTTGCAGTGCTTGGGCACAAAGCAGATCTTGCGATTATGGGTGTTGCTGCCGATTTACGCGAACTCAAGGCGTTGCAAACTGGTCTCCAACACGCAGGTTTAAAACTTGTCGACAGTTATGTTTCGCTCACTGAAGTCAGCGAGTATGCCAAAGGAATGCCCCAAGAAATGTTGGATGCTCGCCTGTATCCGCAACTCCCGCCCCCTGGTAAAAATGCTTGGTGCTTCTACCCCATGTCCAAGCGACGCAATGTTGATCAAAACTGGTTCACTCTGCCCTTCGAACAGCGTGCAGAATTAATGTCGGGTCATGGCAAAAGCGGCCGCACATTTGCTGGACGCGTGACTCAACTCGTGACTGGTTCAACGGGCATTGACGACTTTGAATGGGGAGTCACACTCTTTGCCGTCAACCCAGATGATCTTAAAGAAGTCGTTTACACGATGCGTTTTGATGAGGGCTCGGCGGTTTATGCGGAGTTTGGCGCATTCTATGTCGGCATGGTTACACCGATTGAAGAACTCGTTCAACAGGTATAAAACGCATGGCAGACACCGACCTTTTGTTTCTGCGTGATGCATATTTGAAAGAAACAACTGCAACGGTTATCGAACTTATCCAGAACGCAGTCGTGCTTGACCAAACTATATTTTATGCCACGGGTGGTGGTCAGCCTCACGACACTGGCTTGCTAGGCGGGCAACAAGTTATTGACGTACGCAAAGAGGGTGGAGCAGTTCTGCATGTACTTGCTGACGGAGCAGTTCTGCCAGTTGTCGGTGCCACGGTCGACTTGGTGGTCGATTGGCAACGCCGACACAACCTGATGCGCACTCACACGGCAATGCATGTGCTTTGTGGCGTCATCTGGAATGAGTGGCACGTGCCAGTGACTGGTGGCAATATGGAGCCATTATCCGCGCGAATGGATTTTGAGTTTGACCCCCTGCCAGAGGGCTTTGCGACACGCATCGAACAACTTGTGAACGAGGCAATCGCCGCTGATTATCCGATTGCGGTCAGTTTCTTGCCCCGCGATACTGCAGTGACTGATGCAGATCTGATTCGTACAAAAATCAACATGATCCCCGAATTCGTGAAGGAAATCAGAGTTGTCGATATTGTCGGACTTGATAAACAAGCAGATGGCGGAACGCATGTTGGATCGACGCGCGAAATTGGAACATTCCGTGTTCTCAAGATGGAGAATAAAGGCAAAGGTTTCAAGCGCGTTCGCGTTGAAATATCGGCTTAAACAAGATGTCAGTTCCAAATTCTGAGTTATCTCCGTATTCGCAGACCTTGTTTGATGCCTGTGTCATGGCAATTCCAGGATGGATAACTAGTCGCTTGCAACATGCCTGTTTGATGTCAGGAACAGTTGTGCCTGAAATTGTGACAGCCGAGGTTGTCAACATTGCGGGGGAAACTCAAGCGCAGGTCAGGACAAATTTGATGACATTATTGTCTACTGATGTCGATGCCCAACGAACCAACCCACTACAGGTGTTGCGAAATTCAACAACTATGGCCACTGCGCTGCTCGTCAAAGCAGGCGTTACCCCGCCGCAACGAGATGAATTCGAAATCCGATCAATGCCGGACGATATTTATGCTTTTGGTCCATTGACATGGCGGGATTTAGGGGATGCTGTCCATGTTGCTGGTATTGAGTGGGGGGCATGGAAAGCCGCAATGGTGATTAGTCGTCGTCGCGAGGAAGGCAAACTGTCATCATGACAACTCGGGCTGAGGTGATTGATGGATCATTGACAGGTGGTGCTCTGTGTCGGGCGCTGTCGGACACCACGGATGACTTCTTGAGAAGCCTGTATGCAGAGGCGTCAGCGAAATTAAAAAATGCCGATGATGTTGCATTGATTGCGGTGGGCGGATACGGCAGACGTGAACTTGCACCTTTCAGTGATCTTGATGTTTTGCTCGTCCATCGGGGTGTCAAGAAAATTGACGAAATTGCATCGCAGATCTGGTATCCGATTTGGGATACTGGACTCAAACTCGGTCATGCGGTACGCACCCCAAAGGAGACTTTGCAGTTATGTGCAACGGATCTTGATACAGCAACTGCGCTGGTGACGGCGCGACACCTGGCTGGCAGTGCGACACTCGCTGCGGAGGTAATCGGCTCTGTGCGCGGGGCATGGCTTCAACGGGGACGCTCTTGGCTTGTGAATCTGCATGGACGGATGCAAGAACGCCATGCAAACTTTGGTGAACTCGCGTTTTTACTGGAGCCAAATATAAAAGAGAGCCTTGGGGGTCTGCGTGATATTCACGCATTGTGGTGGGCGATTGAGGCAGGCTTGGTTCTTAGTCGCCAAGATGTAGAGGCTCTTGTGTCATGCAATGAGACCTTGCTCCAAGTGCGCGTTGCATTGCATCAACACACAAATCGAGTCGGTGATGTGTTGCATTTGGAAGAACAGATTGCTGTCGCAAACGCATTGGGTTATGACAATGATGATGCACTTATGGCTGCAATTGCCGTCGCTGGTCAGCAAATTGCTTGGATTGCCGATGAAGCATGGTCCCGACTTGATCCACCCAAAACTGCTTCACCGATTCCGCTAGGTGTCGCTTCTGGAGTAGCACTCGTAAATGGTGAAATACGTCTGGCCGATGATGTTGATCCAGCCCACGATCCCACGTTGGTTTTACGTGTAGCGACTGCTGCTGCACGACATCGTGCTCGTATCGATCGTGATTCTCTCAATCGTTTAGGAGAGCGGACACAACAATGGCCCGATCCGTGGCCAGCGGGTGCAATTGATGATCTCGTCTCGCTGTTGCTTGAAGGTGATGCGGCGATTGCCGTGTTTGAAGCACTTGACCAACGCAATCTCATCGTGAAAGTGTTGCCTGAATGGGCGCCGAACCGTAGTCGTCCACAACGAAATGCATACCACCGCTACACCGTTGACCGTCATCTGTGGCAGACGGTAGCCAATGCCTCGGCATTGGCAACTCGGGTGGCGAGACCTGATTTATTGGTGTTGGGGGCCCTGTTTCATGACATCGGGAAAGGCTATCCAGGAGACCACACCGAGGTCGGCGTCAGGATGTTTGCAACAATTGGCGTGCGAATGGGATTATCCGCCGAAGATATTGACATTGTGACGATGTTGATTCAGCATCATTTGCTTTTGCCCGATATCGCAACACGACGAGATTTGTCAGATGATGCCACACTCACGCTTGTAGCAGAAACTGTCAAAACAAAACTTGTTCTTGACCTTTTGCATGCACTGACTGAGGCTGATTCGTTGGCGACCGGTTCGAGCGCCTGGGGCACGTGGAAAGCCGGTCTCGTAACAATGCTTGTTGATCGTGTCTCGCACGTTTTGGGTGGCGGAGATGTACAAGAAGTTATGTGGCGACTTTTTCCCGATGCCTCCGTTCTTGAATTGATGTCCGCGCAAAAGATTGCAGTGCGTACAACACTTGATCAGATCACTGTCGTAAGTCCTGATAGACCAGGAACCTTTAGCCGTGTTGCTGGTGTGATGGCATTGCACGGGCTTGATGTTCTTGGAGCAGAGGCACATTCTGACGAACAGGGGATGGCTGCATCGGAGTTTCGCGTCGTTATTCCCGCCTACGGGCCTATTGAGTGGCAGCCAATTGTTGCTGATGTGACACGAGCACTTAATGGGGAACTTGCCCTTGATGCGCGTCTCGCCGAACGTGCCGCAAACTACCGAGCGCCTCGTGCAACCACGGCGACTGCGCCCGCACCGCTAAAAATACGCATTGACAACGAAGCCTCATCGAACGCGACATTTATCGAGATTCACGCCCCAGACCGCCTCGGTATTTTGCATCGCATGACGAAGGCATTGGCAGACTGCGGTCTCGATATTCGGCATGCTCGTGTTCAGACATTGGGTAATGAGGTCGTCGACGCGTTTTATGTGCGAACCACAAATGGCACAAAAGTGACAGATTTCAAACATCAAGCAGAGATTGAGCGCGCGATTATGCACGCGGCCTCATAACGCTGTGACGCAGCGTGCCGTAAGCGCAGTACTGTAAGTGTCATGAGCGATACCAATCCCAAAGACTTTGCTCGCGATTTGATTCGCTGGAGCGAAACCCTCGCTGCTATCGCTCGCACCGGCATTGGTTTCACTCAAAGCCTTTATGAACGCGAGCGATATGAGGAAATTCTTAAGGTAGCAGGTGATATAAAAAGTGCTTCAGATGAATCAGTCGAAATACGTCGCGAACAAGACCACTTTGTGCAGGAGTGGATGCAGTCAATTGGTCAGGGTGTACCGGGATATGTCACCCCCAAAATTGCAATTGGGGCAATCGTTGGCAATGACGAGGGCAAAATCTTGCTGGTGCAACGAGCCGACTCGGGTGTTTGGTTGTATCCAACTGGTTGGGCAGATGTTGGGTACTCAGCTTCTGAGGTGGCGATGAAAGAGGTTCACGAAGAAACCGGGATCATCACGGAACCATTACAACTGCTAGGCGTGGTTGACGGAATGCGGATGGGATTCTCGCGGTTTGGAATGTACATGCTGTTGTTTCACATGAAAGCAGTTGGTGGTGATCTATTTGGTCACCCATTAGAGACGAGTGGAGTCGGCTGGTTCGGCCCAGACGAACTTCCTAATCCAACAGCGGGCGCAAGTTGGTGGGGTCCAATGGCCTTTGATGCAATCAACGGTTCCCACACGGCAGCAACATTCGATCCACCTCGTGAACAGTTGTGGCGGGGTGAGTTCTAATTATTCCGAGGCGATCAGGGTTTTTCTTGATCGCGCAAGAACTGTTCAACTTCATCAACAAGCGATGTTGCAGAAACTTCTGCATTATCTTCGTTGAAATCAAATGACATCTGCCCATCGTCTTCTTCTACGTCAAATTCTTCGTAGTCTCCCTCGCCAGAAGAGTCGAGTCTCTCGACGTAGGCGGCTAGGTCCTCGTCTTCTTCGACTATTTGATTGACTCGGCGTTCGTAGGTCTCGATGGCTTGTTGAAGTAGACCAAGCGGCGCAGGTGTGCCAATAATTTCTCCAGCACGAGCAATCAGGGCTGCCGCCGCTTTTGGTGAAGGAACCTGTGACGCATATGCAGGCACGGCGGCCCATAATGAAGCAGATGGCAGTGAGGCTTCGTTGCAGGCATCCATTAAAACCCCCAAGATGCCGGTGGGGCCCTCGTATTGAGAACGCTGCAAATCAAATCGCTCAATCAGGGTCGAGTCACTCGCGGTGCCGATTAATTGGATGGGTTTATTGTGTGGCACATCGGCAAGAAGTGCACCAAGAGAAATCATCATCGAAGCGTCAAAGTACGAGGCGACACTGAGTATTTGCTCAGTAAATAATCTCCACCGCAAACTTGGCTCTGGACCCAGCACAAGAATGACATCGCTACCCGGAGTTGATGCGTGCCACATTGTGACAGTGGGCCACACGATTGTACGTGTGACTCCATCCTTGATTCGCACGATTGGACGAATATTGGCAAAATCAGTGAAGCCCTCCGGATCAATCTCTGCCAACGGAGTCGCGTTCCATGCTTCTATCAACGTTCGTACCGCCGTACTTGCAGCATCAGCAGCATCGTTCCAGCCCGTAAAGGCGGTGACGAGGACGGGATTGTGCATTGTTGGCTTTGAGAGCCATCGGACGTGGTCAATCTCGGTCATTGTGTCTTAAAGTTATCGTCATCTAGGCCTTCAATTACTTGCAGCCTTTGCTAAATCATGGGGACCCGATGCGGGGTATCCGTGGGCGGCGCGAACTGCCCGACCCCACGGCTCAATTATGTCGCAGACTTCGTGAAGCCGATTCCCGAGACTCTCAACCATGGTACGCATTTGTTGGTCTGTTTGAATCTCTATATTTTCGCGCAATTCGCGTCCAAGAATTGTTAGGGCGCCCTCTGCCACTAAACCCCGAGAAGTCAGGCGTTCAGTCGCAGCATCAAAGTCAGCATCAGTCCACGCCCGAGTGCGACTGTAGGAGCGCATTGGCAATCCCCAATACAGCTCTGAAATCAAACCAATTTCAGTCGCATCGAGTCCGGCACTGATCCAGGCGGCGGTATGGCTGTCCCCACGGTACTCACGCAACATATCGCCGAGCCTCCATACTTTGCCGACAACGGAATCAGGTGTTGTTTGAGCCAACACACCAGCAAATAACGGACGACCTTCTGGCCTCAATGGTGCAACGGCTCCCTGCAAAATTTCACATGCACGTTGTGCTCCGTTTGGCTGTTCACCAAGGATTCGATGAAGTTGAGCAATCGCACCACTGTCGCGAGCAGTACAGATTGTTTGTGCGTCAGTCAGTGTCCACCCATAGTTCACGGCTGCAACAACAGCAACAGGATTAAAGACCGCAAATGCGGCGGCAATTAGTTCGCCAGGTACTTGACCGAGCAGCGAACCACGACTGCAAAAATATGCAGCACCATCTGGTGCGGGTACGCCATTGAAATCTCCGGCACTTGGTCCAAATCCCAAGGCTACGTAGTTGGCATGACATTCTTTTGAGAAATAAACCTGACCAATAATTGGTTCGAGAGCGGCCCCAAGTCGGCGGGCATCGAGGCTGAGTTGTGCGGAGTCCATTGGATAACCTTATAACAACCGTTGCATGGTGCTCTCACGGGTAAGAATGGCAGCAGATATCAAGGTGACTTCATGAACACATCAATCACGATCGCAACTGAAGCCACAGACGAACTTGTGCAGGCTTTTGCCGAACTAATTCCGCAACTGTCCTCTTCAAGCCCACCACCATCACGCGATCAATTACAAAGAATTATCTCGTCGGATTCAAGCACAGTATTTGTTGCGCGCGTCAATGGCAAGATCGTCGGTTCGCTCACGCTTGCTATCTTCTCAATCCCCACGGCCATTCGTGCCTGGATTGAAGATGTCGTCGTTGCCGAATCAGCGCGTGGACAAGGGATTGGTGAAGCCCTTAATATTGCAGCTATCGCAGAGGCTCGTCGGTGTGGAGCAGTGACGGTTGAATTAACATCACGTCCATCGCGCGAATCAGCAAACCGCTTGTATCAGCGTATTGGTTTTTCAGTGCGTGATACGAACGTTTATCGCTACATCATTTAAATAGACAAACAGAAAATTTTAACGGATACGTCGCAACACATGTTCTGGTATATCTGAAATGTCGTGCAGAATTGAGGCGATTGCTTCAACGCCGTCAACGAGTCGTGCACCTGGCCGAACCATCACTGCATCGGCATCAATGGCCCACACTTGGCATGTTGTGGGTAGGAGATGCTGAATCGCAAGAGCTTGCTTCGCTGCTGCATCAAGTCCATAACCACAAGGAGACACGATCACCACGTCTGGTGCGGCGGCTGAGATAGCGGTCCATGTGGCTGGCACAGATTTTTGACCAGGCCTGGCAAGCACTGGATCACCACCTGCCGCCATCACAATGTCTGGCACCCAATGACCAGCACCGAACGGCGGATCAGTCCATTCCAGCACAAACACACGCCGACGCGGTTTCCCCGCCACGCTTGCTGCCACTTGAGCAAGTCGACGATGCAAACTCGCAACGAGATCGGCACCCCGCTTGGGCACTCCGGCAGCACTCGCAATCGTGTTGATGGAGTCAATTACTTCGTGCAGACTTTGGGGATCAATTTGCAGGACAACAGCGGAACAGGCGAGACGTTCTACGGCAGCATCAACGTCTCCGCTGGCCACGGCACACACTCTGCACAAATCTTGACTCAAGATTAGTTCGGGGTTACAACGAGCAAGTGCAGCGTCATCAAGTGTGTACAAGTCAAGACCTGCCGCCATTCGTTGGCGCACGATGGCGTCTATTTCGGCTGGACTCATTGACGGATCGGCAAATGTGCCGACTACAGTTTCGCGACCTTCGCGTATTCCTGCTGGCCAATTGCATTCAACGGTGACACCAATTAATTGATCGGCAAGACCGAGGTCGCAGACAATTTCCGTAGTAGACGGCAACAATGAAACGATGCGCACATAGAGACTATAGAGTTGAAAACATGGATGTAACGTTGCTTGGAACCGGAAATCCGTTGCCAGACCTCAATCGTGGCGGGCCCGCTACGCTCGTTCGTGCCGGAACGACCGTGATCTTGATCGATGCTGGTCGCGGAGTCATGCAAAAAATTATGGGTGCAGGAGTATTTCCACCATTCTTGACGACTGTTTTTGTTACTCACTTGCACAGCGACCACATCTCGGATCTCAACGACGTAATCACGACTCATTGGGTGATGAATCCCCAACCGGCCGAGTTGACTATTTACGGTCCACCTCGCTTGAAGGGAATCGTTGAGGCAATCCTGGTGATGCTTGAGCCAGACATTGAATACAGACTTGCTCACCACGAAGACCTGAACTGGCAACCAAAAATAAAGGTGATAGAAGTCGAGCCTGATGACACATTTTTGGTTGGCGAAACCTCTGTGAGAGTCGCAGCCTCAGATCACAAACCTGTGCACCCATCTGTTGCCTTTCGAATTGATCATGACGGTAAATCAGTCGTGATCGGAGGAGACGGTATTCCATGTGCGGGACTTGATCAATTGTGCTTGGGTGCAACGGCGTATGTCCAAACGGTGATTCGTGAAGACCTCGTCAAATTGATTCCCAATCAACGTTTTCGAGACATTTTGGACTATCACTCCAGCGTCGAACAAGCAGCAGAGACTGCGACGCGCGGTAATGTCAAAAAACTGATTCTGACCCACTATGTGCCTGCGATGCAACCGGGTCAAGAGGATGAATGGCGGGCTCTAGCTGCTGCACACTTCTCTGGTGAGATTTTTCTTGGCGATGATCTACTCACCGTGACTGTGTAATACTCTGTCATCATGTCGACGCCAATCCTTGACAGTCCCACTGCGTGGGTCGCTGAGCACATCAAACAATATGTAGAAACGAACGGTGTCGAGGGACACATCTGGAATGGAGTGCCTTGTTTGTTGCTCACAGCGACAGGTCGCAAGAGTGGAGCATTACGGCGACTCGCACTGATATACGGGAAAGATGGTGATGACTGCATCATTGTTGCGTCACGGGGCGGTGATGCGAACCACCCACTGTGGTATCTCAACCTCGTTGAAGATCCATCGGTCACGGTTCAGGTAGCAGGCGATGTTTATAAAGCAACAGCGTCAATAGTTCCAGACGGTGCCGAGCGTGCTCGCCTATGGAAGATGATGGCAAAAATTTGGCCTGACTATGACAAGTATCAAGCAAAGACCAAGCGCCACATTCCGATTGTTCGACTCAGTCGTCAATAGCACTTCCAGCGCCATCTCGGGGGTTGAGCATGTCTTGTGCATTTTGCCGAACTTGCCAATCTCGATCAGTTAAGGCATTTTTTAACGCAGCGTCGACTGCAAGTCCCTCGAACGGGGCGAGTGCCAAAACAGCACGGCGGCGAATTGCTGGCTTGTCGGAGCAAGCGCGCAGAATTGCTGGCAACCCACGAACATCACCGATGGCCCCAAGTGAGGCAGTAGCTGCTTCGCGAACCAATGGCTCACGAGCATTCTGGGAGGCATCGATCAATGCAGATAATTCGACGTCAGTGGTGCCACCGCGTTCTCCCAGAGCCCATGACGCCATTTCGGCAACAAACACATCAGAATCGGTGAGAAGCGGGACGATATCAACGTCGGCGTAACCCGCTGCAATTTGGGCAACATTACGGCGCACGACTTCGGAGACATCCCCAACATACTTTTCTAATTCGACTGCACTTAAGACATGCAAGCGATTCAAAGAACTAAGCGCACTAGAGCGAACTTCGCCTGAACTATGGGTCAGTCCACCGCGGACGACACTTTCATCTCCTGAAAATCCAGCCTCAATTATTTCCAGTCGTTTGGCTGCAATGATTTGAAAATCTTCTGCCATCAGGTTGCTATTACAGGCTGGTGATGATGCCAAAGAGGGCAGCAAAAAGGAGCGAGGTGATAAATGCAATCACCACACCTGTCACAATCGCGCCACCACCAAGGGTTGCAGAGACGCGGATTCGGCGTTGTGCGAGGGGCTCGACATAAAGAGGAGTCGGCTGATCATCGAGTTGAACTTTGATTTGACGACGCAAAGTGGCAGGCTTTGATCGTGAAACAAAGAATAGAGCGATCAGCGAAAATACAATCACCGATAGCGCCCGAATTGTGACATCCGAGACAGATATTGAAGAGACGGAATTCAGAACTGACATCGCACGGAGAAGCGTACCCGACCATTTATCGGTGCGACGGCAACGGTGGGCTTTGCCTCTACTGACGGTGTCGTGGGTGCTACTGCTGGTAGTTCTGGTCTCGTCCGTTTGGCGAGTGCAGCGATGGGAAACCGCACCTGGTTCAACTCAAGACGTGGCTTCGCGCATAACTTTTCAACAGGACGACAAAAGTACTGCACCTGCGAGGTACCCAGCAAAAAATAAAATTAGGTTTGTAACGGCGCTCACAGGACAATTGTCTGCTCTTGACTCGGCTATCGGCTGGCTCGACCCTTATGTGGCGGTTGAAACATATTCGGAGCGATTTGGAGATCAATCCCCATCGACAATTCGCCAACTGGGAGTGCAATCAATGATCGGAGCAAAACAACTTGCGGAGTATGTTGCATTTAAAAGGCTGGGCTTCGAAGCAACTTTTGTAGATGGTGCTGTTGTTGTCTCACAACTGGTGTGCGAGACATCCCCCGCTCCAACGAGTGCCTGCAAGGTCTTAAGAGTCGGTGACACGATTAAAAAATTTGGTGGTGCTCCCGTCCCGACTGTTTCTGCATTGAGAGAGGTATTGAAAAATCGTGCAGTTGGTGAAAAAGTAGTGGTGACAGTTGAACCATCTGACTCTGCAAAAGACGAGTCACGAACTTTGACGTTGATTGCAGATCCAGATAGACCAGATACAGCAATTGTCGGATTCGTTCCAGCCGACACGCGAATTGTGGATATTCCCTTTGACGTGCAGATTTCTACTCCAGATATCGGAGGTCCGTCAGCAGGGTTGGCCTTCACCTTGGCGTTACTTGATGAACTAAGCCCCGGCGAATTGATGGGGTCGGCGCGCGTTGTGGCAACAGGCACTATCAACGAAAAAGGTGAGGTCGGCGCGATCGGAGCGCTTTTACAGAAGGCTGTCGCAGCGCGTGACGCGGGTGCAAAAGTGTTTTTAATCCCGGCAGGGCAAAACGAGGTTGAAATTCGAAAAGCTCGTGAGGCAGTGGGCTCGCGGCTCAAAATTATTGCAGTTGCCACGCTTGACGATGCGCTCAAGCAACTTCGTTTGCTCGGTGGAGCCCCTTTAACGCCCACAGCATAGTGATTGACACCATTTAGAGCCCTTAGGGTTCTACTCTAGAAGTCCAATGGCAATCAGTTTTTCTCGTCCAGATCCCTCTTCGCCAGCGGCGGTGGGCTCGGCATCTTTTTCTCAATCACGGCGTGGCTTTGATCCCGCTGAGGTTCGGGAGTTTTTACGCATGGTGTCAGCAGAATTAGCCCGTCTACAAGAGCGGGAGCGTTTTCTGGAGGGGGAGTTGCGTGCCATTCAGACAAGTGGCATGTCGTCACCTGGTCGCTTGGATGAAGAAACGGTCATCACCTTATTAGGTGAAGAAGCGGCGCGAGTCTTGTCCACAGCCCGAGAGGCAAGTATCCAGATTCGAGACCGCGCTGAAGAGTCTGCGACTCGGATGGTCAAAGATGCCGCTCAAGATGCGGCTCGTATTCGCGAGCAAGCTGGTCTTGATGCACAGAGTATTCGGGATGATTCGCAGTCCGATGCGAACTCTGAAATTGAGCTTGCCAAACAGCAGGGTCGCGACATGGTCGAAGAGGCACGCGCCTACCGCGAAAAGGTCTTGTCTGAGTTGCTGCGGCGACGTGATGCCGCTCGCGAACAGATAGAGCAATTGCTTCACGGGCGAGACAGATTGATGAATGCATTTGAACGTGCCCGTCTTGCCACCGAGGATGTTCTTCATGGGCTCAATGGTGCACATGAAGAACCAGAATTTTTAGTGAACCTCGCCCCAACTACTGGTCCGGTACCGCCTGTGGTCGCAGTTGCCCCGCATATCCCCCAAGAGCATCCATCAGTTGGAATATTTGATCATGATACTGCTGCCATCGTGGTGCCTGCCCAAGATTTGGTTGTTGTTGCAGAAATAGAAGCAGAAATAGAAGCAGAAG
>SXUP01000018.1 GCA_005790505.1 Actinomycetota bacterium
GACTGGCGCAACTTCGGTCGCCTGTGCAGGCGGGCGGCCGCGTGAGGGTTTTGCCGCTGACGTCTATTGGAGTTCTTCTGAGGGCGCCGCGGGCAGCGCGTGGACTCAGGGTTTCGACCTCGGGGGTCAGTACAGCAACGGTAAGTTCTTCACTTACTACGTGCGTCCAGTGCGGGCTTTTTAACTATTTATCTATTTATCTATTTGTTTTCTTACCGCCATCGGCGGCGAGAAAACAAGAAAAATATTTTTTAAATACAGGGCTTGAGATTGGTGTGTTCTGTGGCTGTGGATGGATGGCGTCAGTCTGAGAGGTGGTGATGCAGGGTGTGTCGGCGAATAACGCACTTCATTTCGCACTATCCCCTGGGTAAGCCCCGTCAGCGGAGAATTCCGCAGATGTGTCGTGCTGCGTCCAAGAATTGCTGCATGATCTGGCCGAGATCTTGTTTTTCTAATTCGTTGCCATCTTCGTCTTCTTCATCGTCTTCGATAATGCGTCGGACAACCCAGACGTCGGTGCGGACCGACTCTTCGATGCCGTCGACTTTTGGAGAAGGAGTGACTTCGATGTCGATGCAATCAGGAAGTGGATCTGACAGATCCTTGATCAGTTTGATGACGGTGTCGGTGTCGAAAGGCATTCCGGAATTGGCCAGGACGGCAACTTCTGCGATGTAAAATGCGTCGTCGTCGTGATCTTTTGTGGGCCAACCAACGAATATCTCAAGGTCTCCTAAAGTCATCCCGATTGGTTCCGGAAAGTCAATGAGTTCGGTTTCCCAGCCGTCTACTAACACGTATGGGTTGTAGTCGGGACCCCGAATGGGAAGAACCTTTGGTGTGGGCTCCGCGATGGGCAAGACGACCCCACCCTCTAAGACCAACCAGTCAACCACTACCAGAATGTCGGCCACGAGATAGTTGGGATAGGACCGTTCGCCTAATTTGTAGAAGCCCTCGATGGCTGGTGAGTGATTGTCTTGATGGGTCATGTATGACACCTCCTTGCATAGTCACCATAACGAAAGGGTGCGTCACACTAAGTTGCTCATGAACTGGTATCCACGCGCGCGTGCACGCGTGTGCGCGCACATCCCGCGGGCGCCCGCCACCGCGCGCGAGGCAATATTTTTTTAAGCCTTATGCGTACTGAGTTACAGAGCATCATCGGCCTAACTATGACAAAGGGTGCCTGTACATAGAGGACCATGAAAAATTCCAGCACACCCAAGAAGGTCCCATCCACGTCACCTACATCGCCTCGAGCATCCTCGAGGAGACCATTACTTATCGTTGAGTCACCTGCCAAGGCAAAGACGATCTCGAAGTATCTCGGCACCGCCTACATGGTGGAAGCATCAGTCGGGCACATCGCCGATATTCCTGAAAAGAAAAACTCCGTTGATGTCGACAATGGTTTTGCCGTTGAGTATGTGCTCACGCCAAAGGGTCGTGAGACCATCACGCATCTTCGTCAACAACTAAAAAAAGCTTCAATGCTGATTCTGGCAACGGATGCCGATCGCGAGGGTGAACTCATCGCTGCCCATCTCGTAGATTTTTTGAAGCCCACCGTGCCTGTGCAGCGAGTGGAGTTTCGCTCTGTCACCAAGGATGCTGTCGAGAAAGCACTCACACAGCCTCGTCAGATTGACGCCTCACTCGTGGAAGCCGCCAAGACTCGTCGCATTTTGGATCGCTTGTACGGATTTGAAGTGTCGCCGGTGCTGTGGCGCAAGGTTCGCCAGAATCTTTCAGCGGGGCGAGTGCAGAGTCCAGCGATGCGGCTTGTTGTTGAGCGCGAACTAGAGCGTTATCAGTTTGTCAGCGCAGGCTACTTCGATATCGATGCAACGTCAGCAACATCGCCGGCTTTTGTAGCCAAGTTGACTGCAATAGATGGTCAGCGCATTGCAACCGGAAAAGACTTTGACTCCAGGGGAGTGCTAGTCAATGATGTGCGAGCAATTTCGATTGAGATGGCTACTGCCATTGCCACGGTTCTTCAGAGTGGTCCATCAGCTCTCATGGTGTCTTCGTTCGCTGAGAAGGCGTACAGCCGATTCCCGCAGCGTCCATTCACGATGAGTAGTTTGTATCAAGTAGCAGGCAATCGTCTTGGCATGAGCACGGCCGAGGCTCTTGTAGTGAGCCAGCAACTCTTTGATCAAAGTCTCATCACGTATCCCCGCACAGATAACGGGGCGTTTGGGCGTGAGGCGCTTGCCAAAGTGCGACATGCAGTGAAGGAAGTCTTTGGTGACGCATTGCTGTCTCCCAAGGCTCGCTACATCAGTGGTGCCGGAAAAAATTCGCAAGCAGCACACGAGGCAATTCATCCAACACGAATGTTGGTGCGTCGCCCCGCAGGACTCACGCCTCGGCAGCAAGCGCTGTATGAACTGATTTGGCAGCGCACTATTGCCTCACAGATGTCAGACGCAAGCGGTGTCACGGTGTCAATCACTCTGCAGACGACTGCGGCAACATCTCCGACAGTTGATTGTGAGTTCAGCGCGTCGGGCACCACCATCACATCGCCCGGATTTCGATTGGCATACGGGTTCGAAGAGGAGGATGAGAAAGAAAAAGCTCTCCCAGCGCTCGCCGTGGGCGAGTCTGTGCCGATGGAATCATTTACGATGTTGCAACATGCAACGGCGCCACCAGCACGTTTCACTGAAGCATCATTAGTGAAAGAACTCGAAGAACTCGGAATCGGCCGACCATCAACGTATGCGTCAATTATCGCAAAATTGCGGGAGCACTATATCTGGTCAAAAAAAGGCGAGCGAGCACTTGTGCCGACCATCACTGCGTTTGCGGTGCATCGCATTATGACACAATATTTTCAGCCTCTTGTTGATTACACCTTCACGCAAATCATGGAAAAAGATCTTGATCGCATTACGTCAGGTGAACAAATGCGCGATCTGCTTCTTACTGATTTTTATTTCGGAGCAGGCGGCGAATGGCCAGGTATTCATCCACTTATTGAGAGCACGATTAAGACAATTGATCCGAAGCAACTTTTTGCGATTGATCTTGGGCCACACCCGACAACAGGTGAATCAATGCTGATCAAACCAGGGATTCTTCGCAAAGGGACGTTCAGTCCATATCTGCAATGCGGTGAAGCAACGCGCAGCATCTCTGATCAGACCATGCTTGACGAACTTGATATTCCGGCGATGGTGGCATTGCTCAGCGCGCAAGCAGTCGTTGTTGGTCACATTGACGGAGTGCCGGTGATTGTGAAAACTACGAGTACTGGTAGTTATTTTCAGCTCGGCAACAAAGAAGCACTGCCAGTCGGGAGCAGAAAACCACGCACTGCAGGTTTGCTATCCCACATGACCCCTGAGACCGTCACGATCGAAGATGCCATCGCGATGTTTTCACTTCCACGAACAATTGGCTCTCACCCCCAAACGGGTCAAGACATCGTGGCGCACTTTGGCAAGTTCGGTGCCTACATCGTGTGTGGCGAGGACACTCGGTCACTCAAAGACGAGACTGCTTTATTTAGCCTTATTCTGGGAGATGCGGTGGCTCTCTTGGCTATCCCAAAAAAGCCCCGTGGCAATTTTCGAGGCAAAAAGTAGTGGCGAGGTCGTTGCCAACAGGAGCGACAGGGGCTAGGGTGGAGGCTGCTCGGGTTTCCCGAGGCTCCCCATCAAATGGCTTTGACGGGTCGAGTGTTGAGCATTTCACTTCGGTTAGGCGCTCAATTTCCAATAAATCCCCCGAAAACAGTTGCATACGAAAACTGAACGAAAGCAGGCACCACAATGGCCGCACAAGCCCTAGAAAAATCACAACTCGAGACAAAAGATCGGGAACAACTCCTCGCCATCGCCGAAGCGCTTGGGGTGTCATCAGTTTCTCGGGCAACGAAGTCCGTGTTGATTGACAAGATTCTCGACAAAACAGGCGCCAATGTTCCAGCACCCCAGCCAGTCGCCACGCCAGAAACGCAGCCAGTCGCCACTTCAGGAGCACAGGCGCAAGATCCGCGGCCAGCTGCATCGGCTCCAAGAATGGGTTCTGATGGTGAGCCCATGGCTGATTGGGAAATTGAGTTGGCCGAACACGAGGGGCGCATGACCCCCGAGCAAGCAACGACGGCGCGCGATAACAGCGCTCGTCCTCAAAGAGATGGTGGTCAGTCGCGCCCTCAGGGAAATCGCCAGCAAAATGGTGGATCAGGAAATCGCCAGCAGAATGGTGGTCAAGAAAGTTGGGACAGTAGCGACCGCAATCCACGCAACCGCCGCCGCCGCCGCGGCAAAGGTCCGCGCGATGATGGTCCGCAGGGACAAGACCGTTACGAAATCAACGAGCGGGAGTCACGCGATGGCGCTGAAGCAATTAGTAACGAACCAGTTGAAGTGTCGGGTTATTTAGACTTGCGTGACGAAGGTTATGGGTTTTTGCGCATTGGTGGTTACCTCACAACACGTGAAGACGCCTATGTTCCTGTCAAGTTGACTCGGCAATATGGTTTGCGTAAGGGAGACCATGTCACAGGAACCGCCCGTCCTGCCGGGAGAAACGAAAAAAATCCTGGAATGCTTGAGATTCTGGCAATAAACGGAAAAGATCCAGAGTCAGCCAAAAGGCGTCCACGCTTTGAAGACTTGACTCCTCTGTTTCCCGATTCGCATCTGAAGTTGGAAGATTTAAACGATCCAGGCAATGTGACGGCGCGCATTATTGACCTGATTTCTCCGATTGGAAAAGGTCAACGTGGACTCATCGTGTCGCCACCAAAGGCGGGCAAGACGACGATCATGAAGACAATTGCGACTTCAATTGAAAAGAATAATCCTGAGGTAAAACTGATTGTCCTGTTGATTGACGAACGTCCCGAAGAAGTGACTGACATGCGCCGCACCGTCAAAGGCGAAGTGATAGCGAGCACATTTGATCGCCCAAGTGACGAGCACACTCAAATCGCAGAACTTGCGATTGAAAAAGCCAAGCGTCTCGTCGAGTCAGGCGAGGACGTTGTGATCATCTTGGACGGCATAACTAGGTTGTCGCGGGCATATAACTTGGCTGCGCCAGCGACTGGTCGCATCATGTCTGGTGGTATTGACGCAGGTGCCTTGTATCCGCCCAAGAAGTTTTTTGGGGCGGCGCGCAATGTTGAAGAAGGCGGAAGTTTGACGATTTTGGCCACCGCGCTTGTGGAGACAAATAGCCGAATGGATGATGCCATTTTCGAAGAGTTCAAGGGGACAGGCAATATGGAGTTGCGTCTTGACCGCAAGATTGCTGAGCGTCGTGTGTTTCCAGCCATTGATGTGGATGCCAGTTCAACTCGCCATGAGGAGCTTCTCTTTGACCGCAAACAATTGCCTTTGGTCTGGAAACTAAGGCGAGTGCTGAGTGGAATGGCTGCCGAAGGTAGCCCTGCCCCAGGCTTGGAATTATTGATGGACCGACTCAGAACCTTCAAGTCCAATGACGAATTCTTGTCTGAAATCGCCAAGCAACCATCCAATTAGTGCCGATACACTTCACCCCTAGTTTGAGGAGGCAAGATGAAAACCGAAATCCATCCTGACTATGCAGTCATCCAGATCAAGTGCTCATGTGGCAATACATTTTCGACCCGCAGCACGAAGGGCAAGGACATCAGCGTTGAATTGTGCAACGAATGTCACCCATTTTTTACGGGTAAGCAAAAATTAGTTGACACGGGTGGCCGTGTAGAACGCTTCAACAAGCGCCACGGTGAGCGCAAGTCAGGTCCTAAAAAAGCCGGATAGGTTTTCGTGTTAGACGAGTCAGAACGACGTAGCCGTTTACTTGGAATCAAACTTCGCGCCTTGGTTCGCGATCACATCGGGTCGGAATCTGACGGAGAAATTTCTACATTTGGTTTGGGCGCGGCGTTGCTTGCGAACGACGCAACATTTGTGCTTATTGAAGGAGACGCCAGTAAGGCTTTGGGGCCGGCGCTGTCGTGGGCGATGCAACGAAGTGAGGCACCGCTACATATCTTGGCAGACAGAGACACGGCAATCTTGGCTCGTCGTGCACAGTACTTCAATCATCCGATTTCGGTTTGGCACATTGCCGATCGTGTCTTGTTGCCCGCAGTTGCAGAACCATTTGCAAATCGGTCCGAGCCACTGAGTGCTCATCTTGCGTTTATTGGATTGATTGCCCAAGCTGGTGCCGAAGTAGTGATTGAGCATGGTGTTGTGACGGGTGAAGTACAGGGTCTTGAGATTTGTCGAGTCGTGGATGACGACTACACTGGAGAATCAAGGTTAGAAGTAGGGATGGGTGCACACGACCGTGAGGCGTTTGCGATGATTCATGGTCAACTTCCCACAGAAAAAGCCCTACGCAATGTGATTGAAGCGGTGAGCACACACCGCAGTGTCGGAGCCGATCCTCATCCACTCAATATGTTTGGTGCCGAACGTCTGATGCGCGCGCAAGTCATTGCGAAACCTTCGTCAGTGGGCTTTGTCCATGCTGAAGCAGCCGAACCACCAGTGCAGCGAACGAACCTCAAGGATGCGGTGCCATGTGTGGCTATTGCCGTAGGTGCCCAAGGTCAAAGATATGTGGTCACACTGGCGCATGGCATTGACTTGGATGTGGTGCCTTTTGCCCTTGATGCCTGGCAACACCTCGAACCAACCGCATTGCCAGCTGTTATTTTGCGCGAGCAAGATGTCGTGAAGCCGACTGAACGTTTGGCCCTCAATGCAACAACGAGCGTTCAGATAATCGCCTTCCGCGCAGCCTGAGCCGTATCCTGAGGGGGTGCGAGATCGTCTTGAGTCCATTGAACGCGATTATGTCGACCTTGAAGCGAGCCTCGCGAGCCCTGAAATTTTGGGAGATCAGTACAAAATGCGCGAGGCAGGTCGTCGCTACAAACAATTAACACCCTTAGTCACCTGTATTCGGGCGTTAAATGTGATGCAGGGAAACGCTCAGGCTGCACGCGAACTAGTAGCCGAGACCGCAGGGGACGAACGAGACAATTGGCGCGAAGAGTTGATGATTTCGGAGGCAGCAATCAAGGTACTCGAAGAAGAACTTAAATTGTTGCTTCTGCCCCAAGATCCCAATGATGGAAAAAATTTAATAATGGAAATTCGTGGAGCCGAGGGTGGAGAAGAGGCAAATTTATTCGCTTATGACTTGCTGGAGATGTATCGAGCATATGCAGCCAAATACAACTGGAACATTGAGACGCTCCAAATGGATATGTCGGAAATGGGCGGAGTCAACCAAGTGACTTTGTTGATTAAAGGTGAGTCCGCATGGAGTCATCTAAAATTCGAGGGTGGTCCCCATCGCGTGCAGCGAGTTCCAGCCACCGAGGCTCAAGGACGAGTGCATACATCATCGGCAACGGTGATGGTCATGCCTGAGGCAGAAGAAGTGGATATCAGCATTGACGACAAAGATCTCGACATTGATGTATACCGCGCTAGCGGACCAGGCGGACAAGGTGTTAATACAACGGACTCTGCTGTGCGTATTACTCACCGTCCAACGGGACTTGTTGTATCGATGCAAGATGAAAGAAGTCAATTACAAAATCGTGCCCGCGCAATGCAGGTGCTGCGTTCGCGCTTGCTGAAATTGCGTCAAGAAGAAGCAGATGCAAAGGCATCGGCCGCTCGCAAAGCACAGGTTGGTGGCGGTGGGCGAAGTGAAAAAATTCGTACATACAACTACAAGGACAATCGAATCACTGATCACCGGATCGGCTTTACCTTGTATCAGTTGCAGGTCGTTCTTGCCGGAGACCTAGATCCTGTGATTGATGCTTTGCAAGCAGACCTGCGGGCACGTCAACTCGCCGGCGATGACTGATACAACAATTACCTGGCGTACATTGATGACGCAAACTGCGGCATTGGTAGGTGATCGGGTTACTGCGATGTGGCTTTGCCATCAAGCGAGTGGTTGTGACTCAGATGAGTTCATGGAAACAATGGACGAACACGTCACACAGCGTTCGGCAGACCATATTGACGCAATGATTAATCGTCTCCTCGCAGGCGAGCCAGTGCAATATGTATTGGGACGTTGGGCATTTCGTCATCTTGATTTAATGGTTGATAAGCGAGTGTTGATCCCGCGGCCAGAGACAGAACAATTGGTAGACATCGTGTTGCAATATCTGCGCTCACTCCCAGACGACCAACGAGCAATAGTGGCTGACTTGGGCACAGGCTGTGGAGCGATTGGTTTGTCGTTATTGCACGAACTCAAACTTGGAACTATTACGGCGTACTTGACGGATGTTTCTGTTGACGCGTTGAACGTAACCCGTGCCAATGTGTCCGGTGTGGGACGGCCAGGTATGAATGCCATGGTCATGCATGGTCATTGGTACGAGGCGTTGCCAAATGAGTTGAGAAACACGCTTGATGTAGTTGTCAGTAACCCACCATACATTGCCAATGGAGATTTAGAAATTGCAGAAAACGTACTGCAGTGGGAGCCAAACGATGCATTGTTCGCTGGTGCTGATGGTCTTGATGCATTGCAGGCCATCGTGTCGGGTGCGTGTGACTGGTTAAAACCAGGCGGACTGCTGGCTCTAGAGATTGGATACAAACAAGGTGCTGCAGTGCTGCGATTGCTCGGTGATTCTGCTCTAAAAGACGCACAGGTAATCCAAGATCTATCCGGGCGTGATCGGTTTGCGTGCGCTACTGCGCCACTTTTTTAAGGTGACGTTTTAAAAACGAAAGTTGATGAAGAAGCAGATTCTCGGCGATTATTTCTTGAGGAGCCATGTGCGTAACTCCTGACAACGGGAGCACCTCATGTGGTTTACCAACCGCGAGAAGAGCCGAAGATAATTGCAGAGTGTGGGCAGCCACAACATTGTCGTCAGAAAGTCCATGAATCAGCAGAAGTGGACGCGATAATTTGTCGGCATCATTGATGAGCGAAGTCGAGTCATATGGGTGACTGTCGTTCTCGGGATGACCCAGGTACCGCTCTGTGTAATGGGTGTCATAGAGGGTCCAGTCGGTAACGGGTGCGCCCGCAACAGCACAATGGAAAATGTCAGGCCGACGCAACACGCCAAGCGCAGCAAGATATCCGCCAAAACTCCAACCCCTGATACCAACCCGAGACAAGTCGGCGAGGGGTTCAATGTCGCCGAGGGCGAGGGCAACTTCAACTTGATCTGCCAAGACTGCATTTGCCAAATCGTGATAGACGCTACGTTCCCACTCGGTGCCAAGACCTGGTGTGCCCGCACCATCGACCACGACCACGACAAAACCTTGATCAGCAAACCATTGAGATGTGGCAAATGAGTGCGCCGATGCGACTACGCGTTGAGAATGTGGTCCTCCATATGGATCAAAAAGCACAGGAAGGCGTGATGCAATTGGGTTTCGGGGCGTGATCACGGCAATCGGGATCGCCCTATCGCCGACGCGATGAAATTGCGTTGTTGGTAAAAATGGGAGTGGCTCTGCGTAGTTCGCAATCTCTAAGTGGTCGCCATTAGGCCCATCGCCAGATAAATAAATATTAAAACTTGCACGAGTGTGCGTAGCAGAGTTTGTCCGCGCGACTGTGAGGTTTTCACTGCTGACTGCGGATGAGGTGAGGTTTCCGTCATGAATGCAGTCAAGAGAGAGAGTCTCGGTGTCGTAACTCCAGATGTGCAGAACCGATGGTATGTCAATGGGATTGGCATTAAAGACAATTCGCTGACCGACGTGACTTACTGAACGGACCTGCAGATCGGGTGGTGTAATAGCAACATTGTTTAGCAGCAATCGACGCGCACCGTCTCTGTCTGCACATGTGACAAGTTGGTTATCAGGAGTAAGCGCCGGTGTTCCGGGTACTAGTTCAACCCATTGTGGGTCTGTGTCTGTGTAGCGCTGTACGCACAAACCAGACACCGTGTTGATATCAAAAATGGCGACATCCCGTTGGTCTCTGGTTTGCACTTGCACGATGCAACCTGCTTTGCTCCATTGAACTGCCGTTATATATTCCCACTCATCAGCAATGTCTATTCGGGTGATTGTTGCTGTATTTACATCCACGAGATGTAGCGAGGTTGTCGCATTGGCCGTTCCGGCTGCCGGATAATGATGCGCAACCGGGGCTAGGGCAGGACTAGCAGGATCGGCGATGTACCACGAGTTGACGTTGCCAACATCAACTCGTTCGGCGATGATGTGCGTCCCTGTTGGCGACCACCAGTATCCACGGTGTCGGCCCATTTCTTCGGCTGCGACGAATTCGGGTGATCCCCATGTCACTGTTTCTTCGGGGTCTGAGCACAGAGTTGTTTCTTGGCCATCGAGTGAGCACACGCAGAGGTCTCCGCCGCGAACGTATGCAATGCGAGTACCAGTTGGATCTAATCGGGGATCAAAAATGCCAGATGCAACATTGATCGCTCGTGGTGGGGTCTTGTCAACAAGAGAACAGACAAATAGAACGCCCCCCAATACAAAAGTTGCAGTACTCACATTTGCGTCGCATGCATATGTCGTGATTCCGCCCGCTCCTTCACGGGCACGTTCTCGTCGCCGACGTTCTTGCATGGTGAGCAATGTGTCGTCAGCAAGCAAGGTGGTTGGATCTGCCACACAATGTTCTGAACGAGTGGAAACGTCAAGTACCCATAGCGCATTGGCCCTGTTGGTTCCGCTGGCACTTCGGGCAAAGACAATGCGTGAACCATCAGGCGCGATCAGCAGATTTCGTGGTTCGCCCAACGTGAAACGCTGAGTGCGTGCCGACAGGCGAGGAAATGATTCGCTCGTCACTAGATCAAACTATTTCTGTGGTTCGACGAGTATTTTGGCGTGTTGCTCGGGATTACCCAAGTCAATGAAAGCCTGCGGAACACCATCAATTCCAACACTGCCGGTGAGCAACGGCGACAGGTCGACATCACCTTGGGCGATTGCATGAAGTGAATATGCAAACTCATCAGGTTCGTATCCGAGTGCAAATTGCAAATTGAGTTCGCGTGTCACCGCCACCATTGGATGCATTTGATCGGCCTGCATACACGCACCAACGACTAAGACATGCCCACTGCGAGGCGCCATTCGCATTGCTTCATCAATCATTGTGGGCACACCGACAGCTTCGAAGATAAATCGTTCACGGGTTGTTGCGGTTTCACGCCAGGCCTGTATTGCTGGAGTTTCGCGCGGGTCGACGACAACGTCAGCGCCAAGTTGCAAGGCAAGTTCGCGCCGTCGCGGAGAAAAATCAGCACCAACGATTGGCCCGATGCCTTTCATTTTTAATTCGGCAATGACAGCAAGTCCCACAGGGCCAAGCCCAATGACAATCGCGGAGTTTTCTTGGGTGATGCGACTCTTGGCGACGGCGTGCACGCCGACTGCAAGCGGTTCAGTGAGAGCTGCCAATCGGGGACTGAGGCCATTGGGAACTTTTAGCGCCAACATGTCGTTGAGAATCATCATGTCGGCGTATCCACCGTTGTAAAGATTTGAATATCCGACTGGATGCAATCCAGATGCATCAAATGCAAGAGGCATTGATACAACGATGTCACCTGCATGCAAATTGGCGCAGTCAGGACCGACCTCAAGAACTTCACAACAAAACTCATGGCCCATGATTGTGTCCTTAGCAGCAATGAAAGAAGTGACGGGCATGGGGCTCGGATCAGCCCAATTGTTGAGTGTTTCAGACAAGGCAAGGGATTCTTTGCCGTGTTTGAGCATGTGTAGGTCACTGCCGCAAATGCCACAGGCAAGAACCTTTGTTAGAACTTGGCCGCTATTTGGCACAGGGTCGGCCACAGTGTCGACTCGTAGTTTCCAGTTATTCATGATTGTTGCCCGCATGTTTTATCCCTATTCAATTGTGGTGATTACGAGTTCACAAACATGATTCCACTTGAGTCAAGAACGCATGAACGACCAACCCATTCACCCTCGCACAATGCAGCGGCAAGGTCTGTGTCGGTACTTTGTCCCCAAGCCCTGCGTCCGTCGGCCAATAGACATGCCGCATACGCAGTTTCTGGCAGACCATCGCGATTATGCATCACCGTGTATGCCTCTATCGTGGCTGGTCCTGGTGCATCGGCTGCAACGGCTAGTTCACGCATCGGCAACGCATCAATCTCGGCTTGTGGATTGGCATAGCGGAACCCGTTGCTTGTCGGTTCGGTGCCATAAACGCCAAAAGAATGTTTTGTCGTAAAGCCTCCGTTACCCCAAATCAAACCTTTGTTGCCTGGATTGGCACGAAGCTCATTGGCCATCGTGGCAATTGCGTGCATGACGTAATTATTCCATGGACCACCGTTGAAGGGCAGTCCACCAGTGCGAGTGAGTTGTGAGGTGATGTCGAGTCCCAACGACTCTGCACCAAGTTGTGTTGCGGACGGAAAACACGAGTACAAATCAACAAAGTCGATCTCGTCAATATTTGAGCCAGCCAAGTCAAGTGCAGATTTTCCACCAATGCGAATCGCTGGGGTTTCATAGAAGTTGTTTCGATTGGAGACAAAAATATGTTCATGGGTATCGGTTCCTGAGTGCATGAACACCCACCTATCGCGGGGGACACCGAGGGACTCCGCTTTGGCAACTGAACACACCATCAATGCCGCGGCCATGTCGACGTCATTATTGGAGTTCATAAGTTTTGGGTATGGCATCCCGATCATGCGGTTTGTCGGTGAGACCGTTCGGATTTCTTCGGGCGCATAAAAACGCTGAGACCAGGCATTCGGATTTGTGGCGGCAACAGCAGAAAATCGGGACCATAACTCGCTGATGTGTATCTGATGATCCTGCACTGAACGACCAGCGTGAGCACGCACGGCAGTCTCAAACATTGGATACAATTGAATCGGCGCGTACATCTTGCGCTCAATTTCTTCTGGGTGCACAATTTTTTTCTCTTCAGTCACCATTGTTGGCGCGATATCAGTTGAGCGCCAATCCAGTTCAACACCGGCAACACGGGCGCGCTTGCGCGTTCTGCTGGTTTCGCCGCCAGCCAAAAAGACGAGGTCGATTTCGCCTCGTTGAATCTGTTGAGAGGCGATATTGACAAGCATCTGCGGTGTGTTGCCCCCAGTTGCTGACAGGCCCAACTCTTTGGGCTCAAGTTTCAAGTCTTGGGCCACAAAATAAGCAGGGTTTGTGTATCGCCAAGACAGCAAACTGACTATTCGCAAGGCGTCCGGATTAGGGATTGATGCCAGACCAGCATCTCGTGAGGCAAGAGAAATAGCCTCGACTATCAGTGCGACTGGATCTTTGGCGTCCTTGAGTCCCTCTGCATGCTGTGCCACCTGCCCAGTTCCGATGATGATGGGCGTGCGGGGATCAAGTGACATAGGTCTAACGCTAGGCGCTGAGGTGGTCGGAACCTTATGCTGGAACCAATGACACGAATCGCAATCGGTGCCGATCATGCAGGCTTCCTGCTGAAGCAACATCTCATCGAGGTGCTGGCGTCTAACGGACACGATGTGCAAGATTTCGGAACTCATTCGCAGGAGAGTGTTGATTATCCGCCCATCTGCGCTGGTGTCGGTCGCGCTGTGCGCGACGGCAAGGCTGACTTTGGGATTGTCCTAGGCGGAAGTGGACAAGGCGAACAATTAGCCGCAAATAAGGTGCGCGGCGTTCGAGCTGCACTTTGCAATGATTTGTATACCGCTCGTATGGCGCGCGAACACAACAATGCCAATGTGCTCTCCATGGGAGCACGAGTAGTAGGAATTGGCTTGGCTGAAGAAATTTTAATAATGTTTCTAGGGACAGCTTTTGCTGGCGGGCGGCACCAACGTCGAGTCGCACAGTTATCCGAAATCGAACAAGAAGAAGCGGGACGTTAATGCCTTGGCCACGAGAAAATAGTCCCGATACCGAAGTTTTCGGTTTACTTGAAAAAGAACGGGTTCGTCAAAACACTGGTTTGCAATTAATTGCGAGTGAGAATTTCACATCTCCAGATGTCATGCGGGCAACTGGCTCGGTTTTTACAAACAAGTACAGCGAGGGATACCCCGGAAAAAGATATTACGGAGGTAACTCGGTCGTTGATGATGTTGAATCGCTGGCCATTGATCGTGTCAAGCAACTTTTTGGGGCTGATCACGCCAACGTTCAGCCACACTCGGGGGCGAGTGCCAATATGGCAGTCTATTTGGGTTTGTTGCAACCAGGAGACACGCTGTTGGGACTGAGTCTTGATCACGGCGGTCACCTCACCCACGGGTCGCCAGTAAATGCAAGCGGAATCCTGTACAACTTTTTGAGCTACAAAGTAACGCCTGGCGATGAGCGAATTGACTTTCAAGAAATGCGTGACCTTGCACTGCAACACCGCCCCAAAATGATTGTCGCCGGTACAACGAGTTATCCGCGTCGGCTAGATCCAGAGCCATTCAAGGCAATCGCCGACGAGGTTGGCGCGCTGCTGATGTTTGATATTGCCCACATCGCAGGATTGGTTGCTGGTGGTGCTCATCCGAATCCTGTTCCGTTTGCTGATGTCGTCACATTCACAACGCACAAAACTTTGCGTGGTCCACGGGGCGGGTGCATCTTGAGCAAAGCCGAGCATGCAAAAGTAATTGACAAAGCGGTGTTTCCCGGTAGCCAAGGCGGCCCATTAGAACATGCGATTGCTGCCAAGGCGGTCGCTTTTCGTGAAGCACTTGACCCATCTTTCAAGGTTTACGTGCAACAGATTGTGAAAAATGCATCTGCCCTCGCAGCAGCACTTTCCCAACAGGGCTTTCGTTTAGTAAGTGGCGGCACTGACAATCACCTAATGGTTGTCGATCTGCGGCCATTTGATGCTGAGTGCACGGGCAAAGAGGCGCAACTCATCCTCGATGAGGCCGGCATCACGCTCAATAAAAACACGGTGCCAAATGATCCACGTAGTCCATTTGTTACATCAGGGGTTCGCATCGGTACGCCTGCGATAACGACACAAGGGATGAAGGAGCCAGAAATGGCTGAAATCGCCGAACTGATCGCGCAGACTCTGCGCGTTCGCAACGATCCGCCGGCCGTGGCTGCCGTGCGCCAGCGTGTAGATGCTTTGTGCTCGCGGTTTCCTGTTTACCCACACGCTTTCTAGAGGTTTTAAGGCAAGCACTTCTTCAACAAGTGGGCACAGCGTAGGCTCGTCTTTCAATGGGTAGCTATTTAGTCATCATGCTGTGCGCCTTTGGCGTCACTGCGGCATCTACTCCTCTTGTGAGGCGAATGGCGATCAATCGCCAGTGGCTTGCTCTCCCAGACGAGCGCAAGGTACACAAACTTCCTACACCCGATGTTGGAGGAATTGCGATGTTCATCGGTGTCGTGGTGTCGTTGTTTGTGGCCTGGCGCATGGGGCGCTTCAGCAATTTATTTGTTGGCAATAACGAACCAGCAGGAATTGTGATTGGTGCATTTATTATTTTGTGTTTTGGTGTTCGCGATGACATAAAAGAAATTTCTGCGCCTGCGCGGGTAGTCGGGACAGTTGTCGCGGGACTCGTTTTGGTGTATTTCGGGGTCACGATGTTCTATTTTCGACTCCCGTTCATTGATGTCTTTCAGGTTTCAAATGACTGGACACCAATCGTCACAGTCATCTGGTTACTCATGATGACCCAAGCAATTAATTTGATTGATGGCTTAGATGGTCTGGCGGCCGGCATCGTGGCGATTGCGTCAGGAACATTTTTCATCTACAGCCAACATCTTGCTCATCTCGGGCTGCTTTCTGAGCCAAATCTCGGGCCACTCATTGCAGCCATAACGGCGGGAGTCTGCCTTGGTTTCTTGCCATACAACTTCAGCCCCGCAAGTATTTTTATGGGTGATGGTGGCGCATATTTGTTGGGCTTTTTGTTGGCAGTTTCTACAAGTGTTGTGGGTGGGCGAGCAGATCCGGCAACGCAGGGTTTCAGTGGGCAAACCTATTTCTTTCTGGCACCACTTTTTATTCCCATCATTATTTTGGGCGTCCCCATCTTTGATGTGCTATTCGCCATCATTCGGCGTGTTGGTCGAGGCGAAGATTTCTCCAAGGCAGATAAGGGACACCTTCATCATCGGCTCATCAATTTGGGCCACGGTCCACGACGAGCAGTCGTCATCTTGTGGGGCTGGACAATCTTGCTGTCGGGTTTCGTGATATTTCCGGTTTTCAACCCAAGCACGAGTCGGAGTCTCGCAATCTTTGGAATAATTGCATTGGTGCTTTCCCTCTACACGGTGCTTCATCCAGATTTGCATTGGCGCAACTCAAGAAGTGCCAAGGCAGAGTCCTAGCAACTTCGCAAAATGTTGACTTTTACCAT
Source organism: Actinomycetota bacterium (assembly GCA_005790505.1). Classification (GTDB taxonomy): domain Bacteria; phylum Actinomycetota; class Acidimicrobiia; order Acidimicrobiales; family Ilumatobacteraceae; genus UBA2093. The sequence goes on from SXUP01000018.1 coordinate 16,343, forward strand.
TGACGCGCTAGATTGAGAAGCCGTTCACAAGGTCGTGAACGTTGTCTGAGGTAGATACGAAAAATGGCTCTCAAACTCATCCCGACGCGCAGACCGATTGCCAACACCAACGAAACCATGGGGCACGGGGCTGAAATCGCTGGAGTGGTTTTAGTTTTTTTCTTGATTGGACTGGGCCTTGACTCATGGCTCAATACAACACCTCTATTCATGGTGATTCTGAGCATCGCGGCAGTGGTTGAGCAGTTCGCCAAGATGTATTTCGTCTACACGCATCGAATGCGAGAACTTGAAAAAGATCGTGCCAAAGACGCCCGTGGGGGACAGGGTCGGGTGTGACTTCCGACCAATCGTCACCATTCACTACAGGTCTGGCGGGTCCAGCTCCTGAGTTGTCAGTCTCTCGTGACCTCGTCAAACGTGGTCTCCTCGTGGCACCGTTGTTTTGCCTGATTTCCGGCGTCATTTGGGGCTTAGATGGGGCATTTTCCTGTGCTTTTGCCATGGGTCTGGTCTTATTGAACTTCTTAATGGCTGCCGCTTTAATGGCCTACACCGCGCCGATCTCGCTGGCTCTGATGATGGGGGCATCACTTTTTGGCTATCTTGTCCGCCTCGGACTGATCTTTTTGGCGGTCATGTTGGTCAAGGACTTCTCGTGGGTTTCGCTTCAGGCCCTCGGATGCACCATTATTGTTACGCACCTCGGGCTTTTGTTCTGGGAGCTCAAGTACATATCCGCCTCACTTGCATTTCCTGGTCTCAAGCCAGGCAAGCAAAAATAAAGTCCAGTCCAGCACTAACGAAAATCACTGAAGGATTACAACAACGTGTTCGCATTTGAATTTCCTCCGATTAACGAAATCCTTCGTTGGCAGGACATCTTCCCAGGTTTTAATAAAATCGCTCTAATTGCCGTCGCTGCGACAGTCATTAGTGTCTCGCTTTTTTTGATTGCGGCTCGACAGGACTATCGCGAAGCTCCAACAGGCAGTCGTAACTTGGCGGAAATTTCAGTTGAGTTCATTGAAGAGAACATCATCATGCAAACAATGGGCCGTGACGGACTTGGTTGGACGCCTTTTCTACTCTCACTTTTTCTATTCATTTATTTGTGCAACGTTCCGGGAATTATCCCAATTCTGCAAATGCCGGCAACTGCTCGGATGGCGATCCCGATTTTCCTAGCAATCGTCGTTTGGTTTGTTTATAACGCCACTGGCATAAAACATCAGGGTTTCTTTGGTTACTTCAAGAGCGTGTTGTTTCCGCCAGGAGTTCCCAAAGCACTTTATGTTTTGGTGACACCAATCGAATTCATTTCCACGATCGTCGTGCGCCCGTTCTCATTGGCAGTTCGACTTTTCGCCAACATGCTGGCTGGTCACCTTCTGCTCGTCATTTTTGCACTTCTCTCCGAGGCGTTGTTTGAAGCCCGCGACAAGGTCTTGATTCCCCTCGGAATCCTGCCTTTTGGCATGCTCATTTTCTTGACTGGATTTGAGGTGTTGGTTGGTTTCTTACAGGCTTTTATTTTTACAATTCTCACGGCGGTCTATATCGCAGGTGCGGCACATCCAGAACACTGATTATTTCGCAATACAAACAATGGTTGCGACAGCAACTCTTAAACAACACAGGAGACAAATACAATGGAAGCATTAGCTCGACTTGCAGCAGCCGCGGCTGATCCAGCCGAAGCCAAGAACATCGCAGCAGCTGGCTCAGCCGGCTTTGCGTACGGACTTGCTGCGATTGGACCCGGTATCGGTATCGGAATAATTTTCGGAAATGCCATCGAGGCGATGGCGCGTCAGCCTGAGGCTGCCGGAATGGTCCGCACAACGATGTTCTTGGGAATTGCCTTTACCGAGGCTCTCGCCCTCATCGGATTCGTTGTATTCATTTTGCTCAAGTACGCCTGATACGTACTTGAGATCACAACCACAATCAAATTTCGCAATAGCGAATTCCAGGAGTTGACATGCAACATGCAGTCGCCACCCTCGCGGGCGGCAATTTAGTAAGTCTCCATTGGGTGGAGTCGGAAACGACGGACACGACAATGCCAGGAGAGATGATGATGACGACGGCTACCCCCACAGCCGCGTCCGCTGGAGTTGCAGAGACGACTGGACCAAACCCGATTTCCCCTGAAATGAAAGAACTGCAATGGGGTGCAGGATCATTCATCGTGCTCTTCATTCTGATGAGGTTGGTGTTGTTTCCTCGTTTGAAAAAAGGGATGGATGCGAGATACGCGGGTATTCGTGGGGACCATGAAGAAGCCGATGCGGCCAAAGCCGGTGCGCGGGCTGATGTCGTCGCTTACGAGACTGCTCTTAGTGAGGTTCGGGCTCAAGCAGCAACCCGAATAGATGCGGCGCGCCAGACTCTTGACAACGAGCGGCAATCACAGTTGGCGTCAGCCAACTCACGAATTGCAGCACGCCGTGCCGAAGCCGACGCACAGGCAAGTGCCGCCAAAGCAGCGGGCAGAGGTCAAATCTCAGAGGCAGTAATTGCAATTGCCACTAAAGCAACCCAAATCGCATCTGGTCGCACTCCCGATGCTGCGCTGGTAAAGCAAACTGTTACGACGACGATGGAAAGCGCAGGAGCGCAATGAGTATTTTCCTCAGCATCTTCTTGGCGTCCGAAGCAGGGGGCCCTCCCGAGACTCACAGTTGGATCTGGCCAGAGCGTGCAGAAATCGTTTATGGCTGCACGGCATCAATCATTATTTTTGCTGCCCTGATTAAATTTGGCGGACCATTGATCAAGAAAAGTTTGTCAGCGAGGACAGAAAAAATTCAGAAAGATCTGGATGCTGGCAGAAGCGACAAATCATCGGCCCAAACAGAGGCAACCGCAATTCGAGCAGCACTTGGTGACATTGATGCTGAGCGCACACGTATTTTGGCAGAGGCCGATGTTCAAGCAGCGTCTCTTCTCGCCGAGGGTCGCACTCGCATCACGCAAGAGATGGCCGCGCTCGAGACAAAAGCCGAAGCAGATATTGCGGCGGCTGCCGCACGCAGTGGTGACGAGTTGCGGGCTGAGATTGCGAGACTGGCTGGCTTGGCTGCCGAGCGAGTGGTGTCATCTTCACTTGATGACACGACAAAGCAAACCTTGATTGAGAATTTCATCAGCAATGTAGGAGCAACACGATGAGCGAAGCACGCATCGACGGATATGCCCGCGCAATGTATGAAATTGCCCAGGCAGAAGGGGCCGTCAACGAGGTCGAAAAAGAATTGTTCACATTGGCTCGCACAATTGAGTCCAATGAACAGTTGCGCAACACATTGACGGATGAGTCGATTCCCATTGATCGCCGCCAATCGATGGTCGAGCAACTAATCGGCGCCAAAGCGTCGAGCATCACGACGCATTTGGTCTCTTTCCTCCTTGCATCTGGTCGGGGTCGTGAACTACCAGCAATCGCCGAAAGATTGTCAAAGCGTGCGAGTTTGGAATCAAATCGTGAAGTTGCAGAAGTGCGAAGTGCGGTGGCTTTGACTCCTGAGCAACAGCAACGCCTGTCTGACGCTCTCACTCAGGCGACCGGCAAGCAGGTAAACCTTAAAATTGTTATTGATCCGTTGGTGTTGGGTGGTCTTGTTGCCACTGTCGGTGACACCGTGATTGACGGAACTGTTCGTACCCGACTTGACCAGCTGAAGAGCCGGTTGTAGAAGATTCAGAAGAAAGCAGTAGAGGAAAAAATGGCAGAGCTAACACTTTCCGCCCAAGAAATTGCATCGGCAATCTCGAAAAGTATGGAGGGCTATACCCCTTCTCTTGAGGCACGAACCGTCGGTCGCGTCTTTGAGGTCGGTGACGGTATTGCGCGCGTGACGGGATTACCCGACTGCGCCGTCAACGAACTACTCGAATTTGAAGACGGGACGATCGGCCTTGCGCTGAACTTGGACGAAACCAAAATTGGTGCGGTAGTCCTCGGTGACGCCGACGACATTGAAGAAGGTCAGACCGTAAAAGCAACAGGACGAATTTTATCCGTGCCAGTTGGAGATGCGTTGCTTGGTCGTGTTGTTAACTCGCTTGGTGTCCCGATTGATGGCAAGGGCGACATTGTCGGTGCAATCATGCGCCGTGTTGAGGTGCAGGCTCCCGGGATTATGGGTCGCAAGCCAGTGCATGAGCCTCTGCAAACCGGCATCAAATCAATTGATGCCATGACACCAATTGGTCGCGGACAACGCGAACTGATTATTGGTGATCGCAAAACAGGCAAGACAACGATTGCGATTGACACGATTATTAATCAACGCGGATTGGGCGTAAAGTGCATTTACGTCGCAATCGGGCAAAAAGGTTCAACAGTCGCCCAAACAGTAGAAACATTGCGGCAACTTGGTGCGATGGATTACACGGTGGTTGTTGCGGCTCCCGCGAGTGATCCTGCACCATTTAAATATCTGGCCCCTTACACGGGTTGTGCAATGGGACAGCATTGGATGGAGAGCGGTGAGCATGCGCTCGTTGTATACGACGACCTTTCCAAGCAGGCTGAGGCATATCGCCAAATGGCTCTGTTATTGCGCCGTCCACCAGGTCGTGAGGCGTACCCAGGAGACGTTTTTTACTTGCACAGTCGGTTGCTTGAGCGGGCTGCCAAATTAAGTGATGCCAATGGAGCAGGTTCGCTGACTGCACTGCCAGTAATTGAAACTAAAGCAGGCGACGTTTCGGCGTACATCCCAACCAACGTGATTTCAATCACGGATGGCCAGGTTTACTTGCAAGACAACCTTTTCAAGTCGGGTGTTCGGCCTGCTGTTGATGTGGGAATCTCAGTGTCACGCGTAGGTGGTGCTGCTCAGACAAAAGCAATGAAGAGCGTCTCTGGAACACTCAAATTAGATCTAGCGCAATTCCGTGAACTGGAGGCTTTTGCAACCTTTGGTTCGGAACTTGATGCTGTTTCTAAAGCACAACTAGAGCGTGGTTACCGTTTAGTCGAACTTCTCAAGCAACCACTCAACAGCCCAATGCCAGTAGAAGAACAAGTCGTGTCCATCTTTGCCGGCACAAAGGGCTATCTTGATGATCTGCCCGTTTCGGATGTGCGACGCTTTGAAAATGAATTGCTTGAGCACGTCCGTTCCCGTCACAGCGCAATGCTGGCGATACTGCGTAGTGATTCAAAGGCCGATGTTCCGTCCGACATGGCAGACATCGTCAAAGCCTTCAGGGCACAGTTTCGTACGTCGGTGTCAAAAGTTGGCACGCCATCGGCTGATTTAGCAGCCGAAGCAGTAGGTGACGCAAATAGTGGCAAGACACTTGCAACGGAGTGATGTAGATGGCTGGTGGGCAAGAACGAATTCTGCGTGGGCGAATCCGCTCAGTGCAGGCGACAAAGAAAATCACTCGTGCAATGGAGCTGATCGCTGCCTCGCGTATCGTTAAGGCACAGCAACGCGTGGTTGCAGCCGTTCCCTACAGCAATTTAATCACCGAAGTTGTTCGCGATCTTTCCGCAGGTGGGGCTGGCAGCAATAAGCCATTCCTATCCGGTCGGCCAGAGGTAAAAACAGTTTGTTATATTGCTGTCGCTGCTGACCGAGGTTTGTGTGGCGGATACAACACGGGTGTTTTGCGGGCAACAGAAAGTCAAATCAAACTTGATGCCGCCGCCGGACGTAATCACCTTGTTGTGCCCATTGGTCGTAAAGCCGAGGGTTATTTCAAGTTTCGTGGCTACAAAATGTCCAAAGCATTCAACGGCTTCACAGATAATCCTCCCTATGCGATTGCCAAGGAAATTGGCGAGTACGTGGTTGAACTTTTTATTTCTGGCCAGGTTGACCGAGTGGAACTTGTGTATACGAGGTTCGTGAGTTCTGGCAACCAAGAAGTGGTGCAGCGCCCACTCGTGCCATTAGGCGCTGAAGTAGTCGAGGGTGGCGATGGCAAGAACACGGCAGGCGCAAATTATGAATTTGAACCAGACCCAGATCTTATTCTCGACACGTTATTGCCTCGCTACGTTGAGGCCCGTGTTTATGCTTCATTGCTTAACGCGGCCGCAAGCGAGCACGCATTTCGTCAGCGTGCTATGAAATCAGCAACCGATAATGCTGAGGAAATCATCAACAATCTGTCGCGCATCATGAACCGTGCACGTCAGGACTCAATCACCACCGAAATTATGGAAATCGTCGGTGGTGCCGAAGCGTTGTCTTCGGACAAGAACTAAGCCAAGAACTAAGAGGAGCAAAAAATGACCATGACAGATACCACGACACAAGACGGGCGAGTCGTCGCCATTGCCGGACCGGTAATCGACGTCGAGTTCCCCCGTGGCTCGCTACCCGAACTAAACAATGCGCTCGAGTTTGAGGTCACGGTCGAAGGAGTCAGGAATGTGATTTTGGCTGAGGTTGCCCAGCAGTTGGGAAATAGCCGAGTGCGCGCAGTCTGCATGAAACCAACAGACGGTTTGACTCGTGGGACCCCAGTACGCAACACCGGTCGCGGAATCAGCGTGCCAGTAGGCAACAAAACACTTGGTCATGTTTGGAATGTGTGGGGCGATGTTCTTGATGCCGATCCAAAGGACTTCCAAGACATGGAGCGCTGGGAAATCCATCGTCCTGCACCATCATTTGACACTCTTGAGCCATCAAAGCGAATGTTTGAAACCGGAATCAAGGTCATTGACTTGCTCACGCCGTATTTGGCTGGTGGAAAAATCGGACTGTTCGGCGGGGCCGGTGTTGGCAAGACAGTTTTGATTACCGAGATGATCAACCGAGTTGCCTCAAAGCATGGTGGTGTATCGGTATTTGCCGGTGTCGGTGAGCGCACGCGCGAAGGAACCGACTTGATGCTTGAAATGGCTGAGTCTGGCGTTTTTGAAAAGGCGGCCTTGGTCTTTGGTCAGATGGACGAGCCACCAGGCGTTCGTTTGCGCGTCGCGCTTTCGGCTCTCACGATGGCTGAGTATTTCCGTGATGTGCAGAATCAAGACGTTTTGTTGTTCGTTGACAATATTTTCCGTTTTGTCCAGGCCGGCTCTGAAGTATCAACTTTGCTCGGCCGTATGCCATCAGCAGTTGGATACCAGCCAACATTGGCAGACGAGATGGGACAATTGCAAGAGCGAATCACATCGACGCGTGGTCGCTCGATTACCTCTCTGCAAGCGGTTTATGTTCCCGCCGACGACTACACCGACCCAGCCCCATTTACGACCTTTACTTTCTTGGATGCAACTACCGAGTTGTCACGTCAAATCGCTTCGTTGGGTATTTATCCAGCCGTTGATCCGCTGGCGTCAACATCTAGCATTTTGACTCCTGAAACTGTCGGTGATCGCCACTACGCAGTGGCCCGTCGGGTACAAGAGATTCTGCAGCGATACAAAGAACTTCAAGACATCATCGCAATTCTTGGTCTTGATGAACTCAGCGAAGAGGATCGTCAGACTGTGTCTCGTGCCCGCAAGGTTCAGCGTTTCCTCAGCCAGCCTTTCTATGTCGCCGAAGTATTCACCGGTGTTTCGGGAGAATATGTTCCCGTTGCAGAAACTGTTGAGTCATTTGAATCGCTGATTAACGGGGACCTTGATGATGTCCCAGAGCAGGCGTTCTTGAATGTCGGAAGCGTCGAGCAAGTTCTCGCCAAAGCCAAATCATTGCAGGAGAATGCCTAATGGCCGAGGGCTCAAGTGCCTTGCGAGTAGACGTCGTCTCGCCAGAACGTATTCTCTTTAGTGGGGAAGCACGTCAAGTAATAACGCGAACTCTTCAAGGTGGAGAAATTGCATTTCTGCCTGGGCATGCGGCGTTTCTTGGGGCGTTGACGGAAAATCACACGCGCATATATCTAGTTGACGGATCAATTCAACATATTGCGGTTCATCTGGGATTTGTCGAAGTTGGACCAGATCATGTCTCAATTTTGAGTGACTCTGCAGAGTTGGCACAAGACATTGATGTCAAGCGTGCCAAAGACGCAATGACCAAGGCTCAAGAACAACTTCGCACCGAAGTCACGACCGAAGCAGAATCTGCTTTACGTCGTGCCAACGCTCGATTAGCCGCATCTGGTAATACGGGTTCTGCAGCAAGTCACTAAATGCCGACATATCCCTTTGGGCGCGCGCTCGTAACAGGAGCGTCAGCAGGCATTGGCGAATCATTTGCCCGCCTTTTGGCCTCAGCAGGAGTGCCCGTTGTTGTGGTAGCAAGACGATACGACCGTCTTGTAGCTCTAGCAAGTGAATTTGAAAATATTGAAGTCTTGCAGGCAGACTTGCAATCCGAAATTGGAATAGACGCAGTGATTCGCCGTCTAAATGACTCCGACAAACCAATTGACCTCCTTGTGAATAATGCCGGATTCGGAACATCGGGAACATTTGATGCAATTGACCCGCAACGAACAACCCAAGAGATTGCTCTGAATGTGAATGCACTAGTTCGTCTCACCCATGCGGCTATCAATGTATTTTCGCCGCGCGCTCGTGGGTATGTACTCAATGTTTCAAGCGTGGCGGCATTTCAGGCTGGGCCCACATTGGCTGTGTATGCGGCTACAAAGGCGTTCGTTACGTCGTTTACTGAGGCGGTACACGAAGAAAATCGCAAACGTGGTATCCACATATCGGCACTTCATCCCGGCTTCGTGCCGACTGAGTTTCAATCAGTCTCGTCAGCAAAAGACTCAACTTCTAATATCCCCGGTTTTATGTGGTTGAAACCCGAAAGAGTTGCCCATGCAGGACTGGTTGCGGTTGCACGGAACAAAGCAATCTCAGTACCGTCAATTTTGTATAAGTCCCTTGTTGTTGTCACCAAGATTTTTCCACGCGGAGCCATGCGTCGAATCGCCGGCAGCATTATTGCGGACTAACGGCCGGGTCGTTGGGTATGTTGCTGGCTGAGTTTGAAGTTTGGCACTCCCGTCCCATTGCTCCGACACGTCGATTGGCTTTGGGACACATTTATCTACCAGTTGAGCCTGCTCCGGGTTTTGGGGGTTTATTGCTGGGAGCAGTCATGGCAAAACACATTGCAGAGCTAGACAATGAAATAGTGCCGGATGTGTACAGATTGCTCAACGAAGTGGAGCGGGGCTCGCGAGTAGTTCAGCCTCGTCTGCGTCACCGGTTCCAGGCAGATCGTCACGGCCTAGCAGTAAGCACGCATCGAATGATAAGTAATGACGAGGAAATAAGTTTTGAGTTCGCCGATGGCGGTACGCCACTGCAGCAAGTGCTCGGAGCCACCTATGTTGTCGAACGGTTCAATATAGAGACAAGAGTGTCACTCGTGCCATTGTTGCGACGCGCGATGACTTGGCGAGGCCCGCTTGGCTCGGCTTTCGTCTCTTATCTGATGGGATCGAGTGCATCGTCGCTGCAGGCGATAACCGATCCGCGAGCTTGGGCTCTTGACATGCTTGGATTCCCCAGTGGTTCAATAAAATTTTCAAAAAAAGAAATCATGTCCCGCTACCGAGAATGCATGCGCCACGTTCATCCAGATAACGGAGGAGACGAGTCAGAGGCGAGCAATGCCATCGTCGAAATTGGTCAGGCCCGCCGTATTTTGTTGGACTCATTAAAAAATTTATGAGCAAACCTAGTGGCTTTGTCATCCCCAGGTTTTTGCTGAGATACGGTCTTGCCCCCTTTGTTCTCATCAAAGTGTGAGTACGTGACCAACCTCGGGGCGCACCCGACCGTTGACGAGTTGGTCGTAAATATCAAGCAATGAATCTGGTCCACGAGAATGCTCAATAGTTAGCCATCGTGTGGCATCGTCAAGAAAAAGTGAAAGGGCAGTATTTATGCGTTCGGTAAACACATCGCGACCCCACTCTTTACTGCGCTTTGCCATTTGACTTGGAGCAAAGAAAAATTCTGGTCGCGGGCCAGGGTTTCCTTTTGAAGATCCAGATTGATCCCAATGAGTTCCGCCAATTCGGCATGAATATGTGAGGCGGTCATGGTAGTGATGATGAACTCGCGAGTTGATACCCGCATTGCCAGCCATGTCAACTAGCAAAGTTGGCACTGCAGAGTCAAGAGCTTCGATGTCGTCGTATGCAATGACCTGGTGATACAGGTCAACTTCGCGTGTAAAGTCAATATTTGACACTGATGTCAGACCTACAATTTTTATTTTTGAATTTAGTCGCAGGCAGTGGGCGAGAGCGATTGAAGTTTTGCTTGACGCGCTGGTGACAAGAATCTGTTCGGCACCAAAAAAAACTGCATCTCGCAAGAAGTCCTCAGCCAAAAATGACGTGACAAATAGTCCCCGTAAAACCAAAGTTGCGTCGTCCTTGGTGGCTTGGACCTCAGAAACCTTGTCAAACCCCCGATAGGCCATGGCATGAGACGCGCGATGAGCAGCAACGTCCACAAAACCTGAACTCATTGCCTCCGCCTGTACCACATGATGGTCGCCTGCGGGGTAAAAGCCAAAGTATCGGGTGCCGATTTCGATGCCTTGAACGGCAGTGGCAGCAACGACCCCAAATCCCATGGTGGGCAGACGACCCCATCCTTGTTGGGTGGGAAAGAAACCCCAATAGTCAAGAGCATCCCCCGACATCGCATAACTGATGTTGTTTGAGGTGAGTGCAAACCGTTCAACAGCCAAAACAACGCACCCAACAGGCGCTATGTCTGGTCTTGCGGACGCAACGATCCGGTGGCTTCGTATATTGGAGCGATCTATTTCTAAGTGCATCTAATCCCCATTTGGCTTCAATTTAGCGTTCTGAGGTGGGCGTTTGGCAGTCAGCGTTGGGGCCTTGTGCCTGCGCTCGGGACAATGAATAAAAATCATTTCACACAAGATGAGATCACTCGGGATGGTGCCCATCGTCTAAATTATTGTTAGCCCAGGTCAGGGGGATCTGAGTTCCTAAACAGAAAGTGAATAATTTAAGTATGGCTATTGAACAAGTTTTACAAGATCCAGATCTAAATAATCTGGTTTACAACGTCCTGTCTTTTGGCGTGGCGGTGATGGTGGGTGCCTTTGTTTATTTCTTGACACAGATGAACAGCGTCGCCAAGCAGTATCAAACAGGAGTTGCTGTGTCTGCCATCGTTGTGGGTATCGCTGGATACCACTATCTACGAATTTGGCAGGATTGGTCCGCAGGTGTACAGAACGAAGGCTATCGCTACGCAGACTGGCTCATCACCGTTCCGCTTCTCGTCATTGAATTGCTGATTGTTCTCGGCGTAACGGCCGATCGTCGCAAAGCGTTGCTGAAAACTCTTGTTCCAGCATCAGTTCTGATGATTGGACTTGGTTATCCAGGTGAAGTTGCGAACACTGACAGCACAAAGTGGTTATTTTGGGCGCTTGCAATGGTTCCCTTTCTGTTCATTTTGTTCACCTTGTTCGGGGAACTCAAAGCTGCTGGCTCACGCGAGACCGGCGAAATAGCTACATCAATTAGCAATGCAACAAAAATTCTGTTGGTGACATGGTTGGTCTACCCAATCGGCTTCCTATTCCCAGTCATATTTGATGCGACGCATCAAGGTGCCGAGGCAGGTCGTCAGGTTGCGTATACGGTTGCTGACATAACGGCCAAGGCCCTTTACGGCTTAATGATCTTGAACATCGCCAAAGCGCGTTCTGGATCTTCTCGATAACGAACAAATTTGAAATGGGGCGGGTGCAATTGCACCCGCCCCATTTTTGTTTTTGAACTCCTAGAGAAGTCCCTGATCAAGTCTGTTCAAAACAGACTTAGCTGTTTTTTGGACATCTTTAATATTTGAGAGTTGCTGGGCGCCGCGCACCTGACGAGCAATTCGGGGATTCTTGACGAACGTGGTTTGATGGCGCATCATAAAGTCCCAATACAACACAGTAAATGGGCATGCATTCTCACCAACACGCTGCTTGCGGTCGTACTTACAATCACGACAGTGATTGCTCATTCGGTCAATGTAGGCACCCCCGCTGGCGTAAGGCTTTGTCGCCAGTAAACCGCCATCGGCATAAAGGGACATCCCAATAACGTTTGGCACCATTACCCACTCGGCAGCGTCAATGAAACTGTTCCACATCCATTGCGTGAACTGTTGTGGATTGACCCCAGAAATAAGGGCAAAGTTGCCAAGAATCATCAGCCTCTCAATGTGATGGCTGTATGAACGCTGTTGAATTCCCTCAAGTACATTGCTCATGCAGTTCATCGAGGTTGCCTTTGGATTGGTGAACAATGGCGGCAATGGTCGGTTGGCCCCAAGATGATTGAGGTTCGCGTAGTCAGGCATCCAACGCCAATAACAGTTCCAGATATATTCCCGCCACCCCAGTATTTGGCGAATAAAGCCCTCCGCGCTATTAATGGGCACGTGACCCCGCTCAAAGGCCTTTGCAGCCGCATCGAGAACTTCTGCGGGTAGTAGCAAGCCAATGTTGAGATATGGAGACAAGAGAGAGTGCGCCAAGTGCCAATTGGACTGAATCATTGCATCTTCATGATCGCCAAATGAGGGAAGAAGTTGATCGACAAAATAATCAAGACGCTCAAGCGCGCCAGAGCGCGTTGTGGCCCAAAGACCTTCCGGGTGGTTTCCCCACACGGTGCTGGGTAAATCCTCAAGCACGGCCTTGTCTGTTTTATCAAGTGGCACAAGTTTGGGAACCGGCCAACGATCGTGTCCCGTCTTAGGTGGCGGAAGGCGATTTTCCTCATCAAAGTTCCACTTGCCACCAACTGGTTGATTGCCATCCATCAAGTAGTTCAAGCGCTTGCGTTGCCAACGGTAAAAATCTTCCATCTTGAGGGCTTTTTTGCCCTCAGCAAAGATTGCAAACTCCCCAGGGTGACAGAGGAACTGATTTGAAGGTGTCGTGGCGACCCCAAGGGATTTTAGAAGTTCGCGAGCCGAGTAACTATTTGGTTCAGTGGCAACAATATTGGGCGGAATAAACTGGGCCAAGTGTTCGTCATATCCTTGGCGCATTGAGACGCTCTTACGGTAGTCGACCTCAAACCCTTCTTGCTCCAACTCTTGGGCGAAGCGACGCATGGACGTCACGTAAAAGTGGGCCCGTTGGACATGCCACCTTCGGGATGAAATTTTTTCTGACGACTCAATCATCAGGACTCGGTGGGTCGCAGGTGACGCTTCGCTCAGCGCGCCAATTTGACGATTGAGTTGGTCACCAAAAACCCACACGGTTTTGAGGGATTTTTTCTTACTCATTTGAACTTACGTCGAGCACTTTCTTTGGCTCAAACCATTATTTGCCGCCATTTAGGTCTAGAGTCCAGGTATGCAACGTCTTCAAAAACTTGTCGCCCCAGTAGTCGTTATTGCGGTCACGCTTGCTGTTTTTATCGCAAGCGTGACGCGCATTTAAAACGTATTCAGACTATTACTAGTCTTTTAAGTTGTCGATACCGTTTCCGAGGGCCATGAACGTTGGAGCCCAAAGACCAATAAAAATCCCCAGCCGTTCTCCAGATGCTGCATCTTCGGCGACATCCGAGCCACCAACGGTGATCCAGACGACGATGCTGCCAATTACTGACAAGAATCCGAGCGCGTACGAAAGGTTTGCGCTGTATCCCAGTGCCTTCAATTTTCTCAACATAATTCTCCTATTTGATAAATAAAAACTTGGGTTTTCCCAAGCAAGCGAAAGATAACACGCCAACCGTGGCAGGGGCTTGATGTGCTCGTATTTTTATCCCTCAAGCCCATTTTTTCACAAAATTTGGGCACCAAATCAGACCCCCAGCGTCTAGAGACCCGACCAACTACAGGTAGCCACCGTAATTGAAGCCTTGCTTGCCTCTTGGAGCATCGCCATAGACGGCCCGATTGCCCCGCAATTGCTCTCGCTGCTCAGTCAACATTGGGAAGAAGTCAAGACCATTGAGCTGACTCAACATTGTTTTCCCAGGGCGCTCGTATTTACCCAAACGTGAGGCATGAATATCCAGGACATTATTAAAAAGTCGGCGCATTTCACGTGCGTTGCCAAACGATTCTCCACGTTTCATATGTCGAATGAGATACTCCACTGATTTAATCCCAGCGCCATGCAGGGTGTAGTCATTTTCCGTAACAAGTTTTTCAAAAATGGTGAGCAATTCGTCGTTGCTGAAATCTGGGAAATGAATCACGGTGTCAAACCGACTCCGTAATCCGGGATTAGATGACAAAAATTCTTCCATTTTTTTGGGATATCCGGCCGCGACCACCACAAACTCTCCACGATGTCCCTCCATAAAAGTGAGCAATTCTTCAATTGCTTCTGCCCCGAAATCGAGCCCTTCTCCGACGAGTGCGTAAGCCTCGTCAATGAACAACACGCCACCCAGAGCCGCGGTGCATGCGGCACGAGTTTTCAATGCAGTTTGACCCACGTAGGCCGCCACGAGCCCACTACGGTTCACTTCTACAACGTGCCCAATTTCCAGAATGCCAAGCGATAGGTACAACTCCCCAATAAGTTGTGCCACAGTGGTTTTGCCTGTTCCAGGATTTCCAGTGAAGACGAGATGTGGAGAGGGCAATACCGCCTTCATGCCGACACGTGCCCGCAGTTTCTCGACTCTCTGGCGCGCCACTAGTTGATGCACCATTTTTTTTACCGGTTCAAGACCCACCAATTTGTTGAGGGTGTCAAGCGCGTCAAGAGTAGAAATTCCCGAAGGAGCAATCCGGCGTGATGTCCCTGATAAATTTGTCGAAAGTTTTTTTTCTTCTATACCAAGATCATTGTCATCATCAAGGTCTCTAGCTATAAATTCTGGCTCTTCAATTTCACTGTGGTTGATCTCTGATTCTAGATCGGAGATATGTTGAAATAGTGCTTGCATAGTTTTGAACGTGTGCACCATGCTGCCGATGGACTGCTCAATTTGTTCGGTCGACAAGTTGTCATCAATCAATAGTGAGTGGGTCAAGAATGCTTCGCACTTATTGTTGTCAGTGTTCTCAAAACGCACTGAACAAAAGGGTAACCACTGCGTCATTTCTATTAGTTTCTGACACAGTATGCCATTTCTACTGATTGATTCGAGTGCGACATCAAGTGACAACACGTGGCTGCCATTAAATCGCTCGTAGGTTGCCACTTGCACAACAACAGCCGATTCTTGATTGGGGTTAAGAAGAAGTGGATCGTCCCTCGTTAAGTCTCCTCTTGAAACAATTGTTCCCAAATCAATTATTTTTTCAATGATGCACTCTTCAATTTCTATTAGGTCACTCATTGCATTACACCTTTCTATTTGGCTTCAGAGACGAACACAGACCACTCTTTTTCAAGAAATTGATTGAACGTCTCGTTATATGGGTTATATAAATCCCATTGCCCAGCAAGCCATTGATGTGCTTCAGCGGCACTTGAGCCGTGGCGCAGCATGTGCCAAGCTTTCAAAACTATGCCAGTGCGGCTACGCCCTCCATGGCAGTGCACCACAACCGGTATCCCTTCATTTATAAAAGCCTCAATTGCGTCGACGGCTTCGCACACTGCATACCTGAGCGCACTATTAACACTTCCCTCCTCGTCGCGCATGTACACTTCGCGGCGAAATGGATGATGCTCAAACCGCTTGTCAGTGATGCACATTGACACCACGCCAAAGTCGCGTGGTGCAAGCGCCGCACCCTCGAGGTTCGCCGCGTAAACACCCAGCGAATCAACTAATTGTGGCCCTCGAGCGCGCTCTGGGGTTGTGCGTGTGCAGTCTTTGAGCCCCAATAAGTTGCGTGCTAGATCATGTAATTGCACATTGTTGTAGGTTTGCGTCTTACCGTGCATGCCGGTTATGGATCCATTCAAATACGTTGCCCAACGCGAAGGAATTTGCTGCAAGCCGTACAAAGCGCCGGCCAATGCTCCGGTGACTGCTGCGACGGTGTCGGTATCGCCACCGAGTTCAATTGCTGCAATAATTGCGTCAGAAAATGTCGTGGTAGTGCGTACTGCCCAAACAGCTTGTGCCAAGCACGTCCATACCGAGCCATTTCCGGGACCCACAAACTCGTGTGGACTCCAGTCACTTGCCAATAATTTCTCGTACACTGCGATTTCAGCACTTGATAGAAACTCAAATTGGCGCGCGAATTGCAACACGTCGTCAATGTTTTCCTCAAAGTTGCCCGTCAAGATGGTGCGTCGAATGAGTTCGGCTGCAAGTGCAGCGCCCACGCCAGCTCCGTCCTCCCAGTGCGTCAAGCGGGATTGTTCAAAGGCCACGCGCACGGTCTCATGAGCACCCCAACGAACACCTGCAATGCCAATAGGTGCAATACGCATCAGAGAGCCGTTGCCGGCACTTTGTCCTGTCGCGTTGTGTCCTTGTTGTGCCGCCGTCCGCCAATCAGAACCTCTTAAGGCGCGCCGCGTGGTGTTACCAATATCTGTCGCGTTTGAGGCCCATGCTTGGAAGCGGTCGAAGGTATGTGAGGGATCAAACTTGCAGTTACAGGCAACAATTGACTCGGCTAGAGCAATCGCCATCTGTGTGTCGTCGGTAAATTCACCAGGTTGCCAATCAAACGGACCGCCACCGACCATTTCCCCCGTACCTGTTTGGACCGGCGTCGGAAACTTTTTGCGATATTGGCCGGCAGGACCAAACTCAGTAGGAGCTCCCAGGGCGTCGCCAACGGCCGCGCCGATAAAGGAACCAACAGCACGCTGTGATTGTGCATGACTGAGTTGTTTGTGTGGTGGGGGATTTATTAGATCGGTTGCTTCCATATGGTCTCCTTTTCAAGACAAATTAATACACACGTATTTATTCGTATGGTTTAGTGTACAAATGCAATTATAAGCAGGGGGGTGTGGCACGGTCACGGGTGTTTATGTAAATAATGGTCATCAATACCTATTTCCTCCCAAAAGGAGTGCAATGATGTGGTGATGGCTAATCCAAAACGCACCAAACAGGGCAACTTCTACTTGTATGTCGACACCGTGGTGCTCACGGTGAGCCGAGAAAAATCGCTTGAACCCAAGGCCCGCTTACAGGTGCTCGTAATGCACCGCCCCACAGCCCCCAAAGGGAAGTGGGCCCTGCCGGGCGGACTTGTGGCCGACTCCGAAGACCTGCCCGACACGGCGTTGCGTATTGTCAAGCGCGAGACGGGTATCACTGTGCCCAAGGCTGATCTTTTTCAGGTTGGCACCTATGGCAAGCCCAATCGTGACTCAAGATGGCGCGCTATTTCCGTCGCCTATGTAGTGCTTATTTCTGAACCAGAAACGCCCGCTCCGATAAGCAACTCTGATGACGCGCGCTTCATGTCGTATCGTCGTTTGCGTGACGAAAGTCTTTTGGAGTTCGACCATCGCACGATCATCCGAGATGCTCGGCGCGCCGCGCGCCGACAACTTGAAGACACTCCAATCGCCCTTAAGTTTTGCGATAGCGAGTTCACACTCACAGATCTGCGATGGGTATATGAAGCCTTCGTGCTTGACAGAGTTGACCCAGCCAACTTTCGGCGTAAAGTTGAGCAGGTGAAAGACTTCGTGAGGCCATTGGACTCACTCATTACCTTTGGTAGCGAACCAGGTCGCCCCGCCCGTCTATACACGGCAGGAAAAACAAGTGAGTTGAACCCACCTGTGCGTTTTCGGCGCAAACTTCGTCCGCGATAAAACATCAAAAGTTGTAAGGGGCTGCTCACCTTAACGATGTGACATCCACTATTTATAGTCATATTGTAACTAATAGGTTCTAGAAAGGGGCCCCAATATGTCTAATTTTACTTCACCATCCACCCCACGCCCCAAGAAGTCAAAATCCAAGGAGTCGACCCACGTTGTGGTGCTTCTTGACGTGTCGGGCTCAATGGAGACCATCCGCGGTGACGTTGTCGTCTAAAAGGTCTTGCAGAAGAGCCCATCGTGTTTGTCACCATTACCGATAGCGAAGAAAACTCAAGCAGAAAATATTCAATTAGTCGGCTAAAAAAACTCGTTTTTGAGCTGGAAGCAGCGGGCTGGACATTTGTATTTCTCTCTGGCGGTCTTGACGCATACGGAGAAGCAGGTCGCCTCGGTGTGAAATCCAGTCATACCCAATCTTTTTAGGGAGACAAGGTTGGCACAAAGGTAATGACCGGATGCCGGTCACAGGAAAGGGGAAAAGGACTACGTGCCTGCATTTCACAGAACCCTGTAACACCCATGTTGAATAATAGTCATATCTACAATAAAGACCCGGCAGGCAGTCTGGCGGGCAACAGCTAAGGAGGCTATGTGTCAGTTACACCATCGATTCCATCTCACAGCGAGGGGTCCCTCGTCCACGACGAGAGGCCAGCAAACCCCGCCAATTGGTGGCGACGAATATGCGAGGTCACCCCAAATCTCTTTTTGAGTGGTGGACTCTCAGGAGATGAAGATCTCGCACTCAACCAACTCAATGAATGGGCAGAGGCGGGCATTACGCACTACATCGCAGTGCACGGGGAGCGCGACGATAGCGAGTTCGTCCACGCCAATTCAAACATTATTTGTATTGTTGAAGGCGTAGACGATAACGGTACTCCTCGTGACCCACAGTGGTTTGAAGATGTCACGTCTGCGGCACTCGAAATCCTGGAAGATCCGAACGCAGTCATCATGACCACTTGTTGGATGGGCGTCAATCGCGGCCCATCTGCGGCATATGCGATTCTTCGAGCACTCGGGTGGGAGTCTGTTCCGGCATTGCGTGCAATTCGAACAGCAAGGCCAATTGCAGGAATCATCTACGCACCGGATGCGGCGCAATGGTGGGTCGAGCGCAATGGTGGCACCAACCGAGAAGCGCGCGAAGCATATAACGAAGTCGTGGAATGGCTATATCGAAATCCACTTGACGTGTCATACGTAATCAGGGCTATCGGCTCTCGAACGGCAGCATAGGAGGCGGGTGATGAAAGCAATCCCAGTGTTTTATTGCCCCGAGTACTTGTATGAAAGTACTTCCATCGACACAACCAACAAGGCCGCGTTTGTCGCATCGTCACTTGATTGTGATCCAATCTTGAATGTACGGGTCGTGAAACCCTCCCGAGCAATCACGGTAGATGAAATTGAGCTCGTGCATTCACCTGAATATGCACGAGCGATTGCAACTGGCGTGGATAAAAACCTGGCAGACAAAAACGGTATTGGTGATTGGACTCCAGGTCTTGCAGAATCACGACTGTGGGCAACTGGCGGAGTTCGCGATGCGATCCTTGAATCTATTAAAACGGGTCGCAACGCGGGCTCTATGTCGAGTGGTCTGCATCATGCGCATTTCGATTACGGAAAGGGTTTCTGCACGATAAATGGGTTGGTCATCGGGGCCCGGTTGGCACTTATTGAGGGTGTCACACGCGTGCTAATTCTTGACCTTGACGCACACGGCGGCGGTGGAACGGCATCTCTGATCAAAGGTGTTGCAGGAATTGAGCAAGTTGATGTTGCAGTGAGTTCATTTGATGGTTATCAAAGCACGTCGCAATCTAAATACACCCTCACAAGTGGTTCTGAATATCTTGAGGTGGTGCAGCGCGAACTTGCATCAGTAGTAGATCCTGCAAGCATCGGTCTGATGATTTACAACGCAGGGGTGGACCCACATGAGGATTGCGACATCGGCGGCAGTCCTGGCATCACCACGGAAGTGCTCAAGGCACGCGATGAAATGGTTTTTTCATGGGCAGCGGCGCATGGTGTTCCTGTCGCGTTTGTCTTTGCGGGAGGCTATATCGGAAACCGTTTGAGCCAACAGGAACTCGTCCAACTTCACCGCAACACTATTGCGGCAGCAGCGCGCTAAGGAGAGCAAAGACCGTGTTTCCGCAAATGCATCAAACAGGGCTGGCAGGGGGCTGAGTCAAAAAGCTCAGCCCCTCCCAGAAGGATTCAGGCACGATGTTTTCTGCGTAGTAGAGATCTTGCTGGATTTCTTGGGGACTTCTAGCCCCAATCACCACGCAGGAGACATGCTCGTTGCGTAGACCAAATTGCACAGCCACATGTGGCAGGGAAGTTCCGTGAGACTCCGCCAAAACGGCAAGTGCCTCGGCGCGCTCAATC
Organism: Actinomycetota bacterium; assembly: GCA_005790505.1. GTDB lineage: Bacteria > Actinomycetota > Acidimicrobiia > Acidimicrobiales > Ilumatobacteraceae > UBA2093. The sequence goes on from SXUP01000018.1 coordinate 36,415, forward strand.
AGTTTGACAGGAGCAGCAACATAGTCGAAAGTTTTGTTCTTGCCGGGGTCAGCGAGTAAACCGCTGTTGAAGATACCGCCAAGCACAACACCAATATTTCTGTTGGCGCACAGTTCCAACAAAGCAGTTCCAGATTTATTGTCAAGAACCGTGTAGCGACCAGCCAAAAGCAGGCAATCAAGATCAATTTGTTGAACGAAACGGGTCAGTGATTCACTCTGGTTCATGCCACAACCGACGGCCTTGATGACGCCTTCTTGGCGCAACTCGATGAGGGTCGGAAAAGATTCAGCCATTGCCCACTGTTCATGATCGTCGGGATCATGAACATGAACTACATCTAGATAATCGGTCTGAAGTCGATTGAGGCTCTCGTCAATTGAGGCAAGAATCGCCCCCCGGCTGAAGTCGAAGATTGGTTCCAAATTGGGCACATTTTTGAAAATTGTTGGTGACAATTCGCCAATTGGCTCACGCAACAATCGCCCGACTTTGCTGGCAAGTACATACTGCTCACGCGGATACTTTGCGAGGGCATGTCCGAGGCGGATCTCTGATAATCCGTGGCCATATAAAGGTGCCGTATCAAAAAACCGCACACCTCCATTCCAGGCGGCATCAACCGTCTGCTGAACATCTTCGTCGGACACTTCCTCAAAGAGGTTCCCAAATGGTGCACAACCCAAACCGATTCGTGAAACTTTTGGTCCGCGTGATCCAAGTTGTCGAGTCTCAATAGTCACGGATCAAACACGCCATTCGGCACCATTGGGATAACTCAGCATCTCAATCGACTCGGGCTTCATTTGTATTGAATAGCCCGGAGCCTGCGGTAACAGATAATGCCCCCGACGCATCTGTACCGGATCAATAAAATGTTCGTGAAGATGCGATGCATACTCAGTGGTTCGGTTGTCAAGCGAAGCACTCACGCTCAGGTAATCAATTACTGAAATGTGCTGTACATATTCGCACAAGCCAATTCCACCGGCATGTGGACACACAGGGACATTGCGTGCCGCCGCCAACAGCAATACCGCCAAAACTTCATTGAGCCCACCGAGGCGACACGCATCGACTTGGACGTAATCAATGGCTTCGGCCTGCAGCAATTGTTTGAAAATCAAACGATTTGCCGCATGTTCCCCCGTTGCTACACCGATTGGCCTTACCCCGCGCCTGATTGTTGCGTGACCCAAAATGTCATCGGGGTGAGTTGGTTCCTCAATCCATCGCAGCCCATAGGGCTGCAAATGATTGCTCCAATTGATTGCTTGCTCGACATCCCACACCTGATTTGCATCAGCCATCAATTGTCGATCGTCACCAATTTCTTCCCGCATCACTTCACAACGCCGCATGTCCGAGGCAACATCAATCCCAACTTTTGTTTTGAAACTTGTCCAGCCATCTTCAATTGCACCCCGGCAGAGGTCGCGGACTTTGTCTTCGGGATAACCGAGCCAACCTGCAGACGTGATGTAGGCGGGGTAGCCATCATTTTGTAACTTCTGTAATCGCTTTCGTTGATCAACTCGGGCTCTTGTCAACATCTCAAGTGCCCGCACCTCATCAACCTCGTCACGCAGATAACGAAAATCAATACAGTCCACAAATTGCGCTGGCTCCATGTCTGATACCAATTTCCAAACTGGCACTCCGCGTGTTTTGGCCCAAAGGTCCCACACTGCATTGACAAGCGCCGCTGTCGCTAGGTGAATGACACCCTTGTCTGGTCCAAGCCAACGAAGTTGTGAGTGGTTGGTGATTTGTCGCCAAAAGGCACCCATGTTGTCGACGATGTCGGACAAGTTGCGTCCAACAAGAAGAGTCGAAAGTGCCTCAATAGCGGCACAACAGAGGTCGTTCCCTTGCCCAATCGTGAATGTCATGCCGTGACCCTCAAATGGACCGTCAGTGTTCAAAATTACATAGGCAGCCGAGTAGTCGGGGTCAGGATGGTTGGCATCTGAACCTGCCAGCGAACGTGATGTGCGGGCACGAAGATCATGGGTTGAAATGGAAAGGATGCGAGTCATTACAATCAATAATAGCAATTTTGAATACGAAAAATAATACCCGAAAATCCCACAGCAAAGGTCGAAGACAAGGAGACATGATGAGTCGTCGCATCGTTGTTATCACAGGCTCAGCGGGTGGAATTGGTTCGGCAATTGGAAGCCGTTTCACTAAAAATAATGACACAGTGATTGGACTTGACCTTGCAGATGGGTTTGATCTTTCCCAGACCCAACATTGTGATGACGCAGTCAGACAAATTATTGCTGAGCATGGTCGCATTGATATTTTGTGCAACAATGCGGGCATCAGCAGTGTCGGTGACGTGGTCACATCAACACTCGAGGACTGGCAAAGGGTTTTTGCTGTCAATGTTTTTGGAATCGCCAATATGTCTAGATCCGTCTTGCCGCACATGCGTCATGAGCACTCTGGCTGCATTGTCAATACGTGTTCTATTGCTGCAACAGTTGGTCTTGTCGAAAGGGCGGTCTATTCAGCGTCTAAGGGGGCGGTGCTTGCTTTGACAAAGGCGATGGCAGCCGACGAAATCGCCCACAATATTCGGGTCAATTGTGTTTCGCCCGGAACCGTGGCGAGTCCCTGGGTGGAGCGGCTTGTCGCGACAACGGTCGACCCCTCTCAAACCATGGAAGCACTTCGAAAGCGTCAACCAATGGGTCGCCTAGTTGAATGTGATGAAGTTGCTGAGGCAATTTTTTATCTTGCCGCATCAAGCACTTTTACTACTGGTGCAGAACTCCTGATTGATGGCGGCATCGCTGGCATCCGAATTGTGCAGTAGTTTCAAGCCATGACGCTGCGGATTGCCTTGGTTGGGGGACCGATGTACGACCATTTGTATCCCGTGTTTGATGAATTTGATGTTGAGGTGATTGTGCACGCAGATCATCCAACGCTGAATCGACGGGTGGCACAAATGCTTGCCGCCGGTGAACGAATTGACCTGTTGTCGACTCATTCAAAATATGCACCATCGCAGGCTCACTGGTTGCAACCACTTGATTCGCTCATCGGAGTGGACTCAGATTTATTGCTTGACTCACTTGCTCCCTTGGCTGTCGATCTATGTCGCTATAACGGCCAACTCCTGACCCTTCCGCGACTTATTGATGTGCGAATCATGTGGCTCCGCAAAAATCAAGTTGATGTCGTGCCCACAACATGGCAGGAAATTATTGACAGCCCTCTCCGATTCGGTTTTCCTGGCAGAGAGTCAGGGCTTTTTGGAACATTCTTTGAAATGGTTATTGGGGCGGGTGGGTCTATTTTCGATCAAGATCAGCGTCCTTGTTTCATTTCTGAACATTCGATACGTGCGATTGAAATGTTGACTTCACTTGCGACAAAACTGCCGACTGATTTACCAAACTGGCATTATGATCAAGTTGATGATGCTCTGCTGCGCGGTGTAGTAGACGCTTCAGGTGCATGGCCAGGTGCATGGGGTCAGATTCTTACCTCAGGACAGGGTGACTTGTTGCAGCCTTTCCGTTATCCCTCAGGGCTCCAAAGATGGGTCAGTTATGCCGGATGTCATGCATGGGGCATTCCAACAACTGCTGGTGATCTTGATTCGGCAGTCACGTTGTTGCGGTATCTCATGTCGGCAGATGTTCATGCTCGTGATGCCCAAAGTGGAAGCATGTGTGCCAACGTGCAAGCTCTCTCAAAAGTCGAACCAGTCAATGAAACTGATCGTCAACGCCTTTTGATTACTCGAGACACGATTAACCAGGCGATGATTACCTACCCATCTCATGTTCGGTTCCCAGAAGTCGAGGATGCTGGATGGATGTTGATAAATGAGGCGATTCGTGGTCTCAAATCGCCGCAGGATGTGGTCGAGAGCCTGCAATCCATCGCTCAATCAGTGTTTGCTTGAGACCAGCAACCTTCCAGAACTGACTCGAAAATATTCATGTCGTCCTCTTTTGTCTTGCAAATGAATCGGCTTGAAAATCAAATTGACCCCGAAAATTTGAATTCCCGAAGCAGGTCGGACAAGTTTGGTCTCTCGGGTTCTAATTGGCGGGCTGGTTGAGTCTTTTCCTTGGCGGGGAAGTAGTTTTAGCCCATGTCGCTGCAGCACAAGCCAGGTACAAGTTGGGACGAGGTCTACACACGGGCTCGCTCAGTTGCACCCGAAGCTTTTGAAACTGATCACATCGCGAACTTGCTTGGCGGTCAGTGGAGTTTTGTCGGTGAAACTCGTCCCCATCCTCTTGCCATTGATGCAACTTTGATACCGGGCCCACCGCGCATCGACCATGACACTGCCGTCACGGCAGTTGAGCAGGCCGCTCGCCAACACGTCGAATGGTCTCGAGTGCCTCTTGAGGAAAGACAACGGCGGGTTCAAAACGCAGTAGCCCTGCTGCGAGAGCATCGCGACACTATCGCGTTGCTTCTAATGTGGGAAATCGGGAAGCCGTGGCGCATTGCATGTGCAGACGTTGATCGTTGTGTCGACGGAATTGACTGGTATCTCCAAGAGATTGAGCGCCAGATGCAGGGCCGTACTCCTCTGCAGGGACCAATTTCAAATATTGCCTCATGGAATTATCCTCTTAGTGTGCTCGTTCACGCTGAGTTAGCTCAGTTGTTGGCGGGTAACGCCGTCATCGCCAAGACACCGTCACAAGGTGGCTTTCACGCACTGACTCTTTGCCACGCACTAATGGTTCGCGCCGACTTACCCGTCACCCTGCTTTCGGGAGTTGGCGGTGATCTCAGTGATGCTCTGATTTCTTCACGACAACTTGGTGCTCTTGCTTTTGTCGGTGGTCGCTCAAATGGTCGCAAAGCAGCGAGCACTCTTGCTGATTTGCGAAGGCGTCACATTCTTGAGCAGGAGGGTCTCAACACCTGGGGAATCTGGAATTTCTCACAGTGGGAATTGCTGTCTGGTCACTTGAAAAAAGGGTTTGAGTACGCCAAGCAGCGATGCACCGCATATCCGCGCTATGTCATTCAACGAAAGCTGTTGCCCGACTTCCTCGCAACATACAACGACGTTGTTTCGTCTCTGCGATTCGGCAATCCATTTGCTGTCGAAAATGCTGACGATCCACTTCCTAATTTTGACTTCGGTCCCGTAATTTCTCAGTCCAAGGCCAACGATCTGCGTGCTCGCTATGAAGAGGCGATTAGTTCTGGAGGAATTCCCCTGATCCATGGCGATCTCGGGGCGGGCAACTTTATCGTTGGTCAAGATCAATCGGCATATGTTGCGCCAGCTTGTGTGCTCAACCCCCCAACGGCATGGTCACTTCATCACAGCGAGCCGTTTGGTCCGATTGACTCAATCGTAATTGTCGACACCGAGTCCGAACTGCTCGCCGCAATGAATGTTTCAAACGGCTCATTGGTTGCTTCGATTGCAACAGACGATGCTGACTTGGCCGCTCGACTTCGACCCGACGTGCAATCTTTCAAGTTCGGGGTGAACGCGCCCCGTAGTCGTGGTGACCGAGAAGAGGTGTTTGGTGGGCGAGGCGCATCTTGGCGAGGCGCTTTCGTCGGGGGCGATCTGCTCATCGATTCTTTTACTGACGGTGACCGTCCGTTGTTCGGCAATTTCCCGAACGGTTCTCTTTTCCCACCGAATACCTGATTGGCAAAGTAAAAATTAATGTCAATACTTGGTTTTGGCTATGACCGCAGAGCTTTATGGCAAGTTTACCTTTAGATCTAAATCAAGATCTGTTGTTAACAATTGAGCGTGATTTCAAAGGCTTGTATTCAGGTGACATAGGAACTAGTTCAATACGAGGTGGACAGACTGCGGCGAATATCGCCCTGGCAAATCTTGACATCAGCGGTTATGCCAATAAGCGCTCCGAGGTGCTGCCAAGAAATAGACGTGGCGCAACTGTGTTGTCTCCGTATATCCGCCACAACATTCTGACCTTAGGTGAGGTGTATCAAGCGGTGGAGTTAGCGCCGTTCAAGGACAAAGAAAAGTTTCGGGATGAACTATTTTGGCAGGAATATGCGCGACATCTCTATGCCCGCATTGGTGTACGGCTTTTTGAGAATTTGCGTTTTGACGCAAACTACAACGTGGACGGCAATGGTTGGGACCGACAAATGTTGTGCATCGATCAGGTTGTTGCCGAATTAGAAACTGACGGCTGGTTGGTGAACCAAACCAGAATGTGGCTTGCCTCGCACTGGACAGTAAGAAACGACAAGGGCTGGATTTTTGGACAAGAGCGGATGCATCAACAACTGATTGATGGATCTAGGGCAGCCAACCTGTTGGGATGGCAATGGACGGTCGGTGCAGGCACTGGTAAGCCTTATGGCTTTGCAAAGTGGCAAGTTGATAAGCGTGCTCCAGGTTTGTGCAACAAGTGCTCCCTAAAAAGCAATTGTCCAATCCAGGAGTTTCCAGACGAGACCTCATCACATCAATTGGACCGTGAGCCACTTTTAGACAATGATCCAGACACCTCTGCGACTACTGGTCCAACGATTCCAATCATAAACAACAAAGCCGAGTACGTGCTTTTGACGATTGACTCACTCGGCGACAATGACGCTGCTCTTGTTGCCAACCCGCTATTGCCGGCAGTTTTTGTTTTCAATGAATCCGCATTAAGAAAACTGCAACTGAGTTCGCGTCGCCTCGCTTTTTACCTGCAAACTTTGGAAGATCTGAGCACTCGAAGGCAAGTTCAGGCGTATTTAGGCGATCCGTATAAATTCGCGCGAGATAATGCAGTCGCAGTCACCTATGCACCAGTGCCTTCATTTAAAAAATTCAAAGATTTGGCCCAAATATTTCCCTACCCATGGCTTAGGCAACCTCACGTGGGCTCTGTGAAAAGTTTTTCATCCTGGCGAAACAGAGTAGCCAAGTAGATGCAGTTGAACTCCGGAGATGTTTGATGAGCCATAAATCTCATCCCAGAAACAATCTTTCCCGCTACATTTTCTGAGATATGCGAGTTTTTGTTGCCTCATTGTTGACTCTCGTGGTTGTCTGTACTCTTGGTATTTTCCAGCGCGAAGTTCTTTTAGATACATGGAATCGGCTCGGCGAGATTTCGATGCTTGCATCAATACCTCTTATCATTGCAACTTTGTTGATGATGGTGGCGCGAGCAATGTTTCTTGTTTCTTGTTCTCCAGGTCTTCGCTTGCGACAAGCGATCGTCGCCGATCAATCGGCCCTCGCAGCGGGCTACGGAATTTTGCTTGGTGGCGGGGCCGTTGGGACTGGAATGCGTATCCACATGTTTGCAAAGTGGGGGATTTCCCATAGCACGATCGGGTCGTCAATCATTGCAACGGGAGTGTTTCCATCGTTCACTACTTGGGGACTTCCTTGTATTTTATTGGTTGCTCCTGTCTTGGCTGGTTCTGCGAGGCCTGAACAAACTCTGACTGTTGCAGTAGGTGTCCCACTCATTTTTGTCTCAGCTGTTTTTTGGTGGGCGGCACTACGTACTTCGACAGTATTTTTGTATGTCGGTCGCATTATGTCTTCAATCAGATCAGTACTGCTACGACGAATACCGATTCGTTTTAAAACTTTTCGTGCAACAGTAGAGGGTTTGCAACCACTCACGTTTTCCGTTGAAATGCGCAATGAGCTCGTTCAATTAATTAAGCAGCGCGGGTTGTGGATTCTTCTGGCATCCTCTGGCACGCTTTCTGCAGGCTTCATTTGCCTTTGGACATCTGCCGCTATTTTTAAAGTTGACGGGCTGACTTTTCACGAAGCCCTCGTGGCGTTTTCACTCGTCAGAGTTGTGGTCGCATTGTCGCCTGTTCCCGGAGGTATCGGCCTCGCTGAACTAGGCCTCATTACTCTGCTTGAAAATGCTGGATTGTCAGTGCTTGAAGCAACCGGTGCCACACTGATTTACCGCTTTATGACGTGGTTCATCCCCATTCTCGTGGGTACAACGTGTTGGTGGTTCTACATCCGCAAAGATGCCGGGACACCCAGTGATGCCGTGGGGCTCCTGAGGGCTTGAAACCAAGGTTTTCAGGGCAGTTCTAAAACCCCAAAAATTTACCTTCTGGTCACCTTCTCGTATTTTTACTGTTGCCAGACAGCAAGAAGTGTCAAGTAATTTCAAATTGTCAAAAATAACTTTGACCTAAAAAATCCCTGAAAGGATTGCTATGAAGTTAGTGCATGGTGAGAAAAAATCTTCGCTAGTTGCAAAGATTGTTGTGGCTGCAATATTTGTCCCACTGATTGTTGGAAGTTTTGCTTCTGGGGCGAGCGCTGCTGTGAAAAGTGGTGACAACTGCAAACGCAGAGATCTTTTTAGATTGGAAAAGATTACTAACCCAAAGACAAAATCTGTCACGTGGGTTCGTTGCATGGTTTCCACAGGTTCATCTTTGCATGCAGAAAAGCCAAAGTTTTCCTATCAGCGTGTCGCATTGAGGCAAGCGGACTATCGAACCACAACAACCAAAACAGAAATTCGCATGGATGGGTCGAGCACCGTTTACCCGTTGATGGCCGTAGCAGCAAAATACTTCTACTCAACAACAAATGGTCTTGGAAAAATTTCAATCGGCCTTTCTGGCACAGGTGGAGGTTTTGAGAAATTTTGCAAAGGTGAAACTGATATGTCAAATGCTTCCCGAGCGATTTCAACGACAGAAATTGCGGCTTGTGCTGCGAAGGGAATCACGTACACAGAAGTCCTTGTTGCAAATGATGGCTTGGCAGTCGTTGTGAATCCATCTAATCCATTGAAGTGCATCAAGATGACTGAACTTAAAGAAATGTGGAAACCAGCAACCGGAACATCTGGTGTAGGGTCTGCCAAAACTTGGGGCGCAGCAATCGCTGGCAACACCTTGGGTGACTTGAAGTTGTACGGAGCGGGATCGGACTCCGGGACATTTGATTCGTTCAATACATTCGTTCATGCGAAGTCCACGACTTCGCGAACTGATTATCAGGCTACTGAAAATGACAATGTCACTGTTCAAGGTGTCGCGGCAGACAAAACCGCACTTGGGTACTATGGCTTGTCCTACGCAATTGAGAACGCATCAAAAAACAAGGCTCTTCAACTTGATAAGGGTGCTGGATGTGTCGAGGCAAATAATGCAAATGTGCAGAATGGAACATACGCAATGTCTCGTCCCTTGTATGTTTATGTAAAAAACACAGCCAAAGAAATCGGCAACATCAAGAAATTCCTGACCTTTTATCTAGACAATGCTCAAAGAATCGGTGACGATGCGCTGTTCGTTCCCCTTACCGCGGCTCAGGTCGGAGTCGCAAAAGCCAAGGTCGCAAGCCTTTAAAACTCATAAAGGGAGGGTGGTGCCAAAGGTTCTTGGCATCACCCTCCCTTGAGTAATCTACGAGGACAGTTCCCATGAAAGGAGGCAGGCCATGAACTCAAAAGTCATCGTTCCAAAAGACCTTCTTCCAAGTGGCCGCCAAAAACGCCAGCAGTTTTACGAACGAATTATCGGGTTTTTTCTTGGGTTTATTTCTCTTGCTGCAGTAGCTGTGTTATTTGGAATAGCCTCTGCGCTTGTCCCTCCGACGATAGATTTTTTCCAAGAAGTCCCTTTTTCTGAATTTTTTGGATCTACGAATTGGTATCCGTTGTTTGAGCCTCCGGCGTTCGGAGTCTGGCCGCTAGTTACGGGGACACTTGTCATCATGGCGATTGCCATAGTCGTGGCAGTGCCCGGCGGTTTGGCCGTTTCTTTTTACATGAATCAGTACGCATCGGATCAAGTGCGGCGAATTCTCAAGCCCGTGCTTGAGATTCTAGCGGGAGTGCCAACGGTGGTCTTTGGGTTTTTTGCGATCAACTTTGTTTCGCCAAAAATAATTCGAAACATTTGGCCATTTGGCGATGTTGATTTTTATAATGCCTTGAGTGCAGGCCTGGTCGTCGGCATCATGATCCTGCCAATGATGTCAACTCTTGCTGAAGATGCAATGAATAGTGTGCCTCGATCCCTTGTCGATGGGGCTTACGCGCTGGGAGCAACTCGACGAGAGGTCTGTACCTCTGTGGTTTTCCCAGCAGCACTTTCTGGCATTATTGCTGGGGTTGTGATTTCTGTTTCACGCGCGATTGGAGAAACAACAATAGTTCTCTTGGCGGCTGGTGCATCTGCCAATTTCACGTTCAATCCTGGTGAAGCGATGCAGACGATGGCCTCTTTTATCGGATTTGCCGGAATTGGCGACCAGCCGACAGATTCAACTGGCTATCGAACTATTTTTGCTGTGGGTGCCTTTTTGTTTATCATCACTTTCACTCTAAATATCTTGAGCGTTCGATTCGTCCGTCGTTTTAGGGAGATATACGAGTGACGTCTCAAACTTTAGCGGAAACGCTTGATTCCCGTTCGCTCACATCATCAGTGGTTGGCACTCGACAAACAAAAGACATTTTTTTTCTTGTCGGGCTTTGGCTTGCACTTTTGATCGCTTTTGGTACTTTGATAACCCTTCTGATTGACACCTTCGTGACGGCCCGCAGTCGCCTCAACACGGACTTTTTGACTGCGTTTCCGTCTCCTTTTCCAGAGGATACGGGGATTCAGGCGGCATTTTTTGGCTCACTTTGGGTCGTTGTTCCAGCGGGTTTGGTTTCTTTGTTTGTCGCCGTGTGCACGGCAGTCTTTCTTGAGGAATTTGTAAAACAAGATTCTCGTTTCGCGGGTTTCGTTTCACTAAATATTCAGACCCTGGCTGGCGTTCCCAGTATCGTTTTTGGAATCCTTGGTTTGGCTTTTGTTGCCCGAGGGGCGTTGGCGTGGGGTTTCACGATCCGTACTGCATCGGTTGTGTTGGGAATGATGATTCTGCCCATCATGATTGTTTCGTCACGTGAAGCTATTCGGGCCGTACCTTCAAGTTTGCGGGAAGGCGCTTATGCTTTGGGTTCAACGAGGTGGCAGTGCATCAGGCGCCAAGTTCTACCGGCTGCAATCCCTGGTATCGCAACTGGCAGTATTCTTGGCATTTCGAGAGCTCTTGGGGAATCAGCACCTTTGATCATGCTGGGTGCGCTGGCATATGTCAGTTCCAATCCTGCCGGATTCTCTGACTACTACACTGTTCTTCCACTAGCGATTTTCAAGTACGCAACAGAAGCGCAAGTTGAATTTCAGTATGCAGCAGCAGCAGCAATTGTGGTGTTGCTGGTCCTGATGCTGGCTCTCAATTTGTTGGCAATAATTATTCGAGACAGGAGCAGAAAATCATGGTGAGCAATATGGTCCCGCAAGAGGAACTGTCGGCTAATTTGCAGGCCAAGGTGGTCGAATCACAGGCGTCCAATATTGTGATTGAGACATCTAATCTCTCGGTCTATTACGGTTCATTTCAGGCCGTTCGTGATGCAACTTTTTCCATTTCGCTGGGAGAAATTACAGCATTCATAGGCCCGTCTGGTTGTGGCAAATCAACGATCATAAGAAGTTTAAATCGGATGAATGATCTTGTTCCCTCGGCGCGAGTTGTCGGCTCCGTCAAGTATCGCGGAATTGAGATTTACGGCCCGATGTCAGACGCGGGGGAGGTTCGTAGGAGAATCGGAATGGTTTTTCAAAAGCCAAATCCATTTCCTAAGTCAATTTATGAAAATGTTGCGTTTGGGCCAAAAGTCAATGGCAGGGTTTCAAAGTCCACCCTTGATGGCATCGTGGAGGACACTTTAAAGAAGGCTGCTCTATGGGACGAAGTGAAGGATCGACTAAAGACATCCGCTTTTTCGCTTTCCGGCGGACAACAACAACGTTTGTGTATCGCCAGAGCTCTTGCAGTTGGGCCAGACGTGCTCTTGATGGACGAACCATGCTCTGCGCTTGACCCAATAGCAACGGGTAAAATTGAGGACCTGATGCAGGGACTAAAAGCAGAATATCCAATTGTTATCGTCACTCACAACATGCAACAGGCAGCCCGTATTAGCGACTACACAGCCTTTTTCAGCGTCGAGGCAGGTGACGAATCTGCTCGCCCAACTGGGGTTCTCGTTGAGCATGATCGAACGGTAAATATATTTTCTCATCCCTCTGATGAGCGCACCCTGAATTACGTGACGGGTCGCATGGGCTGATGGGTAATCCGCTGTCGTAGTCAGTTTAGATCGGGCGCAAGAGTTGCGAAATGGACATGTTTAAAGTACTTTTCCTTCATGACTCATGTTCCTAAGGCCCTTGCTCGGATTAGTCAAAAAACCACCACGATTCTGATTGCTGGTGTCCTGATTGGTGTTGTTGCTAGTGGCGTCGGTGTCTTTGCCGCATCGTCAACTAATACGGTGACGGTGTGTGTAAACAAAAAGACAAATATGTTGCGCTATGCCAAGAGCGGCAGTTGCACCAAGGCTGAAATAAAACTGGTCCTGAATCAGACGGGAGTTGCCGGTGTAAAAGGCGACACGGGAGCACGGGGAGTTGCCGGTGCAAAAGGCGATACGGGAGCACAGGGAGTTGCCGGTGCAAAAGGCGATACGGGAGCACAGGGAGTTGCCGGTGCTGGAGCGAGCACGACACTTACATTTGCGGCCAGTGGTGGTTTGTTTCAAATAAATGGCACAAACAATCCTGTTTTCACCGTCATACGCAATCATCGTTATTTATTGAATGCAAATGTTTCTGGTCACCCGCTTTTTCTTCAAACATCTGCCGGTGCATATAGTTCAGCAGATCTGTATTCATCTGGTGTGACAAATAATGGGACCCAAAGCGGAACAATTACTTTCGAAGTACCGTTTGATGCTCCAACTACTCTCTACTACGTCTGTCAGATTCATAGTGGCATGGGAAATTCAATAAAAGTTTTGTGATGTCACGCTAAAGATAATTTCGTTCTGCTAACCCTTTTTTGCTTTGAGTGACTGCAGTTGCCTCCGCACCACGACGTGCTCTATATATCCATTGTCCCGAGCACGATAATCCATCCAAGTGCGGACTTTGAGGCAAGACTCAACACGATGTAGACCTTCTCTCCGTATGGATAGTGCTGCCACTTGCCAATTTTCTTGTACTGCAGCCACATGTTGATCGCAAAACTGTTGAAAAACAGAAAGGTCAACAGAAAACCGAATTGTGCGTATGTCGGAATGGCGTCAGCAAGGTTGTTGGTGGATACCCAAAAGTAAAGCCCACCCATTATCCAAGGCACGATTCCGGCGAGTACTCCGATGTTGAAGGGAAGCCAACTTGTTTTTGCGGTGATTTGATTGTGCTTCTCCATCATCAGTCCCATCAGGTTCATGATGAAGTTGAGCGTAAAAAGAAATACGACGGTGGAAATCTCTATCAGCCCGCCAAGCATCATCAGCACAACGAGCATCAATGAGGAACTGACTGCATATTCCCACCAACGCACCGGATTTATTCCGCCCTCGATGTTTTGCTCATAGCGACGAATGTAAAGGGGCGAGGAAATCAAAAGGTGGCCTATTGCCGACAGTAAAAGGAAAATTGGTCCGATTAGTGCAACCGGAAACTCGAACAGCGTCTCGCTAACTGGCTGTATGTCCTCAGGAGTTTGAGCAAAAAATCGAGTGATGACGGGGATTTTGGTCTCATCATTCAGGATCAAGGAAAGCACAACTGCCTGGACCAGGTGAGTGAATCCAGCAATTCTATTGAAAGTTTGTAGTTGCCTACCGAGTTTTGTTTCTGGCTTGATTCTTGCTCCTTTCAGCGACGCATAATTCGAAATATTTAAAAATTTGAAGTGAAACTAAAGTTCTTCAAGATACATAGTAGGTAGGTTTTGGTCCATGCTGTAGGGTCGAGCGTCTCAAAGGCAAACCGCTATTTCGCCAGACTGGATTGATCAGGCAATGCGGAAGGTGAGGGCTGGTTGTTGAGCAATGTCTGGCGGCCAGGTAATGATGTCACCCTCGCGTTGAGGTTTTCCATTAGAACCGAGTAACTGCAGGTCTCCTTGTGGAATGCCAGGGATCGTGATGCTGCGTTCTCTTGCTTCACCAAGCACCATTGCATATGTTGCACCATCGGCACCTCGGGTCAAACGGACGTTGAATCCATTTGATGCGGTGAGTGTCGTTATTTCATGTTGATGTGAACCAAATATTGCCTGACCATTGATCTCAAGCCATTGCCCAATTTCAATCAATCGCTGTTTTTGAATGTCGGGGATTTCCCCGTTGGCTTTGGGGCCAATGTTTAACAACAGATTGCCACCATCGGCAACGCTATTGATCAACAAGTGAATCAATTCAGACGATGATGCATATGTCGTTGCATTGTCCAGTCGGTTGTAGCCAAAACTCATACCGATACCGCGACATACTTCAAACTTGTGGCCGTCAGTTGTAAGTCCTGATGAATACTCGGGAGTGATGAAATCACAATGGGCGTCGCCTCGTACGACACCGATCATGTCAAAGCGGTCATTGACAACACCATGTTCATTGTTGTTGTAGTAGTCGGCCATAAGTTGTAGTGCTCCCGAGCCGCCACCTGGCCAACCGACATCATTCCAAAGTAGGTCGGGTGAGTAACGATGGATGAGTTCCATGTAATGAGCGGTGGCGTATTGCTTGTATTCGTCGGACTGTGGGGTGGCCATCAACATACTCAGCCAACCGTTGTATCCAAGGCCCTGAAACGTAAGGTCGAGTCCACCGCAGTAATACAAGCCTGCTCGCATCCCGACACTACGTGCGGCGTTGCAAGCTTCACCCACAAGATCACGAGGCGATGTATAGCGCGAACCCTTGAACGGGTTGTGTAACTCGGTTGGCCACATGAGAGCACCGTCAATATGTCGTGTTCCCATGACGATGTACCTAGCATGTGATTGGGCGAAAACTTCGGCCCATGCATTGGGGTCCCACTCCTGTGATGCGATAAAAAACTCATCAACGAATTCGTCGTATGGTTTATCCCCATAGACATCGGCATGATGTTTCTGAACTGATGAGCCCTCAATTGCAAGCGAGTTCACGTACCAATCGGCATATGGCGATTCAGAAAACGCGACAACATCGCCGTACTTGGCCGTTTGAGCAAAAAGGTCTTCGGTTAGGGGTGCGTAAGCCGGGACTGAGGCGGGATACCAGTGAATGAAAATCCCGAATTTGGCGTCGTTGAACCACTGGGGTAGGGGATGCTGCCGAATCGACTCGAGAGTTCCTTCATATTTCACCATCACACCACGGTACATGACTGATCTCGTCTGACGAAGTGTCGGATTGTCTCAGCGTTTCACGACCAGAAAAGACTGTGGAGTGCGCGTTGTTCGGGGTTGATATCCAAGTGAGATGTGGGCGATCAATCTTCAGCCCGATGACGCCGCAAATATATTTCCATAAAGGGTATAATTTTTTCACCATTTTTGCGATTGACCCATGTATTGAGGTTCCATGTTGCAATGCGCATTGTTTGCCCTATTTCCTCAAGAGTGCTTCAATGACCCAACCACCCGGGTCGAGGTTTTCGATGAGCCATTGAACATAATCAGCAGGCAAGTCTCTTAGCTTGGTTCCCTTGTGTTTGCCAAAGGGCATCGGACTGTCGAGTGAAACACTTTGAATGAGCGTGAGCATTTCATCAATTGACATGCTGTGAGCGGTTGCGATGTTCTTCATCAGATAAAAACTGGTGAGTGCATCGTTGAGTGCGCGGTGCGTTGGCTCAATGTCCACATTGAGCAATGCGGCGAGTGTCTGCAACTTGTGGTTTTCAGCGTCAGGGTAGAGCGTTTGACCAAGGCGCATAGTGCACAGTGCAGTGATTTTCTTGCAGTACGGGGAGAACATGGGAACGTCGTACGACGCATTATGTGCAACAACAAGGACATGTTCGTCAGCGAACTTCCCTGCATGTGTTTTCTTGAGGAACTCGTCAAGTGAAGGTTTATCGACCAGCATTTCAGCCGAGATGCCATGTGTTCTCTGCGCCCCCGACTCGATGGGGATGTGCGGATTGATGAGAGAGTTCACCTGTTCGACTTCATTCAAGTGGCTATCAAATTCCACCCAGGCAATTTCCAATGGCCGATACCCAGGATTAAGTCCCGTGGTTTCAAAGTCAAGAGCAATCATGCGGTCGAAGATAATATTCACTCCAGTTATTAGATTGTGAATTTCAGAACTGCAATAGACCTGTTTTCCCAGCAGGCACCAGCATTTCCTTTACTTATATTAGCGCAATTATTGAAAGTTTTGCAGTCTCAGGAATCTTGTTATTGAACTCTTGTAGATAAATGCTGGAAAGCGAAACCACAAAGTGACCAACGGTCGAACTAGGCGGTCAGAGTTCTAGTTTTCCTATTCGGCACCCGCCCCGACCTCCTTGAATTGAACCATCTGAAATCAGGCAAAATTCGTGGGGTCTGATTCTGTGTTACACCCCGGCGGCAAGGTGTAATCAAAATCAAGAGTGACTCATAAGTGAGTTCGGCAACCGAGCCAGCCAGGCCGCGGTGCTTCCCGCCAGGGGATGTGGTGCACGAAAGTGCATAAAACCTTTGGCGGCTTCTTGATGGATTGAACATTCATCATCAAGGAGGAATTATGCAGAATCCCTATAAAAATCCACTGGAAGGAAAATCTGGTTATACGCAGAAATTACTGGAGTCTCTCACTTCAGAGGAATTGCGGGAATACAGTGCTTGGTACAAGTGGAGTCAAGACCATGAGTCTTTTCCAGACAAGCCCAAAAACATGTATCAGTCCCGGGCCTATTTTCCTGTATCGGACAACTCGATTTGTTTATGATGCCAAAAAGGAGATTGACCGTCGTGACGAGATGGCGACAGAGAGTGGCGAGGTGACTGAGAATGACGAAGAATCCGAGGCAACTGAGGAAACCCAGAACATGTGCCTCATGCCACAAGATTGGGACACTAAGAATCGTCTTATATGGTATGCCGATAGGTCCTGTGGATGAAAGCAAATACGTACTAGGTGGTTGTCGCGTTGTTAAAAACGCAGTGAGGCTTCGCTGCATCAATTGTGATGCGTCGATCTCATAGGAGTTGGACCAATTTCAGGGGGCAGGACAGCCAATTAATTCGCGTCTTTTCGCTGCGTCGGTCAGTCAGGGATCAATGTCGGTGCGGTAATCACGATGTCCGGTGTGCCAAAGAGCGCTTTCACCCTCGGTGTTGAGGTCCTACACCACTGACGAGGCGAAGAGAAGCAACGACATGGAGCCACTGGAGCAGTGTTATTGGCAGCAGCGAAAATACAGATATTCACATCAATGCAAGATTGCGACTTTTCGAGGTGGAACGAGATAACACTAGATGTTTTTGGGTGCGAAGGCGGATAAAAGATCTGAACCCTGTCACACCCCTCTATCTATACTAGCGGGGGTTAATGCAGCCACTAAAAAATGAATGGACATCACGAGAAAATGCAAAGTTTTGAAACATTAACTGCTAATGAAATTCTTTCGCTTTTTGATAGCTTAAATATCGTTACAAAGCTTTCTTCAACACAAGATGGTGAATCTGAACTTGCCACCATTGAATGCACCGAGGGATTGGTTCCTTTTATTTGCTGGCCAGAAGGCAACGAACCATTTTTTACTGGGCTATTACTCTGCTCTATTCCGTGCGTGTCCTACAACCCTTTTGAATTTGCCAATCGGCAGAATGAGCAACTTGAAATAGCACGAGCCATTGTCCGCTTAGGTGATGATGGAGTGCCGGAAGAAGATGAATTCGGTGAAACTTTCATCTATGCGCAATTGAGAGTTTTCTTCACTGGTGGCGTCACCATGGATCATCTGAGATTCAAACTGGATCTCTGGCTTAGAGATCTGGAGTTCTTCACCGCGCTATCTAGAGACCAAAATGAATCGTAGAAGTGTAACAACCATAGATTTGATTGCTGAGAAGAAGTTCACAGCCCAATACGCCTGGCTGCAATCCGTCGCTGCTTCTATAAATACTTCAGAGTGTTATTGTGTCCTCGTCGTAAGCGCTTCAAATTAAATGGGTATTCCTAGGGGTTATTGTGAGGTCATTGCCGCAGTGAGACTCTCTTTATTGTGCGCATTATGAAACTCAGGATTGCTACATGGAACCTCAATACTTGGATAAATCGTCGAGATAAGAACATTTCCAACAATCAGTTGTGGCAATGGGCGGACACCCACTTGTCGGCTGATGTCGTTATTTTTACCGAGGCTCAG
This sequence comes from Actinomycetota bacterium, assembly GCA_005790505.1. Lineage (GTDB taxonomy): Bacteria > Actinomycetota > Acidimicrobiia > Acidimicrobiales > Ilumatobacteraceae > UBA2093. The sequence goes on from SXUP01000018.1 coordinate 54,598, forward strand.
ACTCCTCCACCGGCAAATGTGATTGCAGGTCGCTGGACTACCGCGCATCGGCGGGAAGGGTTTCCTGGAGTTAGCAAATGGGGAACAGTTATTGCGGCACGAACATCCAGCCAGGTCCGAGTTGAACACGTCACGTCTGTAGGCACCGAGAGCCCGTATCCACTCGACAGTAAATTTCCTGGAACATTTACTGCTGCTGATCTCTTCGTAGGCGAGGAATGCATCGCCACCGTGGTAGGACTGCATTTGAGGTACCGCAAAGATAAAGCCGGAACTTTTATTAGCTACCCCTTAGACGACCTCAAGGCAATGAAGAAGGATTTTGTTGAATTGTTTGTCAATCGACAGAAACCAATGATCATTGCTGGCGATTTCAATTACGAGATGGAGTCCATGCCGCGAATGTTGACGAAGCTTTGCCCCGGCAATCTCTCTATCGTTGACCCTTTTGAGAATCAGCAGATGACGACCTTTGAACAAGACTGGGAAGATCGTTATCAGTTTTGTCTTGATTACTTATTCCTCAGCAGGGTGTTGAACGAAAAACTGATTCTTAAGCGAGGTGGTGTTGATGATTTTCCTTCTGCTCTCGAAATCAGCGACCATGCACCGCTATTGATTGAACTTGATTTTTCTGGTCTTTAAAGAAATCTTTTTTACAAGACTGTGACCTCGCCTCTCGGCTTTTTCAATGTCCGCATTGGCCCAGGCCCTGCGACCGATGAAAGAAAAAATCTCCACCTGCGCGCTGGCAAAGGCACATGGATCTGTCGGGTGGGGGGGAAATGCAGTTGCGGATTCATTGAACTGGGGATGTTGACCCAGCGGGTCCCAAAGGGGCGGCCTCAAAAGCCCCTATAAAGGGAAATCCTTATTCTCTATAGGTTATAACTGTCAAATTGACAGTTGCAATACTGTCTTTATAACAGTATACTGGACTCGTGCCCGAATTCCTTTCCGTTGACCAGTTACTAGACGCGGTGCGCGAGCAAACGACCCTCCTCGTCGTGGGCGACGACCGTATCGCGCAGCAAATCACTGAACGTAACGTGCGCTACTACGTCACCCTCGGGGTGGTGCGACCACCGCTTCGTGTTCGCGGGAAATCCGTGTGGACAAGTGACCATGTCAAAGATCTCGTCCGGGTACGACGCGCTCAAAGCGCTGGTCAGTCATTAAGAGAGATTGGACCACCTCCATCGCCTGATTTATTACCCACATGGAAAGCAGCAAATGTCGGTGCGCATAGAGCCGAAATTTTTAATTTTATGAGAGTTCCTATGCCGGAAACGAACGGGTGGGCATTTCAGATTTCACACAACATCCAATTAAGCGGCTTTACCCGTCAACGACCCACTCAACAAGAAATCCAACAAGTGACAACAGCATTATCTTCACTTATCTCATTTACCGAAGACAACCCAATCGAGCAATAAAAAGGA
>SXUP01000007.1 GCA_005790505.1 Actinomycetota bacterium
GCCGATGACGGCGAATCCTTTACGTGCTCACGATTGTCCAGCGATGGCAGACGGTGTGGCGGCTATCGTCATTACCACGGCAGACAGGGCATTAGAGATGTGTGATCGTCCTGCCTGGATTCGCGGTATTGACCATCGGATTGATTTTCAAAATCTTGGGTTGAGGGATTTAAGCAGAAGCAATTCAGCGGCATTGGCTGCATTTCATGCCGGTGTCGGCAAAGATAAAGTTGATGTTGCTGAACTTCACGCCACGCACAGCCATCACGAAATCATCTTGGCGCAATCGATGGGTTTGGACCGAGCGACGACGCGCATGATGCCAAGCGGAGGAGCACTGGTGGCTAACCCGCTCATGGCTGCTGGATTGGCTCGCTTCGGACAAGCAGCCAGGCAAATTTTCAAGGGCAACGCTGACCGTGTTGTTGCGCATGCGGCCCAGGGTGCTTGTCTGCAACAAAATATCGTCGCAGTATTGGAAGGTTCTTAATGGCTCTTAATCGCTGTGCTGTTGTTGGAGTTGGTCAAACAAATCACACCGCTTGTCGTGCGGATGTCAGCATTGCGGGACTCGTGCGCGAGGCAGTTGATCGTGCGCTACTTGATGCCAACATGACGCTAAGTGACATTGACGCCATTGTTATTGGCAAGGCACCGGACATGCTCGAAGGCGTGATGATGCCTGAACTGTGGCTAACTGATTCGTTGGCGGCAAGTGGCAAGCCATTGTTTAGGGTGCACACCGCGGGCAGTGTTGGCGGGTCAACTGCAATTGTTGCTGCCCAACATGTGATGTCGGGACTGCACAAACGAGTACTGACAATCGCTTTTGAAAAACAAAGTGATGGTAACGCGATGTGGGCGCTTTCGGTACCCCTACCGTTCAGCATGCCGGTGCATGCCGGCGCTGGGGGGTATTTTTCTCCGCTGATTCGCAGTTATATCCGTCGCTCGGGATCTCCAAGCCATATCGGAGCAATGGTGGCCGTCAAAGACCGCACCAACGCTCTCAAAAATCCCTACGCGCACCTCCATGAAGATCATTGGACCCTAGAAAAAGCCATGGAGTCACCAATGTTGTGGGACCCGATCCGTTTTGTTGAGACTTGTCCCTCAAGCGATGGTGCGATGGCATTGGTTTTGGCCAGCGAAGATGTCGCAGACAAAATGCCGGGCAAAAAAGCCTGGGTTCACAGTACGGCGATGCGTAGTGAGCCAACAATGTTTGCCGGCCGTAATCAAGTGAGTCCGCGGGCTGGAGAAATGTGTGCTGAAGACGTCTTTGGCAAAGCGGGTATCACCAATCCACTGAAAGAAATAGATGTCGTTGAAATGTATGTACCTTTTAGTTGGTTTGAGCCGATGTGGCTTGAAAACTTGGGGTTCGCTCCAAAGGATCAAGGATGGCGATTCGTAGAAGATGGAATTACAGAAATTTCGGGCTCGTTACCCGTAAATCCCTCAGGAGGCGTGCTGTCTTCTAATCCAATCGGCGCCTCTGGGATGTTGCGTTTTGGCGAGGCAGCACTTCAAGTGATGGGCAAAGCTGGGGAGCATCAAATTGAGGGTGCCCGCACCGCACTCGGCCATGCCTACGGCGGAGGGTCACAATTTTTTGCAATGTGGGTTGTTGGCTCGGAGAAAAATTAGTCAGCCAGAAAACTTTTTATCAATTCTGCTAATTCAAGTGGGGTATCGCCCTGCACGCTGTGTCCTGCCTCTAATACATGTTCAGTTCGGGTATGTGGTGCTCGTCTGAGCAACTCGGTTTCGTCTTCGTCGCTCACCACGCTTTGGGAGCGCATTCCCCGCACAAACATCAGGGGCTTTTTATATGCATCAAATACGTCCCACAATGTTGAGGTGTCGGGTCTCTTTAATTCCCCCTCAATTTTGGGTAATGGTGGAGCATCATCTCGCCGATACCGCCACACCCACGATCCGTCGGCAATTTGCAACGCATTATGCAAGATACCTCGCCTCATTGAACTCATCGTTCGGGTGGGGTTGAATTGCATTGTTCGTTCCAGCAATTCTTCAAAAGATGGAAATGTCGCTGGACCATTGACAAAATCCGTGATCGCTTTTGTCTTTTCTTGGTTGACGCCTGGCGTTACATCAACCAACACCATTTTGTTGACCAGTTCGGAATAGTCGCGAGCCAGTGCCAAGGTGGTAAGTCCCCCCAATGACATACCAACGACCATCTTTGCTTGCGGTGCAAGCGCGCCAACAACGGCTGCAATGTCGGCAGCATTTTGGGCTAGTGGCAAAGCCGACGCGTCGTATGCGCCTGCGCTGTCACTGTGCCCATGACCGGGCAGATCAATGCACACCAAGGGCAAGCCCAATGCCAATGCCACAGTGTCCCAAGTGTGGGCATTTTGAGCACCCCCGTGCAAGAACACAATCTGTGGCGATTGGACTCCCCAGACCAATGTTGATAGCCAACGCCCTGGCGCAACTTTTGTAAATTCCCGTCGCACCTCGGGCGGATTGATATAAGGAATCCCATATTCAGAGGCGTTTTCATGAAACATCCCAAATTCGTCATATTGCACGCGTTCTGTCATGGCACGAGCGTAGTTTGTCCGATAGAACAGGACGCATGGCAAGTGACCACATATATATCCGCGGGCTCCGTGTCATGGGTCTAGTCGGGGTTCTTCCAGCAGAACGACTAGCACCACAGCCCTTACAGATTGATCTGGACATGGAAGTAGATCTGGCGTTGCCGGGGGTGACGGACGATCTCAACGACACAGCCAACTATGGGGCGATCGCTGATGCTGTTGCCGAGTGCGTGAGGGCCTCAAGTGACATTTTGCTTGAGCGATTGATCGCCCGCATCGCCGATTGCGTGTTGAGTTTTGATCATGTGCTAGTCGCTCATGTGACTCTTAGCAAATTGCATCCACCAATTGACGAAGACATTGATTGCACCGCTGTTTCTGTGACTCGCTCCCGACAAGCAAGTCGTGGCAGCGTTCGCCATCGTGCCATTATTTCACTCGGCACAAACCTCGGAGATCGTGTCGGGCACCTACAGTTCGCCCTTGATCACATCCCCCAAGTGGTTGCGTTGTCACAAGTATTTGAAACCGATCCAGTGGGCGGTCCTGATGGTCAAGGTCCATATTTGAATATGGTCATTGAAATTGAGACGAGACTTGATCCTTATGCGTTGTTGCGATTTTTGAACAATATCGAAACACGGTCGAATCGGGAGCGCTTGGTTCGCTGGGGACCGCGCACGCTTGATCTTGATATTTTGTTCTACGACAACATCACCATCAATGATGAACTTCTCACAATTCCTCATCCCCGACTTTATGAACGGCGTTTCGTCCTACAGCCATTGAGTGAGATTGCACCCGAACTTTGTCCCAGAGATTGGGAGACTTTGGTCCCGTCAGATGGCGTGAATGCACTTGGTTTATTACGCGATTTGAATCTAATAATAAAAAACTAATTTTTAAAATGAGTATCGCCCTGCTTGTACCTGCGCTCAACGAGGCGACGGCTATTGCGCGCACTGCTGTAGTGATGCGTCAAGCACTTGATGCAGGAATAGTGCAACAAGCCGTTGTGCTTGATTCGGGAAGTACCGACGAGACGGCACAAATTGCCAAGCAGAACGGAATTGATGTTTTGGAGACTGCGAACATGCACCCGACGCTCGGTGGGATCTTGGGCAAGGGAGACTCGCTGTGGCGTGGGGCTGCCGCAATCGCAGCCGATTCATACGTGTTCCTTGATGCCGATCTTGGAAATGTTTCTTTGCATCATATTGAGCGACTCATTGCGCCTCTAGATGACAACGCAACGATGTTTGTGAAATCATCTTTCTATCGCATTGATGAACAAGGAAGACCCCGTGCCATTCCAGCAGGCCGCATCAGTGAAGAAGTTGGGCGACCTCTGCTTGAGATGGTTGATCCGTGGTTGGCGGCTTTGCCCCAGCCACTGAGCGGGCAAATTGCCGTCCGCGCCGAACTTCTTGGGTCTTTGCAACTTGTCACTGGCTACGGAATCGAGATTGCAATGTTGATTGATGTTTGGCGTGGAGTGGGTCGACAAGCCATCGCCACGGCGGATCTTGGTGAGATCAATAATCGTTGGAAGCCCAGTAGTGCATTAGACGATGTGCGAGACCATGTTCTCGCCGGCGCGACATTGTGCGGAGTGACGCTGCCCCAGTGGGGAAATATTGCTCATCCAAATGTAAAGCGGCGCCCAAAATTAACCTGATTGATTTCTGCTATTGAATGTTTTAGAGAGTTATGCCGATTGAAGGTCTGCCATGACCTTGCCCCAGCGTTCTGGGTTGGTTTTGTACGGCGCATAAAAACTAATTCGTTGGATGACGTCTCCGTACCGACGATGAAGTTCAGGAGCAATGTGTTCTGGCTCTCCGACCACTGCAAAAGTGTTGAGGATCTCATCTGAGATGCAGTTGCCCATCTCAACCCACTTGCCTTGTTTAGAGAGACCATTGAGTTCGTCTTGCATCTCGCCCCATCCGTGTAGTTCAAGAACTCCCCGATAAGCAGGAGTCGATCCGTAGAAAGCGATTTGTTGGCGAGTGCCAGCAGATGCTGCTTCAAGCTCTTCAGCAGAGTTACCCGAGACGACAAAACTTGGTCCCATGATTTCAAAACCCTCCATGGTTTTCCCCGCCTTAGCACGACCGCGCTCAAGTGAAGGGATTGTGACTTCGCGTAAATATCGCTCGGTGGTGAAACCATGGCAGATGAATCCATCGCACACTTCTCCTGCAACTTCTGTCATCAGTTCGCCGACGCCAGCAAGAAAAATTTTTGGCGTTCCGTGACCCGCTAGTTCTGCACGCTCAGGCGCAAAGAAAGGCGTCATCAAAGTGTGGGTGTAAAAGTCACCCCTAAAATTAAGTGCTGTGCCGTTTTCCCAGGTGTCCCAAATGGCACGAATAGCCAAAACCATTTCCCTCATACGCGCTGCTGGATGGCTCCATTCCATGCTGAATCGCTTGGTGATATGCGGCTTGATTTGACTGCCAAGTCCCAAAATAAAGCGACCCCCTGAATAAGCCTGTAGATCCCAACCGATGTTGGCAAGAATCATTGGATTGCGCGCAAACGCGACTGCGATTGAAGTTCCGAGCTCAAGGGTTTTTGTGTGCTCGGCCGCAAGCAACAGCGGAAAAAATGGATCGTGAGCAGTTTCTGCGGTCCAAACCCCCGCGTAGCCGGCAGATTCTGCTTCTTGGGCACTTTGAGCAACCTTGTGCAGGTCTGTTCCAATTCCTCCATCTACTTTCATGTTTTCCTTTGCTTTTTTACGCAATTTGAGCGCAGTGTTTTTAATGCTGATCTTTAAGAAATTGTTCTACTTCGGCTGCAAGTTCATCCATTGTCGGCAAATCACCGGTGAACAAAACCTGAGCGTTAGTGTCGTTTCTCGAATCCAAGTTTGCCCCACGAGTCTCGTCATAGGCAACTTCTAGTTGGCGCAACATGTCGGCATGGTCAGGATTGTTTAAGACAAGTTGATCCAAGCGCTCACGCTGAATTGCTGCTTCCCGACGGAGGGGATTGGCGTCAACTGAAATACCGGCGATATGAGCAACAGCCTCCACGAGCGTGGCGCCAGCGGCGGGATAGGCCATGGCGGCAATGTAATGAGGCACTTGAGCCCACAAACCAACTACATCGGTGATTCCCCGATGATAAAATTCCTGCTCTAGGACCGCTTCAAGGCCAGCGGGCACATCAACGGAATTTTTTGCATATGGCAAATTTTCCACGAGATCTGCATTCGGGGATGTGCATGAAAGCCCAACAGGTCGAGTGTGAGGGGAGCCAAAAGGATAAGCGCCAAGTCCGATTGCGCGACGGACTTTTAGTTGAACAGCGAGTTCACTCACCGTCGTTGCAAAGTAGTTCCACGCAGAATCGGGTTCGGGGCCAACCAATAGAAGTACGTCATGACCCAAGGAGTCACGTCCAACGCGAATTTCAGGAGTAGACCAGATTATTTTCGTATTGACCCCACTGCGCAGTTCCATGGTCGGCCGTCGCGCCCGAAAGTCGATGAACGTGTCGGCATCAAATGTAATGAGTGGCACTGCACCCAATTCTGACAACAGAGTTTCCATTGCCGCTGCCGCTGCACCACTGGCATCAATCCAGCCAGACAACATTGTGATCAGGGTCGGTTCGTTCAATTCGGGCAATTGCCCATTCACCGAAAATGGAAGTCCTGATCCGATTGCCATACACCTACAACCTACCGCTATCGTGCGGTTATGGCTGTAGATGTCTCTGATGCAACTTTTGAGTCAGAAGTATTGATTCGATCGCATCAAGTTCCAGTGATTGTTGACCTCTGGGCACCCTGGTGTGGTCCGTGCAAAACCCTCGGTCCAATACTTGAAAAAGCAACCGATGCAACCATGGGTCAAGTTGTATTGGCCAAGGTAAATGTGGACGAAAACCCACAGATCTCGCAGGCTTTTCAGGTGCAGTCAATTCCCGCCGTTTTTATTATGAAAGACGGCAAAGTTTTGGACAGTTTCGTTGGAGCACAACCCGAGCATGTGGTGAATCAGATTGTCCAAAGCCTGCTACCAGATCCGGCATCACAAAAAATTCAAGAACTTCTTGGTGCTGGCGATGAAAACAGTCTGCGAGATGCTCTCGTGTTGGCTCCCAACCAAGAAGAGGTTGTCTGTGCCCTTGCTGAATTCTTGGTGCGTCACGGTGGTGCTGAGGAAGCACTTCAATTATTGCCCCGCTTGCCAGAGACCGAGCGAGTGAGAGATGTCGCTGCGGCTGCCCGTTTGGCGCTAAATCCAGTTGACGATTTTGACGACACTTTGGTGCGATTGCTTGACTTAGTAAAAACTGACGAGGTCGCCCGTCAGGAGTTTTTGGATATTTTGCAGGCTATGGGTACTCATGATTCCCGCACCATTAAATATCGGAAGTTATTAACTGCACGCTTGTACTGAGTTAGTTTCCCAACATAGGGGTGGGCCGCCCACATCAAGGTGATGAAAAATGGCTCAATACTGCGTTACTTGAAAGAGTTATTTGACAGATGCCTCGCTTGGTGCAAATGGCGTGGTTTCATCCGCATCGGTGTTTCGGTTGCATCAGTATTTGCGGCGTGTATTGGTGGTTGGTGGTTGGTGCGGACACCTGGTCCGCCAATTGAAACAACCTTGGCCCGTGCAACAACGACAACTCTTTTGAGTGTTGCACCATCACTCGTGGTTGCAACTACAAATGATCTTGTGATCGTGCATGTTGTCGGGGCAGTTCATTCTCCTGGAGTCGTAATCCTGCGAGCGCCCGCGCGGGCTAATGATGCACTCAAAGCTGCTGGCGGAGCATTGCGCGTTGCTGACTTAAATGCGGTGAATTTGGCGCTTGTACTTTCCGATGGGGAGCAATTATTTATTCCCACGCGGGGAGTGCGACTAAGTGCAACTTCCGTACCGCTTGGACGAGTAACCAAGGGTCCAACACAGCATTCATCTCAAATCGGAATACCGACTATTGACCCGATCATCAATCTCAATTCGGCAACCGCGCAACAACTCATTGCTCTGCCCGGAGTTGGTCCAGCCACGGCAAAGGCAATTGTTGCGTATCGTTCCGCTCACGGACCCTTCTTGAGTATTGACGGTCTGCTTGATGTTGGCGGGATCGGCCCCGCCAAATTAGACGCAATGCGAACTCAATTACGGGTGTAACTAAAGTGCCCCAAGAAGCACGGCGCCAAGCACAAGAGCACCAACTGCACCTGCACAAATACCAACAGAAAGAATGGCAAATTCTTTCGACCACTCGCGCCAACCAACAAGCGCCCGACTAGAAACGCGCAATGCTGCAATCTGACCGAGGATCCACCACAGTCCAGCGCTCAACGCGAGCGAGATCGCTAACAAGGCATTTCCATCTGCGGCTGGGACACCAAGAATCGGAAGTGTTGGAAGTGCTGTCACGGTGAGAACGAAGCCAACAAGACCTCCTGTTGCACCACCCACAATCACGCGCGCAAGCCAACCTGTGAACAAAATTGCCGCCGCCACTGCAATGCCAACAAAGCCACCTCGTTGGCGCACCGCACGACGTGTTGCCACCACACCACCTGGCACAACTCGTCGAGGCCGGCGAGATGCTGGTGAATCTGAACTACGCGACACGCCCAAATGGTACGAGGTCAAGCAGGGACAAGCGCGTCATTTGAGCGACAGCGTGGTCAATGGCAGTCTTGCCGCCGCCGCCGTCATATTTTGGTTAGCCATCTATTGGGGTCCCCAATTGCCGCCGAGTGTTGATTGGCTCACGATGATTGGAAGTCCTGCTATCCGAATTGGCTTGATCTTGTGTGCGTGCTGTGCGTGCTGGAAAGGGCGTTGGTTTATTGCTATTGCGCTCATCGTTCTGTGTGGTGCAGGTTCTGGTATTACTGCCTGGTCACCATCCAACTTTGCGACAGGCCCGTGCAGTGGCAACGCAACGTTGGTCACGGATCCCGTGTATCAACGGGGAGGTGCTGATGTGGTGTTGAGGCTCGAAGGCGTCAGATATCGGGCGACTGCGACTGGTCTTGCGGGCAGACGACTAATGGCGCGTCTTAGCGGTCAGCATGTACAAGTGTTGGCAACTTGTCGGAATATTTCGTCACGGTCTGCACGTTTTGAACGACCACGACACGTGGTGGGGGCCATGACGGTGTCATCCGTGTCTGAGAACTTTACTGAAGGTTCAGTGTTGATTTATTCTGCCAACAGACTCCGCAATGCTTTATCAAGAGGTGCGCGCACTCTCAATGACTCAGACCGCAGATTATTTTTAGGGTTGGTAATTGGCGATGACCGTGCTCAACCGCGATCAATGGTGACAGATTTTCGGGCGAGTGGACTTTCTCATCTCACTGCAGTGAGTGGACAAAACGTCTCGTATCTATTGGCTGTCGCCGGAGTTTTTCTCACCCGCCGAAAACCAGCAATGCGTCTTGTGCTTACACTGGCGTTGTTGGGTTGGTTCGTTGTGCTGACCAGAGCAGAGCCATCTGTCCTGCGAGCAGTCATGATGGCAGCGGCATACAGCGCCACTTTCATGAGGGGCATCACAGCCGCTCCACGACAAATATTGCCATGCACTGTCATCGTGTTGCTATTGATTGATCCAATGTTGGCTCACAGCGTCGGTTTTGCTTTGTCTGTTGGTGCAACAGCGGGACTGACATGGTGTGCGGCCCCTTTGAGCAGGCTTATTGGTCCTTCATTAATATCAAGAACCATCTCCATCACGATGGCCGCCCAAGTTGGCACGGCGCCAATTGCTCTTATGGTCTTTCATCGATTTCCCGTGATTTCAATGATTGCCAATCCACTGGCAGTTCCGATTGCTGGAATCGTGATGTTGGCTGGAATCCCATGCGCCTTGCTGAGTGCATTTGTTCCTGATCAACTGGCGACATTTGTTATGTTTCCTTTGGCAATCGCGGTGCGTGGCGTGTGGTGGATCGCGCATTTATCATCGCTTCACGGTCCCACGGGCACGGCAAACTTCCTGGGTTGGGTCGTCGTCGTCCTTTTGCTCGGTATGCGCATGTTCTATGTAACAAAAAGACACAGCGGTATGGCAGGGTAGATGCATGGCAGTCTTTTTGATTTCAGGTGATGAGTCCTTGGTCGGTCAAGAATTGTCAACGCTTCTCAAACAACTCGTCGGAGAAGATGACCGAATGTTGCTCGTTGAGGAATTTGATGCGTCTGACCCATCACTGTCTCTCGCTTCAGTGACTGACGCGCTTGGCACTTTGTCGATGTTTTCTGATCGGCGAATTGTGGTGATGCGCAATGTTCAGCAACTTGATACCAACTCACTCGCAATTTTCGTCGAGGGGCTACGAGCCAAAGTCGACTCCGCAGAAGTTGTCATCACGATCACTGGACGAGTGCTAAAAGTACTAGGTGACGCGCTTAAGGAATTAGGCGCGACAACGATTGGTGCCACGGTTGGTTCTAACGCCCGAGACCGCCAGAACTGGGTCGAGTCGCACCTTGTTGAGGCAGGAGTAAATTGTGCACCCGACGCTGTGCGGCTGATTGCAAATTGGTTTGGTAACGACGCGAGCCGACTTGGTGGATTAATCAGCACTCTCAACTCCGCGTACGGTGAGGGCAAAAAGTTGTCCCGTGAAAATGTTGAGGAGTTCCTCGGTCAAGCGGGAGCAGTGCCGCCATGGGACCTTACTGACGCCATTGACGCTGGCAACACTGCATTGGCGCTTACAACGCTTCATCGTTTTCTTGGCCCTGACACACATCCGTTACAAGTTTTGTCAATTTTGGCCAACCGTTATTCTCAGATGATGCGTCTTGATGATCATGAGATACGCAATGTGGCAAATGCTGCGCAGGTACTCCGCATCAAAGATTACCCCGCTCAAAAACTGCTGGAGCAGTATCGCATTTTGGGCAGTGGCGGAGTAGCGCAAGCGATATCGCTGCTTGCGCAAGCAGATGTCGATCTTCGCGGGGCAAAAGACTGGGAGCCAGAACTTGTGATGGAGGTTTTAGTTGCGCGACTCTCGCGTTTGGGTGGAGTGCGTAGCAAAAATAAAAAAGTGGTCAGCCAGCGGCGTTGAGGCGGCGCATCAAGCGGCTTTTACGACGGGCAGCCTGATTCTTGTGAATTACTCCCTTGGCGGCAGCCATATCCAGTCTTTTCACGGCAAGTCGAAGGTCTTCAGCGCTTGTCTCGCTGCCGGCGGAGCCAATGGCATTTTTCACACGTGTGCGTAGCTCGCTTTTAACCGCTTTGTTGCGTTCGGCGCTTTTGGCATTCGTGATGATTCTCTTTTTTTGACTTTTTATATTTGCCACAAGAGAAAATGCTAGCGGTGAACACCCCCCTCTACCAACTAGGCAGGAGTAGCATTATGAGCGCCCATGGAACTCTCCAAAATAAGAAATTTCTCGATCATTGCCCATATTGACCACGGCAAATCAACCCTTTCTGACCGAATTCTTGAACTTACTGGGGCGGTAGACGCGCGTGAAATGCGCGAACAATATCTCGACTCGATGGATCTTGAGCGCGAGCGGGGCATCACCATTAAGGCTCAAAATGTTCGTGTTGACTGGAAAGGGCATGTCATGCACTTGATCGACACTCCAGGCCATGTGGACTTTGGCTATGAGGTGAGTCGTTCTCTTGCTGCATGCGAGGGTGTGGTACTTGTAGTCGACGCGGCCCAAGGTATCGAGGCACAAACACTTGCTAACTGTTATCTCGCCCTTGAAAACAATCTTGAGATTGTGGCCGTACTAAATAAAATAGACCTTCCCGCGGCTGACCCCGATCGATATGCAATGGAAATTGAAACCGTGCTCGGCATCCCAGCCGAAGAAATACTGCGTATTTCTGCCAAGACGGGTGATGGTGTGCCGGAACTTCTTGACGCCATCATCGCCCGCATCCCAGCACCAACTGGTGATCCCAATGCTCCACTTCAGGCACTTATTTTTGATTCGCAGTACGACCAGTACAGAGGTGTCGTATCAAGTGTCCGAGTGATGCAGGGTCGAATGAAATCTGGAATTCGTGTGCAATTTATGCAGGCTCGCAATATTCATGAATCACTTGAGATCGGAGTGCGCCGACCAGTGCCAACGCCAGTGGCAGAACTCGGACCAGGTGAGGTGGGTTATCTGATCGCTGGTATCAAAGATGTCGCCCAGGCCAGAAGTGGTGAAACTGTCACGACTGCTCTGCTGCCAGCGACCGAGGCATTGTCTGGATACCGCGATCCGAAGCCGATGGTTTTTTGTGGTCTGTATCCGATTGACGGTGATGATTTTGAAAACTTGCGGGAAAGTCTTGAGAAACTTCGGCTCAATGACGCCAGCGTCACGTACGAACCCGAATCCTCTGGTGCACTGGGGTTTGGTTTTCGTTGTGGGTTCCTCGGCTTATTACATATGGAGATCGTGAAAGAACGTCTTGAGCGAGAGTTTGACTTATCGCTGATTGCAACGGCGCCATCAGTGGCATACAAAATTCTGCGAACCGATGGTGGTGTTGAAATTGTTGACAACCCTGCAGATCTGCCACTTCCACAAAACATTGCGAGCATCGAAGAGCCATATTTCAAGGTAAATATCATTACTCCAAAGGACTTCACCGGAACTTTGATGGATCTATGCCAATCAAAGCGCGGAGAAATGCTCAAACTTGAATACCTCTCGCCCGAACGAGTCGAACTGCATTACGCAATTCCCCTCGGCGAAGTTGTGATTGACTTCTTTGATCAAATGAAGAGCCGCACGCAAGGCTACGCCAGTCTCGACTACGAACTCGATGGTTATCGCCCCTCGGACCTCGTGCGAGTTGATCTCCTGCTCAACGGATTGCCTGCCGATGCATTCAGCACCATTGTTCATCGTGATAAGGCTTTTGACTACGGACGTCGAATGTGTGCGAAATTGAAACTTCTTATTCCCCGACAAATGTTTGATGTGCCAATTCAGGCTGCAATTGGCAGCAAGGTCCTGGCTCGTGAAACAGTGAAGGCGAAGCGCAAGGACGTTCTTGCAAAGTGTTATGGCGGCGATATCACTCGAAAGCGTAAATTGCTTGAGAAACAAAAAGAAGGCAAAAAGAAAATGAAGGCAATAGGTCGTGTAGAGGTACCGGGTGATGTTTTTATCAGTGCACTGAAACTTGACGACTGAAAAATGCCAAGAAAAATCATTCATAATCGTCGGTCTGTATTGGCAGGAATTGATTCGGCGAGTTTGGAACAGCCATGACGTCGATCTGGTGGATCAGACGCGATCTGCGCACTGAAGATAATGGCGCCTTAGGTGCGGCGTGCGCAGAGGGACCAGTCGTGCCTTTATTCGTGGTTGACCCGATTTTTTTACAGCATGCAGGTGTTCCGCGATTGCAGTTTTTATTTGGCACGTTGCGCGAACTTGATGCTCGCATGGGTGGGGCATTAGTTATTCGTGTCGGAGATCCAATTACTGAAGTTGTGGCTGTGACTCAAGCAGTAGGAGCCAAAGCCGTTTTTGCAAATCGTGATTTTGTGCCGTACGGGCAAAGTCGTGACGAAAAAGTTGCGAAAGCACTGCAATCCATCGGCGTTCATCTTGTTCGAGCAGACTCGCCTTATGTCGTTGATCCTGGCACTATTCGCAAAGATGATGGCACCGCGGTGCGTGTTTTCACACCTTTTTACAAGCGTTGGCAGCAAGTGCCGTGGCAGTCGGCGGGCACATACGAGCCAGACTGGCTTAATACGGCGAGTATGAGCGTTGAACTTCCTGAGATTGGGATGACCACCGCAATTCTTCCCGACGTCGGCCAAGACGCAGCATGGTCTAGATGGAACGGGTGGTCGGCGCAACATTTGGCTGAGTACAAAGATTCTCGCAATCTGCCAGCGGTTGACGGAACATCAATGATGTCGCCGTACTTGCGTTTTGGAGTGGTTCACCCGCGACAATTAATTAGTGATTTGCCGAGTCATGCTGGTGCTGATGTATTTCGTAGTGAAATAGCCTGGCGAGAGTTCTATGCCGACGTGTTGTTCCATCGTCCAGACTCGATGTGGAAAAATCTTCAGGCAAAAATGGACGTTTTGCCTGTTGACACGGATCTCGCGGCCAAGAAACGTTTTGCGGTGTGGTGTGAGGCACGAACGGGGTATCCCATCGTTGATGCTGGCATCAGACAAATGTTGGCAATCGGCTGGATGCACAATCGCGTACGCATGATCGTGGCAAGTTTCTTGGTCAAAGACCTCCATGTGCCATGGCAATGGGGTGCACGTTTTTTCATGAAGCATCTTGTTGACGGTGATATCGCATCAAATAATCATGGCTGGCAGTGGACCGCCGGAACAGGCACGGATGCTTCACCGTATTTTCGAGTGTTTAATCCTTTTGGTCAAAGCGCCAAGTTCGATCCGACCGGAGACTACCTGCGTCAATGGATTCCTGAAATCTCGGACCTTGATGACGAACACATCCATGCACCCTGGACGCTTGGAATGTTGGTGCCAAAGAATTATCCAGCCCCAATGGTGGACCACGCAACAGAGCGAGAAGAGGCATTGGCAAGGTATAAGGCCGTGTCAGGCAAGTAACCTCTAGGAGATGCTTAACGAACGCAAATCCAATATTTTGCGCGCCGTGGTGCAGGAATACATCTCGACAGGTCAACCAGTCGGGTCATCTCATGTGGCCGAGATGGCCGGAGTCAAAGTGTCGTCGGCGACCGTTCGCAACGAGATGGTCTTGCTCGAGCAAGAGGGCTACTTGGCCCAACCGCACACCTCGGCTGGAAGAATCCCGACCGACAAGGGGTACCGCTTGTTCGTAGATTCACTCACCACAAAAGAAACTCTCGACCGCGTCAGTGTCGAGCAGGTTGGCGAGTTCTTCAGCACGGCACACGGGCGTTTGGAAGAACTCCTTCGTCACACAAGTACGTTATTGGCAGATATAACGCATCAAACAGCTCTCGTCGTTGGCCCTAAGATTGAGTCCAAAATTATTCGCCATGTACAAGTCGTGCGACTTTCACCGCGCAACGCCACTGTGGTGGTCGTAATGTCCAATGGATCAGTCGAAAGTGAAACAATTCTGCTTGCAGACGAGATTCAGGACTCACATTTGTTGACGGCAAGCGCGCACCTGCAGTCACGGCTAGTGAACACCCCGATTAGTAGTGTCTCGGCTATTCCACTGACAAATGAGTCATACACAGACATTGTGTGCTCGTCTGCAATAAATGCTCTCAGTCGCCATCGTGAAGACGAGTCCGTTTTTATTGGTGGTGCTGCATCACTTGCCCAGTCATTTGACGCGACAGAAGTGCTTCGCACGGTTCTTTACACTCTCGAGCAACAGTATGTGGTCGTGTCACTCGTTCAAGATGTCCTAAGTCGAGGCCTCACGGTAGCCATTGGTGCAGAGCATGGCGTTCAGCAATTAATGACCTGCTCCGTTGTCGTGGCCCCTGTGATTGCTGACGGGGAGGTGCTCGGAAGCATTGGCGTACTTGGCCCAACGCGCATGAATTACCCTCAAGCGCTAGCAACCGTAGAAGTCGTCAGTGACCAACTTGGTCGTCGACTTGCCAGGGGATAAAAGTATGGCAACCGATTTTTATAAATTGCTGCAAGTCGATCGCGGAGCCGATCAAGACACGATAAAAAAGGCATACCGTAAAAGAGCGCGTGAGTTACACCCCGATGCCAACCCGAATGACCCGGCGGCGGAAGAGGATTTCAAAGAAGTCAGCCGTGCATACGAAGTGCTAAGCGACCCCGAAATGCGGGCTCGCTATGACCGTTTCGGTGAACAAGGGATCAGCGGTGCAGGGTCAAGTGGCGATCAGTTTGGTGGCGGACTTGGAGATATTTTTGAAGCGTTTTTCAGTGGCTCACAATTTGGCGGACAAAGTCGTGGACGTTCTGGTCCGCCGCGCGGTCAGGATCTTGAGATCACCGTAGACGTGCAACTAGAGCAAGTTGTATCTGGTGCGACGATCCCTGTTGATGTGCGAACGGCAGTTGCATGCAGTGACTGCGGTGGTTCGGGTGCCGGTTCTGGCACCCAACCCGTGGCATGTTCTGACTGCAATGGCTCGGGGCAAGTTCGTCAACGCCGCAATAGTTTGCTTGGTCAGATGATCACTACTGCGGCGTGTGGTCGCTGCTCTGGCTTTGGTCAAGTGGTCATGACGCCGTGTGCTCCATGCAAGGGTGATGGTCGAGTCATCACTACTGCCACTTACACAATTGATGTTCCAGCAGGTGTCGACACCGGAACAACTCTGCGCTTGACAGCGCGCGGAGCAGTTGGTCCGCGCGGCGGTGATGCGGGGGACTTGTATGTACATATTCGTGTGGCAACCCACGCTCAATTTGACCGCGAAGGTGACGATCTTGTCGCTGCCGTTGACATCAGCGTTGCACAGGCGACTCTTGGCACCCACAAAGTTCTGCACACATTTGATGGCGACATTGACTTGGTTGTTCCGGCTGGAACGCAACACGGACGTGAGTTTGTTTCGCGAGGTAAAGGTGTTCCACACTTGCAGGGTCGTGGTCGCGGAAACCTTGTTGTCCGAATTTTTGTCAATGTTCCGATAAACCTGAGTGAGAAGGAAGAAGAACTGTTCCAGCAACTTGCAGAATTACGCGGCGAGGCAGTCGCCTCTCAGGACAAGAGCCTGTTTTCTAAAATCAAGTCGGCATTTTTGTGACTCCATCGCTGCGCGCGTCCGCAGCGCATGTTTTCGTTGTCGACATTGAGGCACCATTTCTTGAAGAAGTAGACCGCCATCATCTTTGTCGCGTTTTGCGCCTTCGTGACAACGAGGTTGTGACTGCGAGTGACGGACATGGTCAATGGAGAACATGCCGTTTTACGAAAGACGACATCACTCCAGACTCAAGTATCTTCAGTGTTGCTGCTCCTGCACGTCGTCTTGCAGTAGCGATCGTTCCGGTAAAGGGTGATCGCACAGATTCTGCTGTGGAAAAGTTGGTTGAACTCGGAATCCATGAGATCATCATTCTTCTGGCGACTGATCATGGTGTGGTGCATTGGAATGCTGATCGGGGCGCGCATCATCTTGAGAGACTTCAACGCATCGCTCGCAGTTCTGCGATGCAGAGTCGGCGAGTGTGGTTGCCGATATTGACCGGTCCCACTCCGTTAGCTGATGTTTTGTTGCGACCCGGTGTTGCCCTCGCCGAGCCAGGCGGTCGACCGATTGAAAAACATGACCATGTCATCGTGATCGGGCCGGAAGGCGGATTTTCAGGGGCTGAAGTGGCACGTGCGCCGACAACAGTCTCGCTGGGGCTCAATGTATTACGGGCAGATACGGCAGCGGTGGTGGCTGCCACCTTGATGGTCGCACACGGCGAGTGCTAAACCGACCACACTAGGTAGTTATATGGCTGCATTATCTGATGACGAACTTCTCAAGGATTCCCCTTACACATTGATGGTGGGTGACCGTCTGCGCCGCATTAGGCAACAAAAACAATGGTCGCTGAGTGATGTTGAGACCCACAGCGAAAGCGAATTTAAAGCATCGGTGCTGGGTGCATACGAACGCGGAGAGCGAGCAATTTCGGTTCCGCGGCTTGAACGCTTGGCACGGTTTTATGGCGTGTCAGTGGACCAACTTTTGCCACGCGACCCACAAGGGCGAGATGGTTCACAATCGGCGTCCCTTGCGTCTTCTAAGTTGCGTCTCGATGTGGCCAAGTTGTCCACCATGTCTGGCGCGCAGTTCGAAATGCTGGAGCGGTTCTTGCGCATGATCCAGGTGCAGCGTCAAGACTTCAACGGGAAAGTCATCACCGTTAGGGCGCATGACACGCGCGCGATTGCCGTGATGCTGGATGTGCCCGTCGATCAAGTTGCCCAAAGAATTGCCGACCTGGGTCTGGTTTTCATACCGCCATCTTCGTCATAGTTGTAGTCATGCCGACACAAAAAGATTTTGATCAATTCGGTGTCTATATCCATATCCCTTTTTGTCATCATCGATGTGATTATTGCTCGTTTGCAACTTGGACCGATCGTCACCATGTCATTGATCACTATATGAGAGCACTTGATACCGACATCAAGCGCAATGTTGCCGCTGGTATGCCCGCCGTAAATACGGTGTTCATTGGAGGTGGAACCCCAACGCTGGTTCGTCCAGAATCTTTGATGGCATGTCTTGCTCAGTTGCCACTTGTGGCAGGCGCAGAAGTCACAGTTGAGTGCAATCCCGACGATGTAACCGACGCAATGATGGCGACGTATTCTGATGGTGGAGTGAATCGCATCAGCATGGGCGTGCAATCAATGACGGCACATGTTCTTGCATCGTTAGGGCGCACGCATAATCTGGCCAATGTGCAAAGCGCCGTTGAGTCGGTGCGGGGGAGCGGCATTCCAGCACTCAATCTAGACTTAATTTATGGAGCAGTTGGCGAAACTCTCGACGACTGGCGTTACACCGTGCAACAGGCAATTGAGTTATCACCCACGCATGTGTCGGCGTATGGTCTTACTGTCGAACCAGGCACACCATTGGCACGCGAGCCACATCGCCACCCTGACGACGACGATCAAGCCGACAAATACATCATTGTTGATGACATCTTGAGAAGTGCTGGGCTTGCCAACTATGAGATCTCCAATTGGGCAAGGCCCGGCTATGAATGTCGCCACAACTTGCTGTACTGGCGACAAGGTAACTACACAGGATTTGGATGTGCGGCACATTCACATGCTGATGGCAGACGATGGTGGAACGTGCGCACTCCCGAGCGATATATCGAAGCAGTTGATACCAACTCTCCAACAGAGGCATCGGGTGAAACCCTTGATGCGGTCACTCAAAAACGCGAAGCACTTGAGTTATCGTTGCGTACTTCTGATGGCGTACCCGTCGGTGCGCTAGACCTCAAAGCCCTTGAGGGTCTTGCCGAAGTAGTGGGCGAGCGAATTGTGCTCACCCAACGTGGCCGTTTATTGGGAAACGAAGTGAGCCTGCGCCTCTATTGACTATGTGTCGACGAGCCGCTAGACTCTATGCCGTGAAAAAAATCTTATTTATTGCAGTGTCGCTGTCGGTTCTTGGTCTTGCAGTTGTGCCATCAGTGAGTGCGTCATCGGGAGACAGTAAAAGTCCCACTGAAGCAGCCAAAGCAGCCGTTGCCAAGGCTGCTGAGACCACCAAGTTTTACACAATTGTCGCCAAGGAGATTGAGTCGACTCCTGCTGGCTGCCCCCAGTGCCCACCGATGAAGAGCAATGTTCCGAGTTTTTCCCCTGTCGTTGGTTCGGCAAAGTATGACTCCATTTTAGCGGCGACGGAAATTGACAGCTTTTCTCAGACAACCTACGATCACTCGGGCTGTAGCGGGGGCCCATGTAATCCGCCCGCTGAAACTGTTGACGGTGCGTGCGCGATTGTTGCGGCAGGTCTCTCATGCTTTGGCGCTAATCAGTTCGGCCAACTCGGTAACGAACCGGCAAACCCAGTAACCCTCACAACGCCAACGCCCGCAACAGGTGGTGGAGTTGCACTCACTGGAGTTACTGATGTTGCCGCCAATGGCGAAACGACTTGCATTGTGCAGAATGCTGCATTGAAGTGTGTCGGCAAGGGAAACTGGCCAGGTCTGAGATTCCGTACTGGAAGTACTAGTTATTATGTTAATACTCAAACATGGAGCGCCGCGACTAGCTCCTATTCCGGCTCAGGTAGCTCTGACAACTCCGCCAACTCCTTCGTCAGCGAAACGCTTGATGGAGACACGGTTGTGTCATCGGTTATCGGTACTGGCTACTCAGGTAACAACGGTCTGTTCTCCAAGACGTGGCGTACCCTGATCACCGCTGGTGTTAAGTCCATTCAAGTTGGCGCAGCGACCGGATCCACTCCAGCAATTTGTGCGTTGATGCTCAACGGTACGGTGCAATGCGCCAATGTTACTAGTGGTGCTGCCGGCACTAATGAATCAACCAACGTGACGCGCTACGACTGCAGTAATCCTGTTGACGGCGAATATGAATCTGAAACCTATTGTCAATCCGATGCGGGCTGGACCAATCGTACTTATAAACAACGGACTGAAAATCGCAATGCTTCTGTGACGACCGCAGCAACATGGGCGTGGGTAAACGCCAAAGGAACACCTAATGCGACGACTGGCGTGGCAACGGATATCACCAATGCAACGGACATTTCAATGTCGGAAGAAAGATGGGGTGCAGGTCAATTATGTATTGCGGCGGCGGCAGTGACATGTCGCACTTTCTCGGGAGCCAAGTATGGCGAAACTGGCGCGGCGATCGAAGGAAGTGAAGGGGCGACTCGGGTCTACATAACGTCTAACTGGGGTAGTCCTGGATTATGTATTCACAACCAAGGAACCTTGAGTTGTGGTGCTGGTTCTAATGGCCCGACTGGCGTCGCGACAATGCCGACTGCATTGACTGCAGTGGGTGTCATGGCCGAACCCCTCTCAATCTTTATGGACCAGTCAATGAGCGCAATGTTTAAGATTTATTTTGTCTTGCCTTCCGGGCTTTTGTCTGCAGACAGTTGGATTTTTTCTTGCAAGCAGTGTTATAACAATTCATCCAGCGTGGTTGCACCGGTGTCTGCATTTGCTGACTCCACGGCGACTGCATTTAACTACACAACGGGTATCGCGGGGGCGACTGACAGCGTGAAATTGATTCCGCTCAAGGTGAGTGCTGGCACTCGATCTACACGCAGTGGAGTCTTATTGACGTTCAAGACAGCGACGGGCGATGCTTTGGCGGGTGCAACCTTTAAATGGGCCACCCCCGACTATCCCGTACTTCAGAGCTCAGCGAAGGCAACAAATCTGGTGACAGATATTGCGGGCACCGTTCGGGCGTCTATTGCTAGTGGTCCAGTGACTTTCACAATCACTGGTGGTACATCCGCTTCGGGTGCTTCCCTGCAGGCTGCAACCGTGACTGTGTTAATTCCTGCTAGTGGAAACGCCGAAATTACAGTTGCTTCGCCTACTGCTCTTATTACTCGAGTTGTCAAGGTTGTCATGGCTGACGGTAATCCAGTTCCGAATGCAACAATTAAATTGAAAAACAACTACCTCAGTTACGACTACTCAAATAGCGCAAACGGAACATCATCTTGGGCTGCAGAGACTGCGGGAACTGATTTTGGATTAGCAACTTGCTCGCAATGTTTCGTTCCTCCGCCGGTTTACATCACAGGTGATGACGGAACAGTGTCATTCAAATCATTCAGTCCTAAATCGAGATCATCAAAATATGATGCCTTGATTGAATACGATGATGGTGACTTGAACAAATCAATCGAAGTAAACTTCAAAAGCTCCTCTGACAGCGTTGAGATGCCTTTCATGCCAGGTCTTGATGCCTCAGTTGTTGACGCCGACAAGTCCACCCCTACCATTGATTTGAATGCAAGCGCAAACGGTACGGTCTCTATTCCGGTTAAGTTGCTTGACGAATCCGATAGTCCTTATGCTGGTTTTGTAGCTATTGCAAAGGAAGTTTGTGATGCGGCAGATACGGGTGGATTATTTAGCGCTTCAGCTGCTCTCACTGATGTATGCAGTCGGGTCGGCGCGCAGTCGCTCGCAGATGTTGAACCTCGCACAGGGGTGCGTGCATTTGCCCCATGTTCTGCTGGCAGGGCTAAGACGGATGCCAAAGGTAAGGCTGTTGTAAAAATCTGTGCGACCTCTTCTAAGAAATATCGCATCGCCGGAGTAGGCGCGTTGCCATCAAGAACTTTTTGTGTCAAAGTCAAGGGCGTGAAATGTGCTGAGCCAGTAAGTGCGGCATCACTGAAGATACAAAACACGAACCTTGCCAAGAACGCCGTCTTCCCGAAAGGCACTTTCACCCCAAATCGCAACTCAAAAGTTTGGTACGACCGCTATAAATTCACCAAAGTTTTGAGTCGAAAGTCTTCAATCAAATTGACAGAACTAGCGAGAATTTCTGACGCCGTAGAAGGGGGGGGTTTAAATAGTGTAACGCTTGTACAGACAACGACACTTACACCGACGATTTGCAAAATCCAGGGCTCTTATGTGACTGCGCTCAATAAAAAGGGAATCTGTCAACTCTCGAGCCGACCGCAATACGGTAATAAAATCGAGAAAAATCTCTTGAAGTTCTTTATTCAGGTCAGTTAGATCTCATAGTTCGCTTGACAACAGGCGAACTATGATCTGGCTGGTAGGTTCATTGGTGTCCTAAAAGGGCGTGTAGCTCAGTTGGTAGAGCGCCACTATGACATGGTGGAGGTCCCGGGTTCAAGCCCCGTCGCGCCCACTCTGTGGAGATCGTTGTCGCCTTAGCTGCTGCCTCCGTATACGGAGTGGCAGATTATTGTGGCGGACGAGCATCCAGAACAGTCTCGCCAATTACCGTGACAGCAATCGGTCAGGCAGCGGCATTTGTTGTCTTGGTTCTACTCGCACTTGGAAGTGGCGTGCCGATTGCTCCATTAAACGACTGGGTCTGGGGCGCGATGGCAGGTGTTGCTGGTGCAACGGGTTTGTTGGCTTTTTATCGTGCTATGGGCAGCGGTTTTATGACCGTAGTGGCACCAATTTCGGCAGTGATGATGGCGAGTGTGCCCGTGGTTGTTGGCTTGGCTCAAGGAGAGCGACCTTCTGTGATCGGACTTATAGCGATTCCCCTGGGCATATTTTCGGTGGCCATGATCAGCGATTTTTTTGGTCCAAATCATCGGCGCGCACCACGCAATGTCATTTTGATGGCTCTTGTTTCAGGGACAACGTTCGGGTCACTGTTCGTGATGTTGGAGCACACCTCTGATGGAAGTGGTTTGTGGCCAGTCGTGGCGATGAGAACCGCGAGCGTTCCGTATATGGCAATTGTTGTTTTGACTACCCGCCAATCAATTCGATCAAGTCGCAAACATGTCGGAATCATTATTGGATCTGGAGTGATGGACAGTATTGCAAATGTCTTGTACTTGATTGCCGTTCGTAATGGACTGATGACAGTGGTTGCCGTGATTATTGCCATGTATCCAGCGAGTACTCTGGCCTTGGCTACGGGACTGGATAAAGAACAGGTACATCCACTCCAAATTGGTGGAATTGCTCTTGCTGCAGTTTCGCTCGTAATGCTGACAATTTCTTAGACCAGATTACTTTGCTTCAAATTTTTTGACTACCGCTCGTGATTCACGCGAGGCACTCATATAAATACCTTTGCTCATCAATGAAAGTTCCACATCACGTCTCTGTTTATAAATATCTGCGCGAATGGCATGAATTGTCACATCATCAGGCGCGGCCCAGCCTGCAAAATCAATGAGGTGGCAGGCAAGTCGGAGGTCTCCATCAACGGCTACTTTTTGGGCTCGAGTGGCAAGCACATGAGCGCCGCCGCTGAGGTCTGCTAACTCGCGAGCGACCACCTCGTCGGGTGACGGCTTGAGCCGTGATGCGGCGCCATCCCACCAGCCACCAAACTGACGCCATAGGTTGTGGACGACAAACTCAGGTTCGTCATAAAACGGACGCAGGTATGGCTTGTTGAGCAAGTCAGAAGAAATTTTAGCCGTGTGGATAATCGTATTTAGAGTTGCGCCAGCATTCATGAGATCAAGTACTTGAGTTGAAAGGGACTCAAGTGCACTTGCGATGTCACCCAAGACAAGGGCAATTCGCTCCTTGCCTTCGATGGGAAGTCCGTGGGCTGGCAAGAGAAGTTCAGGCTGACGCGTCATCATGTCGCGCAGTGCCGCTGCCCACTCAATGGGATAGCGCTGCACCTTTTGTGGGTTTCCAGCATTTGGAAAATTCCAGATCACAAAGTCACCCGATGCGAGCCACTTGCGCTCTGGCATCCATGCCCACAGATGATCGTCTGTTTCGCCACGGGCATGATTCAGTTCAATCGTGTCGTTGGCAATTTGCAATGTGTGTTGTGCCCGAAATGCCTGCGTCACTTCAAGCGTGTCGGGAGGAATAAAAGTTGTTCCGACACCACCGATGCCCAGACCAGCGTCTTGAGAAATACCTCCAAATTGACGATGATTAATCGCCAAGTTCCAGTCGTTGGTCTGGCGATAACGAGCAAAACGAGCGGCAATGTTTTCGTGTCCAACCACGCGGGGAAGTGGTTGTTGATGATGTTTGGCGTGGGCGCCAAATGCAGGACTTCCACCTACATGGTCGGCATGTCCGTGGGTGTAAATGAGTGAATGAAATCGAACGGGGCGCCAGGATTGAAGCGCGGACACAACAGCAGGACCCGTGTTTACTCCACTTGTATCAAAACACACCAGACCATCACCGGAGTCCCACGCAACACAGTGGCTAAACGATTCAACGATTGCCAAATCTGGCGCTATTTCAGACAATTCATTCGTAACCCTGTTGGTTGGCTCATTGAGAATCGCATCGTCAATGATGTGGGCGCTGAGTGCAAGTAAGTCTGTCATTTTTTTGCCTGAGACTATTTTGCAAGTCCCAATACTCGCTCACCAAGGATGTTGCGCATCACATTAGAGGTGCCGCCCATAATCGTGTAGCCAGGCGCATATAACAAACTAGGCGTAAAATCATTCCATAACATTGCATTCGCCCCCATAGTGCGCGCCACAAAATCTGCAACACGCTGTTCGTGTTCGGTGCAAAAGCACTTCGTCGCCGCAGAAAAGCCGGCAGGTGCCTGCCTGAGCGCTTCACGCAAGACCAAGATGCGACCGATGCGATAGGTCGTTTCAAGGGATGCAATTTCCTGACGGATCTTTGGGTTGCTTGTATCGGCAATTGAGCGCGCATGGGCAAACAGGGCATGGTTGGACACCAAACGGTCGATGCCGCCACGTTCGTGTTCTAGTTGACGCATTGTCTGCCCGAATGCCCCGCCGAGCGTGCCAACAAGATTGTCTTTGGGTACTCGTGCGTCGGTGTAGAAGACCTCACAAAAATGACGGTTGGTTGTCATGTCCGTGATTCGCCTTATTTCGACACCGGCAATATTCATCGGCACAATAATCTCGCTTATTCCTGAATGCGGTGGTCCGTCTGTGCTGGTGCGGCAGATGAGATAGCAATAATCAGCCTGAGCAGCAAAACTTGTCCAAATTTTTTGTCCGTTGATGATCCATTCATCGCCGTCAAGAACTGCCGACGTCGCCAAGGATGCCAAATCTGAACCTGAATTGGGCTCGCTCATGCCGATGCACCACGTGGTCTCGCCAGAAAGAATTCCTGGAAGATAATCGCGTTGTTGCTGAACTGTTCCGTACTGAATCAGCGCAGGACCCATCTGTCGGTCTCCAAACCAACTCGCTGCGATCGGCGCACCAGCAGAAATAAGTTCTTCACCGACTATCAGGCGATCTATAGGATCACGACCACCGCCACCAAATTCAACCGGCCATGTCATACCGAGCCAGCCGCGAGCACCGAGTTCGCGTGAAAACTCACGCGAGTAGCCGTTCATCCAGGAGTCGTTATGACGCCCGTAGGTAGCCACTGCTTCGCTGGCCACCTGGCGAGCAACTTGACGGAGGCACAATTGTTCGGGAGTCCAAGCAAAGTCCATCAGTGTGATGGTAGGGCAGGATTGGGAACTCTGCGCTATCGTGTACAAGTACCATACAAGTGCTTGAAAGGCCGTTTCATGACAAAGATCAAAGTTGCAAAGCCAGTTGTTGAGCTCGACGGCGACGAAATGACTCGCATCATTTGGCAGTTCATCAAAGAGCGACTGATTTTGCCATATCTCGACATCACCCTTGATTATTACGATCTCGGAATGGAATACCGTGATGAGACCAACGATCAGGTAACTATCGATTCAGCGCAAGCAATTCTAAAGCATGGTGTCGGCGTGAAATGCGCCACAATTACTCCTGACGAAGCGCGTGTAGAAGAATTCAAACTCAAAAAAATGTGGAAGTCACCAAACGGCACGATCCGCAATATTCTTGGGGGCGTTGTCTTTCGCGAACCAATCATTTGCAAAAACATTCCACGACTGGTGCCGGGCTGGACAAAACCAATCGTGATAGGGCGTCATGCACACGGCGATCAATACAAGGCGACTGATTTCCGCGTACCGGGTGCAGGTACTGTGACGATGTCATGGATCCCTGATGGCGAGGGTGAACCGATTCAGCTTGAAGTAGCCAAATTCACTGGCTCCGGAGTGGCAATGGGAATGTATAACTTCGATGACTCGATTCGCGACTTTGCGCGTGCATCACTGCGCTACGGTCTGCAGCGCAATTATCCCGTCTACATGAGCACTAAGAACACAATCCTTAAGGCCTATGACGGTCGCTTCAAAGATTTGTTCGAAGAAGTTTTTGAGCGAGAGTTCAAGGCAGACTTTGAAAAGGCTGGACTGACCTATGAGCACCGATTAATAGACGACATGGTGGCATGCGCCATGAAATGGGAAGGTGGCTACCTGTGGGCCTGCAAAAACTATGACGGTGATGTGCAATCCGATACCGTCGCCCAGGGATTCGGCTCACTCGGATTAATGACCTCGGTGTTGTTGACCCCAGACGGCAAGACAGTCGAGGCAGAAGCTGCGCACGGCACCGTTACGCGCCACTATCGCGAACACCAAAAAGGAAATAAGACCTCTACAAATCCGGTTGCGTCAATTTATGCTTGGACGCGTGGATTAATGCACCGCGGAAAACTTGACGACAATGCAGCGTTAATTGACTTTGCTGAAAAACTTGAGATGGTATGTGTTGAGGCGATAGAAGATGGTGAAATGACAAAAGACCTAGCCATCTTGATTTCCAAAGAGCAGTCTTGGCTGACAACAGAAGATTTCCTTGCCGCACTTGATCGTCGCTTGCAAGCAAAGATGGCGTAAACCAATGCGCGCGGTTGTTTTGCGCTCATACGGAGGTCCAGAGGTTCTAGAAATTCAAGATGTCGTTGCCCCAACGCCAGGCAATGATGAAATTTCCGTGGATGTTGTTGCGACTGCTCTCAATCGCGCAGACCTCTTGCAGCGAATGGGTTTGTATCCCAATCCATTCCCAGATGATGTTGAGATTCCCGGTCTTGAATTTTCAGGAACTGTTCGGGCTGTTGGTGCCCATGTTCGTCGCTGGAGCACGGGAGACCCAGTGATGGGCATCGTGTCAGGAGGTGCGTATGCCCAACAACTCGTGCTGCCTGAGCGGCAAGCATTGAGAATTCCAAATGGTGTGAGTGTCGCCGATGCATCTGCGATTCCCGAGGTGTTTATCACCGCCTGGGATGCGCTCGTAGTGCAGGGCGGTTTGACGTCTGGCCGATGGGCTCTTGTGCATGCCGGAGCATCTGGCGTTGGCACAGCCGCGATTCAAATTTGCAAAGCAATCGGGGCGCGTGTTGCGGTCACTTGCTCGGCGGGCAAAGTTGATGCGTGTCGTTCGCTTGGTGCAGATCTTGTTGTGGATTACAGCACACAGGACTTTGTGGCACAGGTTGCACAGGCAACGTTGGGTGTTGGCGTTGATGTCGTGCTGGATGTGATTGGCGGGGATTATCTAGATCGCAATATTGCTGCTCTTGCTTTGAAGGGACGCATTATTCAAGTTGGTGTAATGGCAGGGAAGCCCACCCTTTTCAATGTAGGTGTGCTGTTAGGGAAGCGGGCATCAATCATTGGCACGGTTCTGCGAGCCAGACCCGTAGAAGAGAAAATCACGATCTCTCAACGCTTTGCGACTGAAGTTCTGCCTCTTTTCGACTCTGGCATCTTGAGACCGATAATTGACTCGCGTTTTCAGCTTAAAGACATAGCAGCCGCTCAAGAGTTCATGGCAACAAATCGCAATATCGGGAAAATTGTTATTGATGTGACGGGCTAGCGCTTGGCAATCGCTATGTATTCACGCTCACCCAAGCCTGTGTACCACTGCCGTGGGCGACTAATTTTTTGCTCTTTGTCAGCCAAAAGTTCTTGCATGTGAGCGAGCCAGCCGACCGTGCGCGGGATGGCAAATAACACCGTAAACATGTCAACCGGAAAACCCAAGGCCTCGTATATCAACCCAGAGTAAAAGTCGACATTTGGATACAACTTGCGAGAAACAAAGTAGTCATCACTCAATGCCACTCTTTCGAGTTCAAGGGCTACTTCAAGAAGTGGATTCATGCCAGTAACTGCAAAGACTTCGTAAGCGGTGTTCTTGATAATTGTGGCACGAGGATCAAAGTTTTTATAAACGCGATGTCCAAATCCCATCAGGCGACCATGTCCTGTTTTTACCTCTTCGATGAAAGCGGGCACATTGCTGACGTCTCCGATTTCGCTCAACATGCGCACAACGGCTTCGTTGGCGCCGCCATGCAATGGCCCATAGAGCGCTGCTGCTGCTGCTGCAGTAGCCGTATATGGGTCGGAGTTGGCAGAACTGACCACACGCATCGTGGTCGTACCACAGTTTTGTTCGTGGTCTGCGTGCAAGATAAACAAGACATCCATCGCCCGTGCGAGCACTGGGTTGACTTTGTAGTCGTCCCCAATGCGAAACATCATGTTCAAGAAATTTTCGCCATATGAAAGGGAATTATTGGGCGATACGAAGGGCAGTCCCTGGCTGAACCGATAGCACATTGCAGCGATAGTGGGAACTTTGGCGACAAGTCGCAGGATTTGCTTGTCAAATGATTCTTTTTCAAAAATATCCTTGGCGTCCTCATAGAAAGTTCCGAGTGCGGCAATCGCCGAAATGAACATTCCCATCGGATGGGCGTCGTAGTGGAAACCATCAACAAACCGCTTGCGCATGTTTTCATGAATCATGGTGTGATGCGTTACGTCAAATTGCCACGTTTTGAGCTCTGAGGCAGTCGGCAGTTGTCCGTTGATTAAGAGATATGCGACCTCTAGAAAAGTTGAATTTTTGGCAAGTTGTTCGATTGGGTAGCCGCGATAGCGCAGAATTCCAGCATCACCATCGAGATAGGTGATGGAAGATGCGCATGATGCGGTGGATAAATACGCCGGATCATACATAAACAGGTTGGGGTCTAAATCCCGCAGTGCGGAGGAGCTGAAAACTCCACCAGTGATAGGCACTGTCACTTTTTTTCCGGTTCGATCGTCGATAATTGTGATGGTGTCAGCCATTGGGATCTCCTCTACTGACTAAATTGGATGGGGCTTCCTCCCCATTCTTTATGATAGAGCACGGCGCTACTACGACAAGAGTTGACCGCTTACAGCGGAGAGTTGTCATGCTTGCGTCGTGTCAATTTTTCCCGCTTGTCACGCAACATATGCAGAGTGGCGCATATTTCCGACCGAGTGTCTGCAGGATCAATGACAGCGTCCACGTATCCACGTTCGGCCGCAATATACGGATTTAAAAGTCGTTCCGAGTAGTCAGTTTCAAAGGCTGCTTTTTCTTGGGGTGTGGCACGCCTCTGCAAAATGGCGGCTGCCTGCCCCGCTCCCATAACGGCGAGTTCGGCCCATGGCCAGGCCAAACATAAATCATTTCCCATTTTTTTTGAGTCCATGACTATGTATGCGCCACCATAGGACTTACGCAAGATAACGCAGATGCGGGGCACTGTGGCGCGACCATAGGCAAACACAAGTTGAGCACCATGGCGAATCATGCCCCGCCATTCCAAGTCTTTGCCAGGATAAAAACCAGGAGTGTCAACCAGCGTAATTATCGGGATATTGAAGGCGTCACAGAACCCAACAAAGCGTGCGGCTTTTTGTGATGCCGCGATGTCGAGAGTTCCGGCCAAAGACATTGGCTGATTTGCAACAACTCCCACTGGGTAACCAGCCATCGTCGTAAATCCGGTGACGACATTGGTCGCCCACAAGGGGCGCAGTTCAAAAAAATGAGCATCATCGCTCAGAGCCGTGATTACTCTGCGTATGTCGTAACTGCCAGTAGAGGTGGGGGGTATCACGGCGCCAGCCTCTGGCGTGAGTCGATCATCAGGATCGTCGGTGTACATGACAACAGGTAGTTTGTGCACACTATCTGGCAAGTATGAAAGCAATGACTCCACCCACTGCACGGCGGATGCGACGTCAGGTACTACTGCAGTCGTCGCACCACTTTGACGCGCATGTGTATCTGAGCCACCAAGCTCTTCATTGGACACTGCGATGCCAGTGAAGTCTGCGACCATCGCTGGTCCCGACACAAAGGCGTAGGAATCTTCTGTCATGACAACAAAATCTGCAAGACCAATCAACAACGCTGGTCCTGAAACTGCAGGTCCCGAAACAATGCAAACTGTGGGCACGATACCTGAGCAGTTGGCAAGGGCTTTGGCTGCCAAACCCCAACCGTGCAACGCGGCAACTCCTTCTTCAATGTCTGCGCCTGATGACGCTATTACTGCGATAAACGGGAGCCCTTTTGACAATGCGGTTTGAGCTGCCAATGCAATCACGCTTGAAGCAGCAGCGGACAAGGCGCCACGATGAATCGAGCCGTCAACATCTAGCCAGACAACCTGACGCCCCGTACTCAATTGCCGAACAGATGCGTGTGCGGCTCCAGGAATCAGGCGCTGAAGCGGCAACTCAAAAGGATCAGCGTCTGTTGTCATGACCACTCCCACACACTATGTCCTTGACCAGGGAAGTCCGTTGTGGCGCTATAGATAAACACCAGGTTGGCGATTGGCGCGTTGCTTGACGACGGCGGCGGTTACTTGACCAACAGCCAGGGTAGGCGCGCTTGGTCGAGGGCGAATGCGTTGAACCCAGCCAACGGTTCGTCGCGGGAGTTCTGGAATTGAAATTCGAGTGAAGTCACCTTGGATCCAGCCGGGAATTGCCGTGGCTGGGACAATTGCAGGGCCAAAGTTTTCAAAGGCCAGTGATGTCATCAGCCTCACACCGTCGATTTCTGCCAATGGGGACAATTCAACTTGTTTATTCGCCGCTGCTCTGTCAATAATCCTGCGCAATGCCGAGCCGCGTGGTGGTAACAAAATGTTATGTCGGCTGAGTTCCTTAATTGTGATTGTTGTGCGGTCGGCAAGTTCGTGAGAAGTGTGGGCCAGCAGAACCAGATCTTCAGCAAAGAGATGAGTTGTTTCTACCTCGGATGACTCCGCTGGAAGGTGAACAATGGCGGCATCAAGATGACCTTCAAGCAGTCGGGGAATTAGCGTGCTCGTGCCACCCTCAAAAATTGTGATCTTGACGTTTGGATGTGAACGCGAGAGTGCCCCGAGCATTTTGGGCATCAACCAGCGAGCGGTTGTGCCGATGCTTCCCAAGCGACAGGCACCGGCGACATTGTCGCCAAGAGAGGACATGTCAGCGCCAATGTCTTCAATTTCATGCAGGATTCTGCGGGCCCGTTCGGCCACTAACTCGCCTTCGTCCGTGAGACCTCCATGGTGACGATCAACAAGTACAACATCAAGTTCTGCCTCGAGGCGAGCAATATGGGCTGAAATGTTTGACTGCACCGTCATTAGAGACCGCGCAGCAGCCGAGAAGGTTTTATGTTCGTCAATCGCCAAAAGGCTTTGAAGTTGCTTGATTTCCATTGCTGAGCCTGTCTTTTATGAATTTAGCCCGCCAAAGGGCTATCTCTAAAAACGATAGCAACTATCATGTCATTCGGCTTGAGTGTTGTCGCAATTTCAACCATAATTTAGTTATAAATCCGATGGGTTATCCCCATTTCCCATCGGCAAGAACCCCAGATGGGACCCCCCTCCCATTGGGTTTAGGTTGAGAAGCCCCGCGCCCCCATGCGGGGTTTCTCCCGTTTTAGGGGCTGGTTTATCCTTGACGGGCCACTTTGGCCCGAACGATATTGAGTGCCGATCCAGAGATAAACCAGGCCACTTGTTCGCTGCTAAATGTGTGTTTGGCATCAAACTCAACGCTGGTGCCGTCGGACTTATTGATTACACATTTGACATCGACATCTGGAACTGGCGGAAGGTCGAGAATGCTGATCGTGTCAGATTCGTTGATGGAATCATATATCGCGGGGTCGGCAAATGTCAGCGGAATCAGACCTTGTTTTTTTAGATTCGTATCGTGAATGCGGGCAAATGATCGCGCAAAGATAACAACACCACCGCGAAGTCGTGGCTCCATTGCAGCGTGCTCTCTTGATGAACCTTCTCCGTAATTCTGATCACCAACTGCACACCAATTCATGCCTGCCTCGCTGTATCTTTTGGCAATCTCCGGAAAACTACGTGTCTTTCCGTCAGTAATGTCGAGTCCTTCACCCACTGCATTTGTAAAAGCATTGACGACGCCGATGAACAAGTTGCCGGAAATGTTTTCAAGGTGCCCCCGATATTTGAGCCATTTACCAGCGGCTGAAATATGGTCAGTAGTACATTTACCTTGAGCTTTCATAAGAATCGGCAAATTAAGGTAATCTTTGCCATCCCAAGGGGCAAATGGTTGCAGCAGTTGCAGTCGATCGCTTGTCGGACTTACTTCAATGACAATCGAACTGCCGTCTTTCGGTGGCGCAATAAACGTGTCAACACCGGCTTCATATCCGTGTGCCGGCAACACTTCTCCGATTGGGGGATCAAGTTTTATTTCTGTTCCGTCTGGGGCGGTGAGTGTGTCAGTGATCGGATTGAAATCGAGTCGACCTGCAAGTGCAAGGGCTACTACCGTGTCGGGGCTCGTGACAAAAGACAATGTGTGTGATGATCCATCATTGCGTTTAGGAAAATTGCGATTGAAAGAGTTGACGATGGTGTTGGCACTAGCGTTCACATCTGCAGAGCGTTCCCATTGACCAATGCATGGTCCGCAGGCGTTAGCCAAAACCGTCGCTCCGATTGCTTCGAGATCCGCCAACAAACCATCCCGCTCAATAGTGGCGCGAATCTGTTCGCTCCCGGGGGTAATCAACAACTCTGTCTTTGACCGTAAGCCTTTTGCTGCTGCTTGTCTGGCAATTGATGCCGCTCGTGTGATGTCTTCATATGACGAGTTGGTACATGAACCAACAAGGGCAGAAGATATTTTAAGTGGCCAATCGTTTTTGCGTGCAGCATCTGCGATACCTGAACCCAACGAATGAGCACGGTCAGGGGAGTGGGGACCGTTGATGAGTGGTTTTAGCGTCGAGAGGTCAATCTCAATCATGCGGTCATAAGTTGCGCCATCATCTGCGCGCAGATCACGAGCAACGACATCTGCTGCAGCTGCAATGGAGGCACGGCCTGTTGCTCGCAAATACGCCGACATATTGGAGTCGTACCCAAACACCGAACAAGTTGCGCCAATCTCTGCGCCCATGTTGCAAATCGTGGCCTTGCCCGTGGCCGATATCGTGTCAGCACCTGGTCCGCAATATTCGACAATGGCGCCAGTGCCACCTTCTACGGTGAGTTGACGCGCAACTTCTAAAATGACATCTTTGGGACTTGACCAACCCGATAATGAGCCAGTCAGGTGCACACCAATTACTTTTGGCCAACGAACATTAAATGCAAAGCCGGTCATTACGTCAACTGCATCGGCTCCACCAACACCGATGGCCACCATTGCGAGTCCACCTGCATTTGGAGTGTGGCTGTCGGTGCCAATCATCATCCCACCAGGAAATGCATAGTGTTCGAGCACCACTTGATGAATGATGCCGCTTCCAGGACCCCAAAACCCCAAGCCATATTTGGCGCAAACAGTGCGCAAGAAGTCATAGACCTCTCGGTTTGTGTTGTTGGCAACTTGCAAATCCAATTTGGCACCAACTTTTGCCAAAATCAAATGGTCGCAATGAACGGTGCTTGGAACAGACGTGGTGGTTAGACCCGCCGTCATGAATTGGAGCAGTGCCATTTGTGCCGTGGCGTCCTGCATTGCAACTCGATCAGGTGTGAAGTCCGCGTAACTGCGACCGCGTTCCATTTCTTGTGTTGACGGCTCGACAAGGTGATTGATTAAAATTTTTTCGGTGAGGGTAAGCGCTCGACCGAGGCGCGAGCGACCGAGTTCAGAGTTAGCCGCAAGAGACGCATAGACCTGGTCAACAAGTTCTTGCGGAGTCTGGGCAGCAACGGTCATCAGGGCTCGATTCGGTGTTGATTGTTATCAATGTATACAACTATAATACAAGTGTGGTTAGAATGCAAGCGTGAGAACAATTCGATATCACGGAATCGCCGATGAACTGCGCTTGCGGGTGTCGTCTGGGGTTTATGCGGCAGGACGACTGTTGCCTAGTGAATCTGTCATGTCAGTGGAGTTTTCCGTCAGTCGCGTCACGATTCGCAAGGCGCTTGAAATCCTGCGTGACGAAGGCCTCGTCAAGGCTCGTCAAGGATTTGGCTGGTTTGTCGCTGGCAAGCCAGTGCAACAACCCTTGGGGCGACTCGCCACAATTGAGGATCAAATGCGTGACAGCGGGATGCAGCCAGAGCGACGCATTCTTGAATTTGTTTTTGAAAAAGCCCCACGTGATGTCGCAACAATACTTGGCACCCAGCAAGTCTTGCGCGTGACGCGCCTCAATACCGCTGACAACGAACCATTTGCCCTGGTCACTGTTTGGTGTTCTGCTGATCTCGGACAACACTTGTCGCGTGCAGATGTAGAACGGTCTCCGTTTTATGAACTACTTGAAGTTCCCCTTAGTGGAGCGTCACAAACAATCGGCGCCGATGCCGCTCGTGCGCCAGAGGCAGAACTCCTCAACATTCCGATTGGTTCGCCCGTTTTGCGGTGTGAACGCATTACATCTGGAACTAGTGGGCAAGTAGTTTTGGTTTCCAGACACGTGTTTCCGGCCCACCGCACAGAGTTTGTGGTTGAACTTCCGTTTGCCGAGCCTTCAATTGCCCCATCTGGGCTTCGTCTAGTTGACTAGGTTGCGACGGAAACGAATTGTTTTTGCCAGCCAGCTGAGTCAATTTTTAGTCCAGCACGAATAGCCTCAAGAACTTGACCACGGACCCGCTTTTTGCTGGCGAAATGTGCAGAAGCATTGAGACCTTTCGTGGACTGCGCAAAATTCATGGCGGATTCCATCAAGTCAGATTCATCGACGACGAGATCAAGAAACCCCGTCTCAACTGCATTATCTGGCGTGAACACTTCAGCGAGCATGACCGCGCGGTTCAGAGCAGATGGCGTCAAGCGATTGCGCATTATTTCAATTGTTGAGTACGGCATGGTCATGCCAATAGCCACTTCGTTCGCTGTGTAGCGAAAATTGCCTTTGACGCCAATGCGATAGTCTCCCGAAAGAAGAAGAAACACTCCCATCGCAATTGCGTGACCACCGCACGCAACGACCACTGGACTCGGAAAACTCAACAACCGAAGCGCTAGTTCAATGCCACCATCAAGCATTGCCGCGGCATCTGCTCCGCCAGCACTAAGAGTCTTGAGATCGAATCCTGCAGAGAGGATTCCAGGACGCCCCGCTAGAACCACGGTGGCTTTGTCCTTTTCTGCTTGGTCTAGTGCTTTGTTGAGGCCACTCTGCATCGCAATTGAGAGGGCATTTGCTTTGCCGTCATCCATCGTGATGACAGCGACACCGTCTGTCATCACGCATGTAACAGAATCGTTTGTCACCATTTGTCCCAATGCAGCACGGACGAAACAGGCAAGCGCTTGGCTGGTTTGAAATCGGTTCCGACGGTGTAGGCAATCGGGAACAATCCGCCTTGGCTAATTTTTGCGTGCGGTATTCCGAGCAAGTTGGCGGCTTCTTCTTCGCCACCGTTCATCATGTGAATCGTTGTCCAGGCTGACCCCATCCCACGCTCACGTAGCGCCAACATGAAACTCCAGACAGCTGGCAGAAGCGAGCCCCATGCCGATGCCGTTGCAAACGATGGCAAATTGTCAAGACGACCCTCAATGCAAGGAATCAGCATCAGTGGTGATTTATGGAAATTGTCCGACAAGTACATCGCGGAGTTGCGCACTGCTCCTATTTGTGCCGCCCGCATGTCGCCTTCTTCATAGACGCGACCTGGCGTATTGATGTACATATCAAAATTTTTCTTATAAATATCGGCGAGGGCCTTTTTCTTGGCAGCATCTTCGATGACTACCCAGTGCCAACCCTGACTGTTAGATCCCGTTGGTGCCTGCAATGCCAATTCGAGACATTCTTCAACGATTTTTCTCTCAACAGGCTTGTCAAAGTCAAGGCGTTTTCGCACGCTACGGGTAGTGGTGAGTACTTGTTCGGCTGAAAGGTTTAAATGCATTGGGATATTCTGCCATGTGCAAAGTGTTGGGCTCGCAGTGGGCTTCAGGGGTATGCATTGAGGCGCCATGTGCTGTCATAATGGGTGAATGGGCAACAGGGTGACAATCAATATTTCAGACGGTATTGCAGACGTTCGGTTTAACCGTGCGGAAAAACGCAATGCGCTTGATGGCGAGCAATTTGGCGCGATTGTTGAGGCAGGTGAATCACTCAAGACCAACAAAAAAATCCGTGTTGTAGTTTTGTCGGGTGAGGGGGCCTCGTTTTGTGCTGGACTCGACCTTTCATCAATGGGCGCAATGGCAAGTGGCGAACAGTCCTCGTCGCAAGATCGCCAGCCTCAGGCATCTGACATGCAAGAGGGTCGCATCACCCACTTAGGACAGCAAGCAGCTTGGGTGTGGCAGGAAGTGCCAGTCCCCGTTATTGCCGCGGTACACGGACACGCTCTCGGCGCTGGGTGTCAGATTGCATTGGGCGCCGATATTCGCATTGCTCATCCAGACACCAAATTCAGCGTGCGCGAGACCTACTGGGGTTTGGTTCCTGATTGTGCCGGCACGGTTTTGTTGCAAGGGTTGGTTCGTGCCGATGTCATGAAAGACATCGTTTTCACGGCGCGCATTTTTGATGGCCGTGAGGCCCACGAAATTGGGGTGGTGACACGGCTTTCCCAGACCCCTCGCGAGGATGCTTTTGCTTATGCGACTGAGATTTGTCAACGCAGTCCCGACGCAGTGCGTGGAGCCAAAGAACTTCTCAATCGCATGACGCTTGAGTATGCAGCCGCCCAATTTGCTGCCGAGAGGCACATTATCGGTGGCATCATCGGTGGTCATAATCAGCGTGAAGCCGTGATGAGTGACTTCGAGAAGCGCCCCCCTTCTTACTCCGACGCCAAATAGTAATTCTTGCTATTTAATAGTGCACCTGTGTGCTGGTCTCTGTAATGTAGAAGTTGCTCGAGCCAGCGTTGTCTCGTGAGAACACCCTCTGTCTGTGGCTGTGCCCCAGATTTGAGTTCCGCAGTTAATAAGGACAACGCATGAACCACGATCTTCCCCCTAAATACGGGCTCTACGACCCGCGATTTGAGCACGACGCTTGTGGTGTGTCGTTCGTGGTCAACATCAAAGGAGTACAAAGTCGTAGTTTGGTGTCTCTGGGACTCGGGGCTCTGTGCAACATGGAGCATCGGGGTGCCACCGGAGCAGAGGCAGCCACCGGAGATGGTGCCGGAGTTTTGTTCCAGATTCCAGACAAGTTCTTTCGGGCTGTCGTAGATTTCAACTTGCCTGCACTCGGGGCATACGCGGCAGGCTTGGCATTTTTGCCGTCTGCTGTTGATGATGCACGCACGGCAATTGCAACCGTTGAACGAATCAGTCATGAAGAAGGATTACGACCACTTGGTTGGCGCAGTGTTCCAGTAGAGCCTGCATGTTTGGGAGCAAGCGCCTTGGCTGTCATGCCATCATTTCATCAGTATTTTATTGATGACCCCAATGGAGCGACAGGCCTCGACCTTGATCGCAAGTTGTTTATTGTACGCAAGCGAATTGAGCACGAACTGACTGGTTCGATGCGAACCTATTTTGCTTCTCTATCGGCTCGTACATTTGTTTACAAGGGAATGCTTACAACACCAGAGTTGCAGGAATTCTTTCCAGACCTGTTGGATGAGCGCATCGAATCGGCACTTGTTCTGGTGCACAGTAGGTTCAGCACCAATACGTTTCCGTCATGGCCTCTTGCCCATCCATATCGCTACATTGCCCATAACGGAGAAATCAATACCGTGCAGGGGAACCGCAATTGGATGGCGACGCGGGAGGCATTGCTTGAGAGCGAACTAATTCCTGGTCTTGACAGAGCGTTTCCGATCTGCTCGCCGGGCATGAGCGACAGTGCAAGTTTTGACGAGGTGTTGGAACTGTTGCACTTAGGCGGTCGGTCTTTGCCACATGCCTTGCTGATGATGATTCCAGAAGCGTGGGAAAACAACGATCGAATGGAGCCCAACAAACGGGCTTTTTATAGGTTCCATTCGTCACTAATGGAGCCTTGGGACGGACCAGCTGATATTGCCTTTACAGACGGAACTTTGATTGGTGCCGTGTTGGATCGCAACGGACTGCGCCCCGGTCGATATTGGGTGACGTCAGATGATTTGGTTGTGCTGGCAAGTGAAACGGGTGTCTTGGACATTGAGCCGTCTCGAGTTATCAAAAAAGGTCGCTTGCAGCCTGGGCGGATGCTTTTGATTGATACGGCACAAGGTCGAATTATTGACGATGAAGAAATTAAGCAAGAGTTGTCTGCCCGACATCCGTATCAAAAATGGTTGCAAGAGGGACTCACCGAGCTAGACGATTTGCCGACGCGAGAACATGTTGTGCACAGCAGAGAGAGCGTGATTAGGCGTCAGCAGATGTTTGGCTATACGCATGAAGAACTCAAAGTGATTCTTGCCCCAACTGCTCGAACCGGAACCGAACCAATCGGCTCGATGGGAACGGATACTCCAATCGCAGTTCTCTCTGAGCGACCACGCCTGCTCTTTGACTACTTTTCGCAGTTGTTTGCCCAGGTGACAAACCCGCCCCTTGATGCAATTCGCGAAGCAGTGGTTACTGCTATCGGCACGAGTGTCGGTCCCGAAGGCAACTTGTTGGCACCTGGGCCACAGAGCTGTCGACAATTATCGCTGCCATTCCCGATTTTGGATAATGATGACTTGGCGAAAATAATTCACATCAATGACGACAACACGCATCCGCACCTGCGATCAATCGTTGTCAGTGGCTTGTATCGCGTTGCCGACGGCGGTGAAGGCTTGCGTGAGGCACTAAATCGCGTCAAAGACGAAGTCTCAGAGGCGATTATTGACGGAATTCGCATTGTGGTGTTGTCTGATCGCAATAGTGATGAAGTTTTTGCCCCTATCCCGTCATTGCTGTTGGCAAGTGCTGTGCATCATCATTTGATTCGAGAAAAAACTCGCACCCAAGTTGGTTTAGTCGTAGAAACAGGTGATGCCCGAGAAGTGCACCATATGGCTTTGCTCGTTGGATACGGCGCGGGAGCAATCAACCCCTACCTTGCGTTTGAATCAATTGAGGCAATGGTCGCTGCCGATGACGGTCGGGGATTGCACTCCCTCGGTGAAATGGATCCACAAAAAGCGATCAAAAACTACATCAAAGCCTCCGGCAAGGGCGTGTTGAAGGTGATGTCAAAGATGGGTGTGTCAACTGTTGCTTCCTACACGGGCGCACAAATCTTTGAAGCGATTGGTTTGTCTACTGAACTAGTTGATGAGTTCTTCGTCGGCACAGTTTCAAGATTGGGTGGCATTGGTCTTGATGAAATCGCTCGTGAGGTTGCTTCTCGGCACGCAATGGCGCACCCACAACGTCCAGAGTTGCGAGCACATCGCCAACTAGATCTAGGTGGCGAATATCAGTGGCGTCGCGAGGGTGAACATCACCTATTTAATCCCGAGACGGTTTATCGTCTGCAGCACTCAACGCAAGCCAAGCGGTATGACATTTTTAAGGAATATACCGCCTTGGTTGATGACCAGGCCAAGACGCTCTCGACATTGCGCGGGTTGTTTAACTTGCGTACCGACGCTCAGCCATCAATTTCTATTGACGAAGTTGAACCGATTGAAGAAATCGTCAAGCGTTTCTCTACAGGCGCAATGAGTTATGGATCGATTTCGGCGGAAGCCCATGAGACTCTCGCCATTGCGATGAATCGGATTGGCGGTAAAAGCAACACTGGGGAGGGTGGTGAAGACGCAGAGCGACTTGTGCCGATGCCAAACGGAGACTCCAAACGCAGTGCAATAAAACAAGTCGCGTCCGGTCGTTTTGGGGTGACGAGTGAATATCTTGCCAACGCCGATGACTTGCAAATAAAAATGGCCCAAGGAGCCAAGCCGGGTGAAGGTGGTCAATTACCCGGTTACAAGGTGTACCCCTGGATTGCCAAGACCCGCTACAGCACGCCAGGAGTCGGCCTGATCAGTCCGCCGCCACATCACGATATTTATTCAATTGAAGATCTCAAGCAGTTGATTCATGATTTGAAAAACTCAAACCCTGATGCCCGTATTCATGTCAAATTAGTTGCTGAAGTAGGAGTCGGAACAGTTGCTGCTGGTGTGAGTAAGGCCAAAGCAGATGTGGTTTTGATCTCTGGGCATGATGGCGGAACGGGTGCATCCCCCTTGACATCACTCAAACACGCGGGAGCACCCTGGGAACTAGGCCTTGCCGAGACACAGCAGACACTGCTGCTCAATGGTTTGCGTGACCGGATTGTGGTTCAGACCGATGGACAAATGAAGACTGGTCGCGACGTGGTGATTGCTGCGTTGTTGGGTGCTGAAGAATTTGGTTTTGCAACAGCGCCACTCGTAGTTAGTGGCTGCATCATGATGCGTGTCTGCCATCTTGATACTTGTCCAGTCGGTATTGCCACGCAAAACCCAGAGTTGCGGGCACGCTTCAGTGGTAAACCTGAATTTGTTGTGAACTTTTTCGAATTCATTGCCCAAGAAGTCAGAGAGAACTTGGCCGCCCTTGGATTTCGCAGTATTGCCGAAGCAGTTGGTCATGTCGAGATGATCGATGCACGTCAGGCAATCGACCACTGGAAAGTGCGGGGTCTTGATATTTCGGCACTCTTGGCTATTCCAAAAAATCCTTACAACCAGACTTTGCTGCAATCAGTTGCGCAAGATCACGGTCTTGAACTTGCCCTTGACAACCAACTGATAGCTCTTTCTGAGGCGGCGATCAACGATGCAAGCAAGGTGTTCATTGAGATGCCAATCCGCAATACCAATCGCACGGTCGGAACGATGCTCGGAAACGTCGTCACCAAGAAATGGGGTGGGGCAGGACTGCCAGACTCAACGATCTCGATTCATTTCACGGGTTCTGCTGGCCAAAGTTTCGGTGCGTTTGTTCCCAACGGTATCGAGATGCAATTAGAAGGTGACTCCAATGATTATTTGGGCAAAGGATTATCGGGTGGTCGCTTGATCGTGTATCCGCATCGAGATTC
This sequence comes from Actinomycetota bacterium, assembly GCA_005790505.1. Classification (GTDB taxonomy): domain Bacteria; phylum Actinomycetota; class Acidimicrobiia; order Acidimicrobiales; family Ilumatobacteraceae; genus UBA2093. The sequence goes on from SXUP01000007.1 coordinate 40,854, forward strand.
AACCTTTGTCGCCCAAGACAATGTGATCGCAGGCAATGTGATCGGGTACGGCGCAACGAGCGGAGAAATATTTCTGCGCGGAACAGTTGGCGAACGCTTCTGTGTGCGCAACTCTGGGGCGACGGCAGTTGTCGAAGGCATCGGCGATCACGGTTGTGAATACATGACTGGTGGCAATGTTGTGGTCTTGGGTTCGACAGGAAGAAATTTTGCGGCTGGAATGTCGGGTGGTGTTGCCTTTGTCTACGACCCAGACGGGGTCTTCCCCGACAACGTAAATTATGAAATGGTCGAATTAGAAACAGTTCAAGGTCAAGACGAATTGTGGTTGCACGACACCATCAAACGTCATCAGCAGTACACGGGCTCAGAGATTGGGGCTTTCATCTTGGGTGCATGGGCTGATGAGATCGTGCACTTTCATAAAGTGATGCCCGGAGATTACAAGCGTGTTCTGACCGTGCTTGAGTCGGCCAAGGTTGAAGGTTGGTCGGAAGATGTGACGGCAGTTCGAGTAATGGAGGTCGCCCGTGGGTGAAGCAACGGGCTTTTTGAAGTGGGATCGCTCTGGAGCAATCCGCCGTCCCGTGCAGGTCAGATTGCGTGACTGGCGCGAGGTTTATGAGCCATTCCCCGAAGATGACTTGCGAGAGCAGGCGGGTCGTTGCATGGACTGTGGAATTCCGTTTTGCAATAACGGTTGTCCACTTGGAAACTTAATTCCTGACTGGAACGACTTGGTCTATCGTCGGCATTGGCGCGAAGCGATTGATCGTCTCCACGCAACAAATAATTTCCCAGAATTCACTGGTCGTCTCTGCCCTGCACCGTGCGAGTCGGCGTGTGTTTTGGGGATAAATCAAAATCCAGTGTCAATCAAACAAGTCGAGGTCTCAATAGTTGACAAGGCTTGGGAAAACGGCTGGATCGAACCACAGATTTGTCTCACAAAAACCGGTAAGCGCGTCGCTGTAGTTGGAAGTGGCCCTGCAGGACTTGCAGTTGCACAGCAACTGACTCGTGCTGGTCATGATGTTGTTGTGTTGGAGCGCGCTGACAGGATCGGTGGTTTGTTGCGCTACGGAATCCCTGAGTTCAAGATGCAAAAGCACCAGATTGAGCGTCGGATTGATCAGATGAAAGCAGAAGGTACCGAGTTTCGAACGAACGCTGACGTTGGTGGTTTACTGGATATGGATATCTTGCGCGCTGGACATGATGCCGTGGTGTTGGCCTGTGGCGCAACAGCATGGCGTGATCTGCCGGTGCCAGGTCGTGAGCTACGGGGTATCCATCAGGCCATGGAGTATTTGCCCATCGCCAACAAAGTGCAAGAAGGAGACTTTAGTGAGCCCGCAATTACTGCTGAGGGAAAGCATGTCATCATCATCGGCGGCGGTGACACGGGTTCAGACTGTTTGGGTACGGCACATCGTCAGGGTGCCGCGAGTACGACACAACTTGAGATTATGGCCCAGCCGCCAGAAGTTCGCTCTGATGATAATCCATGGCCACAGTGGAGTTTGATCTACCGCACATCATCAGCGCATGAAGAAGGTGGCGAGCGTATTTTTAGTGTGAACACCGAAAAGTTCATCGACGACGGCCAAGGCAATGTCAAGGCTCTGTTGTTGCATGAAGTGGAGATGCGTGAAGGAAAGTTTGAAAAACTTGCCGGAACCGAAAAGGAACTTCCAGCCGACCTGGTGTTGTTGGCGCTTGGTTTTGTGGGACCAGAAAAAGGTTCGTGGTTAGGCGAGCTGGGAGTGAACCTTGACCAGCGGGGCAATGTGGCTCGCGCCGAGAACTACATGACAAATGTTCCCGGCGTGTTTGTGGCAGGCGACATGGGTCGCGGACAAAGCCTGATTGTCTGGGCTATTGCCGAGGGGCGCTCTTGCGCACGGGGAGTTGACGAGTTCCTGATGGGGGCATCGGATCTGCCGTCGCCAGTATTGCCGACTGCTCGTCCGTTGATGTAGGACGCTTTATTTCGCGCAACTGCTACATGCGCCACGATTATTGAGCCCCAAGCACCTACTGTTGGGGGTTGTGGGAATACTTCAGCGAAATCGAATTCCAGGTCATGTAATCGTGACCACAGCAGTCATGGTGGCACTCTCGTTTGCAATTTCTGCATGTGGTACTGACACGCTCGGCGTTGCTACCACAGTTGTTCCCGTGCAGCCCACGGACTTTGCGACGATTCCACCTGTGTCCAGCACACTGCCCGGAACAACAACCACTTATCCGCTCAATGCCGTGGGCTCGGAGCAGTCCTACACGGTGGTCGCAAATGATTCACCTATCGCTGTGGCTGATCGTTACGGGATTTCGGTTACAGCTTTGCTGGCATACAACGGGTGGGTAAGTCCTGCCCAGTTTCCGTATCCCGGACAGGTGGTCAAGATTCCACCACAAGCGATCGCTCCAGTAGATAATGGCAATTCTGTCGATCCGGGAACTGCAGTAACAACACCCGGTGTTCCAACAGATCCTGTCCTGGCGAAGTGTGGAATTCGACCAGCAGGAACATATGTGGTGGCCAAAGGTGACTCCGTCTTTACTATTCGCCGCAAGTTTTGTGTATCAACAGTGGCGCTATTGGCGGCCAATAATTGGTCAGACACTGGTGCGCTATTACTGGTGGGAGACACGATAAATATCCCGGTTGCCGGTTTGTAAATTCCTAGTGCTGCGTGTTTCGCTTGCGACGTGCGTGGCGCTGTTGTGCGAGCAAAATGAGTTCATCGATTAGTGCCGCGTATTCGAGTCCAGAGGCCTGCCAGAGTTTTGGATACATTGAGATGGGGGTGAATCCCGGAATTGTATTCACTTCATTGCACAAAAACCCGCGACCATTTTCTTCGAAAAAGAAATCAACTCGCGCCATGCCTTCACACCTGAGCACTCCGAATATTTTTAGGGCAAGTTGCTGGACAACGGTTGTCTGAGCAGCCGTCAAGGGTGCAGGGATGAGAAGTTGTGCCCCTTCGTCGATGTATTTATCTTTGTAGTCGTAGAATTCATTTCCGGGAATGATTTCACCCGGTACCGACGCTCGAGGTGAATGATTACCAAGAATTGATACTTCAATTTCTCGCCCAATGATTGCCTCTTCAACGAGTATCCATTCGTCATAGGCAAGCGCAACGCTCGCGGCGCTGACAAGATCGGCGATGTTATTGGCTTTGGAGACCCCCACAGAAGATCCCATATTTGCTGGCTTTACGAAAACAGGAAATGCAAGGTCCGTGGCGATTTGTTGCAGACGCGTTGGCGTAGCGTCTCGTTCGTGCACGGTGGCGTAGCGGGGCTGCACAATGCCGTGACTAGCGCAGATGTCCTTGGCGACAGCCTTGTCCATGGCGATCGCACTTGAAAGAACACCACTTCCCACATATGGCACGTCAAGTAATTCACAAAGCCCCTGCACGGTTCCGTCTTCACCGAGAGGACCATGCAAGAGCGGCATCACCACGATGTTGTTCCCCAAAGAAGGAATTACCCCAGGAGTCGTTGGTTGGCCACTTGCTTCAAGTTGGTGGGCAGCGGGACTTGGTTGCGCAAGCACCCAGTTGCCCGTTCGCGAGATACCAACAGGAACCAACCTGTATTTTGCGGGATCCGCAGCCCTCATTACATGAGCCGCAGTGACGCAACTGACATCGTGTTCTGCCGACTGCCCGCCGAACAAAATGACCACTGTGGTGCGCAAATCAGGTGCGTTCATCTGCTCAGACGGTAGCCGCCGATAGGGTGCGCTTCATGATCATCAGGGCATCCGTTGCTGCTATTGAGATTGGTGGAACCTTGGTGGGCGACGACACAGACATTGACGGTGTGTGTTTTGACTCGCGCCAGATTGTTGCAGGTCAGTTATTTGTTGCTTTATCTGCAGAGCGTGATGGACATGATTTCGTGCCCCAAGTCGTCGGTATCGCTAACGCCGCGATCGTGCAACGTGCCAAACGTCCGACTAACGGTTGGCCACTCTGCGTGATTGAGGTGGACGACACTCAGCAAGCACTATTGGCGCTCGGGTCGTATGCGCGCCAGCAACTAATGCAGGCCCAAGGCCGAGTGGTGGCAATAACTGGTTCAGTAGGCAAGACCAGCACAAAAGATTTCATTAATGCTGTTTTGATGTCAAAGTTTTCGCCAGTGGTGGCAAGTGAGAAATCATTCAACAATGACATTGGATTGCCGGTAACTTTGCTCGCTGCACCGACGGATGCGCAAGCAGTTGTGCTGGAGATGGGTATGCGGGGCTTCGGAGAAATATCGCGACTTTGCTCCGTTGCGTCGCCAGACATCGGAGTAATCACCCGTGTTGGTGAAGCCCACACCGAGCGCGTTGACGGAGTGATGGGCGTTCAAAAAGCAAAAGCAGAACTTGTGCAGGCGTTGCCAAAGAGCGGATGGGCTGTCCTAAATGCCGACGATGACCTGGTGCTTGCGATGCGTCCCTTGACGCGCGCCTCGGTATTGACCTATGGAGTCAACAAAAAAGCAGACGTGCGGTTTAAGGTGATAGCCACTGATGACGAAGGTCGTATTATCGCCGAAGTTCATCACAAAGCGACAGGAGAGACGGCGGTGTTTCGCTGTTCAGCTCCTGGTTTGCATATGGCGTCCAATGCAGTCGCTGCACTTGCGGTGGCTGGTCTCGTCGGAATTGAACTCACTCAAGCGTGTCGCGTTCTCGAGACGGTTAGTCTCACTGGCTCTCGCATGGAGCGGAGGACTATGGCATCTGGAGCAATATTGATTGATGATTCCTATAACGCAAACCCAACTTCAACCCGAGCAGCACTTTTGACATTGGCGTCTTTTGATGTATTGCGTCGTGTGGCGGTTCTGGGCATGATGGCTGAGGTCGCCGACTCACAAGAGGCACATTTGCGAATTGCATCGCTGGCTCAAGAACTTGGAATCGAATTAGTCGCGTTTGAAACAGATCTGTATGGAGTTGCTGGTTTGTCGAGCCAAGATGTGATCGAGCGCCTTGCTCATCTCGGAGATGAAGCAGCAATTCTCATCAAAGGCTCACGCGTTGCCCAACTTGAGCGTGTCGTGCAGGCTCTAGTTGGCTGATGCCCCACGGCACTTTAAGGGGCATCCACCTTTTGCAATCGGGTCTTCTACAAGAATGTGAAAATGTCGAACCAGTCCTCCGCAGAAGTCAGTTCAAATCAAGAGCCATCATGTCGCGCCAGATTCGGGACATTTGCCGAATGTCCGCTATGCAACGGCAACCTATCTCCTGAACATGCGCACTTTAAATGCACCAACTGTGGCTGGCGAGACAGTTGTTGCGATTAACTTGAATCTTGTTCTTGCAACTATCCCTTGACGAAGGCTTTAAGCGCAATCATGGCTTCCGCAGGATTTGCCGCGTCAATGCCATCAATCTTGAGGTTCAGTAGGTCCGTGTAGTATGCCGCATTTTTTAGCGTTGAATCACTTTCCCAGATCCACAAGATGAAGCCTTCAGCATGAGCGCGAGCAACAAACTCGGCATTAAGTTCAAATTTCACGGCAGGTTCTTCAGTCGGAATCTGCAAGATGCGCATGCCGTGCGGGATAGGAACTTTGTTGATGAACCAATTCACGAGGTTGGCGCGACCAGGTGAGAGTTCGACGGTTGGAGCAATCTTGCGAAATTCATCGATAACTAGGTCGTCAAACGATGTGACCACGGCCCGTTCATTTGCACCAAGCTCATCCAAAATGCGGGCCAATTCTTTGGCAGCGGGCACGGCGGCAGGAAAGACATCTTTGATCTCAATATTGAGCATGTATTGAGGGTATTTTGTGGCGATATCAATAAATCTGGGGATAATAAAATCCTCCGGCGTGTATGAGGGCGGAGGCGTTACTTTTCCGGTGCGAATACCACGAAAGATGTATTCAGACTCCTGCTTGTCCTTGCAGGTGCAATCCTTCGTGAACCAGTAAGCGTTGTCTAGGGCCAAAATTTGGTCGTAGGTCATGTCAATCACGTTTCCTGTGCCGTCGGTTCCGCCATCAACGTTGAGGTCGTGTTGCACCACCAATACGCCATCTTTGGTGAGCAGTACATCTAAGTCCAAGATGTCAACACCATCTTTAGTTGCTTCTGCGTAGCCGTACGGCGTCGAATGGGGGCGAAGTTGCTCTCCTGAAGCGTGCGCCATAATCACTGGGCGACCAAGAGCCAGATTTTCTGCCACAGTGGTTGCCTCGGGACCCTCTACAGTCGCCGGCAAACTTGCAGTCGAGTCTGTGTCAGATTTGGAACTCATAGATCCTTCGTTGCACGCAGACAAGAGAACTAGCGTGATTACTGTAAGGGCTACTTTTTTCATACTTTTAGTGTCCTGGCGTGAAACTGATGGGTAATTTTTCTGGTCCGAATATAGCGGCGGTACCGGCTTTGTAAACGATGTCTCCGGCCACGGCCAAATTAGGAAGACGACGAGACAAAATGATTAGTGCTTCTTGTAGTTCGGCGCGCGCAAGGGAGGCGCCGAGGCAGTAGTGGACGCCAGAACCAAAGGTGAGTTGGGGTTGGCCGACGGGTTCACGGGTGATGTCAAAGTTGTTTGGTTCTGGAAAGACAGAGCCATCAAAATTAGATGTCCCGAGGCTGGGCATCACAAGAGTGCCTTTTGGAAATAAAACATCTTTATATTCGATGTCTTCAGTGGCATAGCGACCCGTTCCGCGAACTGCACCGAAATAGCGCATGCATTCCTCAACAGCACGGGGGGCCATTTCTGGGTGGTCGGCCAAAAGTTTCCACTGTTCAGGATGTTCAGCGAACAAGATGAGAGCCAAACCAAGTTGATTGCGGGTGGTGTCGGTGCCGCCAATTATTACAGCTCCGACCATGGTTACAAGTTCTTGCGTATTGAGTTTGTCGCCCTGCTCTTCGGCGGTAATTAAATCAGTTATCAGATCGTCGGCCGGAACATTGCGCCGCGCGGCAATCAAATCCTGCACGTATTCGCTGAGGTCGTCTTGGGCTTTCATGATCAGTGGGGCATCGCGATTGAGATTGCCATCAAATACTTTCAAAATGTCGGCAGCCACCCTGCTAAATAGTTTCCAGTCTTTTTTTGGGGCCCCAAGTAATTCACAGATGATCGGGATCGGATACGGCTCACAGACTGCCGACACAAAGTCAGCCTTGCCAATCGGAGCAATCGGGTCAACTAGAGAATTGAGGACATCGCGCATCACTGGGCGCAATCGGTCGGCAACACGCGGATTGAAGGCAGGTGCTACAAGTCGGCGTAGACGCACGTGCTCTGGACCATCGGATGAAAGTATCGAGTTTTGACGTGGTCGATTGTTGTATTCGACATTATCTGTGGGTTGTGACTGCGATATGAAACCAACAGCGCTGAACCACCGCTTGTCACGCAAAACAGCAACCACATCCTCATATTTTAGAACCGAGTAACCGAAGGCATTTTTTGCCAGCCAATTGTCTTTGGCAAGATTACGCAGAGTCTCGATGCGGTGATCGCGCTCTTCTTCGCCAAATAGCGGCAGAACGGGCAAATCAAGGGAATCAACAGAAACGGGCATAGTGCGAATCTTAGTGGTGGCAAGGCATTAAATCGGTGTTGTGTGGGTGGTTCAAAATGTGACAACCTGAAGAGATGCGTTCATTTCAAAACTTTGTCAACGGGTCGCTGGCTGATTCTGCCGACGGCAAGACTTCCCCGATCATTAATCCCGTCACCGGTGAGCAGTATGCAACTGCTGCACTTAGCGGGGCAGTTGATATTGACGCGGCAATGTCTGCTGCGGCAGGTGCCTTTGAATCATGGAGAAACACCACTCCATCGGAGCGATCGTTGGCGATCTACCGAATTGCCGACGCAATCGAAAGTCGCGCCGAAGAAATGATTGCCCGCGAAGTAGAAAACACCGGCAAGCCAACAGCGATGACAAGGTCAGAAGAAATTCCACCAATGATCGACCAGATTCGCTTCTTTGCAGGTGCTGCTCGCATGCTTGAAGGCAAAAGTGCCGGTGAGTACATGCGCAATATGACTTCATTTGTGCGCCGCGAACCAATTGGTGTGTGCGCGCAGGTAGCGCCCTGGAATTATCCGATGATGATGGCGGTCTGGAAATTCGCCCCAGCAATTGCCGCGGGTAACACTGTCGTCCTAAAACCATCAGACACCACTCCAGCGACGACGACACTGCTGGCAGAAATCGCAGCAGAGTTTTTGCCCCCCGGCGTGTTCAATGTGGTCTGTGGTGACAGGGAAACTGGTAAAGCAATGGTGTTGCACGATACTCCGTCAATGGTTTCTGTTACAGGGTCTGTGCGTGCTGGCATGGAGGTCGCCGAGGCAGCATCACGTTCGCTAAAGCGTGTTCATCTAGAACTGGGAGGCAAAGCGCCAGTCATCGTGTTTGATGATGCAGATATTGAAGCGGCAGTTGCAGGAATAAGTGGTGCTGGGTTCTTCAATGCAGGTCAAGACTGCACAGCGGCAACGCGTGTTTTGGTGGGACCGCGAGCATATGCAGATTTTGTCGCTGCGCTGGCCGAGCAAGCCAAGGCAACGCGCACAGGAAAGCCAGACGATGAGGATGTGCTGTTCGGACCAGTCAATAACCAAAATCAACTTGCCCATGTATCGGGCTTCATTGATCGCGCTCCAAAGCATGCTCGAATTGTGGCTGGAGGTTCAAGATTTGGGTCGACAGGGTATTTCTTTGAGCCAACAGTCGTGGCAGATTTGAAGCAAAATGACGAGATGATTCAGCGTGAAATATTTGGACCAGTGATTACGGTGCAGCAGTTCACCGACGAAGAAGAGGCTCTATCATGGGCCAACGGAGTCGAATACGGGCTTGCCTCATCGGTTTGGACACGTAATTTTGGTCGGGCAATGCGGATGGCCAAGCACCTGGACTTCGGGTGCGTTTGGATCAACACGCACATTCCCATCGTGGCCGAGATGCCTCACGGAGGATATAAAAAATCTGGCTACGGCAAAGATCTGTCGTCTTACGCTTTTGATGACTACACCCGCATTAAGCATGTGATGGCCAACCTTGACAGTTGACCACGGCGGGAATGTTGCAATCAAAAACTCCAGCAGTGCGAGTGTCTAGTATTAGCCAATTGTAATCTTTCAAGGGGGGGTGAATGAATAGCGAAAGAGGTTCGGTCGAACTCGTTGGCGTGACTAAGAAATACGGCTCCGTTGTCGCCGTTGACTCCCTTGATTTAGTAGTTCAGCCTGGCGAGTTTTTGTCATTGCTGGGACCCAGCGGTTGTGGCAAGACCACCACACTTCGAATGCTTGCCGGATTCGAGCAGCCGGACTCTGGTTATATTCGAATAAGCGGAGTCGAAGTTCAAGGAGTAGCCCCATACAAACGGGATGTCAACACGGTCTTTCAGCATTATGCACTTTTTCCGCACATGACCGTGGCTGAAAATGTGGCTTACGGTTTACGACAGCGCGGTGTAAATAAATCTGAAACTGCGGCTCGTGTCTTTGAAGCCCTTGATATGGTTCAGATGACAAAGTTGGCGGATCGCAAGCCCCGTCAGATGTCTGGTGGCCAGCAACAACGTGTTGCAGTCGCTCGTGCACTTGTAAATCGGCCAAGTGTGCTGCTTCTTGACGAACCACTCGGTGCGCTGGATCGCAAATTACGCGAGGAAATGCAAATTGAATTGAAGCTCCTGCAGAGTCATCTAGGAATCACATTCGTGTTCGTGACCCACGATCAAGAAGAAGCAATGAGTATGAGTAATCGAATTGCCATCATGCTGGACGGACATATTGAACAACTAGGTGACCCAGAGACCGTGTATGAGCACCCCGCCTCTGCCTTCGTGGCCGGCTTCATTGGGCGAAATAACTTCTGGCAGGGAATTGCGACTGCCGATGGCGCCCTTGCCCAAGATGGAACCGTTTTTGTGGCCACGCGCCCAGAAGAAGTTGTGCCCGCTGGTCATGCTGCTTTGGCCGCGGTTCGGCCTGAATGTGTGAACCTTTCCGTGGATAAGCCCGCAGGGACCACAAACTGTGTGGTTGCTCGCGTAGCGGGCGTCTCACACTTTGGCGATGTTTTGCAGTATGTGGTCACTGCTGGCGATAGAGACTTATTGGTGTTGACGCCCCGAACCAAGGCAGTTCGCCATCAAATGGGTGATGAGGTGTGGTGCAGTTGGTCGGCTGACGATGTTTATTTTTTCTCTGCCAGACAAGCTGAAGTCGTATTAGCCGAGTCAAATAGTGACTAATCTAACCTTGTGGCGGAATTTGAAGTTGCCTTGTCCTCTTCTGTCCTCCGATAGTGTGAGACCAATTTAAAAGGAGAGAAATAGTGAGCAAAGAACTTAGAATTTTGGCCCCGGAAAGTTTTCGTGATGCGCTTTCCCGTCGCGCATTTTTAAAAGTTGGTACGGTCGCCGCAGGTCTTGCAGTAGTTGTCGTGGCTTGCGGTGGGTCCGATAGCCCATCTTCTCCGACCGACACAACGGGCGCATCGGACACAACTACACCACCAAGCGGCTTGGCCTCAGGCGACTGGAGTCGTGTCATAAATAAATCCAGTGGAACTCTTGCTATGTACACATGGGGCGACTATGACGATCCAGAACTAGTAGGAGTCCTGGCAGAAAAGACTCTCGGTGTGACGATGAAAGTCGACTACTACGCGAGCAACGAAGACCTCATCACAAAACTCTCAACGGCTGGTGGAAGTAGTGGGTTTGACATTGTCGTACCAACTGGGCCATATATTCCCCAAATGATCGAAAAAGATTTGATTCAAAAGTTTGACAAGTCACTGTTGCCAAACATTGTCAATGTTGATCCGTTGTATTTGGCTCAAGCATGGGATCCAGGTAACGACTATTCGGTGTGCAAGAACTGGGGAAGCACTGGCTTCTTTTATGACACAACAAAAATTTCTCGAGAATTGACATCGTGGCAAGATTTCATAGATGTGTGCATGGGGGAAGCGAGTGGACAATGCGCCGTCATTGATGCAGCGCCAAACGTTGCCGGAATGTATTTCTGGTCGAAGGGAATTGACTGGAACACTGAAGATGCCGCCGACCTTGATGCATACGAAAAGTTCATAGTTGATGAATTCGCCACACATATCAAAGCTTTTGATAGTTATCCGAGCACAAAATTGGCCGAAGGCGCCTACAGCATTGCAATGGCGTGGAACGGTGATGCGCGTCAGGCTTATGTGCGAATCAAAGAAGCCGGCGGCACGCCAGAGAATTGGAAATGGGTCTTGGGAACACCGGACACGGAACTTTGGATGGACAACTTCTGTATTGCCCAAGGCGCACCAAACGTTGAAGCTGCACATGCCTGGATCAATTGGATTTTGATGCCAGAAGAATCAGTAAAAGACTTGCAATATCACGGCTACAACACGGGAATGAAGACGATGGGCACGCTCATTGCAGAAATTGCGCCAGATTTAGAAAAAGGTGACATGATTTTCTTCAAAGATGAAGAAGTAAAGACGATGCATACTCAAGTCCTGAACACGTCTATAGATCGCCTCGTAGATATTTTGAATAAGGTCAAGGCCAAGGCCGGAGGCTGAGCGCAGGTGACGGTTACGGTTCATTCGTATCCACAAAAGAGGTTGCGGGCCCCCCGATATCTGCTCGCCCTTCCAGCAATAATTTGGTACTCGGTATTTTTCGTTGTACCGATAGGTTTTATCCTGCTTTATTCATTTGGAGCTAAAGATGCAAGCAGACTGATTCCTGTTGATCTAGGAAGTCTTTCCACTGCAAATTACTCAAATGTCTTCGACGACACGTTTTTTCGGACGTTCAAAGCCACGTTGCGAATCGCAACAGTGGCGACGGCGATGTGTTTTTTTATTGGATTGCCTGTGGCGTATTTCGCCGCCTTCAAGGTGGCTGAGCGCTGGAAAGCAATCCTATTGGCACTTGTGGTGGTACCGAGCTTCACAAGTTTTTTGATCAGAACTGTTGCGTGGCGAATTCCACTTGCACCTAACGGCACATTTTCTCGTTGGCTCAACGACCTCGGCTGGATTGGCAATAACGGAATTCAAATCCTTGAAACACAGATGGCAGTTCAAATTGCGATTGTCTACAACTATCTGGGATTTATGATTTTGCCGCTGTACGTGGCTCTGGATCGGATCGATGTTCGAATGCGCGAAGCTGGAAAAGATCTTGGTGCGGGTCGTTTGGCCACTTTTTGCACGATTACCTTGCCGCTTGCAGGGCCCGGAATAATCGCAGGTGTTTTGTTGACATTTATTCCAATGTGTGGCGACTATGTAACCGCCACGGTGCTGGGTGGTGCCAAGGGAAACATGATCGGATCCATGATCGCATCGCAATTTACGAGTGCACAAAATTGGCCACTCGGAGCCGCAATGGCCGTGCTGATGATTGGGGCAGTGTTGGCTTCTTTGACGGTAGGGGCACTCATATTGTGGGTGTTCCCCGGAGGAGTTCGATTGCTGCGCCCCCTCATTGACAAAGTTCGTCGCACTATGCGGGCACGATCTGTTGGGCGAGAACAGGTTTCACGCACAATCAGCATCGGAAAATTTGAGGCGTTTCACATAGTCTTGGCGGTTTGGACTGCTTTGGTGCTGTTGTTTTTGTTCGTTCCCATTTTTTTGGTTGTACTGCATTCATTTAATAGTGGTAGTTCTTTCACCATTTGGGCAGGGTCAACGACATTCAAGTGGTGGGATGAACTTTTTGCTGGCTCGATTGTTTGGGCGGTTCTCGTCAGATTTGTCGTTGTCGTAGTGATCGGCTTATTTCTTCGTCGGATATTGGCTGCTCGATCATCTGTGAACAAGCGAACTCTTAATTGGTTTGGGCCGGGTGCATTTATTCTGGCCGTGATCTTGAACGGATTTGCCACCGATTGGTATCGCCAGATATTTGACTTTGCCGGAATCGGGGACTCCATTCGGAATTCATTTATGGCTGCATTCGGCGCAACGGTGATTGCAGTGGTGTTGGGTGGGCTGTCTGGAGTTGCATTGGCTAGGAGACCAGGTCTTTGGACCAAAATCTTCATGGCCGTGGTGTTCTTGATTTTGGTGACACCAGAAATCATGGATGCCATCGCCCTTGCCACATGGTTTCCGCGAATACAAGATATTCCCCTACTTGGTATTCCCTTTTCGGATGGTCTTGGTCCATTTAATGGTGGCATCAACAAACTATGGGTCGGCCAATCGCTGTATGCAAGTGCGGTCGTCACGCTCATCGTGCGGGCGCGACTGGCTGGTTTAGATGAATCTCTTGAAGAGGCTGCTGCAGACCTCGGGGCCACGCCAGCACAGGCATTTCGGCAGATTACCCTGCCATTGATTTCAGCGGCCCTTGTCGCTGGCGCGTTGTTGTCTTTCACTTTGTGTCTAGATAATGCGGTGATCTCAACACTTATCAGCGAGGCCGGATCAACAACTTTCCCAGTTGCACTTCTTGGGGCAACGCGCAGCACGATTAAGCCGTTCTGGGGAGTAGGGGCGGTGCTCTTGTTCTTGGTGACGCTGGGGGCGCTGTGGTTTGTTGCTGTTGTGTTGAGGCGTTCGGGCAGTTCCTCAAGTGAGATTGCAGCAACTCTTGCTGGCTCCTAAATGCCCAAGATAAAGAGGGCTATTAGTTAAGAGATTTGACGATCAGTTGCCACTTTTGATCCCATATGGCAATCCAAATGTGGCGCCGCATATGAAAGGTCCCGGATTAGTAGGTACTCTCAATGCTCATCGTGGTTACTAAGAATTTTTACGAACTCCTCGGAGTGAATCGCCAAGCATCAAGACGACAAATTCGTGACGCTTATCGGACTCTTGCGCGAACCCTGCATCCAGACACCCGTTACTCAGGCGAAGCGAACAGTCCTGCTTACAGTGCAGATGACGCCAACAAGATGGCTCAAGTAAATGACGCGTGGTTTGTATTGTCAGACTCGGCTCGAAGGCAAGAATATGATCGTTCCCTTGGTTTTGGGCGCTCGGGTACTGAGCCGCAGGCGGTCGAGTATGAGCAGCCAATTTTTTATTCACCATCACCGTTCCCATGGAAAGGCATGCTGGCATTGTTGGTCGCTGGAGTCGTTGCTGTCCTTGTATTTGGTGCCAATAGCGAGGCACCAACAAATCAGCCCGATCAATTACTGCAGTCGGGTTCTTGTGTCGTCTTTGACGGACCTGCTGCTGTGTCAGAGGTGTCATGTGCCACCAAACATGACGCGGTAGTTCGTCAACTAATTGGCTACGACATGACGTGTCCGTCAGACACCGAGTCATTCAGGGATCGTCAAGGCATGGGGACTGCCTGTATTGATCGGGTGCAACCGTTGGCAGATCCATCCAACACTGGCTAGCCTGACTAGCCTTGGGGCGATTAGCTCAGTCGGAAGAGCGCCACGTTCACATCGTGGAGGTCATGGGATCGAGGCCCGTATCGCCCACTATCTTGTTTGAGTAAGCACTCATCTCTGATTGTGAACTAACTTGCGAGTTGAAGTTTCACTAACAAGGGGATGCTGATGCTTGATTATGTCATTAAGGGTGGGACCATTGTTGATGGAACAGGGAGTGTTCCTTGGCAAGGCGATGTTGGCGTTCGCGACGGACTTATCGTCCAAGTTGGCGGGGCAATAAGCGAAGCAGCGCAGGAGACAATTGATGCAGATGGTGCGATTGTTACTCCGGGTTGGATAGATGTACACACGCACTATGACGGTCAAGTCAGTTGGGACGATGTCATGGACCCGTCAGCGGGTAATGGCGCCACCACAATCGTGATGGGCAACTGTGGAGTTGGGTTTGCGCCAGTACGACCTGGTGGCGAAAAATCCCTGATTGAGTTGATGGAAGGGGTCGAAGATATTCCTGGTACCGCGTTGTATGAAGGAATTGAATGGGGACAATGGGAATCTTTCCCTGAATACATGGACTACATCGCGCGTCGTCGTTACTCACTGGATATCGGGGCTCAAGTTGCCCATGGCGCCTTGCGTTATTACGTCATGGGACAACGGGGCAAAGAAAACCAAGATGCTACGCCTGAAGATTTAGCCACAATGTCGCGCCTTCTCACCGATGCACTCGCAGCAGGAGCAATGGGCTTTAGCACCTCGCGCACAATCGGACATCGCGCCCTTGATGGTTCTCCGGTGCCCGGAACTTTTGCACCAGATTATGAAATAAGTGCAATCGCAGATGCGATGGCAAATGCTGGTCGCGGAGTTTTTGAAATGATTCCCGCAGGCACCGTTGGCAAACTTGAAGGCTTAGGTGGTGAGCGCACTACTCCTGAGGCAGAACTCGCACTGATGGCAGATTTTTCTCGACAGAGTGGTCGCAAGGTGACTTTTACATTGGTGCAATCTCCTGACTATGCGCCCGATACATGGCAGAAATTGCTGGCAATGACCGTGGCGGAAAATCAGTCAGGTGCGCAATTATTTCCTCAAGTTCCGTCGCGTCCCATTGGGCTGGCATCGGGCCTCTCTGGCTATCACGCTTTTCAACGGCGCCCAACGTATATGAAACTTGCGGCACTGTCGTTGGCTGATCGTGCTCGCGAGATGGCAAAGCCTGAAATCAAATCTGCCATCATGGCGGAGAATGATGTGCCCGTTGATCAGCCAGGTTCAATGGCAAATATGTATCGCTTATTTCAAACTGCTGCACCATTTTTGTATCCGCTAGCAGATCCTGTTGACTATGAGCCAGATCCTTCGCTCATGTTGGGTGCTCGCGTCACTAGAACTGGTGAGGATATTTTGAGCGTGCTCTACGACTACTTGCTTGAACAAGATGGTGCCGCAATGTGTGCATTGATGGGAGGAGCCAAAGTGCATGAAAGTCAAGAAGTTTTGCGGCAGATGTTGGTTCATCCTGAAACTGTGACTGGTCTTAGCGATGCGGGCGCTCATGTCACATTGATTTGTGATGCCACTATGCCGACGACTCAACTCACATTTTGGGCTCGTGATCGTCATAAGGGTGACCGCATCCCACTCGAGTTCCTGGTCGCCAAGCAAACCGCACGAAATGCAGATTTATATGGCTTGACTGATCGTGGACGAATAGCAGTTGGGCTTCGTGCGGACATCAATGTGATTGACTTTGACAATTTGCGGGTCTCTCCTCCGAAGGCATTTCATGATTTGCCAGCAGGTGGAACCCGATTGATTCAGCCTGTGTCGGGCTATTTGGCCACTTTCGTAAAGGGTCAAGTAACACGCCGACACGATGCTGACACTGGGGCTCGCCCCGGGTCACTCGTGCGTGGCTAGTTGCTTTGTTCGTTATATTTGGGCGCCAAATGCAAGGTGCTCTACTTTGTTGGTGGGGCGAACTAACTTTGGGTTGTGCGTAAATTGTGCGAGCGTTCAGGGTGTGCAGGACCAAGCGCGGTGGCGTACGGAATTGATAATGCTCGTTTGATCGTGTGGTTTGAAGTCGCCCACGAACAGGACGCAACTCAGGCGGGTGCACTGTGCCGACGACACGCAGATGCCTTGGTAGTGCCTAAAGGCTGGACTATTGACGATCGTCGCGAGTTAGTGCCTAAGTTGTTTCGAACCAAGGAACCAACTGCTGGTAAAAAACAAAAGTCACCAACAAAATCAAAACCCAAGACTGCGCCAAAGACAGACAGGAAACTGAGGGCGGTTTCCAACCCGTCACTCTTGGATGAGCCTGTGGTTTCTACTGCCAATCAAGTCGCAGATCCAGACGAAACACGAGCTATTCCCTGGATGCCAAAATTGGTTCGTCGTGGCGACTATGACATTGATCAAACAACTGGTGAGCCACATCGCGATGACACCGCCTCGCACGGGCGCTTGATGCGTCGCGCATTCGGTGACCGCCCCCAGGGCTAATTGCGTGCGAGTTTCGTCGGCGATGGTCATTGATGCACCACTGCTGTCCGTCTTGCCATTTGTCAATGTTCTTGATGCATATCCATCATGGATGACGTTGGTGCATCGAGCAACGACATCTAAGGAGTATCCCGATCAATGGGACGTTGAATTGCGGGCAAAGGTTGGTCCACTGGCGAGATCAAAGAGATTGTTGATGAAAAAAACGGCAAGTGAAGTTGCTGCAGATGGTGAGTTGGCCACGATAGTTTTTGAGCGAAGGGAAATTGACGGAAAACAGCATGCCCCATGGATACTGACGATTAATCTGTCGACAACAGAACTGTCTGGTTCAACTCGCGTGGCAGTTGAGTTGTTTTATGGTGGGGCACTGTGGACTGGTGGAATTCTTGAGCGGGTGCTGGCAGACAACATCAGTTCTGGGCATGATCGGTTGCGCCAAGTAGTGCTTGCCAAAAATTAGCCAAGAAAATCAGACCATTGAGTTATTTTCTGCCATGAGTGCTCTAGCGAACACGGCAAGCGGGCCCCGCTAAAAGTGTCACGGTAGTCGGGCCGATGGGCCCAACATGGCAAAGTAGGTAGGTGAAGACGAACGCCCTCGTGGATGCATTAGCGCGCGATTTGTCGCGGGTGCTTGGCGTCAGTGAAATAAGTAACTTGCGTCGCCTCACCGGTGGTGCATCGCGTGAAACTTGGCGCTTTGATGCAGATGATTCCTCATTCGTGCTTCAGCGAGTGCGCCCTGGAACAGTGGGCGGACTCAAGCAGGAGCCATCCGTGCTGGTGATGGCGGCCCGACACGGAGTACCAGTTCCAGAATTAGTGTTTGATGGGTCTGCATCAGATGAATTAACCGAACCATTCATGATCGTGCGTGCCGTTGAGGGAGAAACCATTGCCCGCAAGATTCAGCGAGACGATGCTTTTGGTCTCGCGCGGCAAAATTTTTGTCGTGATGCAGGTGCTGCCTTGGCGAAGTTGCACAGCATTGATGTTCAAGAAGTAATCGGACTAGAAAATGAAGATCAAGTGGTGCGTTACCGTGAGGTCCTAGATTTCCTACAACAGCCCCATCCGACATTTGAACTGGTATTCAAATGGCTCGTGGCAAATCAACCAGAGTCTTGCCGACGCTCAATTGTGCATGGAGATTTTCGCTTGGGAAATCTGATGATTGGACCAAAGGGCATCGAAGCTGTCCTTGATTGGGAACTAGCCCACCTCGGAGATCCAATGGAAGACTTGGGTTGGCTTTGCGTGAAGGCATGGCGTTTTGGTGGGACACAACCAGTCGCTGGACTTGGGTCTTATGAGGATCTATTCAGCGCCTACGAACAACATTCGGGCATTAAAGTTGACGCTGACATCGTGCGTTGGTGGCAAGTTCTTGGAACTTTGAAGTGGGGAATCATCTGCATCTCTCAGGCTTCATCCCATCTTTCCGGGGTGATGAGAAGTCATGAGTTGGCAGCGATTGGTCGGCGGGTGTGCGAGAACGAATATGACTTGTTTCAATTATTAGAAGGAGAATGGTGATGGCTCATCCCCACGATGTCCCGACAAGCGCGCAATTACTAGAGTCAGTACGCCAATGGCTTGAGCGCGATGTCATGCCAGCAGTAGATGCCCGATTGCAGTTTCATGGTCGAGTGGCGATGAATCTTTTGGCGATGGTAGAGCGAGAGATTGAGATTGGACCAGCACAAGCCAACGAACATGACAAACGCCTCAAGATTCTTGGTTGTGCAGATGATTACGAACTGGCCCAAAGAATAAAAAGCGGAGAAATGGATGACAGACTTGAAGAAGTAAAAGCCCTTGTTTATGCCAGCGTGGTTGACAAATTGCTTGTCGCTAATCCAAAGTATCTGGAAAAATAATTATTTATCTGCCTTTGGTGGCTTGCCAAGCGTTACAGGTTGACCAGCCGCCAATTGCCCGCAGGCGGCTGCAATGTCAGTGCCACGGTTTTGGCGAATCGTGGCGTTGGTGCCAAGTGCTTCAAGGCTGCGACGAAAGGCATGCACTTTGTTGTTGCTGCTCCCGCGCGTCGGCCAACCCGGCGTCGGGTTCAATGGGATGAGATTGACGTGCGCGCTGGGGCGCAATGACGCACACAATGTGTGTAGTTCGCGGGCGTCACGTTCTGTGTCGTTGATTCCATCTATTAATGCCCACTCAAAAGTAATACGGCGGTTTTTCTTGTCGAGATAATCCCGACAGGACTGCATGAGTTCCTCGATCGGATACCGCTTGTTGATCGGCACAAGTTCGTCGCGCAAATCATTGCGTGCTGCATGTAGCGATACTGCAAGATTGACGGGCAAAGGGCGGTTGCTCAGTGTGCGAATTCCGGGAATAATTCCAACAGTGCTGATTGTCAGATGTCGCGCCGAGATTCCCATATCGTGATTCATTTTTTCAACGGCACCCCATACGGCTGACTCATTGGCTAGTGGCTCGCCCATTCCCATGAACACCACGTTGCCGACACGGATATCAGCGAGTGCAGCAATGCGTGACGCAAGGATTACCTGTTCCACAATTTCTCCAGTCGTCATGTGTCGTGTGAAACCTGCTTGACCAGTCGCACAAAATCCACAACCCATGGCACACCCTGCCTGCGTGCTGACACAAACTGTTGCACGGTCTTCGTAGTACATCAGCACGGTCTCGATCGGGGAGCCACCATCAGACAGGTTCCACAGGATTTTTATCGTTTCTCCATCATCTGCAACTGTGCGTGAAACTTCCTGCAGCGACATCGGCAATGCTGCCTGCAAGGTGTTACGCAGATTGATGGGTAACGAAGAAATCTCAGACGGACTTTTGAGATGGACATAGAGCCCCTCCCACACTTGGTCAATGCGGTACCTGGGTTGTCCAGCCAGTATTTCGGCGATGTCTTGGCGAGAAGCATCATAAAGAGATGTCGCTGTCATCAAATGACGACCGATTTTGCCAGCAGGCTGTAGTCAGCGATGCGGGTCCGAACAACATCGAGGCTTGCCGTCCAAAATGCTTCACCTGTCACATCGAATCCGAAGGCCGCGCCCAATTCTTCTGCGGTGTCCATTCCGGCGCGGGACAGCAGAGTGTCGTAGCCGTGTCGGAACCTATCGGGATCTGCCTGAAACTGGGAGAATAATCCGAGCCCAAAAAGCAAACCATATGTGTAGGGCCAGTTGTAAAAATGACTGCCATAATAATGCGGCTTTAGCACCCACATATGCGGATGTGCCGTTGCTTGGTCAAGCCCGTCACCGTATGCGATGGCTTGGGCTTCGGTCATCATCTCGTTAAGTTCACTGACTCCGAGCGTGCGTCGTTGGCGCCGTGCAAAGACTTCTGTTTCAAACAGGAAACGACTGTGTATGTCGACTACAACTTGGTTGGAGCCAACAAGGTCGACATCCAAAAGAGCCAATCGTTGATTGCCTGAAAGTGTCGCCAAACCAGATTCAATCATCAGTGTCTCGCAAAAAATACTGGCGGTCTCGGCGAGAGCCATAGGGAGGCGTTTTTGGAGTGGCGTGCGTTGGGACAATTGGGTGTTGTGATAGGCGTGACCAAGTTCGTGGGCAGTTGTCTGAGCGCTGTCAGCGCTACCGGTCCAATTCAAAAGCACAAGAGAGCGATCCCCTATAAAGGGCATGCAGAATGCTCCACCCACTTTGCCATCTCGGGGTTCTGCATCAAGCCACTTTTCAGCAATTGACCTATCAACGAGCCCCGCCAGCTCGGCGCTATAGGTACCAAAAGCATTTCGAACTGCTTCAATGCCTTGTTCCCATGAGATTTTGTCGGCACCAACCGGCAACGGAGCCATCATGTTCCACCATGGCAACGAATCGCCAGATGCATGCAAGGAAGACTTTGTTTTCATCCATTGCCGAAAATCAGGAAGTGAATCAGTCACGGCCTTTTGCATCGCGTCAAATGTTGATCGGCTGACGCTATTGCCATACAACGATGCCTCAAGTGGTGACTCCCAGTGTCGCCGAGAATTGACGGTATTTGCTTCACCTTTGATGCTGTTCATCGCGGCGGCACACACCACGGCAACGCGGGGCCAAGATTTCATTTCGGCTTCATATCCGGCACGTCGCATTTCTTCGTCTGCATGACTTGCCAAGCCACGTATCGCAGGCATCGGCATTTCTTGCGTGGTGCCATCGGTCAACGACACAGTGCCGCTGAGTTGTGATGTGATGTCTCCTTGTAGCCGACCCCATGCGCCAGAACCAGTTGTGGCAAGTTCTGCATACAAACCCTCTTGGGCTTCGGGCATCTGATGGGCAGCGCGTTGGGCGAGTCGCAACAATGGTCCGTGATGTTCGTGGGCTTGTGTGCTGCGAGTGCTTAGTTCGTCAACGCCGAGCGAACCGACCCATTGAGCCAAGCGTGCCAGCAATGGGCGCATTCGTGAGTCGAGCACTTCTACCTCGCTTAATAAACCCTGCGCTTGCTCGTCTCGGGAATTGGTGGTGACGGTGGCATAAACATAAGCCTCCAGCATTTCGGCATGGGCCAAGACCCGATTGACCGCCGCGATTATCTCATCAGCAGCGGGTCCGTCCGCATCGGTAATTTCGCGTTCGGCATCACGCACATTGTGTTGTTCAAATAGGGCTTCAAGTCGCGTCACGCCTGATGCCAAATTTTCCATGTCGTCAGTAAAACTTCGGGACGATAGCGAGTCGTGGAGATCGGTAACGGACCAGCGTGGCAGAGTGGTTTCGGACATGTCTTTAGGCTAAGGGTGTTATGGCGCGACGACGCTACAAAGTAGAGATGTCGCCAACGAAAGCGAGTTCAGTGTGATGCACGACAAACCCGAGTGTCATGTACATGGAAATAGCGGCTGCGTTATCGGCGTCAACAAACAGCATGCCAACATCTGCGCCCGAGGCGGCAAGATGATTCAGACCAGCCACCGTGATGGCTGAGCCCAAACCGCGACCAGCACACGCAGGATTTACAGCGATAACATAAATTTCACCCACCAATGGAGTTGTTTCAGGATGCATCTTGGTCCAACAAAAGGCCCCAATTTTGGAATCAATGTCATGAATCAGTACCCCCTTTGGGTCAAACCATGATTCAGAAATTCTGGCTTGTAAGACATCAAGTTCCCATGCACCTTGTTCCGGGTGTTGGGCAAAGGCGGCATTATTTGTTTCCAACCAAGAAGATGCATCTTTGGGAAAATCAAATGGGCGAGTGGTGATCGTGGTGCCACGCTTTGCGAGAGGTTGAGGTAGCGGAAGCGCAACACGCAGTTGCAACAATTCACGACCACGCTGCAGTCCAAACTCTTGGGCCAGTGTGCGGTGCAATTGAGATGCCTCAAACACCCACCAATGGACACGACCTCCACCCTCGGATTTCACGATGTCAACGGCTGCTGTCATCAGTTCGTTTCCGATTGTGGCCATGTCGTATCGATGGTGAGGATGAACCACCAAATCAAGCGACCATGACTCGTTGCCGCGGGATAATTGACAATATGCAATTGGGTGATCGTGGTCTTCTTCAGTGGCAATCAGGCCGATGAATCCGGGACGTCCACCTTGTCGCAGGTCGAGCCATAGGTGGTCACTCAAAGGCCGAACTCCGTCGGCCCGCTCCGCGTCAACGAGCAGTTCCGAGATATTTTGGATGTCAGCAGTATCCATTTGTCGCTTGATGATGAGGGAACGCACATAGAAAGGGTACCCTCGCGCGGTGGGAAAGCCCCGAACTCCGAAAGCACGTTCTCGCGAAATCGAACGACGATTGGTCGAGATCTATCCAGTTGCGATCTGTGAACTTACTCATGCCAATGCCTTCGAATTGCTGGCAGCCACGATTCTGTCTGCTCAATGCACGGATGTGAGAGTCAACATGGTGACACCTGCACTTTTCAAGAAATATCCCACCCCAAAAAAACTTGCCAATGCAAATGTCGCCGACGTCGAAGTGCTAATCCGATCCACCGGTTTTTTTCAGACCAAGGCGCGCAATCTTGTAGGTATGGCCCAAAATGTGATGGAGCGTTATGACGGCGAGATTCCAATTGAGCTAGAAGACCTGATCACTCTGCCAGGAGTTGGTCGCAAGACTGCCAATGTGTTGCGCAGCGTTGTATATGGCTTGCCGGGACTCGCTGTTGATACGCATGTCGGCCGTTTGTCGCGACGATTGGGTCTTACAACCGAAGAAGACCCCGTCAAGGTTGAAAGGGTTCTGAATGATTTTTTACCTCCAGAACAGTGGGGTGGATTTGGTTTGCGCCTCATCCTGCATGGGCGCCGAGTTTGCGACGCAAAAAAACCAAAATGCGGTATTTGTGAATTTGAAGACATCTGTCCCTCGACACTCATGCCGTCCAAAAAAAAGCCAAAGCAAGAACTAAAAGCGAAATCCCAGACTAAACCCCAGACGAAAGGATCAAGATGAGCGACACCATCCGTGCTGAACTTTCTGCCGCCGCCGAGGCTCTGGAGCGATATCGCCTGCGCGTGAGTGGTTTAGTCGACTCAGTGGGACCCGACCGTGAGGACCTCGTAGCGGCGCTTTATGAGGCAGAGCGAGCATTGCTTGGTGCACAGCGACTCGTGGCTCGGGCTGGCAAACTTGCTCGCTAAAACTGTTCTCTTTGGGTGCTCCTGGCTGGGTAGTTTGACTAGGTGACAGAACTGAGGCCCCGAGCCGACATTGTGGCAATGGATAAGTACCACTCGCCCCAAGTTGATGTCGCCGTGCGCCTCAATACCAATGAATCTCCACTTCCTGTTCCGCCTGAGTGGATTCAAGATGTCAGTGACGCCGTAAAAAATGTTGCTTGGAACAGGTACCCCGATCGATCCGCTCGTCCCTTGCGTGAAGCGATTGCCAACCGCCATGGCGTGAGTCCAAATAATGTTTTCGTGGCAAACGGGTCAAACGAAGTTTTGCAAACACTTCTTTTGACCTATGCAGGTGCTGGCCGCACCGTCGCAACCTTTGAGCCCACGTATCAGTTGCACGCCCACTTTGCTCGAATCTCGGGAGCAAAAGTTGTGTCGGGTCAGCGTGATGCTGATTTTGAATTACACGAATCTGAAATTCGGCGAGTACTAGAAACTGCCCAGCCCGAAGTCATATTTTTGTGTAGTCCAAATAATCCAACTGGCCGCCTCGAGCCACGTCGCAATATTGAAGTTGTGGTTGCCAACGCCCCGGGGCTGGTCATAATTGACGAGGCCTACGCCGAATTCTCGGACTGGAGTGCACTTGAACTTGTAACGGAGCACTCCAATGTTGTCGTTACACGAACTTTTTCAAAAACCTGGTCACTTGCGGCGTTGCGCCTCGGATATGCAATCGCGTCAACGCGAATTGTCGAGGAGTTGAACACGGTTGTGATGCCCTACCACTTGGATGCCCTCAAGCAGGTTGCGGGCGAGCGTGCCTTGCAATATGTCGAACAGATGCAATCTCGTGTTGCCGGAATCGTTCAAGAGCGCGACCGCATTGCCGACCGACTTGGCCAGCTCGGGATCGAGACATGGCCAAGTGGTGCAAACTTCATCTTGTTTCGACCAATCTCTGCTGCGTCGACGGGTCCTGAGACGGTCTGGCAAAAATTACTCAATGCAGGTGTCTTGGTGCGAGATTGCAGTACTTGGTCGGGTCTCGA
The DNA here is from genome assembly GCA_005790505.1 of Actinomycetota bacterium. Taxonomy (GTDB): domain Bacteria; phylum Actinomycetota; class Acidimicrobiia; order Acidimicrobiales; family Ilumatobacteraceae; genus UBA2093. The sequence goes on from SXUP01000007.1 coordinate 65,424, forward strand.
TGGCTGCCTTCGGGTGACCGTTGGAACCCCAGTGGAAAACGATTTATTCCTAAAGGCGCTTTGTTGGGCCGTGGGCAAGCGAGAATAGTCCCATGGCTCGCACGGCAACTCGTAATCGCTCTACAAAAGAAACCTCGATTGATGTCAGTATCAATATTGATGGCCAAGGTCGATCATCGGTGTCGACAGGCATACCTTTTTATGATCACATGCTCGATCAGTTGGCTCGTCACGGCGGATTCGATCTCAATGTAGAAGCAAAAGGTGACCTACACATCGACACGCATCACACGGTTGAAGACGTTGCAATAGCAATTGGCGAGGCCTTGCGTGAGGCACTAGGAGACAAAGCAGGTGTACGGCGTTTTGCGAGTGGCACATTTCCCCTTGATGAAGCACTTGTTGAAATTTCACTTGACCTTAGTGGTCGTCCATTTGTGGCTTGGGACGTTGAGTTGCCTGAATGCCTACCGTTGGGAAACCCGGCTTTTGATCCTTCCTTGGCAGAACATGCAGTCGCTTCGTTGGCAACGGCTGCCAACATCACATTGCATGTCAATCTGCGCGCAGGTCGCAATGTTCATCACATTATCGAGGCAACATTTAAGGGATTGGCTCGCTGTCTGCGCGATGCAGTACGCATTGACTCGTCAGGAGTACCCTCTACAAAGGGCGTTCTTTCGTGACTCGACCGCCGCGCATCGCGGTGCTTGACTATGGAATAGGAAATCTGCGCTCTGCTCAAAAAGCATTAGAACGAGTAGGGGCCCAAGCAACTCTCACGACGTCACATTCCCAAATTACTGCGGCAGATGCAGTCGTGCTCCCTGGTGTTGGTGCATTCGGTTCGTGCATGGACGCATTGCGATCCGCTGATTTAGAAGATGTCACTTTGCGTTCAATACGCAGTGGCAAACCATTTCTTGGCATCTGCGTTGGGATGCAGATGTTGTTTACACGCAGTGAAGAGGACCCCAACGCAACGGGGCTTGATGTCTTTAGTGGAAACGTACGCTGGATCCCAACCACCGTACCAAGACCACAAATGCAATGGAATCAGTTGGACATCGTCAAGTCGGATGCCATGTTCAAGGGACTCGATCCAAATCCGTGGATGTATTTTGTGCATTCGTTGCATGGTGTTCCCAATGACGAGTCTCAGGTTGCCGCCACCGTGCAATATGGCGCCAAACTTAATGTGGCTTTTCGCAAAGAAAACGTCTTTGCCACGCAGTTTCATCCAGAGAAGTCTGCTGCAGACGGTCTCGCCCTTCTTCGCAATTTCGTTCTAGTGGCTAGTAGATCATGATTTTATATCCAGCGATAGATATTCGTGGTGGCTGTGTTGTTCGTTTGCGTCAGGGTGATTATGCAGATGAAACTATTTACGGCCCTGATCCTGTCGCCGTCGCCACGGCATTTGCAGATGCAGGAGCATCATGGGTTCATGTGGTTGATTTAGACGCGGCGCGCAGTGGAGATCCCGTCAATCGCCAGGTCATAACCGCAATAGCACATGTGTTGCGTGGTCGCGCGCAGTTGCAGGTGGGTGGTGGAGTTCGATCCACAAGGGATGTTGACCAACTTGCAACAGCAGGGGTTTCTCGCGTCGTTATGGGGTCTGCAGCGGTGGGTAATCCTGCACTTGTTGCTCAGGCGTCCAATGTTTTGCCAATCGCAGTGGGTCTAGATCATCGTGGTGGTGAAATATCTGTAAACGGATGGACGAAAGCGAGTGGGATTTCACTTACTGATGCACTTGGAATGTTTGATACCGCGTCGGTTTTTGTAATCACTGATATTTCGCGCGATGGTATGTTGCAGGGCCCAGATATTGATGGCCTTCGGGCGGCCACTGATGCCACGGCGATTCCGGTGATTGCAAGTGGTGGAGTCGGCTCGCTTGAGCATTTGGTGCAATTGACAGATGTACCAAAACTGCAAGGAGTCATCGCCGGCAAGGCAATTTATGAAAATCGCTTCAGCGTGCAAGAGGCAATTCAGGTCTTAGAGGTTGGTCATAAATGAGTTCTGTCCAAACTGATGTAGTCGCTCGGGTGATCCCGTGTCTTGATGTAACTGACGGAAGAGTCGTAAAAGGTGTGAATTTTGTCGACCTTCGAGATGCAGGAGACCCAGTCGAACTTGCCGCCCGATATGACGCCGAAGGAGCAGATGAACTGGTTTTCCTTGACATCACAGCGTCGTCTGATCGCCGCAACACGATGATCGACGTGGTGTCGCACACTGCCGAACAAGTATTCATACCGCTGACAGTTGGTGGCGGAATTAGACAGTTATCCGATGCGCGGGCCTTGCTTCGAGCTGGTGCCGATAAAGTCAGCGTCAATACATCTGCTGTCGAGCGCCCTGAACTAATCGCTGATATTGCACTTGAATTTGGAGCACAGTGCGTGGTTTGTGCCATTGATGCAAAACGAAGTGTTACTGGTAGATCGTGGGAAGTATTCCTGCACGGAGGCAGAACTGCAACTGGGATAGATGTCCTTGAGTGGGCAACACGTGCAGTGTCTCTGGGGGCAGGTGAGATTTTGTTGACATCAATGGATCGCGATGGAACTGGCGAAGGATTTGATCTTGTTCTGACTCGTGCTGTTGTTGATGCAGTTGGAGTGCCCGTTATCGCAAGTGGCGGGGTCGGCACGCTTGATCACTTGGTTGACGGAATCGTGCAAGGCGGCGCGAGCGGGGTACTGGCAGCATCAATTTTTCACTTTGGTCAACACACTGTGGGCGAGGCTAAGACGCTGATGCAATCGCACGGGATACGAGTTCGTCCAATACCGAATTCTTCCCCTGATTGAAAGAACCAGCCATAAAATGATCGGCATCAAGCAACACATCAAGTGAGGTGTTCTGCCAAGTGTTGGAGGCAACCTGTGCATCTTCGATGCTCGTGAATTGGTCGTGGTCGGGCATCAAAATAAATTTGTGATGATGATCGTGCGCAGTAACAGGGGGACTCGGGAACATCGCCAATGGCGGAGCGACCGCAATCCAGGCTCCAATTCGTGGCTCCAAAACAGAAAGTGCGGTTGCCGCCCCGAAGGAGTATCCAGCAACAATGATTGGTAGGTCACCAACGACATGCGACATCAGGTCAATAGCTGCGGCAATATCAAGTCGTTCGGCTCCGTTGCCATCATGTTCGCCTTGGCTCATACCCACTCCGCGAAAATCAAATGCCAGAGCAGGGCAAGATGCATTGATGGCCGCCTGCACAAGAGCTGCCACCACATGGTCATGTCGACTGCCACCATAGAGCGGATGCGGGTGACAGACCACGAATCCGGCACTGGCTTGACCATCTGTTCGCCAAAGGTCTCCTTCCAGAATCAGATTGTCAATCGTCAAGAGATGGACCAGCTCTTTATGCATGCCTGGCACGGTATCGCAGGTACGGGTGTCAAATCGGGCGGGAGCAAATGGGCCTCAAGCCGTAGCATAGAAAAATGAGTGATGCTTCCAGCGCCCCCAAGGGCGCGCAAATTTCGGCCTCGCCAGAGCAGTTGGCTGCAGTTGCTTTCAATAAAGATGGCCTTGTTCCAGCAATCTCGCAGTGTCGTGCGACGGGTCGCGTATTGATGATGGCGTGGATGAGTCGGGAATCCCTGCTTGAGACGTTTGCTCAGGGACGCATGGTGTATTGGAGCCGCAGTAGAAACGAATTGTGGCGCAAGGGTGATACGAGTGGTGACGCGCAATTCGTGCGTGAGGCTTACTATGACTGCGATGGGGATACGTTGTTATTTATTGTCGACCAGGAAGGCGATGGCGCCTGTCATACCGGTGAGTATTCGTGTTTCTTCAACACTTTTGGTGATGCAAAAATTGAAGAGTAATCGATGAATACCCAAATTAAACCGACACTTGATGAATTCCGAAAGTTAGCCAAGTCGTACACGGTTGTCCCAGTTTGGACGGAAGTGTTGGCTGATCTCGAAACACCGGTAGCGGCTTTTGCAAAACTTGTCGGGGACGGTGATGGATTCTTGCTTGAGTCGGTCGAGCACGGGGAACGATGGAGTCGTTTTTCTTTTGTCGGACGCAATCCGCGTGCAACGCTGACTCTGCGCGATGGCTCGATCACGACCGTGGGTGATGTTCCAGATTCGGTTCCCCTCGACAAAGGAATGCTTGTTGCAATGGAAGCGTTGCTGGATATTTATCGTGCCCCCGTAGTGGAAGATCTGCCCCCGTTGCAAGGGGGGCTGATGGGGTTTCTGGGATACGACATCATCCGAGAAGTGGAGCATCTCCCAAACGCGGCACCCGATGATCGGTGTCTGCCGGACGCAACAATCAGCGTTATCGGATCACTTGCTGCATTTGATCATTGGCGTCAACGTGTCTACATGCTTGAGAGTGTGCCGGTCGCAGGACTAGACCAAGCCGCAGTTGATGCTGCTTATGTCATGGCGACTCAACGAGTCGAACAAGGCGTCCAAGACATGTGTCGCCCACTTGAGTATGTCGCCGTCGAGCCTCCAGTGACAGATGAAGACCTTCCCCCGATGACGTCATCAATGTCTGGCGGTAGTTATCAACGAGCAGTTGAAGTAGCCAAAGAGTACATTCGCGCAGGAGACATTTTTCAGGTGGTGTTGTCGCAGCGTTTCGACATTGATTTACAAGCAGAACCGTTTGATGTTTATCGTGTCTTGCGCCAAGTAAACCCCAGTCCCTACATGTACTTTTTGCGCCAACCTGGCCTCACGATTGTCGGTGGATCGCCCGAGCCAATGGTGCAGGTGCAAAATGGTCGCATCATCAGTCGACCCATCGCTGGCACTCGCAAGCGTGGACGCAACGATGAACATGATCGCCGATTAGCGGCAGAACTGCGGGAAAATCCCAAGGAAGGCGCGGAGCACATCATGCTCGTTGATCTCGCCCGCAATGATGTTGGCCGTGTCGCAAAATTTGGCTCGGTCGTGGTTGATGAACTTATGACGCTTGAGCGTTATAGCCATGTCATGCACTTGACGTCACAAGTATCAGGTGACCTCCGCGAAGGGCTCGGCCCCATTGACGTCTTGCGAGCCACATTGCCCGCCGGCACGGTGAGTGGAGCACCAAAAGTTCGTGCCATGGAAATCATTGACGAACTAGAACCCGTCAAGCGTGGTCCATATGCAGGAGTTGTGGGTTATGTTGACTTTGCCGGAAACCTCGACACGGCGATTGCGATTCGCACGATGTTCGTCGGCCCAAACGGCGCATCGTTGCAAGCGGGGGCAGGAATTGTCGCAGACAGCATTCCTCAAGATGAGGAATTGGAATGCCACAACAAAGCAGCGGCTTTACTTGCCACAATCCCTGCCGCACGAAAGATGACACAACGCAGGCGTCAAGCAGGTACCCGGGCATGAGCATTCAACATTGTGTCGCACCTCGTGATGTCGTATTTGTTCAGGGTGATGATGCTCAAGCCTTTTTGCACTCACAACTTGCACAAGATCTCAGTTCAGTCGCTATTTCAGAAACTGTCGAAAGCTTGTTGCTCGAACCATCTGGGCATGTTGTTGCACTCGCACGGGTGGTGCGGCACGCCGATACGGTTTACACGCTTGATGTCGATGCTGGTCTTGGTGATGTAGTTATAAATCGTCTGAGCAAATTCATCTTGCGAGCCAAAGTAACAATGAGATTGAGTGATTTTGTTGTTCATTCTTATTGGGGTCATGGTGCGCGGGGTGCTGTTGGCCAAGGGATAGGCAGGGCAAGCGTGGCATGGGCTGTTGCCGGTTCAGATGGCTACCAAGATGCTGTTGACTTCGTGGGTCTTGATGCGGATGCCCCAAAGATAGGTGACGAGGCGTCGCAAAAAGAATGGCAGATGCACCGCACCGACTTGCATTGGCCAAGAGTCGGCACTGACATCGATGTCGGAGATATTCCGGCCAGTACCGGCGTGACAAGCGTGGCAGTCAGTTTTACAAAGGGTTGTTATCCAGGGCAAGAACTCGTCGAGCGCATGGACTCACGGGGGTCAAATGCGCCGACAGTGCTCCGAGCACTCCGAGCCGCGTCTTATCAAGTCGGAGATGTCATACATCAAGATGGTGTTGATATTGGTCACATAACATCTGTGGGTCAAAAATGGGCTTTGGCACGTATCAAGCGTGGACACGAATTTGGAGCGGTGCTTGGGCCCTAGCGACGGCTTTGTGCGAGCAGTAGCAATTCAGATCGAAGCGAATCAAAATCAGGCAAACCATTCAATTCCTGAAACTCATCGGCAGTATTTATCTTTTCAAGCAAAGTTGCCAGATCAAGCGAGCAGTTCTTGGCAGCCAAAAGCCAGGTGATTGCGCCTTCTTGGTTTCCGCTTAAAACCAACGCACGTGCAACATTGAGGGCAGTGTCGCTAAATGGGCACAATGCAAAAGATTTTGAGCCATAACTGATTGCGGTATCAATACTTTTGTTGTCAACGAGCATGCCGGTTACAAGCGCATCACGCAAAAAATCTCCGGTTGGGTCTGGTTGTTGCCAGACGGTTTCTGGTCTAGATCGCAATGCTTGTACTTGATAGATCACCAAAAATGCCATGAAGGGAAGGAATCCCTGCAGGCTTGTGGTGAAAAACAACGAAAGCAATGCAGCCACAGTTGCGCCAAGGCTGAACCGAATCATTATGACCCGACCGTGACGCGGGAATAATCTCTCTAGGACACTTGAAACGATTGCTCCACCATCAAGGGGGAGCACCGGCAGAAGATTCAAGACTCCAAGCGCAATACTTGCCCACCACACGGCGACTGATGCTTCAGACGTGCCGATATCGAATCGATTTGTTGGATTGATATCGCTAGCCAATAAAATTAAAGTTCCCACCGTGATCTGCAGAGCAGGGCCCGCAACAGCAATGACGGCGCGCTCAAACCATTGCAATGGTCTTGGGGATTGATATGCGGCGTATGCAACTAAAAAGTCAAGAGAGATTCGTGCATCTGCTCCGTAGGCGCGTGCTGCCAATGCATGTCCAAGTTCATGTAAAACAGTAAAGGCACCAATTGCAGAAGCAGTCCAGAAGCCGAGTGAGCCACCATAAATAAAGACGATCAGAATCAAAAAGAATACAAATCCACGCCTTACTTCAATAGGAAAACCCAAAATCTTGAGGTCGCGGTGCCGTTGGGGTAGAGACCACTGTGCCACATGTTTCATTCTATAGATTGTGCTCAAAAGCAGAGCCCGCGCCTAGACTTTATGAGTGCCTTACGTCTACGCCTTCGACCACAAATACCGCCGAGCTCCAATGGAACTCAAAGATCTACTGGGGGGCAAAGGTGCCAATCTGGCTGAAATGATGAGCGTGCTCAAATTGCCAGTTCCGCACGGATTCACAATCACCACCGACGCTTGTCGTGACTACATGCATGGTGGATGGCCGAAGTCTCTTGATAAAGAAATTGCCATGCAAGTCAAATCTCTTGAGGCGAAAATGCGTCGTGGTCTTGGTAATGCAACAGATCCATTGTTGGTTTCGGTGCGCTCAGGAGCGAAGTTTTCAATGCCCGGCATGATGGACACCGTTCTCAATTTGGGATTAAATGACAAAAGCGTCAAAGGTCTGGCAATTTCTACAAATAATGAGCGTTTTGCCTATGACTCATACCGACGATTTATTTCGATGTACGGGCGCATTGTTTTGGGTGTCGACGGCGAAAAATTTGAGCACGCTCTTGAGGCCGCAAAAGCCAAATGCAACGCCAAGACCGACGCCGATGTTCCAGCCGACGTACTAAAGGATTTGTGCGAGCAATTCAAGGCGACAGTGGCAGAACAGACAGGAAAACCTTTTCCTCAAGATCCGACTAAACAATTGCGAGGCGCAGTCGAGGCGGTATTTCGTTCATGGAATGGCCCCCGCGCAATCGCATACCGCGTCCGCGAAAAAATAAGTCATGATCTTGGCACGGCAGTGAATGTGCAGGCGATGGTCTTTGGAAACCGAGACGATAATTCCGGAACGGGTGTTGGATTTACTCGCAATGCGGCGACGGGCGCCAATAAACCATACGGCGACTTCTTGGTTAACGCTCAAGGTGAAGATGTTGTTGCCGGTATCCGCAACACTGAAGACCTTGAGGCAATGAAGAGAAAGTTTCCGACGATTCATGCTGAGTTGATGGCGATCTTTGTTCGCTTAGAGAAGCACTACAAGGATATGTGTGACACCGAGTTCACTATTGAGCAGGGCAAACTCTGGATGTTACAAACTCGTGTTGGCAAGCGAACGGGGGCCGCAGCGCTCAAAATGGCCGTTGATATGACTAAGTTGTCGGCGCCAAAGGGTGGCTGGAAAATCAGCAAGCGTGAGGCTCTATTGAGGGTGACCGCTGATCATTTAGATCAGGTTCTGCATCCACAGTTTGCCAACAAAGGAAAAGTTTTAGCCAAGGGATTAGCGGCGTCACCAGGAGCGGCAGTAGGCAAAGTGTATTTCACCGCAGATGATGCAGTAGATGCTGCTGATCGGGGAGAAGCGATCATTTTGGTGCGAAGCGAAACAAGCCCCGAAGATGTTCACGGCATGATGGTGGCGAAAGGTATTTTGACTGCGCGCGGTGGCTTGGTAAGTCACGCTGCTGTTGTTGCTCGTGGCTGGGGTACTCCGGCAATCGTCGGTGCTGACATGGTCAAAATTGAGGGAAAATCTTTCACTGTTGGCGAGGTCACCGTAAAAGAGGGCGATGTCATTTCGCTTGACGGTTCAACCGGAGAAGTTGTACTGGGAGAACTTCGCCTTGAAGCCGCAGAACCTCCCAAAGAGTTCAAAGTAATTCTCAAGTGGGCAGACGAGGTCCGCAAGGGCAAATTGAGTGTGCGTGCCAATGCTGACACAGCAGAGGACGCCGACAAAGCCCGTGAACTCGGTGCGCAGGGGATAGGTCTTTGTCGAACAGAGCACATGTTCTTGGCGCCTGATCGACTTCCAGTGGTGCGTCGAATGATTTTGGCCAACACGCCTGAAGAAGAAACAATGGCCCTTGAAGAATTACGCCAAGTTCAAAAAGAAGATTTCGCTGGTTTGTTGCGAGCGATGTCTGGATTGCCCGTCACGATCCGTCTGTTAGATCCGCCCTTGCATGAATTCTTGCCGCGGGTCGAAGAACTAGAGATTAAAAAAGCCGTTTCTGGCTTGACCGAACAGGAACAAGACCTGCTCAAAGCAGCGCACAGTTGGGCGGAGTTCAATCCCATGCTCGGAACGCGCGGCGTGCGGCTTGGTGTCGTTAAACCAGGCCTTTATGCCATGCAAGTGCGGGCACTGATGGAGGCCGCTGATGAAGTTGCAGGGGAAGGTTACCAACCTGTCATTGAAGTCATGATTCCGCTCACCGTGACACGCGAAGAAATGGCTCTTGCCCGCGGTTGGGTCGAAGAGGTTCTCGCCGATGTTAATTCTCGGCCGATGCCTAAATCCAAGAAAGGCTCCAAGCGTATCGTGCGACCAAAAGTGACGATTGGCACCATGATTGAAACGCCTCGTGCTGCTTTGCGTGCCGATGAACTAGCAGAGGTTTCAGATTTCTTTAGTTTTGGAACCAACGATCTAACCCAAATGACCTTTGGCTTTAGTCGCGACGATATTGAAAGTCGCATGATGCCTGCC
>SXUP01000019.1 GCA_005790505.1 Actinomycetota bacterium
ATTGTTGTATTTGACGATGGAACCGTCGACGCGCGTCCGTCGCAAGCCTTTGATCGAACCCTTGAATTGACCTATGTAGAGATTTTTGGTCTCAGTGTTCTAGCCGATGCGGCGGCTCAGTTACCGGGAATGAAACGTGACAAGCGACTTGCATCGGCAATTTTAAAACTACGAGATTTTTTGGGTGGGGATGTGGTGGATGTGGAAACGGAGCAAGCCACGTATTTAGACATTGTTTGGGAGGCATCCCAAAAAGGGCAAAAAGTAGAGATTGAATATTTGTCGCCAAGCAAAGATGTTGCCACCCGACGAACAATCATCCCACGAACAGTGTTCAGTGATGCGGGACATTGGTACACATCGGCCGACGATGATTTGAGTAATGAATTACGGACGTTTCGGATCGATCGAATCCAAGATCTGCGGGTGACAGGTGAGACTGTCGAAGTTGTCGCCACGACAGTTTCAATTCCGCGCTGGTTTCCCGACGATGGAACGCTTCCAGTCGTAAGGGCGCATTTGAAAGCTGCTGCAGCGTGGGTGGTGGAGTCTTATCCATGTCGTGATGTAACAGAAAATGACGATGGTTCATTCGATATTTCGATTGTGGCCAACAGTCCGCATTGGCTTGGCCGATTGGCTCTCCGTGCTGGCTCAAACATTCAGATAACTCAACCTGCTGAGTTTAAAGATATTGCCCAACGCACTGCTCAAGCCGTATTGAGTCGCTACTTGGACACTTCTTCTTCCGTCGGCTGATTTTGACGTTGGCGAGCCTCAGCAAGCAAAACTACGAGTAGTTCAGCAGTTGCCTTGGCGTCTGCAAGCGCGTTGTGTGCGATGGCTCGTGAAATACCGTACTTCTCGAGAAGGTTGGTGAGGGTATGAGAATATTCTTTTTTGGGGTCAAGGTCACGAGATAAAGAAAGTGTGTCAACGTAATCGGTGATGATCCAGGGCTGTCCGATGCGAGTTGATTCAGCATGTAAAAATCCCAGATCAAAACGCGCATTGTGGGCCGTAAAAATCGAGTTTTGGCTGATTTTTCTGAGGCGGCGCATTGCTAGCCCGAGCGGCATCCCATTGCGAACGTCGTCTTCACTGATGCCGTGCACATGTTCAGCCCCATGTGTATATTCACTCGGCTGTTCGGGTGTCACAATAGTTTCAAATGAATCAAGGACGCATCCGTTGGCATCAATGACTACTGCTGCCATTTGTAAAATCCTGTCAGTCGTCGGACTCAGACCAGTCGTTTCAAAGTCAATGACCGCAAATGACTGATGGGTAAAAACATCAGTGAATCCAAGGCTGTTGGAGATTGCTGGAGATGACTCAGTTGCGGTTGGCTCGCTTGAAGGCTGTTGCATAATTTTCAGCGTAGACAGGGGGTGACACGCAGATTGAATCTACGCCCCTCCACCAAGCTGATCTCTAAAAGTTGGCTGGTCGAAATAGTCACGCCATAAAGTTATTTTGCCTTTGCGCACTTCAAATATTCCGCACACGGGAATTTCAATCCACCGCCCACCCATTTGAAATCTGTCTGTCCTTTCATTAAAGACAACGCCAGATTCCACGGATCCGGTTTCAACCTGCCGATGAATATCCCAAACGATTGAAGTGCATCCACCCAGGAAGGGACCCAGGCTCGCCCCTATCCCTTCAGGCCCAAAAACCTTCCCCATTGGAACATTGTCATATTCGCAATCACTAGAAACCATCGCGCACGCTGCCTCGACCTGATTGGCAACGAGTAAATCAATGAAGGTTTGTACTAGTGCGCCAGGGGAGTCACTCAATTGCATGGCTCCAGTGTGCCACGCGATGGTCAAGCAATCCGAGGTAGACGAGTACGGATCCCAATCGGCGCAGCAACCGTAAATCCAGCGAGATGACGATCTTCTTCGTTTTCGCCACCCCAATAACCGTATTCACGATTTTGACGAGCAGATTCTCTACATTCCATGGCGACTGGACATTTGGAGCACAGTTGATTAGCGCGTGCTTCCCTGCGAGTTCGCGCCTGAGGCCTCTCCGCCCGAGGAGCAAAAAACAGGTGAGTCTTGCCGTGACATAATGCTTCAGCCGTCCAGGAACGAGCAACAATGACTGTGGTCAATTCAATGGTTTCGTCAAAATCGAGAACCTCTGATTGCATACCGTTTTTCCTCCGCAGGATTTAAAGATTGGACTGCTATGTCAACAACACTGATAGTAGTGAGTTTTGTAACGAAACGCAAGTATTTTAGCACTAAAACTGAATAAAAGTCAGAAAGCCTTATTTCATATGGGTCTTATCAAATTAATTAGGGTTGAACTAGAGCAATTCAGCAGCCAAACTGGCTACTTCGCTGCGTTCACAAGCAGTGAGGGTGATGTGGCCGAAACAGCGCTGGTTCCCAAAGGCATGAATAAGGACGGCAAGGGCGTTGTTTGATTCACCCATGTAGGGCACGTCTATTTGACTGGTGTCGCCGGTGAAAATGACTTTTGTTCCCTCACCGATACGCGTCAAGATTGTTTTTAGAGTTGTTGGTTCTAAATTTTGAGCTTCGTCGACAACCACAATTTGTCTGTGCAATGATCTCCCTCTTAAAAAAGTTACAGACTCAAGTGAGAGTTGATTGCGCGTTGTTAGATCTTCAATTAGTCGTCGAGCATCGTTGCTAGATCTTTGATCAGTCAATGCCACGATTGCGTCATGAATGGCTGACATCCACGGATCAAGTTTTTCATCTAAACCACCTGGCAGAAAACCAACGTCAGCACGCCCCACGGGCACAAGCGGTCGGTAGACCGCAAGTTTTTCATAGCGCCTATGTTCAACAACTTGTTCCAAGCCAGCGGCAATCGCCATCACAGTTTTTCCTGTACCGGCGCGTCCGTCTAGTGCCAACACGCTGACCTCTGGATCCATCAACAGATCAAGGGCGAAACGTTGTTCTTTGGACCGTGCTCGCAACCCCCAGGGTTCTGCACAGGACACGGAAAGCACGGTCAGATATTCGTTGGTGCGTCGCGTCAAAGCTGATTGTGAGCCGGCCCGCACAACGGCGAACTCATTTTGAAAAAGATTGTCTGCACCAGGCACGATGTCCGTTGGAATGGAACCGTCAGAGTACAGCCGATCAATGCACTCAGCAGTCGTTTCAATTGTTACCCAACCAACGGGACGGGTCGAAACACTGCGGCCTGTTGGAAGGTGCTCTTCTGCCGTTAAGCCGAGGTGGGCGGCTTTGATTCGCAGACCAGCATCATTGGAAATAATGCGTGTTGGAGCATGGTCTGCCTGACCAAGGGCCGCTCCAATAATGCGATTATCAGGAATTTCTGGGTCGAGACCGAACTCAATTAGTCGATGGCGTTGAATGCCGTTGACTTCGATATGAACTGTTCCCCCCAGTACGTCAGATTCGACTGGAACAGGAAGATGAATCGACCCACCAGCACGACGGCGCATTTCCTCAATTGCCCGCAAAGCAGTTCGTGCCGCACGTCCAACATCGTCCATGCGTGATTTCAATCCATCTAGCTCTTCCACGACAGTTAGTGGGATGACTACTTCACAGCCAGGGAATGCGCGCAGGCTTGAGGGATCAGCAACGAGAACTGAAGTGTCTAGAACTATGCGGGTCTTTTGAGCCGTGCCGGGAGCAACGGGAGGGTGATCGGGAACCAGAGAATCTGTAGGACCTGCCCCGAGAACATCAGTCACGTGTCCACCAGTTCATGTTCATTGGCGAATCACCAAGATTTGTTGAGAGATCCAAGATGTATTCAACGACCCCATATTTGTTGCCCTGCTGCCTCAGGTGGTGGATACGCGGTAGATATTCAGATCAATTTTTGGCGTCAAAAAATCAAAAAAAGTTCCTGAATGGGTTTGCGATGGACGAATTTCGACAAATTTGGGATTTTTTTGAAAATATTTTAAAAAAAATTTTGTTGACCAACTACAAAATTTTCCCCCGCCTCATGACCGTTGCGTCGCTGTTCGGAGCAAGACAGTTGGAGTGCTATGAAAACAATTATTTCGATCTAATTGCAATCCCTTCAAAAAAAATAATTTACAAAAACCCCAATAAATAACGGGTTATTTGACATGAAAGCAAAAACTGACCTGATTCCAGCAGCGGTTTGGGGCATTTTTTTAAAGCCTTCTCAGATGGCATTTTGGTGCCCGAAATGGCCAGTGACAGCCCTGATTTCCTTGCGGGGTCAAGGTGCGAGAGGACCACCAAATCGGCATAGTTGCAAATGCAACTATTTCAATGCTTGCATTTGTGCTCAAAACCTATTCAGATACTTGGGACACTCCGATTCGAGGAGGAATGGAAAAAATGACAAAAGCAGAGCTCATCGAAGAAGTTGCAAAGGCAGCGGATTGTTCCAAGGCAGATGCCGAAAGAACAATTGCGGCTTTCTTTGAACTGGTGGTTGCTTCTACCAAGAATGGCGGAAAGGTTGCTTGGCCGGGCTTTGGCTCGTTCAGCGCAACTCAACGCAAGGCGCGAACAGGCCGTAACCCTCAAACGGGTGCCACGGTTAACGTTCCTGCTTCAACTGCGATGAAGTTCTCAGCGAGCTCAACGCTCAAGGCTGAGCTAAACCCAAACCGTAAGTAAATCACTTACACAACGAGAGGAAACTCAAGTGGCAGCAAAAAAGAAGGCCCGTAAGAAGGCCCCAGCAAAGAAAAAAGCAGCAGCGAAGAAGGCTCCTGCAAAGCGCAAGAAAAAAGCAGCAGCGAAGAAGGCTCCTGCAAAGCGCCGTAAGAAAGCAGCAGCGAAGAAGGCTCCTGCAAAGCGCAAGAAAAAAGCAGCAGCGAAGAAGGCTCCTGCAAAGCGCCGTAAGAAAGCAGCAAAGAAGAAGTAGTTCTTCTTCACTGATTTCAACAAAGAACCAATCGGTTCAGAGTGTCAAGGAGCGGAGGGCGAAAGCCCTCCGTTTCTGCTTTTTGGTAACAAGTTTGAGGACAGAAGATTGTCCTTCAGAGACGATCCATGTAGTGAAAAATTTCCGCAGCAGCGAACGCATGAGGTGCGCCTAGGTCGGTCATGCGTTGCTGGATGCGTTGGCGAAATTGCTCTATTCCGGCGCTATCAATCGCCTTCATCGTGCTCTCAAATTGGCTCGCGTGTTTGAGTAAGGCATCAAGTTTGATGTCTACAAATGCCGACACGTCTTCGGCGTGATTCGCCTCATCGGCTTCCCAAAACAACAACGCATCTGGTCGATGATGCTGCACGCCAAGATTCAGAATCTGATGTCGCAAAAAATGTGGATCACGAGCAGCCACAATTGCGTCACAGGTATTGATGCCGGCATTGCGATGATCTGGATGCAGACGGTAACGCTTCCAAGGATCATGGGTAAAAACCACATTTGGTCTTATTTGTCGAATATGCAGACAAATTTGTTCAACAACGGCAGGTGAATGCATGAGTTCACCATCGGTATGGCCAAGAAACTTGACTGAACCCGTTCCGCCTAGTGCAAGTGCGGCGTTTTTTTGTTCGGTCTGGCGTTGCGCTACAAGTTCGATGATGTCAGCATCGGGGTTCCATGAGCCCTTTGAGCCGTCAGTAAGTACGAGGTGGTGAACAGTAGCACCCACAGATGACCATTTTGCCAGCGTTCCGCCGCATCCGAATTCGACATCATCTGGATGCGCTCCGATTGCAAGCACGATTTTTGGTATCGAGAGATTTGTCGTCCACGCATCAACTGTTTGCATTGGAGTTTGACCAGGGTCATTTGAGGTCATGCTCTTTTTTCCAATTCGACTAGATCATCTGCCGTGTCAAGATCAAGTGAGAGGTCGTCATCGTTAACAACGACATATTTGTACCGCAGTGCCGCAAGGATCTCTTGATGACGACTGAAACTTTGGGGTCCATAGGCCGTAGTAAAGCGCATCACGGTTGGAAAACTCAAGACATTTGTCCCATCCCCATGGCGGTCTGGCACCAATGCGACATGTCCGTCCAGGACAAGATGCTCAAAAGTACTAGCAAGCGGCAGATCGCCATGCGCCACCACAACATGTTGCGCTCCATCGGCTATCGCCGCAGTCACCCCGGCAGCGACTGCAACATCAAGTCCAGGCGATGGACAGGACACCACGTTGGCACCCACTGATGTTGCCCAACTTGCAACATCGGTTGCATCACATACGACGTAGGTAGCCCAGTTGCCACCTGCGGTGATCACGATGCGCGCACAATCGCGGGCAAGCTGTTCGCGTTCTTTGGCACTGAGTACGTTAGTGAGACGGCCTTTGGCGATGCCAAATGATTTCATTGGAACAACAAGAGCCACTCGCATTCCATCAGCCTAGAGGGAGGCAGCAAGAGTGCTCGGACAGTTATCCTGAAGACATGACAAACACCACCGGTCTTCGTATTGGTGTGGTGGGAGCAGGGTCGTGGGGGACAACGGTTGCTTCACTGTGTGCGGCGAATACATCAGCCATCATGCTGTGGGCGAGACAACCTGATCTGGCAGCAAGCATTAATTTGGCGCATTGCAATCAGGTCTATTTGCCCGACATTGCGCTTCACCACGCAGTACGCGCATCTGCAGACTTAGCAGACGTTGTCGGAGGTGCCCAAGTAGTGATGATGGCGGTGCCATCGCATGGATTTCGTGATGTATTGCAACAAGCTGCCACGTTTATGGCGCCAGGAGTTCCCATCGTTAGTTTGACCAAAGGTCTTGAGCGCAAGACACTGCTACGCATGAGCCAAATTGTCAATGAAGTCACTCCGGGACATCCTGTTGCGGTGTTAACAGGGCCTAATTTGGCGTTTGAGATTGCTTCTGGTCAACCAGCAGCGTGCGTAGTGGCAATTGATGACCAAGGTGTTGCGGCCCAATTACAAGAAGTTCTCACTTCATCAACATTGCGTGTTTACACCAATCCTGATGTAGTTGGCTGCGAAATTGCCGGCGTTGTAAAAAATGTGATTGCGATTGCGGCGGGAATGGCTTTTGGAATGGGTTTTGGGGATAACTCAAGAGCGACGCTGATTACTCGTGGCTTGGCTGAAATGACGCGGCTAGCCATCGCTTTGGACGGAAAGGCCCTCACTCTGTCTGGACTTGCTGGCATGGGTGATTTGATTGCAACTTGTTCGTCAATGAAAAGTCGCAACACCACGGTCGGGTTGCGCTTGGGTCACGGGGAATCCATAGATGACATTTTGTCTTCAATGTCAATGGTTGCTGAAGGAGTAAGAAGTTCACCATCGGTTCTTGAACTTGCCAATCGTCACGGTGTGGAAATGCCAATTACTGAACAAGTTGTTGCAGTGTGTCGCGATGGTGTGACCGCTGCCGAGGCGCTAACGGCTCTGATGAATCGAACATTGAAATCAGAAACACTATGAGCGGTCATGCCCACGAAACGATTGGCGTACGAGGAAACAAGTGGAGGACCCAAGTCACCAACTGTGGGATGCTGATTCCGCGTGATGGTTCTGCCCCCATGTTGTGGCGTGTCGCTGCTGATGACCGTTGGTATGTGCCCGAAAACGAGTCGACACTGCGACAAAAGTGGTTAGCAGGTACGCCTGTTGCAGAAACTCGCCTACACGTGCCAGGAGGCGACATCGTGCAACGCATTTTCTGTGTTGCTGATTTGGGTGGCATGACCGTAATGGAGTTTGTGAATGAGTCAACTTTGCCGGTCGTCATTGCACTCAGTCGCAATGACGTACTAACGACACATCCACCAAGCGATGTTGCCCCCCTAGGCATTGAGATGCCCAGCAATAGTCTTGTTTTGCCTCTCGGGCATCAATCAAGCGTGCGCACTGCACTGCTGCACAGCAATCCTCACGCTGGTCATCTTCCCGACACGACAGCGGGGTATATGCAGGTACTGAATGGCTGGGAAACAGCATGCGAAGTGGCTTCGCGAGTGGTCCTGCCAGATCAATCGTTGTGTTCTCGACTCACCGCTGTGCGATCAAAATTATTGTTAGACGTGGCCGTTGATGATGTGGACACAGACTCGAACGCGGAGCACTCAGTCATTGAGCGCATTCGACTCGGAGACTTTAATTCTGACAGTATTTTGGATGTTGTTCGTGTTGTGGAGCGCCGCATCAAGCGTGAAAGAAAGTCATCTATGTTGTCCTGGGACACAGCACACCTGCTCACGACTGCTGCGAGCGTCTGCGCCCACCACAATGAAGACGCTGCAGTTGATGATATTGCGCGGGCGTGGTTACGTTTGGCTGATAACTCTGTTGAGCCGATTCCAGATGAAGCACCTGAAGATCATTTGCTAGCCGCTTGGCTGGAGTCGTTGTTGGCGCAGCCGTCTGCAAGCGGTGGCGTGGTCAAGTTACTGCCGAGAGGAATTCCAAAACCATGGTGGGGGCAAAACTTCCAGTGCCATCGGCTGGTCGCTGACGCTCGTCGTCAAGTGTCTTATGCCGTGCGGTGGCACGGGGCTCTTCCAGCGTTGCTGTGGGAGGTACACGGACAACCAGGATTAGTTCTCACTGCTGGACACTCTGGCTTGGAGTCGTCGTCGTGGTCCTCAACGCAAGCCGCAGGAGAGACTCTCCTTGAGGCGCCAACAGCGCCAAATAGTGTCAAATAATGTCAAGGCGATTATCTCCCCGCATTTATCCAACATGTGATCTTGAACGATCTCTGTGCACGACTGACAGCACCGTGGTGGCAGGAGTCGACGAAGTCGGCCGTGGCGCACTTGCTGGTCCAGTGATGGTGGGCATCGTGGCTATTTTGCGAACGTGTGCAAAGCCGCCCGAGGGACTTGCAGATAGCAAGTTGTTGACTGCGCATCAGCGTGAGGTCGTCGTTGGGCCTGCTCGGCAATGGGCGACAGCGTGGGCAACCGGAATCGGAACTGCACGAGAAATTGATGACCATGGGATTTTAGTCGGACTGCGCTTGGCCGGAGAGAGAGCCTTGGCAGCGTTGGGAGTGATACCAGATGTTGTGATTTTGGATGGAAATTACAACTGGCTCTCAAAGCCCGAGCGACCAGCAGATGCGGATGGGCTGGTTTGCACATCACGAATCATCGTTCAAAAAAAGGCAGACCGCGATTGTTGCTCGGTGGCCGCAGCAAGCGTGATCGCCAAGGTTGAACGCGATGCGATGATGCGGGAATTACATGCCCAATATCCGATTTTTGAGTGGGCATCAAATAAAGGCTACGGAGCTCGCGTTCATATGGATGCAATTAAAAAACATGGACCGACTCCTCATCACCGAATATCGTGGAACCTAACCCGAGGAGTCAAATAATATTTCAGCCTTTGGAAACGCTTACTTTTGAGAAACCGAGATCTTCAATTCACGGAACGGTGACACCGAGTCGATTCCAGGCTCTTTGGGCAATCCGAGGACACGTTCTCCAACGATATTGCGCATGACTTCGTCCGATCCTCCAGCGATTCGTAGTCCAGGTGTTCCCAGCACGAGGGATCCCCATGAGAAGGTTCCCCACTCACCGGTGTCCGCTTGAATTCTTGGGCCCAATACTCGAGCAGCAAAGTTGCCGAGCTTTGTTTGATTCAATGTCAAGGCCATCTTGGCGATGGACATTTCTGGTCCAGGAGTTTGTCCCGCCCGTATTTTGGCCATTGCCCGTTGGTTGTTGTAGCTCGCCACCCGATAGCCCGTGATCAGGGCAGCTAATTCGTCACGCACTAGAGGGTCATTGTTCAACCCGAAATGTTGAACCATTGCAATCATGCGCACGATGAGTGGATTATCGGCGTTCGTGCCGGTGCTGCCACCGCCCCCAATAGAGGCCCGTTCGTTCATCAGTGTGGTCAGGGCAACGTTCCAGCCGTTGTTTTCGTCACCTAGTCGATGACTGTCTGGGACGCGGACTTCGTTGAAAAAAACTTCGTTGAAACTCGCGCCACCTGTCATCTGCCGAAGTGGTCGAATTTCAATGCCGGGAGCGTGCATGTCAACGATAAATCCAGTCAAACCTTTGTGTTTGGGCAGGTCGGGATTGGTTCGGCAAATAATTTCACCAATGTCTGAATACTGAGCACCTGAGGTCCATACTTTTTGACCCGTGACAATCCACTCATCACCATCTCGAATCGCCTTTGTGCTCAAGGATGCAAGGTCACTGCCCGCACCTGGCTCGCTGAATAATTGACAGGCGACAATGTCGGCACTCCACATCGCCGTTAGGTAGCGCTCTTTTGCTTCTTCGGTTGCGTGGGCCAAGATGGTGGGCGCAACCATTCCAAGTCCTATTCCAAAGATGCCCTCATTGGGCGTGCGGTATTCAGACTCAAGACGGGCAAAGGTCTTTTCGTAAGCACCCGGAAGTTCGCGTCCGCCAAACTTTTTCGGGCCAGTGATCCATCCAAATCCAGCGGCGAATTTCTTCCCACGCCAGTTTTTAGCATCGCCAACGATGCGCTCTTCAGATTCGCGCGAGCGTTCTTCAAAGGCGCCCATCATGTCTGCACCTTCGCCCCAGACGAAAGCTTTCTCTGCTTCCCGCCGTTCGGCGTTTGCGTCCAAGAATTTTCTTGCTTCTTGTTCAAAATCATCGAGCGTTATTTCGGCCATAAAACCCCTTCAATTCGACGAGACACACTCGTTCTTTAAACCCTGAATTGTACTTCTAGGCAATCTACCGAGTGAAGCCGTGCTCTTGGATAGTTATTGACTATCGTCGGGTAAATGGGTCAGCCGGTAGCCGTTGAAGAAAAAACCTCCGCATTAGGTCGAATGGTCCGATTTGAGACCAACAGGTCTCTCACTGGGCAGGGACATGAGAACTTTGTCTCGGTAGAGAGTTGTCAGGGAACCAGACCATCGGCTGTGATTTCTCGGCGTTTTCTGGAATCAGGGCAAGTGATTTCGGTGCACGTCTTTAGCAATATCGTGACCGCACAACTTGCGCCCGGAGCGACTCAGGCAGGCTTGACGGACATCGTGCGAGATCTCTATCAATATTGGAAACCCGGAATGGAACCACCAAGTATTGAATCTTTGATGGCTCAAGTAGAAGCACCAGTGGTTGACACTGCGCCGGTGGCGGCAGGTGGCGAAATCCTTGATCCACGCGTGCCAGCACATCTTTTTCAACGCAGCAAAGATGCACGTGCTCGTTTGACGGGGTCTTGATTATGAATTCGCAAAGCATTCCAAATCATGTTTGTTGCTCCAACAAACATGTTGGGCTCAGTCATAGTTGAAGTTCCTTTCACGCTTAGCCTGACGTGATGGATTCTCCAGAGCGACGTTTTGTCTCGTTGAAGGAGGCCGCCGACTTGCTCGGAGTTCACTACATGACGGCTTATCGCTACGTGCGGCACGGTCAATTGGAGGCGCACAAAGAAGGTGGTATCTGGGTAGTTGCAGTGGATGATCTCTTGCTCTTTCAGAGCAAGCAAAATGACAGCAAGAAACCGCTTATCCAGACCAGTCAAATGATTCAAGATGTTCGGTCCTCTATCTGGCGCGATCGTCTTGAAGCATGCTTACTTGCCGGAGACGGCTCAGGATCTTGGTCAGTTCTAGAGGCAGCCATAGATTCTGGAGCAGAATTTGTAGATGTTTACCTTGATATCTTGGCGCCGGCAATGGCCGCGATTGGCGAGCGTTGGCATGCCGGCAAACTTGAAATTTATGTCGAGCATCGAGCGACAGGTATTGCTACTCGACTAGTGGCTCGCTTGGGTGCCAAGAGTGCTCATCGCGGACGCACACGCGGGGTTGTGTTGCTTGGAGCACCGTCCGGGGAGCACCATTCGCTGGCAATCTCAATTTTGGCGGACGTTGTTCGGTTGGCGAGATTTGAAGTGCATGATCTGGGGGCAGATCTACCAAACGAGACATTCTTGTCGGCCGTGCACCACTCCAATGGGATTTTAGCAATCGGGATCAGCGCAAATGCCGACGAATCGCGCTCAGCGGTGCGTGATTTAATTGTTCAGTTGCGGAATGTCATTGACCAAGATGTACGAGTATTTGTCGGCGGCAGAGCAATCAATAGCATGGCTGAAGCTCATCAACTCGGAGCCGATGAGTGGGCTTTGGACGCGCGTTCATTTGTGGTGGCACTTGACCGAATACTCAAAGGCAAATAACTAAAGGGCAAATAACTAAAGGGCAAGGAATAAAACAACCGAAATACAAGAATCAATTTTGTAAGTACGAACATATGTTCGCTACAATAGTGGCATGATTCGTCCTGGGGTGGCAGAAATACTCACAAGTACCCATCTCATGTCTGGTCAAGATCTAGTGCAACGCCAGACCCAGCATGGGCTCATCTCTGTTGCTGCTGAGGCATGTGCAATCTTGCCGAAGGGTGCGCTTGAACGGGGTTGCGTATATCAGTGCGTCGGGTCTGGCGCGACGTCACTTGTGTGGTCGCTTGTCGCGCGTGCAATATCTGACGGATCATGGATGGCTTTGGTAGATCTGCCGCACGCAGGTTTGTTGTCGGTGCGCGAGTACGGAGTAGCACTCGAAAGACTGTTGTGTATTAATACCAGCCGTGTGACACAGCATTGGTCGCGCATGATGGGTGCCCTAGTTGACGGTATTGATCTTGTCGTAACTGCCCCGCCACGATGCAGTGCAACAGATGCGCGCAAACTCACAACACGAGTCAAAGCACAGTCTGCAGTGCTGTTCGTAATTGGCGACACACATGATTTTCCAGTTGACATCACCCTGCGTATTGCATCATCGCGATGGATGTTTAGTGGACATGCCCGTCAACGGGAAGTCACGGTTATCACAGAAGGCCGTCGTGTGTACAACATGCAGCCACAAAAAATACTTCTACCACGACTATCTGAGCACTTTTTGCAAGTGTC
This sequence comes from Actinomycetota bacterium, assembly GCA_005790505.1. GTDB lineage: Bacteria > Actinomycetota > Acidimicrobiia > Acidimicrobiales > Ilumatobacteraceae > UBA2093. The sequence goes on from SXUP01000019.1 coordinate 12,849, forward strand.
ATGTTGAGAACCACACGTACTGCAGCAGTTATTTTTCCAAACTGGGGCGCCATGCCCGGGCACGACGATACAGATACTGCGCATCGCGCTTTTGAATCTGTAGTGCGTGCATTGTCTAGTCTTGCCCCACTGATTCAAGTAGATACTGCTGGCATTGCGCTTCTGGCAACAAGGGGCCCTTCACGGTACTTTGGCGGAGACGTCGCAGTCGGTTATCTGCTGCATGAGTTGTGCACAAAGCAAGCGTTGCCAGTGGTTCACGGTATAGGTATCGCCGATGGTCGAGTCGCAGCCTTGGCAGCGGCACACCAGTCATCTTTTTCTGACTCACCTTGCGTTGTTCCAGTTGGCAGCTCAGAAGACTTTCTGGGGCACTTGCCCACGGATGCATTAGGTGTGTGCGCAGACATTGATGCCGACACAATTGATTTGTTGCGACGACTTGGCCTTACAACAATAGGGGCAGTCGCCGGACTAACAGAACGTGAATTAATCGACAGGTTTGGATTACTTGGCGAACGCTTGCACCAAATTGTTCACGGCTCTGATGTCAGCATGCTGGTGCCCGATGCGGTACCCATTGATGATGGTGTACAGCACATTTTTGAAGATCCAGTCTTGATTAGTGGAGCAGTGGTGGTAGCGCTGAGCGAGCCATCACACAATCTCATCAGGACGCTTGAGAGTCGTGCTCTGCAGTGCATTCGGTTGCACATGCTTTTTGAAACAGACCACGGCGAGCGCAATGAACGGATGTGGCATCAGCCCCGTGGATTCAGCGAAAAAGCAATTCTTGAACGCATGCGCTGGCAACTAGACGGCTGGCTCGGTGCTGATGTCGGAACGGCAGCAACGGCTGGCATTACGCGGGTGCAACTTTCTCCCATGGACGTGCGCCCCATTGATGCCCAGCAACAGAGTCTGTGGGGTGGTCGTCAGGAGCATGTTGAACGCGTCTTGCGAAGCATTTCACTCGCAATTTCCGTACATGCCGATATTGATATCACTGTTCCAGAATGGCAAGGTGGGCGTGATGTTGCCCGTGTTTTTTCACAAGTTCCAGTGGGCAGTGTAGATATTCGAGATTATGTGGCGTGTGCAGAACGCGTCAGCATCGGACGCGGAGCCCAACAACACTGGACAGGTTCGGTGCCCACGCCTTGGCCAGCAATTGTCTTTTCGCAACCACAACTAGTGCAATTGCAAGACAAAGATGGGTTGATGGTGGTGATTACTGGACGTCACGAACTATTGCAGATGCCAAGCATCCTGTGTGTGCGGGGTGGATTACTGGATCACAGTGCACGCTTGGCAGATGTAGTTAATTATACAGTGCAAGAATTTGCTGGTCCGTGGCCCGTAGAAGAACGATGGTGGGATCCGATACGTCGACGTCGGCTGGCGCGATTGCAACTACTCGTTCAGCACCCCCATACGCAAGTGGAGTATCTAGTTCTGTTGACGATTGAAAATCAACAATGGTATATCAGTGCCGTATACGACTAGCGTGGCGGTCATGTTGCATCAACTTCTTGGTACGTTGCGCGCCCATGTTGCAATTGATCAGCGAGAACAAGACTCAGTACAACATTTTTTAGATGTGGTCCCCACTTTGTTGCGTCCGTGTGACGAAGACGCAGGGCCACTGCATGTCACTGCCTCGGCAATCGTTGTTAATTCTGCAATCAGTCCAACAGCAACCGTTCTGCATCTGCACAAACGACTGAATCTATGGTTGCAGCCAGGTGGGCATATTGAAGTCGGTGAAACACCTGCTGATGCAGCACTTCGGGAAGCTCATGAAGAAACTGGTCTCGTAGTGGCACATCCCATCACAGGTGAACGCTTTATTCATGTTGATGTGCATCCCGGACCACGCGGTCACACGCATTTCGATTTGCGCTATGTCGTGGTTGCACCGCACGAGACGCCAAAACCCGGACCAGAAGAAAGCCAGGATGTGGATTGGTTCACATGGGAGCAAGCCTTAGCAATTGCTGATGACGGGTTGCGGGGTGCACTGTTGGCCTGCCAAGCCATAATCGGTGGTTAAGTACGAACATATGTTCGCTACGATGGCTGGATGGTCGCGTACGCAGAGTTGCATTGTCGCTCAAATTTCTCATTCTTAAATGGGGCATCCCATCCCGAACAACTGGCTGAATGTGCAGCCCAACTCCAACTAGGAGCACTCGCCCTGACCGATCGCAATGGGTTTTATGGTGTCGTGCGGTTTGCTCAAGCAGCACGAGCAGTGGGTTTGCCGACTGTTTTTGGCGCCGAGATGTGGTGTAGCGGTTTTAGTGGAGCAGTTTGTGCCGGCGATGTGGTGTTTCTGGCCAAAGGGGTAGCCGGATACGCACAGTTGTGCCGAGCAATCAGTGAAGCCCAACTAGCGGGTGTCAAGAACGCCCCACTCACAGATGTGCGAATGTTTGCGGCGCATGTCATGAATCATTGTTGGGTACTGACGGGCTCATCAAGCGGTGCAGTAGTGCGTGCACTGATGCAACATGGACCAGCCGCTGCAGACCGAGTATTGGCACAATTGTGCGAACTATTCGGGGCGTCCAATGTTCTTGTTGAATTATGGGATCATGGCGACCCTCTAGACACTGCACGCAATGATGCACTCGTGCAACTTGCCGCACGACGCGACTTATTGTGCCTAGCAACTAACGATGTGTCATATGCACTACCGGCACATCATCGCGTTGCCACAGCTTTTTCTGCCATCAACAAACGTTCTGCATTGAATACGGTTGATTATCTATTGGCCCCTGCCGCTACTGCGTATTTGCGTAGCACCGCAGAGCAATATCGTCGGTTTGCGCGCTATCCAGGTGTTGTTGAGGCGGCTGGCAGCATTGGAGCCACCGCCGCGTTTGATCTGTCGCTTGTAGCACCGCGACTCCCACCATTTCCATGTCCAGAAAACATGACAGAAATTGCTTACTTGCGAGATTTGACAGAGCAAGGTGCAACGCATCGCTACGGTCTACGACCCGCAAATAGCGAAGAAGATTTATCACTTCGTGCCAGGGCTTGGCGAGTTATTGATCACGAACTTGAAGTCATCGAGGTGCTTGGGTTTGCCGGGTATTTCTTGGTGGTTTGGGATATTGTTGAGTTCTGCCGACGCTCAGATATTTTGTGTCAAGGACGAGGTAGTGCAGCCAATAGTGCCGTGTGTTACGCCATCGGCATCACCAAGGCCGATGCCGTGTCGCTGGGCTTGTTATTCGAGCGGTTCTTGTCGCCAGAGCGTGATGGTCCGCCTGACATTGACATTGACATTGAAAGTGGTCGTCGCGAAGAAGTAATTCAGTACGTCTATCAACGACACGGACGGCACCATGCTGCTCAGGTGGCAAATGTGATTACATATCGCACTAAATCAGCAGTGCGCGACATGGAACGTGCACTCGGTGTTGCTCACAACCAAGAAGACACAGATCCACAGGTGCAAGAACTAGCAGACCTCATTCAGGATATGCCGCGTCATTTGGGTATTCATTCTGGCGGAATGGTGATGTGTGATCGACCTGTAATTGAAGTGTGTCCAGTCGAGTGGGGTCGGATGCAGAATCGAAGTGTGTTGCAGTGGGACAAAGATGACTGTGCTGCTGCTGGGCTTGTAAAATTCGATCTTCTGGGGCTCGGAATGCTGTCGGCTCTGCATAACGCCACAGACTTTATTTTGCAGCACCGCGGATACGAACTCGATCTGGCAACATTGCCCCAAGAAGATGATGTGTATGCCATGTTGTGTCGTGCCGACACCGTGGGTGTGTTTCAGATCGAGTCAAGAGCGCAAATGGCAACATTGCCTCGCCTCAAGCCGCGCCGATTTTATGATCTAGTCGTCGAAATCGCGCTCATTAGACCAGGACCCATTCAAGGTGGATCCGTTCATCCCTATATTCGACGACGCAACGGTAAAGAGCCCGTGACATATCTACATCCATTGCTTGAAAATAGTTTAGGAAAAACACTTGGTGTGCCGTTGTTTCAAGAACAGTTGATGCAAATGGCAATTGATATCGCTGGGTTTACGCCAGCAGAAGCAGATCAATTGCGCCAAGCAATGGGTTCAAAGCGATCTCGAGCACGCATGCAACAGTTGCGAGAGCGTTTGTATATCGGCATGGCAGAGCGCGGTGTCAAGGGGGCAATCGCTGATCAAATTTTTGACAAGATGAAGGCGTTTGCTCATTATGGATTTCCTGAAAGTCACGCAGTCAGTTTTGCCTATTTGGTGTACTCATCGTCGTGGATCAAGTTGCATGAACCGGCAGTATTTTGTGCAGCATTGCTAAATGCTCAGCCGATGGGATTTTGGTCACCGCATACATTGGCTCAAGACGCAAGACGACATGGCGTAGTGGTGCTTTCACCTGACATCAATGAGTCCTCAGATAGTGCGACATTAGAGTTTTGTGCTGAGTCAAATGGTCAATTAGCCGTGCGAATGGGCGTCGGCTCAGTGCGTGGAGTCGGCGCTGAATTGGCTGCTCGCATTGCCTCGGGTAGGCCATACGTCAGCATCGATGATCTAAGCCGGCGTGTGAGTGGGTTGTCACGTCCACATATAGAAGCGATGGCCACTGCCGGTGTATTTCAGAATGGTTTTGGGCTCAGTCGGCGCAGTGCACTTTGGAGTGCTGGTTCACATGTATCTGGTAACGCAGAAAGATTAGAAGGAGTTACTGCCGTGCAGACAGCACCACACCTGCCAGGCATGAAACCCATCGAAGAAGCCATTGCAGATTTATGGGCAACAGGAATATCTCCCAACGGGCACCCCACAAAGTTTGTGCGCGAGCAACTGTCCGCACTCGGAGTGGTGTGCGCTGATGTGCTCAACCACATTCCCAGCACACAGCGAGTGTGGGTGGCTGGAGTTGTAACACATCGTCAGCGACCAATGACGGCTAACGGTGCAACATTCATCAATCTTGAAGACGAAACAGGGCTTATTAACGTTGTATGTTCAATCGGATGCTGGGCTCGACATCGCAGCGTGGCTCGCAATGCACCAGCGTTGTTGGTGCGTGGACGAATTGAAAATGTTGAAGGTGCAATCAACATTATCGCTGAGGTCATATCCCCGTTGCACGCCGTCGCTTCAGCAGGTAGTCGTGATTTTCGGTGATACTTATTCTGAGGGCGAGTCGCCTAGATGCTCATTGAACATGCGGTAAGTGTCATAGATGTCTTTGCATTTTTGACACATCGGTAATTGTTTGGGATCGCGAGATGGCACCCACACGTGTCCGCATACCGCTTCCAGAGGAGTGCCATAAACTCGCGCCTCAAGGACTTTTGCAGCCGCTGATTCGCCCGGTTCAGTTTTGACGATATGGGCAACGATTGGTTCACCTGTCTCGGGGGTCAGTTCGGTCTCTGGCACCACCTGCGCAGGTCTGGTTTGTAGGGGAGTCGACAAGCGCGGGGACATAGAGTTAGTCAACCAGCCAAGAATCTGCTCTACACTCTAGATATGCCTTTATATGAGTTCCGCTGCCGCACTTGTGAAGCGACTTTTGAAGAGCGTCGACCAATGGCTCAAGTCAACAATGCAGCTACCTGTCCAAATGGTCACGACAACGCTGTGCGACTGCTGAGCGTGTTTGCCTCCGTTGGGACTTCGACGTCTGGGGCGACAACACCAGCACCAATGCCCACAAGTAGTGGTGGCGGCGGTTGTTGCGGTGGAGCCTGTCACTCTTAAGCAGTCTGCGACTTTTAAAAAAGTTGTTGCTACAGAGTCATGTTCGCGACAAAAAATGCGCCGACGATGGCAATCGCCGGAGCAGCCCAAGACAACCACGGTGTCGACCGATTGAGGTTTGGGTTTACCATCACCCAACTGATTCCTGCGCCAACGAGTGCACCACCAACGTGACCGCCAACTGAAATTCCTGGAAGCGCAAATGTAATCACCAAGTTGAGCACCAACGTGGCACCTAGACCTGTTTGCATTGGATTGATGCCGCGTTGACTCAAGACCACCGCAGCACCAGTCATCAAGCCAAAGACTGCCCCCGATGCACCACCTGTAAGACCAAAAGGGCTGGTGATGATAGCGCCCGCAGAACCACCCAGTAGCGCCCCAAAATACAGCAGAATGAATTTACCGCGCCCCAAAATTGGTTCCAGCAGGTTTCCGAGTTGATATAACAACAACATATTCATGCCAATGTGGAAAAGGCCAAAATGCAAAAACCCAGCTGTAACCATGCGGTACCACTCACCCTGGCGCAAAAATTCTTGTGCTAGTCCCAGATCAACGTGGTGTTGATTGATTGAACCACCCAACAGTGAACCCTGAGAGCCACCAGCGATTAGCCACACAAATACCAGAGCATTGATGCTGATCAGTAGGCGAGTGATAATGCCTTGTTGCCCTGCATTCCAGAAGCGGGCGCGAGTCCGCAGATTTGGTTGTAACTCGCGGACGCATCCAACGCATCGAGAGCCAATGTCGGCTTGTACCAAACAGTCGCCGCACGCGGGGCGCCCACAACGAGTGCAATGCCGACCCGTAAAGCGATTCGGGTGCCGATAGCAACTAGGGAGCGTTGGGGGAGGAAGTGTCACGCCCTAAGTGTAGGACGCACGCATTGGGGGTCACTGTGACATGTTTATAAAAAGCAACATGCTTTAGCGTGGTTCTGCTTCGGCGATATGGCGGTTGGCAAGATACCAATCCACGGTATTGCGCAAGCCTTGCTCAAAGTTCATGGTGGCTCGCCAACCGAGGTTGCTGTGAGCTTGGCTTGGGTCAATGCGACGCCGAGGCTGACCATCAGGTTTGCTTGAATCCCAAATCACTTTGCCTTTAAAACCTGTTATTTCTGAAATTTTCTCAACCGTTTGGCGAATTGTTACTTCATTGTCAGTACCAAGATTAAGGGGATCCGTGCCGTCGTACAGTTCAGCAGCCAAAATAATTGCTGCTGCTGCGTCAACTACATAAAGATATTCACGACTCGCCGTACCGGTGCCCCAAACATTGATTGTCTCGGTGCCAGATTCTTGAGCATCGATGCATTTTTTTATCAACGCTGGAATTACGTGGGAGACCGAAGGATGAAATTTGTCACCTGGTCCATAAAGATTCGTCGGGATCAAATAAGCAAATTTTTGACCGTACTGCTGGGCATTAACCTGGGCGTGAATAAGATGTGCTTTTTTGGCAATTCCATAGGGTGCATTCGTTTCTTCGGGATAACCATCCCAAAGAGATGTCTCAGCAAATGGCACCGCTGCGAACTTGGGGTAACTACAAACGGTTCCGAGTAAAACAGTTTTTTCCACACCAAATGTGCGGGCAGCCTCAATTACATGAGTGCCCATTAACAGGTTGTCCAAATACAAAGGTGCAGGTGCGATTTGGTTGTATCCGATACCGCCTACACGGGCGGCAAGATGAATTACATGCGTGGGTGAGTAGTGGGCCAGCATTTTTTCTGAGACACCAGGCATGGTGAGGTCATAGGCTTGACGGGTGGGCGCGGCAACAACAGCTCCGACCGACTCTAAAAGATGCACCACCACACGGCCCAAAAACCCATGGCCACCAGTAACAAGGACAGGGCGATTGTTCCAGAATGACGACATGAGTGCAAGCGTAGGGCGGGAGCGGTCAGAATGAGAGCCGTGCGTGTGGCCTATACCCTTGAGCAATGTTGGCACCGTGTGCCAGGGGGGACGGCGGTTGCTGCCCTAGAGGTGGCGCGAGCCCTACAAGTAATGCCGAATCTGGAACTGATTGGGGTTGCCGGGCGACATCGGGGCGGGGCAGCGGTTGGGTTTGAGCCAGTGGTCCCGATGCGGTACCTGCCTTGTGGCGGACCGCTCCTTTATGAATCTTGGTTGCGGCTGTCATGGCCAAAAGTTGAAGCGGTAGTAGATGATGTAGATCTCGTACACGCCACAACAATCATTGCACCAGCAACAACGCGACCACTCGTCGTGACGCTGCACGACCTCGCGTTTTTGCATTACCCGGAATTTTTTACGAGGCGTGGCAACAAAATTTTCAGGCGCAACCTGGATATTTTGAAGAATAAAGCCGTGGCAGTGCTTTGCTCCTCGCGGGCAACCATGTCTGATTGTGCGGAGGCGGGATTTGATGTTTCACTGCTTCATCACGTTCCGCTCGGAGTACGTCAAGCACCGACAACAGCATCTGATGTGCAACGGGTACGTAGTCAGTACTCGTTGGCATCTGATTATTTGTTGTTTGTAGGGACTCTTGAACCACGTAAAAATCTGATGAGGCTGGTTGAAGCGCATTCATTGATGACAGATGTGCCACCACTCGTCATTGTTGGTGCGCCAGGTTGGGGAAATGCAGCACCAGTTGTCTCCAAGAATATTGTTTTTTTGGGGCATGTGCCAGCCGATGATCTTGGAGCCTTATATGCGGGTGCACGAGCATTGTGTTGTCCGTCAATCATGGAAGGCTTCGGATTACCCATTCTTGAGGCGATGATGCACGGAACTCCGGTGTTGACATCTCGGGGAACGAGCACAGAAGAAGTCTCTGCTGGGGCAGCAGTCTTGGTCGATCCTTTGGACATTGAAGCAATTGCTGATGGTCTGCGGCAGGTGCTGGCGCGTTATGACGAACTCAGTCATCTGGGTCGAGCTCATGCCCAAACAATGTCATGGCAACAAACTGCCGCTCTTACTCATAGTGTGTATTCAAAGGTGTGCGCATGATGAAGCGTCGCGTACATGTGGGGATGAATCTTTTGTGGTGTCGTCCTGGAGTGGGCGGCAGCGAGGACTATCTCGTGCGACAATTGCTGGGGCTCAAAGAAAATGAACATGAATTTGAAATTCAAGTTTTTGCTCCGAAGGGTTTTGGTGCGCGACATAAGTCCATCGCCAAAGAATTTAAAGTGGTTGAAGCACCTTTGAAATGTACGACTCGGGCTCTGCGTGTCGCATTTGAGCATTCCTGGTTGCCAATGATGTCGCGTTCTGTTGAGTTGATGCATCATGGTGGAGGCACTTTGCCCCGCGCCCAAGCCAAGCCGTCCGTATTAACCGTGCATGACATCCAGTGGGCGGAGTACCCGCACTATGTAAAAAACTTAAAGTTGCGGTATTTAAAGATGATGGTTCCATCTTCAGTAAGACGGGCATCACTAATTGCAGTGCCGTCGCAATTTGTTGCCAATAGTCTGGTACAGCATCTAGGCGTTGAGGCCAAAAAAATACATGTAGTTCCGCACGGGATTGAAAAACAATTAGGGGTAAATGCAACATCGCCAGACGCACTGCGGCGTAAGTATTCACTTGGGTCAGGCCCTGTAATCGTGTATCCAGCCATTACGCACCCACACAAAAATCATCAGTTTTTACTGAAACTGCTGGCCTCTGATTACTCAGCGTGGTCTGACCCGACACTGCGGTTGGTCTTGACAGGTTCTACGGGTCATGCTGAGTCTGAAGTGATGCGCATGGTTTCAGCACTTGGCCTCGACCAACGCGTCGTTCGCACGGGTCACATTACGCCCGATGAGCGCGATGGTTTGATTGAGATGGCAGAGGCCGTGGTGTTTCCGTCGGAGTATGAAGGTTTTGGCGCACCCGTCGTTGAAGCGATGACGCTTGGGGTGCCAGTTATCTGCAGCGATAAAACGAGCCTGCCTGAAGTGGTAGGGGACGCCGGAATTGTGCTGCCGCTCAGGATCGAGGCGTGGGCAGACGCTCTTGTTGCAGTGCGGGCCAGACGCCAAGAATTGTTTTTGGCTGGCAAAACTCGTGCAACTTGGTTTACAACTCAGCGCTCAGGGGCAGCACTCATGCAGGTGTATCGCCAGGCTTTGCTATGAAGACCGCTCCCGCGATGCGACTTGTTGTTTTGTGTCCACACTTTGCGCCAGACATTGCACCAACAGGGGATGTCATGACGGCAATCGTTGCTGAACTTGTGAAGTACAACATTGAAGTACATGTCGTTACTGCGCTTCCGTGGTACAGAGATCACGAGATTGAATCTAGTTGGACGGGTCGCCTCATTCGCCGCGAGCACACGGCGTGGGGCTCGATTACTCGTCTGCATCCGTTTCCAGGAAAAAATAAACAGGGCCTTGTGCGTCGCGCTCTTGGCTTTATCGCTTTTAGCGTGCTTGCTGGAGTCAGTGCGTTGTTTGCTGGTGGCATTCATCGTCGAGTCCATGCCGTAATTTCAATGTCTCCACCACTAACCCTAGGGCTAATGGGTTGGTGCTCAAGTTTTCTCCGTCGGGCTCCACTTATATTTAATATTCAGGATATTTTTCCAGATGCCGCAGTCACAACGGGTGCAATCACAAATCGATTCGTAATCGCATGTGCAAAAAAATTGGAGATAGTGACCTATCATCGGGCGAGCAAGATTGTTGTCCTATCCGAGGACCTACAGCGCAATGTTCAGAAAAAAATCAAAAGCAAAGCACACAATCGGGTGGTTGTGATTCCGAATTTTATTGATGTCAATGCCATTCGTCCCCTCAATCGCATGACTGCTTATCGACGAGAACTTTCTATCGGACCCGAGTTGGTGGTGATGTATGCCGGCAATGTCGGTTTTTCACAGTCACTTGAGCTTTTGATTGAAGCGGCACGACAGATGCCTCATGTCACTTTCGTCATCAACGGAGGAGGAAGTGCCAAGGAGGCATTGCAAGCGCAAGCAATTGGCATCTCAAATCTTCGCTTTGGTCATTATCAGCCAAAGGAGCGTTTGTCCGAAGTCTTGGCGACTGCTGATATTCATGTCGTCCCACTTCGTGCGGGTCTCGGTGTGGTCAGTGTTCCTTCCAAGACCTACAGCATCTTGGCTGCAGGTCGAGTCATCGTCGCCGCAATCGATCCAGACACAGAGGTGCCACGAATTTTGGCAGCGAGTGGTGGTGGACTCTGTGTTGCGCCCGACGATCCGCTGGCCCTTGTCAGTGCCATATCTCGTTTGGTGAGCGACCCTGTCATGTCAGAGACCATGGGGAAATCAGGCCGAGAGTGGGTGGAACTACATGTTTCTGCTGAGGCTGTGGCAAAGATGTATGCCGATTTGCTCAGTATGGTGACGAATCGCCTTGTAGCCTCTTTGTCTCATGGCTAGTGGATCTTCAGCAAAACGCTTGGCGCGTCTAGCGCAAAAGGGCAAGGGCAAAAAAGTCCGATTTCAAGGCGGAACACTTTTTCCTGCCGTGATGGCTGTCATTTTGGTGTTGGGTTTCGTACTAATCGCGTATGCCAGAGAGTCAGCACCGAGCAAGAATACGCCACCAACGGCCAACGACCATTGGCATGTCGCTCTGGGTTTCTATAAGTGCGCAGATCCGTCCCAGACCACAAACGATGGAAAGTTTCTCGAAAAATTAGTTGGTAACAAAGAAGAGCCACTTGATCCGAATTTCATAAAATACGGAATCCACAGTCACGACGATGGCGTGATTCATTGGCACCCCTCGGCATTGGCCTCTGGAAATCGGGCCAAACTCGGTGTTTTCTTTGATGTGTACGGATTATCAGTCACAAAAGACAAAATTGTTTTCCCGGCTGATCAAAATGATGGCGTCACCTACGATGTCGATGTTGACAAGTGCAAGGATGCCAAAGGAAAAACTGTGAATGGTGTAGTCAAGGTTGTGGCATGGGACAGATATGACGATCCAGATCAGAAAAAACTTTTTATAACCGACTTTGATAATATTCGAATCAAAGAAGATGGAATGGCGATCACCATTGCCTATGTAGCAGCCGACGCCGACGTGCCAATCCCTGAGGCGGCTGCCAACTTGCCTGAACTTGGTGCAAAAGATTCGGGTGGCATCACCTCTACAACTCTCGCCGATGCTCCTGCGACGACTGTCGTTGGCGTTACTACTACTACGAGCGGATAATGCGTGCGGTTATCCTGGTCGGTGGTTTTGGCACCCGGCTGAGGCCGCTCACATTTACAACACCCAAGCCACTTTTGCCCGTGGCCAATGTTGCATTGCTGGAGCATGTCATCGCCGGATTAAGTGTGGTAGGAGTTACCGAGGTTGTTTTAGCGCTGGGTTTCAAACCTGAGCCTTTTATGTCGGCGTTTCCAGATGGTGTGTGTGCTGGGGTTGCACTTCGTTATGCCGTAGAGCCAGAGCCGATGGACACGGCTGGAGCCATTGGATTTGCCGCACGTTTTGCCCAAATCAACGAAACTTTTATTGTTGTCAACGGGGACATCCTCACTGATCTTGATATTTCAACGTTGATTGCTTTTCATCGAAATCATGGAGCCATTGCGACTCTGCATCTCACTCCCGTTGAAGATCCATCACAGTACGGGGTTGTTGAAACAAACAACGACGGAGTCGTGCAGCGTTTTGTAGAAAAGCCTCAAGCCCACGAAACTACAAGTCGGGCCGTAAATGCCGGAACTTATATCTTTGAGCCATCCGTTCTTGACTATGTTGTCCCAAATAAGCCTTTATCAGCTGAACGCGTAGTGTTTCCGGCCCTCGCAGCAAAGGGCGTGCTTTATGCAATGTCCACGAATGATTACTGGATAGATACGGGCAGACCTGAGACTTACTTGGCGGCGAACCTTGACCTAATAGATGGAACTCGCTCTCAAATATTGGCGTCAATTGCCGCCCAAGCCCACATTGCAGGAACTGCAGTGATTACGCACTCAGTCGTGGGCGATGGTTGCCGAATCGGAGCCGGAGCAATTGTTGCAAACTCAGTTTTGCTGCCTGGTGCAGTAGTCCAAGACGGGGCTCGCGTTGAAGCCAGCATTGTGATGGGACATATTGGTGCGTACGCCAATGTTACAGATTGTGTTGTTGGGGCTGAAGGACGAATTGATGGCCACACGACACTGGTAGCAAAAAAGATCCCCGACCCTGCGACTCTGTGAGAATGTTTTTATGACTCCATCTCGCATCATGGTATGTGGCGGCGCAGGTTTTGTCGGATCACACCTTGTCGATCGCCTTCTTGCTCAGGGTATTGAAATTGATGTAGTTGATAATCTTTCTTCGGGATCTCTCGGCAATTTGTCGGATGCCCGTCAACAAGGCGGAAAACTGAAATTTCAGCACGTTGATATTTTGGGTGATTCGTTTGCGGAGTTGGTCAGTTTACGGCGACCCGATGTGGTGTTTGTATTGAATGCGTTTGCTCCATCAAACTCTCAAACGACCGGCGCGCTGACTGCAATAGCAAGCGCAATCGCCGTGCTGGAGGCAGCACGCATTTCGGGTGTGTCAAAGGTGATCACGACACTTCCGGCCAAACTTTTATATGGCGAGGTAGCAGTGCGTGACCTTCCAATCAAAGAAGGTCATATGTCTGAATCACGTTCTATTCCAGAAATTATCGCTCGCTCAATTGCTGACGCACACAGTGTCTACCGTGATCTTTCTGCCGTGGAATACACCGTTCTTGCGACAGGTCATGTGTATGGGCCACGCCAGCGCGCAAAAGATGGCGTAGTTGCGGCATTTATTGATGCTCATATGAACGGACAAGCACCAGTAGTACATGGAAACGGAAAGCAAAGTCGTGATTTTATTTTTATTGATGATGTTGTCGATGCACTAGTGCGATCAATAGACCGTGCTGGTGGTCTTGTAATCAATGTGGGTACGGGTGAACAAATAACGGTTCGAGATGTCTGGAAAGCAGTCGCTGGAACTTCCGGAGTCACCCCCCGCACAAGTGCTGCACGTCCGAGTGATATCAGTCGTCTTGCCATTTCGCCTGTGCGGGCGCGTATCCAGTTGGGTTGGTCGCCGTTCACGCCATTTGCAGATGGACTGGCAGCAACTCGAGGGGCTTACACTCCTTCAGAATAAATCGGCATCGCTGAACTATCGAAATAGGTCTTCTTGGGCGGGACGAACGATTTCATTCATCGATGAATCACGAAACCACTCGGGTTCGGCGCCTCTGATGACAGCGACAGGAATTCCAGTCGACTTACCCATCACAAGTTCTGCGGCACAAGCAAGTTCGTCGGCAACACACACTTCGGTGACCTGCATCATCCGACCAAGTGCGTCTTCTGTTCCACGCAGATCGACGACGGCGGCAATACCAGCGACCCCAATGGCAACATCCGTGAGTCCCTTGCGCCACGGACGCCCAAATGTGTCACTGATGATTACGCCTACATTGACCCCTGATTTAGCAAGGATGATGTCTCGGATGCGTCGCGCCGAGCGATCACTATCAATGGGCAAGAGTGCGGCGTATCCACGCTCAACATTGGAGAGGTCAATACCACTATTGGCACAAACAAATCCGTGCTTTGTTTCAGTTATAATTAAATCTCCACGACGCCGAACGATGCGCACAGCCTCTTGTTCGACAAGGACCTTATGTGAAAGCGGATCGGTGGGATCAATTTCTACCAGCCGTCCCTCAGCTTTGGACACAATTTTTTGCGTTACAACCAAAACATCGTTGTCTTGCAATGGTCCGTTCGGTTCGGTGCTGCAGGCCTCAAAAATAATGTCACCAAGTTGTTGACCAGGTACTATCTCGCCGATTCCACTCACACCCCATGCAGTAATTTTCATTTCAATCCCTACCTTACATCACCGACTCAATGACAACCTGTGCCAAGTTGCGAGCGGCAATCGGGTCTGACATCACGGTGTTGGTTACGACGCAGTGCATCCCCGTGGCTTCAATTTCTGAGCGGCGATCCTTGTCGGCATGATCAATGACCAACGTTGCGCACACCGAACTGTACAGACGCGCGATACCAACTACGGATGCCTCGTGACCAAGTTCTCGCAACATCCGATCAGCAGGCCCCTTGAGTGCAGCGCCGGCAATGATGGGGGAGACGGCAATGACTTTTTCGCGACGGGCAGTCAGGGCTTCATCAACACCGGCTAGTGCTCGCAACGGCCCGATAGACACAATGGGGTTAGAAGGTGCAATCACAATCGCGTCACTCGCACGCAGTTCATCAAGTGCGCCAAAGATTGCAGTTTCTGATCCGCGAAAACCAACAGATTGCACAGGAACCGAGTGTTGGTGGCGGACAAAATATTCTTGAAAAGAGATTGTTTGTCCGCTAACGCTTGCATCGCAACTCGCCACTGTTATTTCGGTACTGACAGTCTGATCACACATTGGAATAATTCGTACCTGCACATCAAAGGCACGCCGTATTTCATCGGTGACCTGGGTCAGGGTGGCACCTTCTTGGAGGCGCGCGGTTCGGTAAAAGTGGGTTGCCAGATCTGCATCTCCCAAGTTGAACCATGTCGGGGCTGCCAATGAGCCAACTGGTCTTATGTTTTCAAAACGTAGCAGTGAGTTCATTGCCCGCCATGTCTCATCGCGCAATCCCCAACCACGCTTCGTATCTATGGCTCCAGCAAGCGTGTATGTCAAAGTGTCAATGTCGGGCGAAATATTGAGGCCATGCAAAATAGTGTCATCTGCGGTATTGACAATGGCAGTCACTGACTGTGGGTCGACTAGTTGGACAAGTCCAGACAAGAATTTGGCCGCTCCAACGCCACCCGACAGCACACTTATCATGGGTCGAATCGTACTTGCCCATCAAACATCTGCCTCGGTGCTAGCGTTTGATGGCATGCCAAGAGCTTTTATTACGGGAATAACTGGCCAAGACGGACAGCATCTGGCGGAATTTCTTCACGGTAAGGGATATGAAGTATTCGGCATGATCAAGGGTCAAAATAATCCCCGCGCCATTCAGTTGGCCGAGGAGTTTCCTTACGTTGAACTCGTCCCCGGAGATCTTGCCGACCTCACCAGTTTGATATCTGCGCTGGAATATGCTCAGCCAGACGAGGTCTACAATCTCGGCGCTATTTCATTTGTGGCGATTTCTTTTAACCAAGCAGAATTGACCAGCAATATCACGGGACTTGGTGTGTTGCGCATGCTTGAGGCGATCCGCATGGTCGGTGGTGTACAAAATAATCCGATTCGTTTTTATCAAGCGTCATCATCAGAGATGTTCGGGCAAGTTCGTGAGACACCACAGACTGAACTCACACCTTTTCATCCGCGATCACCGTACGGATGCGCCAAAGTATTTGGGCACAACATCACGGTTAACTATCGCGAAAGTTATGGTATCTATGCCTGTTCTGGAATTTTGTTTAACCACGAAGGTCCGCGCCGTGGGCTTGAATTTGTAACTCGCAAAATCAGCAGTGCCGTAGCCAAAATAAAATTAGGGGTGCAACGTGAAATCGTGATGGGCAATCTTGATGCCAAGCGAGACTGGGGTTATGCCGGAGACTATGTGCGGGCAATGTGGATGATGCTGCAACAAGATTCGCCTGACGACTATGTAATTGCTACAGGAAAGACCCACTCCATTGAAGAATTTTTGACGCAGGCTTTTGATGAGGCTGGATTGCCTGATTGGCATCAGTTTGTGCGCCAAGACCCGCGCTTTTTCCGCCCAGCAGAAGTCGATTTATTGATTGGCGACGCCTCTAAAGCGTTTAAAAATCTTGGATGGAAACCTGAAGTTGACTTTTCTTCGCTCGTCACGATGATGGTTGAACACGATTTGGCAATTGAAACTGCCAAACTTGGTAGGTAATTGTTCTTATAGCGGGTGGTCGAAAGCGCCTTCAATAACCGAATCAATATCGGGCGGCAATCCTGCCTTAACTTGGGAATGCAGGGCGTAGGAAAACAGCATCAATGACGCAATTGATGCGCTCACGAGGCCAAGTTCAACACGCAGATATAGGTCGTCGGCAGAAAATGCGGTCACCACTAGAAATGTTGCCATTCCAGCAGCCCAACCCAATGTGACAAAGACATGCCCGTGCAGGGCGATGACAGCTTGTGCTGTGGCGAGGGCAACCATGTACAAGGCGCTAGCGAATGCCAGCAATGTCAATGTCCGCCGATCAAGTCCACCCTCGTACACTTTGTCAAGAACAAAAGGACCCAATGCAAATGAACCTGCAGTCCCAATAATGCCAACGCCAATCACAACGATGAGTAGTTGTTTAAAAGCCTTCAGGAAATCACCCAAGTCCCCCCGCGCAGCGAGTCTTGCAAGTCTTGGCAACAAAGCTGCTTGCACGGCTTGAAATAAAAACAGTGGGATGCGTGACAACAACACCCCGTTAGCAAAAGCAGTCACATCTTCTGCTTGATCCGCGCGTGCCAAAATATCCACTCCGAGCGGTCCGGCATTGACAAGTGCTGCGCCCAAGATTGAACCGCCGAGCAACCAACCCAAATTTGGGGTGATTTCTGCGTAGTCGGCTGAGGGGCCATCCTCTGTTGCAAGATCCCCGCGCATCCAAACAATGAGCACTCCAACGCCGGGAGAGAGGGCGATGACAAGTGCGTAGGCGCCAACTGCTTTGACATTTAGTTGCCACAACACAATGCAGCCCAAAATTCGTACTAGTCCATCTAGTCCCATGATTATTCCGTAAGCAGTGAAGCGTCCAGAACCTGAACAAATTCCCCGCGCAAGATGAACAGGCGCGTAACTAATGAACGCCAAAATAAGCGTGAAGGTGATTAGATTGCGTCCCTCAAACAAGTCATCTGTCAACCAAGGACCGGCAACAAGCACCAGCACACTGACAAACGTAAGTAATCCAAGAACGAGGGGAATGACACGCTGAACAACTGGTTTGCCACCGTGACCAAGTGCACGACGATGAGCGAGTGCACGTCCAACTTCTTGTTCTACTGGCATAAAAAAACCCGGAGCCAGTGCAAAAGTTGCAAACCACAACGCAACGATTGGCTTAAAGTCTTCTTTGCCGAGTGCTTGTTGACCTACTTTAAAAAAAGCGTAACTAGCAACGCCCGCAATCAGCAAACCTATTCCGACAGGCAGGGTTCCTTCTGGTAAAGGGGTTCTTTTGTTATCGAGGCTTATTCGTTGGGACTCTTGGTTTTCTGACACTTCAATTAGGCTAGTGCAGCGGAGGATTCACTGAGCGGTGTTGGTGCGAGTCTTGCGGGCAGTTGCGATTTCTTGACGCAACACTTGAATCCGCTGAAATGCAAGAACACCAAAGCCAACCACCGTGTATGTTGCTTCTTTGGCTTGTTTAGCCGCATCTGAATTTATTATTGCCTGCAGATCAACGTCAGTGCACTTTATTTTGGACAGATCAATTTTTTGAATTTCTGATAAAAAAGAACATTTCACACCTTCTATCCTACTTTTATCTGTCATTTTAAGCAAGTGGCAGACGCATTCTGGATAGTAAACACATCCACATAGGGCGAGTATTTCTGCCTGTACCACTATCCTTCATAGGGCGTGACTGAGTTTTTTGAAATCCCCTCCGACTCATCTCTTGGGACAGAGGTAGTCGTAGCACCACCTGTTGTAGCTGTGGTGGTGGTTCATGAACAAGGTGATTGGACAGCAGAGTGTCTGAGCGCACTTGGCTCCCAGGATTACCCGAACCTCCAGATCTTGGTTCTTTCAACAAGTGGCGAGACAAATGAAGCAGCAACTACCACTGTGGACATGGTTGCCAATAATGCGCCAAACAGTGTTTTGCGCTTTATGGATGCCAATCCAGGTTTTAATGCTGCCTGCAACAACGTGTTGGCGATGGTGGACGGGGAAAATGGTTTTTACCTTTTTCTCCATGATGACGCAGTACTGGCCACAAACGGAGTTTCGCGTTTAATTGAGGAGCTTTATCGATCAAATGCCGGAATCGTCGGACCAAAGATCGTGTCTTGGAGCGACACTCGTCAATTGGAAAGTGTTGGCGTTGCGATTGATCGTTTTGGGGAACGTGACCCAGTCGTAGATATTGGCGAAATTGACCAAGAACAACATGATGCCGTGCGAGACACATTTATGTTGCCGTCAACTTGCATGCTGATTCGTGCCGATCTCTTTCGTGCACTAGGCGGATTTGAAGTGTCTCTCAGCAACGAAAGTGCTGATCTTGATTTGTGTTGGCGCGCTCATACAACAGGAGCTCGTGTTGTTGTTGTTCCGGCTGCTGTTGTCAGGCATCAGCACCGAAGTGCCAATAGCGTTCGACCTGAAGATGCTCGCCACGATTTGGCGAGAGCGCAAAGAGAGCGAATTCACACGACAATCGCGCTTACTCAGGCGGTTTATTTGCCTTTTGTGATTTTACAGTTATTGATCGTATCAATTGCTCAACTTGTCGTTGGCATCTTTTCTGGAAGTCCAGCGCGCGCATGGACATCCCTGCTTTCACTAATCACGAGTCCATTTCATATTCCGCAGTTGACCGCTCGTCGAAAGAAAGTACAACACTCGCGCGTCGTGGACGATAACGAAATTCGCGCGCTGCAGAGTCGCGGTAGTGCACGGCTCTCGGCGTATCTGCGCAAACGGGCTCGCGTTATCGGAAAAGCCGAAGCCGAAAACAGTGCTTCAATCGGTGATGTTGCAGTTCGGCAACGCGGAACCGTTGCGTTCTGGCTGACTTTATTTATTTTGACTCTTCTAGGATCGCGTTCTTTGCTTGCGTCTGGAGTTCCGCGTGTCGGTCAATTCGTTCCGTTTATAGGCAATGGACGCGAGATGATGAGCCTTTATTCATCTGGGTGGTGGCCTAGTGCGTTTGGCAAAGCGGTGAGCGCACCAACCGGGGTGTTGCTGAATGCGTTTGCAACGTTTGCATCACTTGGGCGGGTTGGACTGTTGCAGACTTTGACAGTCGTGACCCTGCCGTTCATTGGATATATCGGTGCCTGGCAATTTGCCTCCGTTTATGCCACCCGACGAGCGCGGATTATCACTGCACTGACTTATGCGGCTGTTCCTCTCCCGTATGCGTGTATCTCAGTTGGGCGTTGGGGTGGACTCCTTGTTTACGCCGCTTTCCCATGGTTTGCCCATATCGCTCGTTTATTGGTGGCACATCGACCAGTCGTTGCTTCATCTCGTGAGGATGCAATGGACTATTTCATGTATCGCAGTCAGCGAGTCTTTACAAAACGAGTCGCCACTCTCACGCTAATTCTTGCAGTCGTCACCGCTTTTGAAGTTGGCGTATTAATTGTCGTTGCAGAACTTGTTGTCGTTTGGTTTTTGGTGACATGGCTTCATGGTGCCAGACTCCGAGATGCGCTGATGTGGCCGCTGATGTTTGCATTGGCGGGACTCGGCACCCTCGTGTTGCATGCTCCCTGGTTGGAGTGGTTTGCAACAACTGGATGGTGGTCAAGAGTATCGGGTGCCCCAATCGAGGGTGGAAGAGACATCGGTCTTTTGGGGCTCGCTTCTTTTGATATTGGAATATTGCCACTATCCAGTGTTGCAGTGCTTCTGTTTGTTCCCGCGTTCGCCTCAATATTTATTGTGCGGGGCAGTCGCGCGCCTTGGGCTTTGCGCGGTTCTCTGCTTGCTGCGAGCGCACTCCTTGTGGCACTCCTGGACGATCGCGCAATATTGCCAATTCATCTTGCAGAGCCAGCCATCATGTTGGTTCCTGTGGCCTTTGGCCTCAGTGTGGCAGTCGGCGCACTCGGTGCGTCGATGACTGTTGATGTTCGACATGCAAAATTTGGTTGGCGTCAGCCACTAAGTGCATTGGCAAGTATTGGCCTAGTAGTTGGAATGCTCCCCAGTGTCCTTAGTTCTCTTGACGGTCGTTGGAATCAGGCGACCACATCAGTGATGGATTTGCTAGAACAACTCCCTGCTGAATCGGAGGCAGGCTCATATCGGACAGTTTTTCTGGGAGACGTTCGGATGCTTCCTGGTGCGCCGATCAGTATCGGATGGGGAGTGGGGTACTCAGTTATCACAGGAGCACAAATATCGACTGTCGACATTTGGGAGCCACCGCGATCACGAGCCACGGATGAATTAGCCCAAGCAGTGCGAGGCATTGTCAGGGGTAGCACCGCTCGTGCAGGTCGATTGGTAGCCCCCCTTGCGGTGCGCTTCATTGTTGTGCCCATTATCGATGGTGCTGCGTCTACTCGCGACGATCAGTTGCCAGTGCCACGGGATTTATTGACAGCACTGAGTGATCAGTTGGATCTGCGCAGAAGGTACTCATCGCCCGATCTTGTGATTTTTGAAAACTCAGCGTGGGTGCCTGTTCGTTCTTCATTGTCAACGTTGGGCGCGGAGGCCAGCAAGTTAGCTGGAGCGGCATCAACAATTGCGGCTGATTTGGCGGGCGCAACACCCGTCTTGTCGTCGGTGCGGCCAGATTTTGGAGCGTCTGCATTACTCAAGGAGGGGACTGTTCACTTGGCCGTCCCATTTTCGCCGGGATGGAAACTCAAAGTCAACGAAACGTCGATTGCTTCACGCACTGCCTTTGGAATAACCACTGCTTTTGATGTGCCAAGCGACGGAAAAGCGACGCTGTCATACCAAACTTCGGTCTTCAGAATGCTGGCAATTCTATCTGGATTTGGTTTTTGGTCGGTGACAGTGTTTTTAATGCTTGTGCGCAGCCGAAAAAAAGAAAAAAAATCCTCTGCGAACATGGGAACAAAGTTTGACTCTCCTGTTCTCTCGTTTGAGGATATTTCAAAATGAGCGGGACTGCGGCTCCTCGGGCACATATGCTGCGCAGGGTTTTCGGCGCAATTCTCGTACTAGCGTCGATTGGAACATTGGCTTATGTGGAGGTGCAGCGACCTGTTGTTCCCGAAGGAGCATCGGCGGCACGCTCAGATCTTGATGCGTTCGCCCAGATGCCGACCCGATCCCGGATTAGCACATCGTGGTTTTGTCCAGGTGTAGCAGCAGGTGATGGAGTGAGCAAGGGTCGTGTTGTTATCGCTAATCCAACCGATGTGGATATCACGGCGGCTGTCACATTATTGAGTGATGGCAATCCAGAGCAGCAGACGGTTACTGTTGCGGCACGCTCACGGCAAAGCGTCGATCTTTTGCGCGGTCGCACAAAAGGTGTTGTCGTGCCCGTTGTCGAAGTCATCGGCTCACAGGGTGTCGTAGAGCAACAGCTTGACTTTGCCGCCGGAGACACTACATCGCTCTGCGCAACCAGCACATCTTCATCATGGTTTTTTGCAGATGGTTTCACGCTTGAGGGCTCACGAGAGCGACTGATCTTGGCGAACCCATTTCCCGAGAGTGCCGTCGTCAACATCACATTCTCCACTATTGATGGACAACGACGCCCAACGGCTTTGCAGGGTTTCATCATGCCTGCGCGATCTGTTAAAAGTTTTGATATGAGCAAGGAGGGGGCAAACGAGGAACAGCTTTTAGCAATCGAGGTTCGCGCGACAACTGGCAAAATAATTGCGTCTCGAGCGCAGCACTATTTAGGTGGAGGAAGGCTTGGCTACAGCACAACACTGGGTCTTCCGTTGGCGCGGAGTAAATGGTGGTTTGCTGGTGGTCAAACCGCCACAAATGCAATAGAAAAACTTGTTCTGTACAATCCAGGAGAACGAGACATCGTAGTTGATGCAGTTTTTTTACATCAAGAATTAAATGCAAATGCTGATTCCTCTGGCCCCATACCGCCACTCGGTACAACTTCCATCGCCGTGCCTGCTGGCGGCGTTGTATCTGTAAATACCGAGTCTGCTGCTTCACTGCCAAAGGGCGCGCATGGAATAGTTCTTTCAACATCCTCGCAGGCTGAGTTTGTTGCTGAACACGCATTCAGCAGAAAAACAAAATCAAGCACATTCACTGCGCTTACGCAGGGCACGCCCGATGAATTGACCTCACGAGTGTGGTGGATTCCAACTGGTGTAACGCCAGATTCACGTGATGCTCTATCTATTCTCAACACGACTAGTGAGCCAGCAGTGTTGAGCGTTGTTGGAATCGGGCCGGGCGGGGAGTTTCCGTTGGCTGGATTGACCGATATTGTCCTGCCACCCGCAGGCGTGCGAAATATTTCCTTCCCTAAAGATGTCACTGATGGTCAACTCATTGTGCGCAGTACAGAACCCCTCGTCGTGCGTCGCCAACTCAACCGCGGGCATGGACTAGTCGGTTTTAGTTCTGTCTTGGCATTGCCGCAACGCGGACAACAATGATTCGAGTCTTGCTGGCAATGTTTGTTGGAGGAGCGGCCTTCATTGTTGCTGCGATTATTCGTCATCGACAACCTGACGCACCCACGCAAGGTGCCTACCAGTTGCCTACGCAGCTTGATCGGGCGGACTTTTCACAGCACACGGCGCCTTGGCTCGTCGTGGTGTTTACATCGGCGACATGCCACACCTGCTCTGATGTTTTGGCAAAAGCAATTGTCGTAAAGTGTGCCGATGTTGACGTTGTCCATGTTGAATTTCCGACCGATGAGCAAATGCACAAGCGTTACAACATTGATGGCGTTCCAGCTTTAGTCGTCGCAGATCAAGAAGGCGTCGTGAGAGCTGGATTTTTGGGACCAGTCAAGGCCCAAGATCTGTGGGCAACAATTGCAGAATGCAGACAACCAGGTTCTACCCCTGAGCCCGAATTGGGAAAGCTACAAAATTAGTCCCCAGAAGTTGCCGGGGCGTCGGTCGCAACAACAGCTTCGTCGAGTGCTGTCTGAATGAGGCGAGCAACGGTTGCACCGTCAATTGTTTCTTGTTCAAGGAGCGCCTCTGCCACAAGATTCAGTCCCTTGCGGTGTTTTGTCAACACTTCGTGAGCCCGCTGTTCTTGTTCTCGCAAAATCCGTCCAATTTCATCGTCCACAAGACGAGCCGTGTTGTCGCTGTATTCGCGACCACTCGTCAACAGGTCTTCTCCCATGAAAACTTGCTGCTGTCCGTTCCATGCCATTGGACCGATCTGATCTGACATTCCCCATTCCCGCACCATGCGACGTGCAATTGAAGTCGCTTGCTCAAGGTCGTTAGCCGCACCGCTATTGAGATTGCCGAAAACAATTTTTTCAGCGACGCGTCCACCCATTGCTTTGCAAATTACGTCCTCAAAATACTCGCGTGAGTATGTATGGCGTTCTTCTGGCAGAGACCAGGTGATACCGAGGGCCATACCCCGAGGCAAGATGGTGACCTTGTGCAAAGGATCACTGTGAGGCAAGACAGTTGCGAGCACGGCGTGTCCACCCTCATGGAAGGCGGTAGCGCGACGTTCCTCCGCGTTGAGGACAAGGCTTTCGCGACGAGCACCCATCACTACTCGATCCCTCGCATTTTCAAAATCGATGTGTTCAATTTCTTTTGAACCGCGACGAACGGCAAAGAGAGCAGCTTCATTAACCAAGTTGGCCAGATCAGCCCCACTCATTCCAGGTGTTGCTTTGGCCATCATTTCCAAATCGGAGTTTGAACTCATGCGCTTGTCGCGAGAATGCACCTTCAAAATTGCCAGCCGTTCATCACTCTCTGGAAGTGGAACGATAATTTGGCGATCAAATCTACCGGGACGCAACAATGCTGGATCTAGAACATCAGGCCGGTTTGTTGCGGCAAGCACAACAACCCCTTCAGAGGTTTCAAATCCATCCATCTCAGCCAGCATTTGATTCAGCGTTTGTTCACGTTCATAGTGACCACAACCAAGACCAGCCCCACGCTTACGACCAATCGAATCAATTTCATCGACAAAAATAATTGCGCGGCCCATTTTGCGGGCTTGAGCAAAAAGATCTCGCACTCGGCTCGCGCCAACTCCGACAAACATCTCCATAAAGTCAGAACCTGTGACTGACAAAAACCCCACGCCTGCTTCGCCTGCAACGGCACGGGCAAACAGGGTTTTGCCGGTTCCAGGAGGACCCACGAGGAGAATACCCTTGGGCACGCGAGCACCTATTTCTTTGAAACGCTCGGGCATTCGAAGAAAGTCAACGACCTCTTTGATTTCAAGTTTGACACCGTCATATCCAGCGACGTCAGCAAATGTAGTGCCTGGTTTGTCGGCTTGATAGGGCTTTGCTCGACTACGTCCGACTGACATTATGCTTCCGGCTTGACCCATCGCGCGCTTTTGCATCCACATAAAAATGCCGACAATGAAAAGGAATGGAAGGAAAATTGGAATCAGACTCGTGAGCCAATTTGCCTGAGGAGTTTTGAAGTCATAATCAACACCCCGCGCTTTGAGAAGTTGTTCGTCACCGTCACTCAGAGTCGTAGCTCCCGTTGTTGAGAATTTTGTCCCGTTGTTCAATATTCCACTGATCACATTTGACGAGTTGTTGATTGATACACGCTTGACATCGCCTTTATCTACAAGGACAAGAAACTCTGTATAGGTGACCTTCGTGCCAGTTGCCGAAGACATGAAGCGGGATCCAAATGCCAACACCACAATCACCCCAAGTACGACCCAGAACACCCACCGAGGCACTGGTGGCTTGTCGGATTTGTCTGCTTTTGAGCCACCGGATTTTTGCGACCCAGTAAAACGCGAAAAAGGATTTCCTGATCCTTGAGGCGTCTGAGATGGGGGAGGCGGGGGCGGAGGAAGATTGCTCATACTCTTATCCTATGGCCGATGTGGCCGCTTGTCCCCGTGGGGCGCCACCTCAGGCATTACCGTTGTCACAATGGCTCGGCAATGTTCTCGCAGTGGGTGCGCCAACGCGGCTCATGTCACTCTTTCTTACCAATATGCGAGATCGTTGGTTTGGCTTGATGATTTGAGCCCCGAAAGAGACCCGCACTCTTATGACATGTGTGACCAGCACGCTGCTCGCACAACGCCTCCCACTGGTTGGCGCCTGCAGGATCGACGACATCGAATCATTGTTCATGATTCAAATCGCCTCGCGGGGTAACGAACTGGAGCATCCCCGAATTCCCTTTTCCCGCGCCGTTGCTGTGTGGGCCGCAAGTTATCTCGTGTCAAATATCTTGGCGTTTGTTTTATTCGCGGTGTCGGGGCAGAGCGATGGTGAGCTAACTCCCATCTGGCTCGTTGCAACAACATCTTTAGTGTTGTGGGTGCCTATCGTTGGTGGCGTTCAGTTTCTTGGAGTTCGCTATGGGCGCGGCGATATTCGGAAGGATTTTGGGGTTACTTTTTCGTGGCGGGATGCGTGGGGAGTTCCTGCCGGTGTCGCCAGTCAGTTGGTTCTCGTCACGGTGGTGACATGGCCCTTCACGCAATGGTTTCCTGACGAATTTTCAAGTGACAAGATTGAACAACGAGCCCGTGAATTAATTGATGCGGCCGCCGGCGCCTGGTTCGTTATCTTGGCATTAGTTGTGGTGATTGGTGCGCCTTTTGTGGAAGAGCTGACATATCGAGGTCTCTTGCAAGGGAGCCTTGCAAGACTCATTCATCGGCGAATCGCCTTAGTCGTCATTGCTATGTTCTTTGCGTGCATTCACCTATCAGCCGTGGAGATACCGGGTTTATTCGCCTTTGCAATTGTGTTGGGGTTGATGCGGGAGCGGACCGGAAACCTTGGAATGTGTATGGTGACTCATGCGGCATTCAACGCAACGGGATTAATCCTGTTGGTATTGACCTGAGGGACAAATGAATTCTCAAGATTTTGATGGGTCCACAGACAAGGCTGGGGATGATGTTGAGGTGGTTGATTTGTTCAAAAATGATTCTGCATTGACAGTAAAGTCGGTAACCACAACTGCGATTCTTGTGGGTGCTGTTCTGATGTTGCTTTCGACACTTCACCCCGAACTTATTTTGCGTAACAACACGCCGACCGGTGGTGATATGGGCGCTCACGTGTGGGGTCCTGCTTATTTGCGCGATGTTTTAATTCCAAATTGGCGAATCTCGGGGTGGAGTATGGACTGGTATGCCGGACTGCCGACGTATCGCTTCTACATGGTCGTTCCAGCATTGATGATGGTGTTGCTTGATGTCGTCCTTCCCTATGGCATTGCATTCAAAATTATTGTCGTTCTGGGTCTTGTGACCCTTCCGATCTGCGCATGGGCGATGGGCAAGTTTGCGCGCCTGGCATATCCGATTCCCGAACTTCTTGCCGTGGCGGCTGTTTTATTTTTATACGACGAAAGCTTCACTATCTACGGCGGCAATATCGCGTCAACGATGGCTGGAGAATTTTCTTTCTCCATTTCATTTGCCATTGCATTTTTAGCCTTCGGCCTTTTTGCTCGGGGCCTTGATGATGGCAAGTATCGAGGACTGGCAGCCTTGGCCATCTCATTAAGCGCACTTTGCCACGGGATTGTTCTCATTTTTGTTTTCTTCGGAGTAGGGCTGATGCTTTTATTGCGATTAGACCGACAACGGTTGCGGTACGGAGTCACAACAATCGGAACAGCTCTACTCTTGTCGGCATTTTGGGTGGTGCCATTTTTGGGTGGACATTCGATCATGACCGATATGAAATATGAGCCACGACCAAGTGGCGGCAGTGATTCGTTGTGGAAAATGTTTTTTCCACTCGCCCCCGTCTGGAATATTTTGTTGGTCTGTCTGTCTGTCGTTGCGTTTGTGGCGTCACTCAGGCACCGACGACTCTTGGGTATCTGGATGGGTGTCTACTGCATCATTTTGATGATTGGTGTAAAGGTTGCTCAACAAAGTCTGCCCATCATTGGTCTTTTGTGGAATCCAAGATTGTTGCCATTTTTGTACATCTTGCGATACATGTTGGCCATCATCGGAGCCTATGAAGTGCTGGTATTTCTGCTGAAATTTGTACGATTGCAGCGTTATGCACGATCGGTAGTCACTGACTCTCCTGTTGGGCGTCCATCTCTTGTGATGAGTCTTAATTCATCGACGCGCGTGTTGTGGGTGGTGACGATATTCGCACTCATCGTGTTGGGATTTCGATATCAACAACTTCCCGGTGGGCGCTTTGTTACCTCTGGCTCCCAAACGAAGTACGCATGGGGACCTATTGAAATCCCTGCAGCGAGAGGCTTCTCAGATGGCTGGGCGCGCTGGAATTTTCAAGGTTACGAAGGAAAAAGTTCCTACGGTGAATATCACGGCATCGTCAAAACGATGCAAGGGCTTGGTGACGACCCAGCGCATGGCTGTGGGCGTGCCGTGTGGGAAAATAATGGGGAACTAAACAAGTACGGAACCACGATGGGGCTGATGTTGCTCCCATTTTGGACGAAGGGTTGCATCGCTTCGATGGAAGGACTCTTTTTTGAAGCCGCCGGAACCACGCCGTACCATTTCGTCACTGCAGCAGCCGTATCAAAACAAAGCAGCAATCCAGTTCGCGAATTGCGTTATGAGGACAATGATGCCGCCAAGGGAGTTCCGTATTTACAGCAACTTGGCGTGCGCTATCTCATGGTTTTTACTCCTGAAGCAGTTGCCCAAGCAACGACTCAGGCATCGCTGAAAGAAGTTGGTGTTTCCGGGCCATGGCACGTTTATGAAGTTGCCAACACGCAACTCGTGGTGCCCCTCACCACGCAGCCAGTTGTGGTTGCGAAACGCAAAGGAGACCAGCGCGAGCGTTGGCTTGAGCTTGGGATGTCGTATTTTCAGCACACCGATGAGTGGGATGCCTTGCCTGTTGCCCATGGTCCAGATTCATGGCAACGCATCAAAGTTGAGGCAGATCTCGAACGCCGTCAGGGTGATCCAGGTGAACCGAGTCGGCGTGTTGACATCGTTGTTCCGACTGCAGACACCAAGATCACCCCAGTTGCTGTCGAGCCGACGAAAGTGACCGAAATAAAAATAGATAATGAATCAATTTCATTTCATGTTGACAAAATTGGCGTGCCAGTTTTGGTGAGGGTCAGTTATTTTCCAAACTGGAAGTCTCACGGAGCATCAGCACCTGTTCGAGCGGCCCCCAACATGATGGTCGTGATTCCGACGCAAAATAATGTTCGACTGACATATGACTCATCGGCAACGGACAAACTGGCTTATTTGCTGACCTTTATCGGAATCGCAGTCACGATTTATTTCATTCGGCGGCCACTTCGTTACGGGGTGGCCATGCCTCCTCGCGACTAGTGTTATTTGGCATGCCACAGACAGATCCAAGCGTTCTTGATGAGATTATAAAGGCATACGACATTCGCGGCACCACACCTGATCAATTCAACGAAGAAGTGGCATTTGCGATAGGGGTTGGCTTTGCAACTTTTGTGCAGTCGGACTCAGTTCTGGTTGCCCGAGACATGCGCGCCACCGGAGAATCTTTAGCACAGGCTTTTTCCGAGGGAGTGATGTCGTGTGGCGTTGATATTGTTTATCTTGGTCTAGCCAGTACCGACCTGTTGTATTTTGCTGCGGGTCGGCTGAATGCTCCAGGAGCAATGTTTACCGCATCACATAATCCTGCCGAATACAACGGAATTAAATTCTGCTTATCTGGCGCTCGTCCTGTGGGGGCAGACACCGGACTCGGGGAGATTAAAGAAATAGCGCGTGCCGTGATGAATGGTCGGGCACCCCGAAACTCGGCAACACCCGGCTCCTCAAGCTCGCAAGATCTGTTGTCTGCTTTTGCGGATCATGTGGTGTCTTTTGTCAACATAGATGCACTGCGTCCGATGCGCGTAGTCGCCGACACTGCAAATGGCATGGGTGGACTTATCGTTCCGGTTGTATTTGAGCGTCTACCGATGATTGAAGTTGAAGTGATGTATCCAGAACTTGATGGATCTTTTCCCAACCATCCAGCAGACCCGATACAAACTGCCAATCAAAAAGATCTGATGGCACGCGTCATCGCCGGAGGTTTTGACATCGGTCTCGCCTTTGATGGCGACGCGGATCGAGTTTTTGTTGTTGATGAACTCGGTAAAGGTGTTTCTGGTAGTACGACGACGGCAATGTTGGCGGCTGCAATGTTGCGGACTTATCCGGGCGCAACAATCCTGCACAATATTATTTGCTCGCGGGCGGTTTCAGAGATTATTCGCGAAAATGGTGGTGTGCCCGTCCGCACCAAAGTGGGACATAGCAACATCAAGCAAGTGATGGCTGAGACGGGTGCAGTATTTGGTGGCGAGCACTCAGCGCATTATTACTTCTTGGATAACTTTCGGGCAGACAGCGGAATCATCGCGGCGATGTTGGTGCTTGCTGAGATGAGTAGATCGGGGCAGCCATTATCGATAGTGCGACAACCATTCGAACGCTACGAAGCGAGTGGAGAGATTAATACGAGCGTCGGTGATACAACCGAAGTGATCAGCCGCGTTGCAATGAGTTATCCATCCTTTCCTCAAGACACGCTTGACGGCCTGACGGTGGATGGCGGCGACTGGTGGTTCAATCTGAGACCGTCCAATACGGAGCCTCTATTGCGCCTAAATCTGGAAGCCTCAACTCGGGACATGTGTGATGAGCGTGTGGCAGAGGTTCTTGCTCTCGTTACCGCCTAAGATATAGGCATGAGTATTGACCGTGCACTTTTGGGCATTCTTGCCTGCCCCAAAGACAAGGGTGCTTTGTTTTACATTGAGGCTGAATCCTTTTTATACAATCCGCGACTCCATATGAAATATTCCGTGCGTGATGGAATCCCAGTGATGCTGATCAATGAAGCAGAGACGGTGACTGATGTGGAGAATGACCGCATCATGAGCCTCGTTGCATCGGCTGGACTAAAACCCACCTTTGACTAGTTCGTCAGTTAGCATTGAGGATTGTTCGGGCTGACTCGATCGGAGCCAGTAGGCCCCAGCCCGTTGACTAAAACGTGAAGTGCTTTCGGTCGCTTCGGTTCCACGCATATCAAAGGAGTTCTTATGTCAACATTTGCCACCCGTCGCGATTATCGCGTAGCCGACCTCAGTCTTGCTCCCTTTGGTCGCAAAGAAATTCACCTTGCGGAACATGAGATGCCAGGCCTCAGATCGTTGCGCAAGGAGTATGGCACGATCAAGCCCCTCACTGGTACGAGAATTTCTGGTTCATTACACATGACGATTCAGACCGCGGTGCTGATTGAAACACTCGTTGAACTCGGCGCCGAAGTGCGGTGGGCAAGTTGCAATATTTTCTCCACACAGGACCACGCTGCGGCGGCAATTGTTGTTGGCCCTGAAGGAACAATGGAAGAGCCCAACGGGGTACCAGTGTTTGCTTGGAAGGGCGAAACACTCGAGGAATATTGGTGGTGCACTGACCAAATGATGACATGGCCAGATGGCAACGGACCAAACATGATCCTTGATGATGGTGGCGATGCAACAATGCTCGTTCATAAAGGAGTGGAGTTTGAAAAAGCGGGAGCGGTTCCAGATCCAACAACTGCATCGAATCCCGAACTCGCAATCGTTCTCGGATTACTGCAACGATCACTCAAACAAGACCCCAAGAAGTGGACGACTATGGCAGCGGGTATCAAAGGAGTCACGGAAGAAACCACGACTGGAGTAAAACGCCTCTACAAGATGGCGGAAAAAGGAGAACTGTTGTTCCCGGCGATTAATGTCAACGACAGTGTGACAAAAAGTAAGTTTGACAACTTGTACGGTTGCCGTCACTCGTTGATTGATGCTATTAATCGAGCGACCGATGTGATGATTGCCGGCAAATCCGCCGTCGTCTGTGGTTACGGTGACGTGGGGAAAGGATGTGCCCAAAGTTTGCGTGGTCAAGGCGCGCGTGTTGTCGTGACCGAGATAGATCCAATCAATGCATTGCAGGCAGCGATGGAGGGCTACCAGGTCAGCAGATTGGAAGATGTCATCGGCGACATTGATATTTTCGTAACGGCCACGGGTAACGAGGCAATCATCACTGCCGAGCACATGGACAAGATGAAACATAATGCAATTGTTTGCAATATCGGACACTTCGACAATGAAATAGACATGGCGGGATTGGCGCGTAGTGGTGCGACTCGTGATGAACTCAAGCCCGGCACCGACTTGTGGACATTCCCAGACGGTCACGCCGTTATCGTGTTGGCAGAAGGGCGGCTCGTAAATCTTGGTTGCGCGACGGGACATCCCAGTTTTGTAATGAGTTGTTCTTTTAGTAATCAGGTCATTGCTCAGATTGAGTTATTTAAAAACACAAAGAATTACCCACTAGGCGTATATGTGTTACCCAAGCATTTGGACGAAAAAGTTGCGATGGCTCATCTTGAAGCACTCGGAGTCAAATTAACCAAGCTCACCGACGAGCAGGCTGATTATATGGACATGAATCCAACCGGACCGTTTAAGACTGAGCACTATCGCTACTAGTTTTCTCTGGCAATTTGAACCAATTAATCGTGACATGGACTAGCGGACCGATCCCGAGGGCAAATACGAATGTCCCAAATCCAATTTGACCTCCCAGCAGCAATCCGATTGCTATAGCGAGGATTTCCACTAGCGTGCGCGCCAGACGCACACTGATGCCGAATCGTTGGTGCAATCCAACCATCAGGCCGTCTCGCGGACCTGTTCCGAGTTCAGCGCCAATGTACAAACCACTGCCCACGGCAACCAAAATCATTCCAAGAAAGACGTAGCCGACTCGAATCACCAAAAGGCGGGTTTCAGGCAGGAGATCTTGGGCAATGTTTTCTACCAGACCGATTTCCAGAGCATTCATGATCGTACCGATTCCTGGTCGTTGGCGAAGTGGAATCCAAAGCACCAAGATGCTCAACCCCACAATAATAATGATGGTGCCAAGTTCAATATCGGTGTGTTTAGAGATGCCTTGATGCAACATGTCCCAGGGGGCTAGTCCGAGTCCACCACAGACAAAACATGCGATTCCGATTCCAAACAAGGCCAGACCCGTCGCACATCGTGTGATGCGTTCAAAAAGTCTGTCTGCGAGTGGTCGATTGGCGGATGAATCCAGCATGCACTTAAACAGTAGCGAGTGCGATGGTTTAGCGACTGCGCCATTCTTCTACGAAGGCGCAATAAGAACTCAAATTTTGAGGTTGAAGTATGCAAATCAGCGACCTATTGCACGGCAGTTGGCACGGTATTTGGTGATTCATATTCAGGAGCGCATTGGGGGTGTCGGATGTATCGTGACCTGGGCACCGACGCTTCAATCACATCGCCGCAAACGAGGCATCGATCAAGCCGAACTACTTGCTTGGCATGTTGCACGAGAGTTAGATATGCCTTGTCGCGAATTGTTGATCAGATTGAACACTGAATCTCAAACAGGGAAATCTCGTGCCACGCGATTAGTTCAGCCGTTATTCAGGGCTCGTGCCCCGTCTGATGGGGCTGGTGTTTTGGTAATCGACGATGTCATCACAACTGGTTCGACGATGCGAGCTGCGACAGAGGCCTTCCGTCAGGTTGGTGTCTCAAAAGTATTTTGTGTGGCTGTTGCTAAGACGCGAGGAAGTAGGGCGACCTAAAGTTGGGCCAGAAGACGAGTCTGGGCAATGGCGTCACTAGGGTCATCGTCCACGCGGATGCCGTACATTCCAAGTGCATTTGCGGCGTCAATATTGGGTTGCAGGTCATCCAGAAACGCGGTCCGTGAGGGAATTGCCCCCAGCCGATCCATCGTCAAATGATAAATCGCCGGATTCGGCTTGCGTAATCCGACTTCGTGGCTATCGACAACAGTGTCAAAGATCGCTTCAAAGTCCATTAACGACCACCACGACTCCCTGAACTCACGCACATTATTTGTAAGCACTCCGATGCGGACATCATCGCTGCGCAATTCGTGAATCAGTTCCACCATCGGCTCACTTAAAGCAAAATTAAATGTGATGCCACTAGTTGAGGAAGATTCTGACGCGAGAGATTGAGTCACGGCAACGAGAGGCGTAATTCCTGATTCGATGATTGCATCGCGGGTCAGCCGCCTGCATTCTTCCATGGTTATTTCTCCACGCTCTACGCGGTGCCAAGGGTGATCAGAGTCTTGCCCGTATGGACCCATGATGATCTCAATGACACGTGCTCGACTGGCTTCCGGAAAACGATTGGCAAAATCGGATGGTTTTCCGTTGCTCATAATGACGCCGCCCAGGTCGAATATGACGGTGTCAACCGTGCGTTGAGGCATAAGAAACAAGTCTAGCGTTTATGATCCGCATGACCGAACTGTCTCGGCGAGTTGACGCCGATACAATGATTATCCATATGGCAATCCTTGATCGAGTCCTGAGAGCCGGTGAGGGTAAGCGTGTCAAGGCGCTACATGGGCTACTTCCCGATATAAATGCCCAAGCGGCAGCAATGTCTGCGTTGTCAGACGATGCGTTGAAAGGCAAAACGGCTGAATTCATTTCCCGTATTGAACGCGGAGAAGATCTCAACGATCTTTTGGTTGAAGCATTTGCTGTCGTGCGCGAAGCCGCCTCTCGTGTAATTGGACAGCGGCACTACGACATGCAACTCATGGGTGGGGCAGCATTGCATTTTGGATGGGTCGCAGAAATGAAAACTGGCGAAGGAAAGACGTTGGTCTCGACCCTGCCTGCTTACCTCAATGGGGTTTCCGGCAAAGGTGTGCACCTGGTCACGGTCAACGACTATCTGGCTCGACGTGATGCCGAGTGGATGGGTCGAATACATCGCTGGCTGGGTTTATCAGTCGGACTCGTTGTTCCTGGTGCGCGCGAATCCTCCTCTGAAAAGCGTCGAGACTACGCAGCGCACATCACCTATGGGACAAATAACGAATTTGGCTTCGACTATCTGCGTGACAATATGGCTGGCTCGCTAGAGGACAAAGTTCAGCGTGGACACAATTTTGCCATTGTTGACGAAGTTGACAGCATCCTGATCGACGAAGCCAGGACCCCCCTCATAATCTCCGGGCGTCTTGCTGATGCGGCCAAGTTGTATTACAGATTCGCTTCAATAGTACGAGTCTTGCAGCGCGACACTGACTACGAGGTAGAAGAAGATAAGAGGATTGTCGTTCCGACTGAAGCAGGCATCGAGAAAGTGGAAACTGAACTTGGTGTTGACAATCTGTATGACGAGGTACAGCAGAATCTTGTCCACCAATTACAGGTTGCGCTAAAAGCAAAAGAACTCTATCGGCGTGACAAGGACTACATCATTCAAGAAGGTCAAATAAAGATCGTAGATGAGTTCACCGGGCGCGTCCTCGAGGGTCGGCGTTGGAGTGAGGGTATCCATCAAGCGGTCGAGGCCAAAGAGGGTGTCAAGATTGAGGAAGAAAATCAAACTCTAGCGACGATTACTTTGCAGAATTATTTTCGCATGTATGAGAAGTTGGCAGGTATGACCGGTACCGCACAAACAGAAGCAGCTGAGTTGATGAACATATATGGTCTGCAAGTTGTCCCGATTCCGACAAATAGACCCCTCATTCGCCAGGATTTTGCTGACTTGATTTACAAGACTGAAGCATCAAAATTTGAAGCAGTCGTCGACGATATTGTCGAGCGTCACTCCAAGGGACAACCAATTCTTATCGGGACAATCAGTGTTGAAAAGAGCGAGATGCTCGCCCGGCAACTTACCAAGCGGGGTGTTGCCCATGAAGTTTTGAATGCCAAGCAACACTCTCGTGAAGGAGCAATCGTCGCCCAAGCAGGTCGTAGGGGTTCGGTGACTGTCGCGACCAATATGGCGGGACGAGGTGTTGACATTTTGTTGGGTGGAAATCCTGAGGGACTGGCGTTGCAACAGTTGATTGGTGAAGGCATTGATGCCGATCTGGTTATCAATGAGTTTGAACTCCCCGTAACGCTTGATCAAATGAGTGATGAGTTTCGCTCTGCGAGGGCCGTTGCGCTGGCACGTCTTGCCGAACTAACCCAAAAATTCAAAGATCAATGCACGGCTGAGGGTGATGAAATACGAGCACTGGGTGGCGTCTATGTTCTCGGAACCGAGCGTCATGAGAGTCGCCGAATTGATAATCAGTTGCGAGGACGCTCTGGCCGTCAAGGCGATCCCGGAGAGAGTCGTTTCTACTTGAGTCTTGACGATGAACTTATGCGATTGTTCGCGACTGGTGCATTGAGTTGGGTGATGGGGCGGGCCTTGCCCGATGATGAGGCCATCGAAGCAAAAATGGTGACCAAAGCAATCGAACGTGCTCAAACGACGGTGGAACAACGAAATGGTGAGATTCGCAAGAATGTCCTTAAATATGACGAAGTAATGAACGAACAACGCAAGGTCATTTACAAACGTCGTGACCAGATTCTTGACGGGCAAGATCTCAAAATAGAGGCCCTTGACTATTTGGTGGAGGCTGTTGACTCGTTGATCCAGGCCTATTGCGTTTCAGAGGCAAATGATGAATGGGATTTAGAGGGTCTTGAACTAGAACTTCACTCCTATTGGCCAACAGAAATAACGATCACCCATCTTGAAGCATGCGCGGATACTGACGAAATGTATGACGTTGTTATGGCAGATGCTTCAGCGCACTATGCGCGGCGCGAGACGGAACTTGGTGTCGAGGCGATGCGCTCCGTCGAGCGGCAAGTGATGTTACGCATTATTGATCAGCGCTGGCGTGAGCATCTCGAAGAAATGGATTATCTGCAAGAAGGAATCAACCTGCGAGCAATTGGTCAAAAAGATCCTTTATCTGAATGGCAGCGTGAGGGCTTCGAGATGTTCGGCACGATGATGAAGGGAATTGCCCAAGATTTTGTCAAATACATCATGCATGTGCAGGTGGTCCGAGATGCTGGGGCTGGCATGCAGATGCATAATGTTCAAGAACTTTCCAGTGACAATGTTGAAATTGATGGTTTTACCGCAGTCGCCAATGATCAAGATGTTGATCCAGCCTTTTTGGCTGCGCGAGAAGCATTAGAGCCTGTTCAAAAGACTGTCAGGAAGGACGCATCTGACTGGTCAAATACCCCTCGCAATGCTCCTTGCCCTTGTGGATCGGGGCGCAAATACAAAATGTGTCACGGCACGGCCTAGAAAGCTCCCACGATGCGCGATTTCAGTACGGATTTGCGAGAAATTGCTCGTCGGTTGGCTGAAGCGAGTGATTATCTAAGGGTGAACGAGATGAGAACCCGTCTCGTCGAATTAGAAGGACAAATTTCTCAGCCCGATCTTTGGAATGACCAAGATTTAGCCAAAAGCGTCAACGCCGAGTATTCCAACACCAAGTCTGATCTGGATGAGTACGACTTGCTGAGAGCCCAATTAGATGATTTAGAGGTGCTTCATCAACTTTCTCGCGAGGAACAAGACGAGGCACACGAGCAAGAAATTAAAGAAGGCATTGCTGGCCTTGGAAGAAGTTTGTCGAAACTTGAGTTGCGAAGCTTGTTTACGGAAGAACATGACGAAGCGAATGCAATAGTGCAAATCAACACGAAAGATGGGGGAGTGGACGCTCAGGATTGGTCGGAACTATTGCTTCGTATGTACACCCGTTGGGCGGAACGGCGCGGTTTCACACTCGAACTAGAAAATATCAGTCCCGGCACGGAAGCCGGAATAATGTCTGCAGAATTCACAATAAAAGGTAGATATGCCTATGGCCTGATGAGGTCAGAGCGCGGAGCACATCGACTTGTGCGCATCAGTCCATTTGACAATCAAGGTCGTCGCCAGACGAGTTTCAGTTTGATTCAGGTGTGGCCTGAAATAGACGAACCAAACATTGAGATCAATGAGAGTGACATTCGCATGGAGGTCTTCCGCGCGTCAGGAGCAGGAGGTCAGCATGTGAACAAGACATCATCTGCTGTACGTCTTATTCATGAACCAACAGGTTTGGTGACTTCCTCACAGGAGGAAAGAAGCCAGTTGCAGAATCGCGAAAAAGCACTGCACCGCCTCAAAGCCATGATTGCGGTTCGTGCTGAAGAAGAAAGGCTCGTCGAGCGAGATCGGATTGCAGGTAAACCAGCGCACATCGGATGGGGAAGTCAAATTCGCTCCTATGTTTTGCAGCCCTATCAAATGGTCAAGGATGTGCGGACAGAAATTGAATCAGGCAATGTTGCGAGCGTCTTAGATGGTGATTTAGATGATTTTATGGAAGGATTTCTGCGTTGGCGCCGTTCTGGTGGTGAGTAATCGCCCAGAATCTCTTTATCTCTGAATCCGCTGATAGGTTTTTATCTTCGTATGATTCGTTTTGAAAATGTCACAAAGATGTACGGAAATGATGTTGCCGCGATTCGCGAGGCATCATTTGATGTACCCAAAGGAGAATTCGTTTTTCTCGTCGGCCCATCGGGCTCGGGAAAATCAACTCTGTTGCGGTTGATGAATCGGCAAGAGCGTCCAGAGCGTGGAACGGTGTGGGTTGCGGGGGCAAACATCAACGAACTTGCAGACTCGCGTGTCCCATATTTGCGGCGTGGGATGGGCAATGTTTTCCAAGATTACAAGTTGCTCCTGAACAAGACAGTTTTTGAAAACGTAGCATTCAGTTTGCAAGTCATTGGAAGACCAAAGCACGTGATTCGTCAACAGGTTCCACAGGTTCTTGAACTTGTCGGACTAGCAGATAAAGAAGACCGTCTACCATCCCAGTTATCGGGTGGAGAGCAGCAGCGTGTCTCAATCGCAAGGGCATTCGTGAATCGTCCACTCATTTTGCTTGCTGACGAGCCCACCGGAAACCTTGATCCCGGTACGGGGGAAGAAATCATGTCGCTACTTGATGCGATCAATCGCACTGGAACCACCGTGGTGATGGCAACTCATGATCATCGAGTCGTCAATGCAATGCGTCGACGAGTAATCCAACTAGATCGTGGTGTGGTTGTTCGAGATCAAGAGAGAGGGGTATACGAATAATGTTCGCTCGTATCTCGTACGCCTTCCGCGAAACAATCGCAAGTTTTCGCCGCAATGTCACGCTTTCCGCCGCGGCTATATTGACCTCGGCAGTATCACTTTTACTGGTCGGTACAACTTTTTTAATTCAGCGCGCCTTTGACAATCTCCTCGTGCAGTGGCGAGGTGATGTGGGGATGATTGTCTTTGTCAGACCTGATGTAAGTGAAGAGCAACTTAGTTTTATAAAGCAAACCCTAGAGGCGCAGCCAAACGTAAT
Organism: Actinomycetota bacterium; assembly: GCA_005790505.1. Taxonomy (GTDB): domain Bacteria; phylum Actinomycetota; class Acidimicrobiia; order Acidimicrobiales; family Ilumatobacteraceae; genus UBA2093. The sequence continues at coordinate 51,676 of SXUP01000019.1, forward strand.
CAATGTTGAAAAACTTGATTATCTGGATCGTGCGGCCAGTTTTGAAGAAGCGAAGCGCGTTTTTGCAGGGGATCGAACCACCCTGAGTTTGTTGAGTGTCGAAACAATTCCTTCGCAATTTAAAGTTGTTCCCGTGACCACTGACCCCACTTTGGTGAGGGGGCTGGCTGATCAATATCGCAATCTGCCCGGGGTTCAAGGTGTCGCACTAGCCGAAGATGAGTTTGAGGTCATCTCCACGATGTCTGATTTTGTCCGAAGTGTGACTATCACCATGTCATTGATCCTGTTGGGAGTAGCAGTCACCCTGATTTGGAATACGATTCGCACTGCGATGGTGGCACGTCGCAACGAAATTGAAGTCATGAAACTTGTGGGTGCTACGAACTGGTTTATTCGAATACCGTTCATTCTTGAAGGACTGATACAGGGAATATTTGGGGCGATTGTGTCGTGTGGTGGGTTGTGGGTACTCAATCGTGCTTGGACCAGCGGAGTCGCCGGCTTCAAAGCAGGAACTGGCGTCAGTTCTTTGGTAGTGCCGGGGTCCTATGTCAGCGGAGTGATGATTATTCTTTTGGTCGTCGGAGCATTAGCCGGAAGTATCGGATCCGGTATCGCTGCAAGTAAATTCCTTGATGTTTAGTTGCGTTTCGTTGTTGGCAATCTCTCGTCGCTAGTCTGCAAAGATGAACTATCAAGAAATTTTGTTCGAAGTGTCGGACAACATTGCCACAATTACATTGAATCGACCAGACAAATTGAATGCATTTACCAACACGATGATGCGTGAGGTTATTTCTGCTTTTGATGCCACGGATGTTGATGATGAGGTAAGGGCTGTCATCGTGACTGGTAGTGGTCGCGGCTTCTGCGCTGGGGCAGATTTGTCGGCAGGGGGTGACACTTTCTCGGGCGGTGGAAGTGATGTCGCCACCAAACAGGGTGTTCCCCGCGATGGTGGGGGGCTCGTGGCGTTGCGAATTTTTGAGAGCCTCAAGCCAGTGATTGGGGCGATCAATGGTGCAGCGGTTGGTGTTGGCGCCACAATGACATTGCCGATGGATATTCGTATGTCAAGTGATAGCGCTAAATTTGGTTTTGTTTTTGCCAAACGGGGAATCGTTCCAGAGGCCTGCTCTTCATTTTTCTTGCCACGCATCGTGGGAATTTCTCAAGCAACTGAGTGGGTCTTCACAGGCAGAGTTTTTGAAGCAGAGGAAGCCAAAAATGCTGGCCTGATCCGAAGTGTGCATGCACCAAACGACCTTATTCCGGCAGCTCGCGCTCTGGCTGGCGAAATTGTTGCAAATACCTCTCCTGTGTCCGTAGCTGTTTCGCGCCGAATGTTGTGGCGCATGCTTGGCGCGTCACATCCAATGGAGGCTCATCGCGTGGATTCGCGTGGCATAAAAGAGCGTGGTGGCAGTCGTGACTCACGGGAGGGAGTCATGAGTTTCTTGGAGAAAAGAAGTGCCGTGTTTCCGGACAAGGTGAGTGACGGTCTGCCAGATATCTTTCCCGACTGGGAAGAACCAAAGTTTTTTTAACAGATGATCGAATCCGATGCTCCAGAGCCGACGCTCGCTCAAATAGTTGGAGGCGAGGATTTCTTTATCTCGCTGGTTGATCGTTTTTATGATGGCGTGAAAGATGACGATGTGTTGATCACGTTGTATCCCGACGGAGTCGACACAACTGCAGCGCGTCGGCGTTTGGCGATGTTTCTGGAGCAATACTGGGGCGGGTCTGATGCCTACTCGGCAGAACGGGGTCACCCGAGGTTGCGAATGCGGCATGCTCCTTTTGTAATCGGGGATAAGGAGCGAGACAGATGGCTGGTGCATATGTTGGCTGCCCTTGAAGTTCAGGTTGCATCGTTACCGGAGCAGGTGCGTCAAAGTGTTCACCAACAGTTCGTGGCTTACGTAAAAAACGCTGCTGATCATTTACGCAACGCCTGATGTTTATTTTGACGGGGCAAAAACGTGAAGCGCGATAGCCGCTGCAGCCCCGACATTAAGTGAATCGATGCCGGCATTCATGGCGATGCGCGCACGGTACGTGGCCATTGAAAGAACCTGCTGGCTGAGACCGTTTCGTTCTGACCCAAGCAGCAAAGCAATTTTTTTGGTTGAGGGACTGATATTGCGTAAGTCTGTTGCGCTGCAATCAGGCGTAAGTGCAATCGTTGAAAATTCTTGTTGGTGTAGCAATGAAACAAAATCAAGACCCGACTCGCACTTTGCAAAAGGTAGTTGCAATGCAGTCCCCATGGACACTCGGAGGGCGCGGCGAGCAAGTGGGTCTGCGCTCGTGGAATCTAAAATCAAAGCGTCCCAACCCAGAGCAACGGCACTGCGCATGATGGCACCAAGATTGGTTGGATTATCTACTTCTTCAAGGACAACTATGTGGGTACTCTCCTCACAGAGTTGTCTCGCATTGCGCAGAGCAGGTCGCCGAAATAATCCAGTGGCATCAAGTGGAACACCGAGACCGGTGACGATTCCGCGTGTCTTGTCATCGGCTACGTAGATCGCAACATCGGATGGAAACCGTTGCAATAAGTTCGCCGCCACTTTTTGAGCGCACAGAATAGCAATCGGCTCACAACCAGCGAGGTGAGCCCGTTCAACTACTAGTTCTCCTTCGGCGACAAAAAGGCCTGCGCCGACGGTTTCAAGGCGGTTGGATTTGCTGGCAAGTTGCCGGTCTCTCCATCTGAAGGCATCAAGTCGAGAATCTCCAATGTCTGTGACATGAGTAATCACCGCTCTAGTACAGCCACGGAAACTCCGACCAATCTGGATCACGCTTCTCGAGGAATGACTGGCGTCCCTCTTGGGCCTCATCGGTCATATATGCGAGACGGGTTGCCTCCCCGGCAAAGATTTGTTGACCAACAAGACCATCATCAAGCATATTAAAAGCAAATTTGAGCATTCGCTGCGCCATCGGGCTTTTGGCATTTATTTCGGCTGCCCATTCAAGTGCAACCTTTTCCAAATCAGCATGTGGAACTACCGCATTGACCATTCCCATTTGATGTGCTTGCTCCGCCGTATATTCTCTGCCTAGAAAAAAAATCTCGCGCGCAAATTTCTGTCCGACTTGTCGTGCCAAATACGCAGATCCATAACCACCATCAAATGACGCAACGTCTGAATCGGTTTGCTTAAATCTTGCGTGCTCCTTGCTGGCAAGTGTTAGGTCACTAACAACGTGCAAACTATGTCCACCTCCTGCGGCCCAACCAGGTACAACACTGATGACAATTTTCGGCATGAAACGAATGAGTCTTTGAACTTCCAAAATGTGCAAACGACCCGCTCGACCTGATTCGATTGTGTCAGCAGTTTCTCCATCGGCATATTTGTAACCATCGCGTCCACGGATTCGTTGGTCACCGCCACTACAAAATGCCCAGCCTCCATCTTTGGGGGATGGGCCATTGCCGGTAAGCAAAACGCAACCGACATCGGTGGTTGATCGAGCGTGTTCTAGCGCCGTGAAAAGTTCGTCGACGGTGACTGGACGAAATGCGTTGCGCACTTCTGGTCGATTGAATGCGATTCGGACGGTTCCTTGGGCGACGGCACGGTGATACGTGATGTCATTGAAAGAAAATCCAGGAACGGTTGCCCACGCTGCTGGGTCAAACAATGGCGAGATAGTCACGGCTCTATTATTCTACGCCAAGCGTCGATTTATGCAAAACAAAGTAGTCTTGTTGTGTGCCAAAAACAGTTCTTTGCCTCGTAGGCTCTCTCCGCCAAAACTCGTTTAATAGTTTGATGGTTGCGGCGCTGCCTGAGTTTGCCCCTCAGGACACAGTGTTTGTGTGGTTTGATGTGGCCCAGATTCAGCTCTACAACCAAGATCTTGATACTGATACTCCTCCGGATGCGGTGGCGGCATTACGGATAGCAGTCACCCAAGCAGATGCAATTGTTATTGCAACCCCTGAGTACAACCACAGTATTCCAGCGGTCACTAAGAACTTCATTGACTGGGCGTCGCGGCCGTTTATGAAAGGTTCGCTGACGAAAAAGAAAATAATGGTTTTGGTGTGTGGCCCCGTGGCCGGGTCTGGATCACATGGCTTGGCAGCGACTCGTCAGGTTTTGGAATTATTAGGAAACACTGTCAGTTTTGCGCTCGCGATTGGTGAAGCCCATAAAAAAGTAAAAGATATTGATGGTCAAGCAACCGTTGTTGACTCAGATCTTGCTCAACAGTTGCGCGCAGGAGTGACTGAACTACTGGTGTGATTAATTACCATGTGTCAATCATTGGTCGTTTTTTGCCATTGCGCGGGGGCGCTGTCGGACAGGATTTTAAAATTCCAAGTATTCGTTGTCGGGTGTCGGCCGGATCAATTACATCATCAATCTCGACATGACTCGCCATATTTAGGGCATTGCCTCTTTCGTACGCTGACGCAATGAGTTTGTCTTCAAGTTTCTGACGCTCGTCTGGATCGAGCGTCGCTTCGAGTTCTTTACGAAAACCCAATCGCACCGCGCCCTCTAATCCCATTCCACCAAATTCACCCGTTGGCCAAGAGAGTGTCGCGATCTTGGAATGGAAACTCCCGCCCGCCATCGCTTGAGCACCGAGGCCGTACCCCTTGCGCAGAATCACTGTGATCCAGGGAATGGTTGTGCTCGCGGCCGTCACAAACATGCGCGAAAAATGTCGCACTTGAGCAGTTTCTTCTGCTTCAGGGCCGACCATAAAACCAGGAGTATCACACAACGAAATCAGCGGTAGATCGTAGGCGTCACATAATTGCACGAAGCGAGCAGCCTTGTCAGCAGCAGGTGAATCAATTGCCCCTCCTAGATGTGCTGGATTATTGGCAATCACACCTATCGGCTTGCCCTCAATGCGCATCAGAGCGGTCAGTATTCCGATGCCAAATGTTGGTCGTAACTCGAGCACAGAATCAATATCACCAAGAGCGTCCAAGACAGTTCGTATGTTGTAGACCCGAGTTCGTTGCTCTGGAACAAGAGCCCTCATTGATTCGTCGCTGTGTCGAGAAAAAATTCGTGTTGAACCCTGAAAGTATGAGAGGTACTTCTTGGCCATTACCACGGCTTCTGCTTCGTCGGTGACGCGAATATCTACAACGCCGTTGGAAGTCTGCACATCTATCGGGCCGATATCGGTGGGGAGAACTTTTCCGAGACCGCCACCTTCAATCATGGCTGGTCCAGCCATGCCGATGTTTGAGTTTTGGGTTGCAATGATGACATCACAACATCCAAGTAGTGCTGCGTTGCCTGCGAAACAATATCCAGAAGCGATACCAATGGTCGGGCTTAATCCTGAGAGTTGGGCAAAAAGTGCAAATGCCATCGTGTCAAGGCCTGCAACTCCAGGAGAGTCCGTGTCGCCTGGACGTCCACCCCCGCCTTCGGCAAATAAAATCACAGGCAATCTCAAATCATGGGCAAGCGAAAAGAGGCGGTCTTTTTTGCGGTGATTCAAAAATCCTTGAGTGCCCGCAAGCACCGTGTAGTCATAAGATACGACAGCACAGCGGGACGCATCGGTGCCAAATGCATCAGCATTTATGGTTGCAAGACCACCAACAAGGCCGTCTGCAGGCGTGTTCTCAATCAGGTCTTGTAAATCTCGTCGTTGTCGCTGTGCTGCAATTGCAAAAGATCCATACTCTATGAAAGACCCGTCATCAACTAGGTCTGCAATATTTGCGCGGGCAGTTCGTTGACCTTTTTTTGCTCGCCGCTCTACAGCCTCGGGTCGTGCGGCATCAGAGGTCAGACTGCGGCGGACTTTGTAGCGGGCAAGGTCTGCACGCTCCGAAGGCTGTGTTGGTGTCGTTGCTTTTGTCGTGACTGGATCAACGGATCCTGGCGTGATTGTCAAAATAACCTGCATAGCAGCAACTGTGTCTCCGGCTTTGACATAAATTTCGTTGATCGTCCCACTCACGCCAGAAACAAGTGAGTGTTCCATCTTCATTGACTCAAGCACGCCAACTTCTTGGTCTGCTGAGACATTGTCACCTACCTCAACAGAAACCCGAACCACCGTTCCAATAACTGGCGAAGTGATCGTGTGAAGACGTAAAGACACAACCTCAGGTTTAGCCCAAAACAGACTGTGCCGGTACTAGTCAAGGGCGTCAGCGACGCGTTGCGACCAATCTATTGATTCAGTCGACGTACCTGTTTCGTGAAGTTCGGCTCGCTGTCGCGCCAGTTCAAGAGCAGCTTGGGCAAGATTGCTGGGCAATGTAGCCGCAATCTGATTGCGAAGGTGGGTAGCCAAGGCAGGACTTTTTCCCTGAGTAGATACTGCAATAACAACATCACCATCCCGATGAGTTGCCGCTAAGTAGAAAGAGCAACGCTGCGGATCATCAGCAGAGTTAACCCAGATTCCTGCGGCGTCTGCTTCGTCGTAAATCTGTTGGTCAACAAGATGATCACCCGTTGCGGTGATCACCAACTGAAACTTGAGCGCATCACCATTCAGATAGGGGCGATCCACAACCGTCACATTGGTCATCGCTCGTAATTCATCCGTCACGCTTGGTGCAATAACAGTGACGAGCGCCCCTTGATCAGACAAAGCATGAGCCTTGCGGGTGGCTATTGGTCCACCGCCGACGACAAGCACTTTTCTGCCGCGCAGGTCAAGCATGATGGGCAACATCGGACCAACTATTTAACGTTCACAAGTTGAGCAAGTTGAAGCGGGTCTCTGAGGTCCAAGCCTGCAACTGCACCAATCACAATCACGCTTGGAGCATGAGCACTAACAAACACTGCTTCGTGTAACTGCATGCGTAAGACCGTTTGCTCGTCGCGGGTACCTTTATGCACAATTGCAACAGGGGTAGATGCATCTAGCCCCCCTGCCATTAACTCTGTGGCAATACTTGCTAGCCGTTCGGTGCCCATCAAGATGACAAGAGTTGAGTCCGTGCGAGCATGTGCACGCCAGTCAACCGACTGAGACCCTTGCGCGCAGTGACCAGTCACGACAGTGACTGCTCGAGAGACAAGTCGATGTGTGACAGGAATTCCAGCTGCCGCAGGAACAGCAAAAGCAGATGAAATGCCAGGGACAATCGTAAATGCAATTCCGGCACGAGCAAGGGCTTCTGCCTCTTCACCACCGCGTCCAAAAACAAAAGGGTCTCCACCTTTGATGCGAACCACTACGTCATGTTGGCGACCCAGAGAAACGAGTAAGTCATTGATGAGCTCTTGAGTGTGACTCGTGCCGGGACGCTTACCAACGTCAATGAGTTCGGCAGTTACACATGCCAGCGCAAGAATTTCAGCAGAGACCAACCTGTCAAAAACCACGACATCAGCACATTGCAAAAGTGATAATGCTTTGACGGTGAGTAATTCAGGATTCCCAGGTCCGGCTCCGACTAAATGTACGGTCATACTGCACACTCAGAATCACCGACTGCCGCAACAAAGGGTCCGGTTTCGTCGTAATCGACAAAGAAATCAGGATTTGCTTCTGGGGTTGGAAAGTGGTCAAGGTCGCGCAAGTCGCTCGCTATTGCATCCGCTCCACCGACACGATCCATCCATTGGCGAAATGTTTCAGCAGAAACTCGTTCGTTGGCAAAACGACGAACAACTCGGGCAACTGCCTCTGGTGCGGCTTTTGCCGGAAGACGCAATGCTTTTTCGCCGAAGTGAATCTGCTCTTGACCTACGTATCCGCCCAGCAACATCTGATATCCGGGCGCTGCTTGACCGTGAGCACGACGTTCTGCCCCAAAAAATCCGATGTCAGAAGCATGATGTTGGCCGCAACTATTTGTGCAGCCCGAGATGTTTATTCGAACCCCACCAACTTCGGCAAGTCCTTCTTCTTCCAAAATATCTCCGATTGCTTTTGCAAGTCCGCGTGACTGTGTGACTGCAATGTTGCAGGTGTCTGAGCCAGGGCAGGCTACGACATCTCGAGCCAACTCGGCTCCTGGTCGAGCCATTCCAATAGCGTCGAGGGCGCCATACAAGCGGGGCAATTGGTCGTTGCTCAACGCCCTAAACACGACATTTTGCCGATTTGATAAGCGCACATCAGAATTTAGTTCACGCTGAATACTGGCAAGAGCCAAGAATTGTGCGGCAGTTATATCGCCAAGGGGAGCATAAGCAACAGCGGAAACTGTGCCATTGGCGGTGCCGCGAATCACGCTTGTCTGGACCCAACGTTCGTATGGATCTTTTGCTCGCAATTGAATGCTTACTCCTTGACCAACGGCTGTTATCTCTCCCGTCAGCGCTCGACCTGCTGGTGCATCACCAGCAGCAACTACTTCTGGTGGTATCCCTCCAGGCCATGACGAAGACGCAGGCAATGTCGTGCGTATTTTCATAACGCGACTACGGACTTCGTCAATGCCAATCTGATCAACGACCCACTTCAGGCGAGCGCGAAGTTTGTTGTCGCGATTGCCGGTTTGTTCAAATACCCGAAGTGTGGCTTCAATTGTTGGCAGCAAGTCTTCTCGCGACGTAAAATCTTCGAGTGCTAAGGCGGGATGAGGAGTGGCTCCTAGTCCACCTGCAATATAGACACGAAATCCTTGCTCAATGGACCCGTCGGAGTTTTGACGCGATGTTGCAATCACCCCGAAGTCATTGAACATTGCTTGACCACAATCCGTTGAGCAACCAGAAAAGTTCACCTTGAACTTACGGGGGAGTCTCTGCCCAAGTGGGTTGCGTACAAAATGGCGAAACGTTGCTTCTGCCCATGGCGTGACATCGAGTTGTTCGTGGGGACATGCGCCTGCCAAGTGACAAGCCATTACATTGCGCACCGTGTCTCCGCACGATTCGCGAGTAGTGAGTTCAACTTTGGCAAGTTCTCTTAGAAGATCGGGTATGCGAGTGAGTTCGACGAAGTGAAACTGAATGTTTTGTCGTGTCGTGATGTGTCCCCAACCGCGTGAATATTGGGTCGCAAATGTTGCCATCAATTCAAATTGTTCGGGAGTAATAGACCCCGCAGGCAACTTGATGCGCACCATTTGGCTCGTACCGCCTTGGCGTTGTCCGTAGATGCCGTTGTTCAAACGCATCACCCGAAACACATCTTCTGCAATTTCTCCTGCAAGGTATTGATTTATGGCGATTTCAAAACGCTCAATGTCGGCGTCTTGTTCAGCACCCAAGTCTCGGTGCGGAGTTATTGCTGGGGGTATTGCCATCGGGACTCGTTCCTGTTTTGTCCTCTAAATCCGACTAACTTGGTCAAGATTAGCAGGACATGTACCCGAGAGCAACGGAAGAGCCTAAATGTTGGGGTCATGACCTATTTCTCGCAAGGCATCAGTAAGTGCGTGGCGTAGTCGCATCGTGTGTTGAGGAAGAAGATGAGCGACTAGTCCTTGACCAGGACGCCCGACTTCTTCAATCGTGAGCACCACTCTAGGTACCGTGTCGTCGTAGTCGTCACTGATTGCTACAGCCCAAGACAACAAAGAGGCATCCTCGATGCCTTCGAGGTCAGATTGGCTGAAGGGGTAATCGTCAATTGATCTGCGCATGTTGTAATTATGCCACTACGGGGGGAGTGCGCTCAGAAATTTGATAGTCACTCACTTGGGTGTCATCTGCTCCGAGATCCTCAAAATTGTCGTAGGCCCGAGCAGCCATAAAATTTCGCCACGGAATCGGGCGATAGCGAACGCTAGAGGTGCAAAGTTCGGGGATTGGTTCAATAATCGCATCTCGTTGTGGGTTGGCAAAATAGGGAATACTGAACCGACGTTGTGTGGTCATTGGAAGAACGCGATGCACGGCAGCGCGGTATCGATCGTTTGTCCACGCTTGCATCATGTCGCCAAGGTTGACAACAATCGTGCCCGCTGTGGGCGCCACATCAATCCACCCATTGTCTAGCGACTCTGTTTGCAACCCACCAGTGTTGTCTTGCAACAATAATGTCAGTACTCCTGGGTCGGTGTGATGTCCTAGAGCGGTTTCTCCCAAGCTGGCGAGTCCATCACGCTCATCCTTTGGAACAGGGTCGCCGATTGGATAGTGATTGAGCCGAACTGTGCTACTTGTTCGGGCACAAGATGTAAGTGTGCGCGAAGTGGAAGATAACTGTAGTGCGTCGTGCAGTAGGGACAGAGTTCGATCCGCCAAGATGCTGAACGAATTGAAAAAATCAACCATGACTTCTCGAAATCCGGGAAGATCTGCCGGCCATTGATTGCGAGCATCAAGAAGTTTTTCTGTGGGGTCGATGAAGTCAAGCACCTCTTTGTTGTCACGTTTGCGTTTTGTCAATTCGCGATCAAAGTATCCAAGGGGGTTTTCTTTGGATCGCATAATCGATGTGCGTACCGAGCGATCAGCATCAAAAAAGCGTCGTGTTTGAGTCCATGTTTGAGCGATTAAATCGTCGAGTCCATGACCACTCAGTAAAAAGAAACCGTGGTCGCGACATGCCGCATCAAGCGACTGCATTGAGACGGCGGAGGGGTCAGAGATATCTACAGTCGGGACTGCGGTCATGACCCAATGTTTGCACAGCAGGTGCTAGGAGCACCCCGTGACATCCTGCTACCAGTCGCATCTAGGTTGATAACGGTTCTCATTACTGTTATGCTGAAGGCATGAACCTTAAAATCAAGCAATACCAAGTCAATAGTGTTTTAGTTCTGGCTCTAGGGGCCCTTCTTGTCGGTTGTGGATCAAGCCAAAGCACCAAGTCTGAGGAGGCGAAAAAGCCTGTCATCGTCGCGTCCTACAGCATTCTTGGAGATCTTGTGACTGATCTTGTTGGTAGCAATGCAGACGTTGTTGTGCTTGTTGAAAACGGTCAAGATCCGCATGAGTTTGAGCCGACGGTAAAAGATGTTGAGCAGATCAACAATGCAGATCTAGTCATTGTTAATGGGCTTGATCTAGAAGAGAATCTTGTGGACGTGTTGGCACAAGCCTCCGCCAAGGGTGTAGCCGTGTTTGAGGTAGCAGAGCATGTGACATTGCGAACCGTAGGTTCCGAATCAGCGGCAGGTTCAGAAATGGAAGATAGTAAAGATGGCAGGGATCCGCATGTTTGGCTTGATCCGCTCACGTTGTCTGAGATGATTCCAGATTTGTCGGCAAAATTAGGAGAAATCCTTGAAATTGATCTCGTCAGCCAGGCCAATGAATTGACCTCGAAGTTGTCTTCTCTCAATGATCAACTTGCATTAATCATGTCGCCAATCTCAAACTGTGCCTTAGTAACGGGGCACGATTCACTTGGATATTTTGCGGCACGATACGGGTGCGACGTGGTTGGCGCGGTGATTCCGAGCTTGTCATCTTCTGCTGAGACATCGGCTGGCGAACTCTCCGACCTCAAGAAACTTGCCACCGATGCCCAGGTGAAGGCAATCTTCACCGAACTCGGAACTCCGCGCGCCGTAGTTGATCAAATCGCCCGCGAAGTAGGCGTCAAAGTGGTCGAATTGCAAACACATTTCTTGCCCGACGACGGCCACTATGCAGACCTAGTCACGCAACTAGCGACGTCCATCGCCAATGCCTTGAAGTAAAGTCTGCTGGACTAGATGGATGGTTGATTTTCTGCTTGGTCCTTTTGCCGACAACGAGTTCTTGCGTCAGTCACTTATGGCGGGAATCTTGGTCGCCTGTATCTGCGCTGTGGCTGGAACATTCGTGGTGCTACGGGGACTTGCTTTTGTCGGAGACGCCCTCGCCCACGGCGTTGTTCCTGGAGTTGCAACAGCAACATTGCTCGGTGTTTCAGGAATATTCGGTGCGGCCATCGGAGCGATAGTAATGATGACTGGAGTTGCCCTGGTATCACGGCGTTTTCGAATGTCAAGCGACACGTCAATCGGCTTGTTGTTTGTTGGGATGCTGGCTCTCGGAGTGATTATCACTTCACGATCCAGTTCTTTTTCGGGAGACATCACAGAAATTTTATTTGGAGAAGTACTGGGCATAAGCGATGCTGATTTATGGTGGCAGGCTGTTGCCTTAATGGTGGTAGGGGCAATCGCATGGGTTTGTCGTCGGCCATTTCTGTTGTTGTCGATTGATGAAGGCCTCGCCCAGACATCGGGGTTTTCAGTGCACCGTTATCACAACATGATGTTGGGGATGGTCGCACTAACAGTCGTGGCAAGTTTTCAAACCGTCGGCACATTGCTTGTGCTCGGTATGTTGATTGCACCAGCAGCAACCGGAGTCCTATTTGCACGTCGGGTATCAACGGTGATGTTGACTGCGGCTGGGGTTGGAATTCTCTCTACCTATGTCGGGCTTTTGCTGAGCTATCACGCCGACCTTGCCGCTGGTGCAAGCATTATTTTAGTGACAGTGTTGATTTTTGCGCTCTGTGCAATTGTGGTGGAGATTCAGCGTTGGCGGGGTCATCGTAAAGATATTCACCACGACCACGAACAGCCACACATTCACGCCCAGGTTCACCTCTGATGTCAGCAAATATCATCGCATCATCACTTGCCGTCGGGTACGGACATCGTCCCATTGTTTCCGACATTGATTTTGTTCTCGAGCCCGGTGCACTGATGGTGTTGATCGGCTCAAATGGTTCAGGCAAATCAACTTTGCTCAAAACGCTTGCTGGGCTATTGACTGCCCAATCTGGTTCTGTGCACGTGCTCGGCGATGTTCCTGGCGCCCAACCCGCGCGTGTGGCGTATTTGCCGCAGCATCCCGTGTCTTCCCACACACTTCCACTTCGTGTGCGTGATGTAGTGGCAATGGGGCGTTTTGCGCATCGTGGGTTGATGAGACGCACCACGACGCGTGATGCCTCAATCGTCTCCGATGTAATGAAAAGAACTGGCGCAGATGCATTCAGCACGCTCCCATTGCGCGATCTTTCTGGCGGACAACAACAACGCACACATCTTTCTCAGGTGCTAGTTCGAGAAGCAGAAGTCTTGTTGCTTGACGAACCAACAGCAGGTCTTGATGTCAGCGGCAGACGGGCCGTCGCTGACCTTATTTTGCAGGAGCGGTCTCGTGGCGTAATCGTGGTGATGGCGACGCATGAATTAGATGATGCCGAAACCGCCGACTTAGTGATGCTGTTGGCACAACGCGTTGTCGCCCAAGGCACTCCGGCACAGGCGCTAAGTGATGCCGCATTGCGTGCGTGTTTTGGGTTTACCCAGCCCCACTAATGCATTGAACCCCACGCGAGTATCCGCTCGGTAGTCTGTTGGAGTGCCACAAAAGATGTCGTTCACGATTGATGTAGAAGACATCCGCACGAGTAGCGAACAGCAATACAGGGTTCGGCTAAATGTTGATCGAGTTTTGGCTTGGTTGCATGAAAGGGAAGTCATCGGCACAGCCTTTGTCGTCGGTAAACTTGCGGAATCAGATCCATCCCTTGTGCGGGCAATCGTTGACGCCGGTCACGAGGTTGGCTTGCACTCATGGTCGCACACAGCAATAGAAAAACATACGCCGTCTGATTTTGGTCAGGACATAAAAAAAGGTCGGGAGCTTCTTCAAGATATTTCGCAGCAACCAATCAGAGGGTTTCGTGCGCCATTTATGTCGTTGACCACAAGCACGCCATGGGCACCTGACCAGATTGCAGGCGCGGGATTTACCTATTCATCGAGTGTGCTGCCGGCATCGAGCCCGTTATTTGGATTACCTGGAGCACCAAAGACGCCATTTCTTTGGGAATCAGGCTTGCTTGAATTGCCTTGTCCCGTTACGCGCATCGGACCCCTAACAATCCCGTTCTTGGGTGGAACATACATTCGTTTGTTGCCTCGGGCAGTAACGATTGGGGCATTAAGACGACAAGATCAAGATTCGGTGATGTGGACCTATTGTCACCCATGGGATTTTGATACTGAAGAGCGTTTTCGCCAATACCCTGAGACTGGCTTTGTAACCTCGTTGCTTTGTTTTCGGGGACGCCGCCGAATGTTTCCGCAACTAGGCGCAATTATTCATGATCTGGAATGTTCCTCGTTATCTGACATTGCCACTTCTTTGCTGACACCCGGCACCGCCAAACTGGATGTCTTTTCAATTCCTGCTCGCAACGCGGCATGATCCGATGAGTCAAAGTTTTGGAAGCGATGCCGACCTTGTTGGTGTTAGGGGCTTGATGCAGGAAGTTTTTCCACATCCTGAGAGGTTTACAGTTGAGCGACTGGCGTGGTCGTATCGACAACACCCGCGGGGAGGGGCTGCGGTGGGGCGTTGCTTTGATGCTCAAGAAAAACAAATTGGTAACTATGCGCTTGTCCCGCTTGAATTGTCTTGCGGGACGAAACGCATCTTGCTGGGTCTTGGAGTTGATTTGGCGGTGAGCCCCAGCGCAAGGGGTACGGGGACTTTTAGGTCAACAGTGCAAGATGCATACGACCAGGCTCAACGTCAAGGATTTGCCGGCATTTTAGGAATTGCCAACGCGCAATCCGCTCCGCGCATGGTCGAGACTCTGGGTTGGAAGCACTTACCTTCTTTAGCGACACGTCTGTTATTTGCGTCTGGGTTTGGCCGTGGATTTTCGGCACCTTATACGCCATCTCTTTTGGCAACTGAGCCGTTTCATTCGTTGCTCAACAAGCTTTCGTTTTCCAATACCGTCGGCTGGCAACAATGTTGGGACTCGGATCTTTTGCGATGGCGTTTATCAATGCCGGGAGCGCAGTATTCGTTGCATGTTCTTGATGATTGCATGGCAGTGAGCACGACCGACAGCGTCTTGGGAGTTCGGATTGCAGTTTTATTAAAAGTCTTTGGTAGGAGCGATGTCGCTAGCGTGAACGGTTCCGCGGTGGCGATGCGTCTGGCTAGGCATCACAAAACACCGATAGTTGTGCATTGGGGCATCAACCCCGTTCTCTCTGGCAGGGGAGCACCGTTGCCTAAACGACTACAGCCATCACCTCTTGAAGTCGTTCTGCATGTCTTTGATGAATCTCATGATTCATCAGGAATCAGACTTGATTCATTTGAGTTGTTGGATTTTGATGCGTACTGATGCTGAGCGTTTCGCCGCTGCATCAAGGCTGTATAAAAATAATAAATCCCAACTGCAGCTGTAATTGCCAGCGTGGGTTCGGCGATTGCGCGATATCGGGTGTTCCCGAACGTTGTTGCAACAACAAAAAGGGACGTAGCCAACGGCGCAATCAAAGTCAGAAAGTTTTGTTTTGACTCCTTGAGAACCTTGAAAAACCCAAATAAAACAAAAGGCAAAAGGGCAAAATATAAATACCAGGCAGCGAATGCGACTGGTTTGCGCCGACCCTCAGGAATGACGTCACTCCGCATTTGATTTGATGGGTTATACAGCCCAGTTACGCGACCAACTCGAATCGCCATTGACTTTATGAAATAGCGCGGATGTTGCTTGATCCAATTCACTGTGTCCTGCCGAAGCAGTCCATCGACCACTGCTTCGTTCATTTTGAGATATTGATGCACGATCGGAACTTTTTCCGTTATTTCTCCGTCTGGAAAATCGGCCCGCCAATTTGGAGAGATGGATGTATCTGGCAACTCCTGGGGATGTTCGAGCGCCCACTTTTTAGTGACACGCTCTGCTGCTTCTACAGCGCAGAAGTAGGACCAGCGACCTGCATACTGTCCGGAAACATCAGCACAGTTGCTGGCAGCCATTGTGACGCCAGCACTATTAGACAACGGAACAAAACGATCAAAGCGGGCGGTGTTGTAGATAGCCCATGGTGCCAGAACGACAACGGTGACTCCTGCCATGATGGCCGCGCGCATAACTGCGACTCGTGAGCGCTGCAGTACCAGCACTCCGAGCGTGAGCAGCACGAGCGCCATCAGCAATTCAGCACGCGATAAAATCGCTACGCCAGCCAAAACGCCACCCCAGATGTACCAGCGAATGCTCCGGGATTGGGAACTAGAAACAAAGAACAGAAGCAACGAAGCAGAAACAAGAATTGCCAATGTCTCTGACAAGATCATTCCATCCCAACTCCAAAAAGATGGATGCAGCATTGCAACTGCTGCCGCAATAAGACCCACGACGTCACCTCGTATTTTGCGCGCTACGTATCCAACTACGGCGATTGATGCAGAACCCAAAAATGCCGAAGCAATCTGATGCGAAAGCGTCGAGCGCATGCCAAAAAATGACCACAACGCCAGCCAGTATGAATACAATGGCGGATGTCCAGCGGTTTGACGGACGATTCCGAATCGTTTGTAGACGATCACGTTGATCCATCCGTTTCCGTTGGCAAGTGAGTTGCCTTCCATGTGGTAAACGATGGCATCACCGATCATGAACCTGCCACTGTATTGAAGCCACAATAAATAGGCGAGTCGGATCAAGAATCCACCGAGCACGAACCACCCAATCCGCTGGGCAAATATTCGTGCCTCGTTGTTCATGGTATGAAGCCTAGTGAAGCGAGTGTTCTTGGTAAGGTACGGCTCTTGCAGTGTAGAGTTTTGTCATCAGCAACTACATAGCGGCCCTATCGTGATTATTCCTCGCAAATTTAGTGTGGTAATAAATCAAATCATCGACCTATGGGTTCCGCCTATTTTGCGTGAGTCTTGGTTATTTCGGGCCCCTGCTCGGTTTTTCTATCGCAATGCACCGATTCAAATCGACAAATTAAAAGAACACGCTTTTGAGATGTCTGATGCGGAACTGAGACTGTTTTACGAAGAAACGACCTTGTTCGTGCACCAAGGGGAGACAGACCTATCCCCCAAATCAGCGCAAGGTGTTTTGAATTCAATTACAGAAGGTCCAGTTTTGGAGGTGGGCTGCGGTCATGGTTGGCTGGCTCAGCAAATGAGTAAAAAGTTCAATGTTGTTGCCACAGATTTTTCGTTGTACGGCTCGTATGTCTCACTTACACACTCTGGTTTTTTGGCTGTTGAGTCTGACATTATGTCTCTACCGTTTTCGGACAATTCATTTCCGACAGTTGTATGCACCCACACGCTCGAGCATGTTCCAGATTTTCAGAGTGCTTTGGCAGAATTGCGCCGTGTATGTTCGGGTAAACTCGTGGTGGTTGTTCCGCGTCAACGGCCCTACAACGTGACATTCAATCCCCATGTGCATTTTTTCCCCTACCGCTGGTCATTGTTGGCATACACCGGAGCCAAACAACTAGAGAGTCTTGAACTTGTGGGCGGTGACTGGCTTTTTATTGAATCAATGACGAAATAATTATGATTTCGTCTTTTGTGTGCCAACACGCAATTCACGAAAAGGTTTGTCTCGAGAATCATCAGGCTCTTTGGGCAATCCGAGTGCCCGCTCACCAATAATATTGCGCTGAACTTCGTCGGAGCCACCAGCAATTGAAGTGGCTTGCACGAACAGGGCAAACTTATGAAACAAACCGTGGGCTGGTGCATCTTTGCCCAACAGCATTCCGTATGCACCAATGATGTCAAAACCTAAGTCCCGCACAACACGACCAGTGAGACTGGATTGTAACTTCAGGGTCGATGTCTCTGGTCCCGGTGCTGTGCCGGCACGAGCGTTGGCCTTGGCGCGCTGAGCAGTCCATTTTTGCGTCTCACGCATCGAGTGAAGTTTCATCAACCTCTGACGGATGACGGGGTCGTTGGCACATTTGAATTCTTTGACAAGGTCATTGAGTACTTCGGTGATACCACCACTAGTGGCAAATGAAAATGCGTCCACCTCGGTGTGTTGAATGCATCTGAATTGATCAACTGTCATGGTTACGTCGGGATTACTGAACAATGTTCCGCCACCTCCGCCGACTCCCGGGTTATTGGAGTCACGCTCGTGGGAGAGCGTTGTCATTGCAACTGCCCATCCCTGTCCAAGATCCCCGAGGCGATTGTCATCATGGACGCGAGCCTCAGTGAAAAAGACCTCGTTGAAAGCCGACTCTCCGGTCATCTCGCGCAGTGGACGCACTTCGATTCCAGGTTGTTGCATGTCAATCAAAAAATAGGTGAGTCCTTTGTGTTTTGGCACGTCTGGGTCTGTTCGAGCAATCAGAATTCCGTATTTTGCGAAATGAGCGCCAGAAGTCCAGACCTTTTGTCCAGTGATGATCCACTCATCTCCATCTCGCACGGCGCGAGTTTGCAGCGACGATAGATCAGACCCAGCTCCGGGCTCACTGAAAAGTTGACACCACACATCACGACCAGTCACGATGCCGGGCAAGAAACGCTCTTTTTGCTCGTGTGTTCCGTGGGTCAGAATTGTTGGCGCTGTCAAGAACGTTCCAATGCCCGTTCGTGGCCCAAATACTCCGCGTTGCATTCTGTCGTTCACAATTCGTCGTGCCATAAAAGATGGCAAATCTTGTCCACCGTATTTGTGCGGCCACGCCGGAAATGCCCAACCCGACTTGCCAAGTTTTTGCCACCAATCGCCGATCACTAGATCGGATGACCAATTGTTGTCGTACCACTCATTGGCTCGGGCAAGCGTTTCATTGAGCAGTGCAGTCGTTGACGGGTCTAAATTTTCGGTGTCAGTCATAGGAGCCGTTCATCTGGGTTCACTAATGCGTTGCAGGACTACCCGAATACCACCCATGTCTGGGCGGGTCCAGATCATGTGCCCATCCTCGTCAATCCATCGCAAAACTTCTATGCCTGGCATACCAATTGGACGGAGCACAAATACTTTGTCTTCATAACTTGCGACGACATGAATCGGAGTCGTGTAGTCAAAGGCGGAGACATCATGCACGCCATTTTGTTCGGTGCCGTCGGCGCGTGCGTCGGAAATTGTGCCACCCCCACAATCAACAATGCGGTCACCACACTGCTCTATGCGTTCTGTATAAGACATCAGACGATCGTCTGCCAAAACTTGCTCGCCGCCGCGCGTGGCACTCAGCGTTTTCCAGATCCCACGCAAGTCCGGTGCCCCATCAATGAGTGGTTCGGTGCATCCACCAAGAATTAGGGGCGGAAATGTCGTGCCGTAACCGCCGCGCGGCGTGTGGGCGACAGGTATCTGGTTGGTGTTCACTGCGCCACAGTATCTGACACGAGTAATCTGTTGACAACGCAAGTAAATAAATGCATTGGCATTACGGCAATTGTGTGAGCGAGTTTTTGAGACGAATATAAACGGATTCGCCAACGATGTGGGCGAGTTCGCTGCCGAGGCTGTCAACTACCGACTCTTGCCCGACATAGGCCTCTGTGCCCTCGGTGCAGCACCATGCCATTTTTGAGCCATGATCACCCCAGTCCTGACGCGTCCACCGGCGTACGGTTGCCACCTCCACATTGTCAACACCCATTTCCCAGTCAACTTTGACAGGTAGTTGCCAACAAACGGGAGGCTTCCATTGGGTGACAGGCTCATCAAAATATGTGGCCGCTAGTTGCAACGAACAGCCAGCACCACCCACAAAACCAGGACGATTCAAAAAAATGCAGGCGCCATCTAATACGCGTGTTGCGGTCTTGGTTTCGTCAGCAAAGACTCCGTCCAATGCTGCTTCGGTGTGGTGTTCAAATAGATGTTTGGGAGTCATCGCCGCCGCCGCCGACAGGTTCATTGCCTCGTCGATGCTGTCTAGTTCTGCGCCGAGCGAACAACATCCCTTGCCGCTCTCCGTGTCCACTTCACTCTCAATGCCTTTGCACCCGCGTCCCCAAATGCAGGTCCAGCGGGATTGCAAAAAATCGTTATCAAATCGCCACACTGTTTGGCCAGCATCAATCTCGGTGTAGTTGATCACAACGACACACTAGGGGTAGGTGCGCCAAACTTGCGTCGAATTCCCTGATCAATAAGGACAGCAACTCCAAGCAGGGCAATGGCAGCAATACCGTCAAGCCACCAATGATTGCCCGTGGCAGAAACTGCAAACATTGTGAGCACCAGGTGAGATGCAAAAAACCACCGCCAGGGACTGTTTGTCGAGGCAACGACACCGAACGAGACAAGGGCAGCCCACCCGACATGAATGGATGGCATTGCTGCAAATTGATCAGACACGCCTGTTCCGACTGGTCCGTAGACGGACAATCCGTAGCGTGTTGCTAGGTCAACGTATCCAAGGTCGGGAAAAAATCGGGGGGGAGCCACGCGAACGTACCTAATAACAAGGCACGCAGCAGTCAACATAGCTAGGCAGTTTCGCCACAACGGATACTTGCTGCGGTGTCGGATAAATAGCCATACGAGAAAAACAATTGTCGCAGGCACATGGGCAACGGCGTAATAAATATTTGTCGCACGAGCAAGCCATTCATAATTAATGACGAAATGTTGAAGCGAAAGTTCTGTCGGTAGAAATAATCGTTGTTGCAATTGGTCGATGCTGCGCCCGCGCTCAATCGCCCCGGCGGGTTGGTCAAGTGGAAGAACCATCGCAAGGCGCCAAAGCATGTACAAAAAAGAGATGAGTGCGAGTTCGGTGCTATAGGCAATAATGAAAACGCGTTGTCGAGTGCGGGGCAGAAATCTCAAGACGAGGGTGACCCCGCCACTTATGACTGCTGAGATCGCTGCTTGATCCCATGTCACCCATTTCATCCCTGACTCCTTGGAGCAAAACTCTACAGAACTATGTTTTGTTGCTTGTTCCAAAGCGGGTAACGGCGCAAACCCATTGTTGGGCGCGTCAAGGAAATGGTGGAGCTGGGGGGAATCGAACCCCCGTCCATCAGGCGCTAGACGACCGCGCTACGACCATTCCCACTTCGGTGCTAACGCAACACCATCGGTGGGTCGATTTCCCAACACCGAAGTGATGGACCACGTGCCGTCTTTGCGACATGTCAGCAGACTTTCCTGCGGCCAGCGTTCTTTGACGCTGTCATCCTTCGCTTCTGTTGCCGGGCTGCGATGGATTGGCCCCGTGCGGCATTGCTGCTCACGGTGTCTCTCAACTACCTAATTACTTAGGCGGCGAGAGCGAACTGCTCGTTGGCAATTCTTTTTTTGCCCTGTTTTACGAGTCTGAGCAACTCGGGTCGCACGTCCGACCAACGAAACTGGTGTCGAAACCTGTCAGCCCCGTCTTACGGTAATACCCCCTAAGTGTAACGCATGCCAGTGTCGATGACACCCAAAATTATTCGTTGCCCTTGCGTTGACGACCAAGAGATTTTTGTATCTCCCGCGCGATATCACGCTCGGCGATTGCGTTGCGTTTATCGGGGCCTTTGCGCCCTTTGGCAAGAGCCAGTTCAACCTTGATTCGTCCATCCACCAAGCGCAGCGAGAGGGGCACAAGTGAGAGTCGTTCGCGGGCAACGCGTTCTCCCAGTCGATCAATTTCGGAACGATTTAATAATAGTTTTCGTGAGCGATCTGGATCATGGGCTCCGGTTCCGACTGCGAATCGGTAGGGCGGGATGTGCACTCCATCAAGCCATATCTCATGGTCAAGTACCCGCGCATAGGCATCAACAATCTGCACCTGACCAGTTCTCAGGCTTTTGACTTCACTCCCGAGTAGCACAATTCCCGCCTCGACCACATCAAGAATGCTGTAGTCATGGCGCGCCTTGCGATTACTCGCTAAAACGGTCTCTGGTGTTTTGGTCATAGGGCAAACGGAGCGTACAGGTAGCCTAAGACCTCTATGGCTGGCGCTTTTCTTCGCGGTGAACTTCATGTCCCAACACAAGCTCTCAGACAAATGGTTGCCCATTCATATGACTGCTACCCGTTCGAGGCATGTGGCTTATTGGTTGGCGATGCAAGCGCCAATCGGGTGGTGCGATTTGTGCCCACCACCAATGTGGCTGCCAGCGCTCGGATCTACACGATTGATGCCAAAGAGCACCTGCATGCCGAGATGGCAGCAGAGGCCGAGGGTCTCGACATTATTGGAGTGGTGCACAGCCACACCCACTCCGAGCCCTACCCCAGTCCCACCGATGTGAATCAAGCCCCTGATCCTGACTGGCACTATGTCATTGTTAGTCTCAAGCGGGGATTGCCCGAAACTCGCAGTTATCGCCTCGTACAGGGTGCTATTGCCGAAGAAACAGTGGTTCCCATCTAGGCAAGCGCTGTATAAAGGGCTACAATTATGACAGGATTAGTCGGGAATAGCCCAACACTAGAAAGCGTCCAATATGTCAATTGCAGACCTCCATCGCCGCGGTGGCTCAGTGTTTGTGTTGCAAGACGCCCTTGAACTGATTGGCAATACGCCCCTCGTAGATGTCTCGGTTTTATCGCCGAATCCAAATGTGCGAATCGTGGCCAAGTTGGAAAACCAAAATCCTTTCGGGTCAGTCAAAGATCGCATCGCCAAAGCAATGATTTTGGACGCAGAAAAAACGGGACGCCTTGTGCCAGGCCAGCGAATCATCGAACCGTCATCTGGAAACACTGGAATCGCACTTGCAGCCATTGCCAAGATGAAGGGCTATCCCATCACGATTGTGATGCCAACTTCAGTAAGCATCGAACGCCGACAAATGCTCGAGGTTTTTGGTGCTGACATTATTTTTACGCCGGGCAAAGAGGGTTCAAACGGCGCAGTACATCGGGCCCAAGAACTTGCACAACAACATCCTGAGTGGTGCTTTTTGTATCAGTATGCAAACGATGCCAATCCACGCGCTCACTACGAAACAACTGGCCCCGAGATTTATCGTGACTGCCCAGAAATTACGCACTTTGTTGCCGGACTCGGCACTAGTGGAACGCTCATGGGAGTTGGTCGCTTCTTAAAAGAACAAAACTCGGAAATCAAGGTTGTCGCAGTTGAGCCTCCGCTTGGCGAACAAGTAGAGGGACTGCGCAACTTGGACGATGGATACATTCCACCAGTGTTTGACAATTGGAATGGGAGCGATTTGCTGGATCGCAAAAGAATCGTTCGTCCTCGCGAATCAATTGAGTGGACTAGGCGTCTTGTGCAGGAGTGTGGAATCTTTTCCGGAATTTCCGCTGGAGCATCCTTGGCTGGTGCGATAAAAGTTGCCAACGAAATAGAAGAGGGAACAATCGTGTTTATCGTGTGCGATGGTGGCTGGAAATACCTCTCTACTGGCGCTTATACCGAAGATCTTGATGTCGCCGAACAAAACGCGGAGAAGATCATCTACTTCTAATAACCTGCATTGGCGTAGCCTGAAGCCATGGCTTCTGGTGTTGACCGCCCAATCGGCATGTTCGACTCAGGTTTTGGCGGCCTTACCGTGGCGCGTGCTGTTATTGATCTTTTGCCAGCAGAAGACCTTGTCTATATCGGAGACACAGGGCGCTATCCGTACGGTCCAAAACCGGCAGCAGAAGTGTGTGGGTATGCGCGTCAATTGGCTTGGAGCTTGGTTCGCGATTTTGACGTCAAAGCAATTGTCATTGCCTGCAACACGGCAGCTTCTGTCGCGTTCGAACAACTCTCCGCAGAACTTCCTGTTCCTGTTGTCAGCGTGATCGAGCCAGGCGTGCGTGCACTGTCTCTGACGACGCGCAACAAAAAAGTAGGAGTCATCGGCACAGTCGGCACCATCGCCTCGGGTGCCTATCAGCGCGCCATGTTGCTGGCTGATCCAGCCCTGCAACTCACGGCAACCGCGTGTCCCGGATTTGTTGAGTTTGTTGAGCGTGGTGCCACATCTGGAGACGATGTTGGCGTCTTGGCAGAAGCACTTTTGGCTCCTGTGCGCGATGCAGGTGTAGATGCTTTGCTGTTGGGATGTACCCACTATCCGTATTTATCCCGAGTAATCGCCGACGTTATGGGGCCAGACGTAGTTCTTGTGAGTAGCGCCGATGAGACAGCGTTTGCGTTGGCAGCATTATTAACGACGATGTCTAGTCGTCAAAAACCGGGGCACGTGGGCGTGCATAAATTCTTATCATCAGGGGATGTGCAATGGTTTGCTGACTTGGGCAGGCGTTTACTTGGTCCCGAACTTGCAAATGCACAACAATGGTCATCTGGAGGAACAACAAAATGAAACGCCCCGACGGAAGAGCAAACGATCAATTACGCCCGATGACATTTGAGCGGGATTTCACAGAGATGTCAGCAGGCAGTGTGTTGGTGAGTTTTGGCAAGACGCGGGTGCTGTGCACCGCATCAATTGATGAAGATGTGCCGCGGTGGATGAAAGGAAGTGGAAAGGGTTGGGTGAGCGCAGAATATTCAATGTTGCCGGGCTCATCGCCAGAGCGAGTTGACCGTGAAGCAGCAAAAGGCAAACAGAGTGGCCGAACGGTGGAAATTCAGCGACTCATTGGTCGGTCATTGCGGGCAGCGTGTGACATGTCGGTTCTGGGGGAGCGTCAATTACTTGTGGACTGTGATGTCTTGCAGGCTGACGGAGGCACGCGCACTGCCAGCATTTGTGGTGGTTTTTTGGCTTTGCATGATGCGGTTACTCGACTGATGCAAAATGGCCGTATCGCCACCAATCCATTGCATTCTTATTGCGCTGCAATATCGGTCGGGATTTGTGACGGTGTTCCAGTATTGGATCTTCCATATATCGAAGATAGTTCTGCAGAGGTTGACATGAATGTTGTGATGCTCAAGTCAATTACGGGTGCAGAACCTCGTTTTGTTGAGGTGCAGGGAACTGCGGAGGGAATGGCTTTTTCTCGCAGTGAATTAGATTCATTGCTAAATCTTGCTGCGTCAGGATTAGGACATATCTTTGATTTGCAAGCGCAATTGGTGTCAGTCGCTCCGCCTCAGCGGACAGATCTTTTTCGCAAGCAGTGACCAAACCAAATATTGTCTTGGTTTGCGCATCGGCAAATGTCCACAAAGTTAACGAGATGAATGCACTTCTTGCCGACGTCGTGCGTCTTTGGGCACGTCCAGCTGAAATGGGTGACATTGCTGAAACTGGCTCAACATTGCTGGAAAATGCCGTCATCAAAGCGAGTGCTGTCGTTGCCTTTGCACATGCTGATGCGCTCGCTGATGACACAGGTCTTGAAGTTGATGCCCTTGACGGCGCTCCGGGTGTGCGTAGTGCGAGGTTTGCCGGAGACCCGCCGAACGACGCACGTAATCGCGCACTATTGCTGGAGCGCCTCGTCGGAGTAACCAATCGGTCAGCACGTTTTTGCACTGTTTTGGCAATTGTTCGGGTGGATGGCACGATTGTGCACGCCAAAGGAATATGCGAAGGAACGATTGCAGAATCGGAGCGTGGCAACAACGGGTTCGGTTATGACGCCGTATTTATCCCTCGTGATGGTGATGGTCGAACATTTGCTGAGTTGTCAAGTGCCGAAAAAAATTTGATGTCACATCGGGCTCGGGCAGTATTTGCATTGCGAGAGTTGCTACCAACCCCGTAAGTCAATGGGCCATTGATCAATCACAGCATCGCCATCAACGACAAATGCAGTGGAATGCATTGACATGGTGGGGTCAATGTGTGCCGGCGTGATTCGCATCTGATCACCAATGTTTGGGAAAGTGACTCTGTCTGATGGTGAAAACGTGATGTGCTCATCGGAGCAAAACCAGACCTTGTGTTGGTCAATGCTGGGGTCGCCATGATCCATTCCTAGGGCTTTGAGCCCGACATCAATAACAGCCCATTCGGGACTGACTGAAATAACGGTGCCGAGGACCCACATTGCTTGACGAAAAGGCAATCCGAGTTGGGAATAATACGTATCCATCAGCGCATAACTGCCCGTTTGAACCTCGTTGACGGCGGTGCCGTCATACATGTCAAATGTTCCGGTGCCACCCGCTGACACGATGTCGCCACCAACTCGCAAAATTGCGTCGGCAAGAATCTGCATTGCCTCACGCACTTTTTCACGGCGCTCTTGTTTGTCGGCAATCATCATGAGATGACCTTCGTAGCCCATCACCCCACGAACTTCTAGACCGTGTGACCGTGCTTGGTCGGCAAGTCGTGGTGCATCGTCAATCGAGCAACCACAACGCGGAAGACCAACATTGACGTCAATCAGGACATTTTTAATTCCAGCGTGGGCAGCAGCACGAATAGTGTCTTGCGAGTCAACTGCAACAGTCACCTGTGTGGTGTTTTGGGCGTGAGCCATTTGGGAAAGTCGTTGGGGATCAAGAACTTCATTGGCCAACAAAAGGTCAGTGCCCACTCCAGCAGTCGCCATACCAATTAATTCGCGTGGTGTGGCACATGTAAACGCGGTGTGACCCGCGTCTTGTTGCAGTCGTGCCAATGAGGTGCATTTGTGCGCTTTGACATGTGGTCGAAGGCGGGTGCCTGGATGCACGGTTGCCATGCGCGTGATGTTGTCGCGCAAGACCGCAAGATCAATCACGACTGCAGGGGTCGGCAGATCGCTAATTTCCATAGTGCCGGCGGTGGGACTCGAACCCACAACACCCAGGTCCTAAACCTGGTGCCTCTGCCAATTGGGCCACGCCGGCAAGACCTCTCAGGGTACAGGTGCAACTCAAGCAACAGCATTAAGCAAAGAAAGCCGTCTGAGCGTTAAGGCTGGCAGACTGCAGGGTATGTCTTCAACAACTATCTACGACGGACTTGACTCCGGGGTGCTAGAGGATCAACTCGGGCTTGCAGATCGAGTAGTTGATCAAACATCACTTCAAAATAGTGTTCAACGCTTTGCCCAGCGAAATATCGTGTTGCCCACGTTTGCCGAACTTGCAGACCCATCGCGAATACCTACATCAATTGTGCAAGGGGTCGACAAGGACGCAGCAGATCCCCGCAACCTATTCAGAGTTCATTGGTACAACGATATGGATGGAAACAGAGTTGATGTTCCGGCTCACATTGTTTTGCCGCCGTCGCTTACCGGAGTTGACAGCCCCATCATTGTGATGTTTGGTGATCGGTTCCCAATGATTACGGCGCACAAAGTTCTTGCTGCCTTTTCATGTTTTACCCCGCGAGTGATTACGGGGCAGTTTGATCCCACTCGTCATCGTGCGGTGTGGCCGTCAACTGGCAACTATGCCCGTGGTGGTATCGCTATCAGCACTCTGATGGGCTCACGCGGTGTGGCGGTTCTACCAGCAGGGATGTCGCAGGAGCGATTTGACTGGCTTGACAAATGGGTGGCCGACCCATCTGACATCGTGCGCACGGCTGGCACGGAGAGCAATGTCAAAGAAATCTATGACGCATGCAACGAAATGGCCAAAGACCCCAGCAATTTTATCTTGAATCAATTTTGTGAATTCGGAAATCATCTCGGACATTTCGAAGTCACAGGGCGCGCTCTTGCTCATGTCTTTGAGCATGTCAAAGCCAACGGTTTTTCTGATATTCGCTTGGCTGCTTTTACTTCAGCGACGGGCTCTGGAGGCACGATTGCCGGAGGTGATCGACTCAAGGATCTCTACGGAACAAAAATCGTTGCCGTTGAGGCACTCGAATGTCCAACGATGCTTGAAAACGGATTTGGTGAGCACAACATTCAAGGAATCGGCGACAAGCACATACCACTCATACAAAACATCACGAACACGGATGTCGTGGTGGCGGTCTCTGACCATGTCACGGACGAACTTGACGTGGTTTTCAATGAACCAGCGGGACAAAAGTTTCTGAGTGAAACCAAAGGCTTTAGCGACGAACTAATTGAAGCACTTACTCACTTTGGTTTTTCGGCAATATGCAACATTGTGGCAGCAATAAAAACTGCCAAGTTGCTCAATCTGGGGGCCAATGACGCATTGATTACGATTGCAACCGACGGGAGCGTGCTCTATCCGAGCGAACGCAAAAAAACCATGAGCAGGCTTTTTAAGGACGGTTTTACCACGCAAGATGCAGAGCGTCTTTACGACCTGCATCTTGGAAGCGTCGACACCGACAATATGATTAATTGCTCGGATCGCGATCGAAACCGCATTTTCAACTTGGGCTACTACACATGGGTCGAGCAACAAGGAACCCCATTTGATGTGTTTGAAGCACGCAGATCGCAGAACTTCTGGCGCGGATTGCGACGCTATACCCCCGTCTGGGACTCATTAATTGAAGAATTCAATGCTCGTGTTGCCCGTGTTGGCTAAAAGAGCAGAGTGATGACACCCACGTCTCCACAAATGCTCGGAACAGAGTTCGTATGTGCCGTCTGCCATGCCGTTGTGGGTCTTGAGTCATCGCTCATTTTTGCTTGTCCACACGCAACAGATACTGACAGGCGCCACGTCTTGCATATTCATGAGTCAATTCACCCGTTGCAGCCGATTGCTGATTCCAATCCTTTTTTGTCCTTCCGCAAGCACCTCGCAGTCGATGCATTTGGTGCCAGGATTGGGCTCGATGAACTGGAGCGCATAAATATAATAAGCTCTACCAACAAACAGATAGAACAAGTCTGTGGCACTGGTTTTGTAACAACACCGATTACCCGACAAGACCGTCTTTCAGATGCCCTCGGATTTTCTGCAGCGGGTGGTGTTTGGGTAAAAGATGAGACACATAATGTCGCTGGTTCGCAAAAAGGGCGACATCTCTTTGGAACATTGTTGTATTTATTGATGTCCGAACGTGCCAGCAGAGTGCCTTGGGCTTCCCTTGAACAACGACCAGCACTCGCGATTGCGTCGTGTGGCAATGCTGCAATCGCGGCTGCTTCGTTGGCTCGTGCGGTGCAGTGGCCAATCACGGTGTTTGTTCCAGTATCTTCATCACCCACGGTGCTGGAGATATTGCAAAGCCTGGGTGCAACGGTTGAGGTGTGTCGTCGCCAAAAGGATGATTCAACAGGTGACCCATGTATCCATCGTTTTCGCCAAGCAGTGGCTGGCGGATCAATCCCTTTTAGTGTTCAAGGAACCGAGAACGCCTGGTGTCTCGATGGTGGACGCACGATTGGTTGGGAAATTGCAACCGATTTAGATTTCGTCTTGGATCGCATATATGTACAAGTTGGTGGTGGAGCATTTGCGTCATGTGTCGGATCTGCATTTAAAACAGCCGGAATTCACCCGCGATTACATGCGGTACAAACAAGCGGATGTGCACCCTTGTCTCGGGCATGGGATGCAGCAATCGAACATGGAAGCGCGCGCGATGCGGGTGCGCGATGGGCTGAGTGCATGTGGCCCTGGGAACAAGAACCACATTCTCTTGCTGACGGAATATTGGATGACGAAACATATGACTGGATCAGCGTGTTAAATGCAATGGCTGACACAGGGGGTCATCCGATTGTTGCTGATGAAGAATTGGTTATCAGAGCACACCAAATGGCCCACGAGTGCACCGATATTGATGTGAGTCCGACTGGGGCTGCAGGGCTGGCTGGACTAATTCAGAACCGCCACCTATTGGCTGACAATGAACGAGTCGCGCTGATTTTTAGTGGCATTTCGCGCGAGGGCAAATTAGTCAGTCCTGTGGCGGGCGCGAGACCTCAGTGATCTTGCCCGTTTCAACGTCGTAGACGAAACCACGGATGTGATCTTTGGCTTTTAAGAACGGAGATTGGTGAAGACGGTCCATGCTTTGGCGAACGCTGTCGAATGGATCATTAAAACTTTCCAAGTTCCACGAAGGTCTGGCACCGCATTCGCGTTCAAGTTCTGACTTAAATTGATCATCTCGCACGGTTTGCAAACCACAATTCGTGTGATGAATCAAAACTATTTCTTGCGTATTGAGTAGGCGCTGAGACACCACAAGAGAACGAATGACATCGTCAGTCACAACGCCACCAGCGTTGCGAATGATGTGTGCATCGCCGTGGTTTAGACCCAACATCTGGAACACGTCCATGCGGCTATCCATACATGCAACAACAGCAAGTTTGCGCCGTGGTGCCAAGGCCAGCCCTTGATCGGCAAACATCGCCACAAATGTGGCGTTGTTCTGGATCAGTTCGTCGGCATTGGGGACAAAATTGTCACGATCGGGCACATCTCTATTGTGGCAAGACCAAGGCTCTGAAGCCACCTACGGGTAGCCTAAAGCCATGAGTATTTCCAATGAAACGGGTTTTCCAGGGATGCCGTCGGCGCTTGATGCAGGAGCGGACGGCCGAGCGGACGTTTTTACCCGCCTTCTTAAAAACCGCGTGATCATGTTGGGGACAGATGTCAATGATGAAATGGCAAACCAAATCTGTGCCCAATTGTTGTATCTCGAGAGCGAAGATGCCGCTGCGGACATCTGGCTTTACATCAACAGCCCCGGAGGTTCTGTAACGGCTGGCATGGCGATCTACGACACGATGCAGTTTGTAAGTTGCGATGTTGCAACCGTATGCATGGGTCTTGCTGCATCGATGGGTCAGTTTTTGCTCACCGCTGGAGCATCGGGGAAGCGGTACACACTGCCCAATGCACGCATCATGATGCACCAGCCACTTGCAGGGTTGCGTGGTCCGGCAGCAGATATTGAAATTCAGGCGCAACAACTTGCCTATGTCAAAAATCGGATGGCAGAACTGATCGCCCAGCACAGTGGTAAGACAGTTGAGCAGATTCGAGCAGACAGTGAGCGGGACCGTTGGTTTGTGGCAGAAGAAGCCCAAAGCTACGGACTTGTTGACAAAGTAATCGTCAAGCGCGGAGAAATTCGTTAACTAATCTTCCTACGGCTACGGCGCAATTGTCGTAGTCATCTCGGACAGAACAGTAGTGGTCGGAGCAATTGAAGTCGCGGGAGCGATGCGAGGTGGCTCGATATTTGCGCCCAAAGAAATATCGACTGCGCAAGTATCTTTGGTCCAGGCAGCAACAGCGAGCGCTGATTTATTTGCCGCATAAGCAAGGTCTGCCACCTCTTGAATGCTCTCCAAATCCGATGTATCGACCTGCGCTGATTTTTCCAGCAAGTTGGTGAGAACTTTGAGATCAGCCTCAATTGCGAGCGGAGCAACGTCAAGAAGTTTTTGATAGCGACTGACCATCGCTCGGACTTCTGCTGGTGTTGCTATTGGCGCGCCGATGGCAGGTATTTCTTCTTGTAGAACACGGCAAAAATTGGTTCCAGTTCGAGAAGGACCGCATGCCCCAAGAGTGAGCAGACAAAATGAGGTCATTGTTGCCAGAATCACCCGCCGATACGTACACATCTTCTTAGTCTCACAGCCAGACATGAGTAAAAGGGGTTTCAAATGTATGCAGCAGTCAAAACCGCGGCACTTCTTGGAGCCCAAGGACATCCACTCGTAGTCGAAGTTCATGTCGGCGTGGGGATACCCGGATTCACGGTCGTGGGTTTGCCCGATGAATCGTGCCGTGAGTCTCGTGATCGTGTTCGGGCGGCACTTTTATCTTCGGAATTGCCGTGGCCCAATAGGCGCATCACGGTCAATTTAGCCGGTGCAGGAGAGCGCAAAGGTGGTGCTGCTGCTGATCTCGCAATCGCCATTGCATTGTTGGTTGCTCAAGATGTTCTGTGCCAAGAAGACATCGAACAGTATGCGTTCATTGCTGAACTTGGTTTGGACGGCACATTGCGATCTGTCGCTGGCGCAGCACCGATGGTGTCTGCCGTGGCAAGACATGATGTCGTGGTGTCGCTTGGCAACCATGCCGAAGCGCTCATTGCATCGCCACGCCAATTGCGAGCCGTTGACACATTGGTTGATTTGGTTTCATGCCTACAAGGACAAAACGCATGGCCATTGGTGGCTCAAGTAAAAAAACAAGATGACGCCTGCGTGGTCGCTGACTTGGCTGACGTCAGCGGACAGGCCTGGGCTCGACACGCCTTGGAAGTTTGTGCAACGGGCATGCATCATCTTCTTCTAGTTGGTCCACCCGGAGCCGGAAAATCAATGTTGGCCCGACGCTTGCCAGGTATTTTGCCAGCCCTGACGCACGAGGATGCATTAGCGAGCGCCATGGTGCACAGCGCAGCAGGAATTGAGCCGTCGGGAGCATTACGCACGACGCCACCGTTTCGTTCGCCCCATCACAGTGCATCAATGGTGGCAATGGTGGGTGGTGGCAGCAGTTATATGCGACCAGGTGAAGTCAGTTTGGCAAGTGGTGGGGTGTTGTTTTTGGATGAGATGGGTGAGTTTGCGCCCTCGGTATTAGACGCTTTGCGCCAGCCTTTGGAAGAGGGCATTATCCGCATCTCGCGGGCACGCCAGTCACTGACGATGCCGGCCAGATTTTTGTTGGTAGCGGCGAGCAATCCGTGCCCGTGCGGAGACATCAGACCCGGTATGTGTCGTTGCACGGAATCAGATCATCGTCGATATCAGCGACGCTTTTCGGGACCGCTAATAGATCGTTTCGACTTGTGTGTGCATGTCGACCGACCCTCCGCCGATGCACTCGTGCATGCGGGTGGGGGAGAATCGAGTGCTGTCGTTGCAGCGCGTGTCGTTACAGCGCGCCAATATGCAATTGACAGACAAGGATGCCCAAACGCACTTTTGTTGCATGACCAACTAGACGTATTTGCCGCTGTCACTGATCGTGCCCGCGCAATGTTGCATGCAGAACTTGAAAAAGGGGTTCTAACTGGTCGCGGTTATCACCGAATTCGTCGGGTGGCACGCACAATCGCAGATCTCGCCAACGAAAAAAATGTCGATCAAGATCATGTCGGGGTTGCTTTGAACATGCGGTCCGCACTGATTCGTCCCCACGAGGCAATGTCGTACCGATGACATCTTCAAATCCAGAATGGGCCTATGCCGCCGCATTGGCATCGTTGCCACTCCAAACTCACCGCAGGCTTCGACTGCTCATCACTCGCGCTCTACCAAGTGATGTGTGGAATCAAATCTTGCGTGGCAGATTGACAGTTCCTGCCATTGAGCCACATGTCTTGCAAGCCTGGTCAATGGCAACAGCCTCACTGCCAAGCGTCATGCACGAACGCTGCATGAAACTTGCGTTGCAAGTCGTGTCACTTCATGACACGACTTATCCCGCGGTATTGCGAGCAGACCCTGATGCGCCTGCGGTTTTATTTGTGCGCGGCAACCTTGACGCACTGTTGCAGCGACGTGTCGCAATAATTGGCACGCGTAAAGCAAC
>SXUP01000008.1 GCA_005790505.1 Actinomycetota bacterium
CAGTGCTCATGCTGAATGGGTTATCGTTTGATGAATCAGTAATTCATGTCAGGACACACCGACCAATGGCTGGTCCAGAGACAGGAAAACAGACGGATTTCCTAAGGGCGCTACAGGACAAACTCAGTGATCTATTACCGCACCACCCAAATAGCTCGACTCAAGCAACGCACGATTAGCGGTGAGGTCAGACGCTGAACCTTGCATGGTGAGTTCACCATGGGCCAAGACATAACCACGATCGGCAACACTGAGGGCCAAATTGACGTGCTGCTCAACCATCAGTACGCCTGCACCTGTGTCATCAGCAATTTTTCTTACAAGGGGAAGCATGCGCTCTACAATGATTGGTGCAAGCCCCAAACTCATTTCGTCAACCAAGAGCAGTTTTGGCTCAGATGCAAGACCGCGAGCCATCGCAAGCATCTGTTGTTCGCCACCAGACAAAAGACCTGCACGACGACTTAGTAGAGGTGCAAGAACGGGGAACATATCGAGAGCATTCTGCATTGCCTCTGAGCGTCGTTCGCGGGCACCAGTCAAGCCAAGTTTGAGGTTTTCTTCTACGGTTAGATCAAAGAAAAGAGATCTGTCTTCTGCTACGTGTGACACTCCCCCTCTTGCTATTTTTTCGGGACGCTCACCGTCGATGTTTGATCCAAATACTTTTATTGTTCCTGATACCGGCTTGAGAATGCCCGAGATTGTCAGCAGGGTAGTTGTTTTACCGGCGCCATTTGGTCCTAGCAGCGCCACTACTTCGCCCCGATTAACGTTCAGGTTCAGTCCGCGAACAACAGGGATTCCGCCGTAGCCGGTGTTGATATCAATTATTTCAAGTAGTGCTTCGCTCATTGTTGTTTTCTTTCTGCGGAGAGTGAATTCGCAGCGTCTGTTCCACCCTCGAGTTGCATTTCTCCTGCACTTTCACCGAGATACGCCCGCTTGACATCTGTATTGG
The DNA here is from genome assembly GCA_005790505.1 of Actinomycetota bacterium. GTDB lineage: Bacteria > Actinomycetota > Acidimicrobiia > Acidimicrobiales > Ilumatobacteraceae > UBA2093. The sequence goes on from SXUP01000008.1 coordinate 962, forward strand.
CACGAATTTCTTCGGGTGTTCCTTCGGCAATTATTTTTCCAAAATCTAAAACATAGATGTAGTCACAAACACTTAGAACAAGACCCATATCGTGATCAATCAAAAGGATTGTTATATCTTCGGCAAGTATCGAGCGGAGGTGTCTTCCAAGCTGTTGGGATTCAATCGTGTCAAGGCCGGCTGCTGGTTCGTCAAGCAGTAATAATTCTGGTTTTGCTGCCAAGGCTCGTGCAACACTGACGAGTTTTCGTTGGCCATGCGACAAGTCAAGTGTGAGTCGATCCCTGAACTCACCGAGTTCCAAAAGATTCATCGCCCAATCAGATTGCTCTTCAATTCCTAAAGTTCTATTAGGTGAAACAAAATCAGCGAGGAAAGACCACCATTTCGTTTTTTCAGCCATCACAATGAGGTTGTCCCAGACCGTAAGGTCTTCGAATAACTCCAGTGATTGGAATGTTCGAACAAGACCGTTGAGTGCCCTTTCAGATGGCGATAGACCAACTAGATCTCTCCCTTTGAACTCAGCAAGACCAGAGGTGATGGGGGTGAATCCAGTCAAGGCGTCAATGAACGTTGTTTTGCCTGCACCATTTGGTCCAATCAAGCCAGTCAGTTTGCCTTTCTCAGCAACAATGTTGACTTCAGAGTTGGCGTGTAGTCCGCCATAACTTACGGTGAGACCACGCGTTTGTAGCAATGCGCTCATGCTGACACCTCTTGCTTGCTTGGTGTGATAGGAGTGGCATTTGCCGAACGTGCATGACGAATTTGATTAACTATTGTACGGATAAAAAGAGTAAGCAAAATTGCCAACAACATCATCCAACTTCGGCTCCATGTATCGGTCCGCCACGGGTTGATTCCGATTGCTCCCCAGGCAGCTCCGAGAACAATAAAGGGGCCAAGCCTCTTGCCGACAGCGAGCCATTCTTTAACCCTCGCAATCTTTAGCCACGACCCAAATGCTTGAATCAACGGCTGATAGAGAGGGGCTTGACCCTCGGGGTGAGTGATCGCGGTCAAGATCATTCCGATTCCCCCAAAGATGGCGGAGTAGCGGTATGAGCCTTCGGAGTGGTGTGCCCCAAATGTTGCGATCAATCCACCACCAGTCAGCATGCCGCCGATGATTGCTCCGTTAATCGAGGCAATGCCACCGAGATAAGCAAATGCTAACGCTCCGAGTCCGACGAAGTATTCCCAGTTTTGTGGGCCGATCGCTTGCTGCTGAAACGCAAACATCACACCAGCAATTCCAGCGATGGCAGAAGACAATGCAAAACCCAAGAGTTTTGTGCGAGCCACATCTATTCCCGCTGATGCCGCTGCACGTTCGTTAGCTCGCACAGCCAGAAATCGTCGACCCGTGCTTCCGCGTCGAATGTTTGCCACCAAGGTACACACACCAGCAAGTACAAGAAGGGCAAATAATGTGAAGCGCGGATTGTCAATCAGACCATTTTCTGACCCTGAACCAAAATTGACTCCCAAAAGCGACGGCGAGTCAACTGTATAGTTTACCCCTCCCATAAGACCTGTGAGATTTTCGTTGTTAAAAAATAGATTTTGAATAGTAACGCTGGCAGCAATTGTGACGACTCCAAGTTGAACGCCTCGGATCCGCAAAGCAGGAATTCCGATGATCACTCCAACAATGATGGCAACGAAAATTCCTAGAATTGAAGCCGGAATCCAGTGCATTCCGAACCCAGAGACAGCAAAGGGGTCGTCAATTGATTGCACCCCAGTCGACATAAGGCGAGCCATAATAAATGCGGCGACTCCTGCAAATGAAAGTTGCACAAGAGAGATTTGCCCAAGGTATCCAGAGAGAACGACAAAACTCAGCATCAGCATTGCAGTCAAGATTGAAGTAGAAAATGCAAAACCCCACTGAGCGCCTAATCCAGCAAAGAGGAAATCACCAGGAAGCCCGAATGCAATAGCTGCCCCGATTGGCACAAAAATCATGACGTACCATCCGACGCGCTTTGGATACGGAGACGATGGAAGCCTTTTTTCTTCAAGGGCACCACGCACTGGCAGGCTCTTGCCTTTTAAGAACAAGAAGACGATGATAATTACAAATGGGATTACATCTTCTGCACCGGATGCGAGCACTCCTGGAAAAAATGACTGAGATGTCAACCATGATCCAGTCATTGTTTGTAGCAAACCGATTACGATTCCACCAGCAACGGCAAGCGGGATTGAAGAGAGACTTCCAATCAGGGCTGCACCGAGTGCAGGAACAATTAAGAGAGTCAGTTTTCCGACTTGAAGAGACCCAATCACAGAGCCTGCGAGAATACCTGCGAGTCCTGCGGTTATCGCAGCGAGCATCCAGTTATACAACGCAAGCCGATTCGGGCTGTATCCGAGCAATACTGCTCCTTTTTCATTACCAGAAGCCGCACGAGTCGCCAGACCAATACGAGTGAAACGATAGATGAACCATACTCCTGCACCAATCACAACTGCAGCGCCCGTAAGGGCAATATTTTCAGCAGGTACCGGAAGTCCAAGCCCAAGAAAATTAAAAACCAAAACGTCTGGTAAAAAAACAGGAGCAGGCTGGGGTTGTTCGCTCCCAAAGTACAACATACCGATGCCTTGAAGATAAATCAATGCACCAACTGCACCAATTACTTTTCCTAATGGAGCGGCATTACGTAGTGGCTTGAATACTAAATAATGCAGACTGGCCCCCAACAATAAAGAAGTAAGTAACGCAAAAAATGCGGCGACCCAGAAATTCATTGGGTCACCACCATTTAACGAAATTTTTACTGGAACATTGAGTGTTGATGTCGGCAAGAAGTCCGCCCACGGGAAATGAAAGATTCCATTGTTGCGCAGATAATAAAACTGAAACGAGGTATACATTGCAACTGCACCGTGTGCAAAATTTATTACACCTGTCCCTTTATAAGCGATCACCAAGCCAATGGCGAGCAGGGCAATAAGTCCTCCTATGCCCAGACCAACAAACGCATATGCAAACGCATCTTTCATGTAATGTCCCCCAGCAAAATCAACACTTTAATCTTATCCGTTTATCAAACAATGACAGTTATCGAATCGGCAAATAAAAAAGGGAGACGATCTTTCGATCATCTCCCTTTTTTATAATTTGCAAAAAGCAGTGATTAATTACTTACTGTCGTCTGGTCGCCCAACGCGAAGTGCAGTTCCAGCAATAAGGTCAAGGCCGCTGAAAGCTTCGTAACCCACAATAGGCTCCAACTTCTTGGTCTTGGCATTCCACCTACTTGCGGTGTTAGTTGGATTACACACTGACTGGTATGGCTTGAATGATTTTTGGCAAGCCAATGGGTTTCCAGCAAATGCGTGGTGTCCGTTTGTAGTGGAAAGTGCGGAAGTCACCGACAAGCCATCTGCTGATGCACCATCTTTATTAGCCATCTGCCAAATCTGCATCAAGCTTGTAAAGCCCGCATTCGAAAATCCGAGAGAGGCATCAGCAGCAGTTTTGTTATATTTGGCCATCTTGGTGTTGTAAATCTCTGCTTCTATCCTCTTGAGCGATCCTGCCGGGTAAATCGTTGGGTCATTAAGACTCGCTGTTCCCATAATAACAAGACCGTCAATTGATTTTCCGAACTTCGCCATCGTGGAGAAATCGGTGCAAGAACCACCAAGAACTAATGGAGTTTTGGCTTGAGTCCAACCAAGTTTTTTGATTGCAGTCACAAAGTCCCAGCATGCAGACCCAGCATTGGAGTAGATGATTGCATCTGGCTTGTAAGCCATAATCTTTGTTGCTCCAGCTTGAGTGCTTGCGGCCGCAGATGTAATTGATACACCCAAGTAACTCGCACCCTTTGGTGCCGTTTTCTTGAGTTTGGATGTTGCGCCCTTCACTGGAATAATTTTTTTCAGCCCAGAGTTGGTGTAGCCCAACACATCGAGTGGCTTCGACTCAAGGTCGTTGTAGCAGAACACTCCTGGAGGGGTATCTGCCCAAGGAACACCAAGTTTCTTGCTCTTCAGTGCCTGGGTGGCATATTGAACAAGTGATGTGTGAACACCAAGGCATCCACCGCCACCACCGATTGCAAATACTCCACTTGTTCCAAAGTCCATTGCTGTCACTGGAGTTCCAACGACAACTGGGATTCCAGCCTTTTTCCAGATTGGAATGCTCAAACTCACCACGTCAAGGGTTGTGAAAATAAGGATCGGTTTTTTTGCAGCCAACGACGCCGCACAGCCAAGAATTTCAGGAACATCCAGTTTGTGTTTGCACACTTCTAGTTGGATGGGCACGCCTGGTTTTCCAGCTTTTAAGTCTGCACCGAGACCACCAAGTTCGTTGTTGATGTAGTCAACTGCTGCTTGAGCCGAACGAGCATATTCAGGGAAATCGAGTCCGGGAGTCCCTTCTTGGGCATCCATGCCGATGAGCACTGGTGTTCCAACCGCAACCAATGGGCTGACCTTTGCGCAAGCAATTGCCTGAGCCATTGCGCCTGCTCCAACGCCGTCAGTAGCATCAAGTTTTGCATCAATCTTGATAGCGCAACCTGCCGCTTTTCGAACAGCCTGACTTTTTCCCTTTGCTGAAACAGCTGTTGATCCCATCGCCAAAGCGGCAACAAGCACTCCAGCAATTGGAAGCAAAAATTTCTTTGAACGATTTTTCAAGTTTCCCCCTAAATATTTTGGATCGATTGATCCATTAATTGTGACTTCCGACACTGTCGGCTCCCCCAAACTAGCGTCTTTTGGATTTTCAAGTCAATTCCGACGAGCATCAGGATTAAAGTTACCCGATGGTATTTTGCCCGACTGAACGAGCCCTCAGCTACGGGAAATCTCTACTTTTCGCTCAGAGTACTCGGCAGATCCCACAGGGTAAAAGCAGGCATACACATGGTCTGGGCTTTTTCCCGCAGTCAGAGGCGGCTCTTCGGAATGACAACGATCTCGGGCAAAGTGGCACCTTGGTGCAAATCGACAGCCTTTGGGTGGATGCACCAAGTCCGGCGGGCGTCCCGAAATCGTGGCCAGCCGAGTGTGCGCTGCATGATTTAGTTTTGGGATACTTTCTAGTAGCGCATGGGTATAAGGCATCTTCATCTCAGCAAACAAAGTCTTGGTGGGGGCCTTTTCAACTAGCTTGCCCCCATACATCACGGCAATCTCGTCTGTGTTGCCCGCAACAACGCCCAAGTCGTGAGTGACAAGGAGAAGAGACATATTCCTCTGGCGGCGTTGTTCGTTGATCAGTTCAAGAATTTGAGCCTGCACCGTTACATCTAGAGCGGTTGTTGGCTCATCCGCAAACAAAATGCTCGGACCACAGGCCAATGCAATCGCGATCATTACGCGTTGACGCATTCCGCCAGATAGTTCGTGCGGATACTGACTGAGGCGACGTTGGGCCTCTGCAATATGTACATCATGAAGAAGTTTTTCGGCTGTTGCCCAAGCAGTTGCTTTTTCCATGCCTAGATGCGACATGAGAGGTTCCGCTATTTGTTTGCCGACTTTCATCAGAGGGTTGAGCGAGGTCATCGGGTCTTGAAAAATCATCGCCATTTCGCGACCCCAAGTGCCTCTCATTTCAGCGGGGGTTTTATTTATTAAGTTTTCCCCGCGGTACATCACCGCCCCTTCGCGAAGAGTGCCGCGCTTCGGAAGTAATCCCATGATTGATCGAACCAAGATCGTTTTTCCAGAACCAGATTCACCAACTATTCCGAGCGACCTTCCGCGAGTGAGTGAAAAACTCACATCGTCGACCGCACGCACAACTCCACGCGGAGTTTCAAAGTGTGTCTTGATATTGACTACCTCAAGGAAAGCTGAGTTGTCCTCAGTGCTCATAGGGTTGCCTCGCGAATATCAAAGCGTCGGGCAATATGATCACCGAGAATGTTGAAAGAGACCACTGTCAGCAATAAAAAAAGACATGGGAACAGAGTTGCCCATGCCGCCCTGTCGAGATCATCGCGGGCAATATTTATCAGCCTGCCCCAGGTCTGGGGGCGCTCAATCCCAAGACCAAGGAAAGCCAGCGCACCTTCAGCAGCAATTAAAATTCCCAATCCGGTAAAGGCGACTGTCAACATCGTCGGAATCAAGTTTGGAAGTAATTCACGAAAAATAATTCTGCTATTTTTCGCTCCGAGGCTGCGAGCAGTCAAGATGAACTCTCTTTCGCGAAGCGAAATAGTTTGAGCGCGCGTGATTCGAGCCAAAGGAGCGATGGCCAAAATTCCGAGAGTGATGGTTATTTCCCAAGGACGAGTCACGCTCCAGAACCAGATTTCAAGTTTGAGGTCGTCAAGGCGGTACACAATCAGCAAGGCCAACAAGAGAGGCGGCAACGCCAAAAGACTGTCAACAATGATACTTACAAGTCGATCAACACGACCTCTGAAATATCCCCCCAGCAAGCCGATTGTCCCACCCAAGAATAATCCAAGGATTGTGGCACCGATGCCTACGAACAATGTCAGACGGGCACCGTAAATGCAACGAGAGAAAATATCAAAGCTACTTTTATCCGTGCCCAACCAAGCCTGTGCACTTGGGCCAACCCCATAGGACTTTGAGCGCCCTGCAACCAAAACTTTTTCATCGTAGTCGGTGATAAAGGGTAGTCGACTCGCAAAAAGGGCACAAAAACTAAGCGCTGAAATCCAGGCTGCTCCAAACATCCAGCCGATACGACGCCTTTTTTTTGGAGGCGTGATTGTTTCTTGACTTTCTTCAGTTTGCATACTCAAATTCCTAAACCAATGCTCGCGCGTGACGAATTCGCGGATCAATCACGGTGTAGAGCAGATCAATCCCCAAGTTGGCGAACACCACAGAGGCAACCAAGATGGCCGACAGTGACTGCACCACAAAAAGGTCTTTTGACAAAATTGTACTAATGAGCAAAAAGCCCATACCTTTCATATTGAAATATTGTTCCACTACCAAGGCACCGCCTACCAAGCTTCCAATCTGAACACCAACGCTCGTTAAAACGGAAAACAGGGAATTCCTTAGAGCATGCGACCACAGAGTGCGCTGGGGAGAAACCCCCTTTGCTCTAGCCAAGGTGATGAAATCACTTTGCAGGGTTGCGATCATGTCGGCACGAAGCAAACGCACGAAGACGGCCGCCGTCGGCAAAGACAAGACGACTACTGGCAAGAAAAAGTTCCGAAAGTGTTCTCCAAAATTATCCCATGGATAGATTTTTTCTCCAATACGAGGAAACCAACCCAGTTTCATGACAAAGACATAGATAATAAATGGAGAAAATACCAACGCTGGGACAGAAATAAAGAAGAAGGAGAAAAAATTACCGGCCTTGTCAAAATTTGAGTCACGTTTGTACGCCTGATAGACCGCTATTGGCACCGCAATTATCAGACCCCACGTCAACGCATAGATCCCAAGGAAAAATGTTACGAGTATTTTTGGTCGCATGTAAGTTGCCACGGAGATGTTTTGTTGCACAGAATATCCAAAGTCCTGGCTCCAAACAATGCCTTTTAGCCAGTACCAGTACTGGACAATCAGATTGCTATTCAGATGATATTGCTTTGATATTTGATCAATCATCTCTTGGCTGACAGTGCCTCCAAGCATCGTTCGCGCTGGATCACCAGGAGCATTTAACCCCAAACGCATCAACACCATCACCCCAAATGTGACGATGAAAAATACTATGGAGAACTGCAAAAGCCTTTGACTTAGATAACGCACTCAATACTTTCTGCTCAAAGAAAACTTATTCTAGCGCACAAAAAAGGCAGTCACCGAATGCTCACGCAAACGATGACTGCCTAATTTTGACTATTTCAGCCTGCGGGATTAATCCAAACAGAGTTCATCCAGAATTGCCCGGAGAAACCAGCCCCTTCGTTTATTGGTTGGCCGTCTGGCAACTTGGTGTTGTAAACACCCATTACATTCGCCTTGCGAGGAGTTGCCCAAATGGTGTACGAAGTTGGAATCTGATAGCACTCTTTAGCCATCTGTCTGTTGACTGCCTCGGCCGCCGCCTTGCGCTTTTCTGGGTCTGCATCGCTTCGAGCAATCGCCAGATTTTCGTCAACGATTGGGTCGTTGATTCTCGAGAAGTTCAATGAGAGGTCACCATCTTTGATGCCAGATGCCGAGTTCCACCAAAAGTTTTGAGAGTCCACGAACAAGCCAGCATGTTGACGCCATCCGTAGATATTGTGCTTTCCAAAGAGAGCGTTCGTAATGAACTGATCCTGTGGAATGACTTCAATCTTGGTGTCAACGCCGATTGCTGCCCAATAGCCCTTGAGCAATTCTGCCGTTTGGTCTCCAGATCGCGTTGGAGTGTGGCCGTACAACACCGAGACTGATGTCGCAGATTTCTCAGCCTTGTATTCATCGATCAAAGCTTTTGCACCTTCAATGTCTTGGGCAGTGTCAAAACCGTTGTCTTCGAGGTAGCCCTCTTGGCCTGGCGAAAAGACACCGTTGGCAATTTTGCCCAGTCCTGCACCGACAAGGTCAATGAGTTCCTGGCGATTGATTGCCTTTGAAAGAGCGCAACGCACTCGACTATCACTGATTGGCTCGGTCGTTTTGGCACCGTCAATCATCAAGTAGTTGGTCTCGGAGAAATCAGCCTGTTCCACCATCGGGAACTTGTCTTTGAGAGCACGCATCTTGACAATGACGTCATTATTGGAAGTAGAGAAGATATCTATTTCTCCACTCTCAAGAGCCTGACGAGCTGTTTCACTGTCCTCAATCACTTTGAAGGTGATCTTGTCCAGGTAAGGCAATTGAACACCAGCATCATCTTTCATCCAGTAGTTGGGGTTACGGGTAACGACGAGGGCCTCGCGTGGTGCGTAACTTTGCACAATAAATGGACCAGAGCCAATTGGCTTCGTGGCTAATGTCGGATCTTTTGCCAAAGCGTCGAGCCAAGCGGGAGACGCTACGAAGCCCAATTGTCCAGTTAAGTACGAATCAAATCCTGGCCACGGAAGTGGTTTGGTTTGATCGCCACCTTTACCCGTAAAAATAGTCAGTGACATCTCGTCATTCTTTTTAATCTTGAGTTGCATCACCGCTGGATCTTTTGCAGATGGTTCTTTGGCAACGTCAACGATTGCCTTTGCTATCAGGAAGCCTGTTCCTGAAGTCTGCAGATTCTGAATCAATGCATCGGCGTTTACCGGAGTCCCATCAGTGAATAAAATCCCGGGGCGCACCTTGATCGTCCATTCCGTATATTCGGCGTTCGGCGTGATGCTCTCAGCGAGCATGCCGTGAACTTTATTATCTTTTCCGAAAGAGGCAATACGGTCAAAGAAAGTACTCGCCCTCTGTGAGCAGTATGAGTCGCATTGCATAGTTGCTGGAATCCAAGGGTTTGAAACTTCAGCTTCACCTGAAACAATTATTTCGCCACCAGGTATTGGAGTCGCCATTGATTCTTCTGCAACGGTTGTGTCTGACGCGGCCTCATCACCGCTGTCACTACCTCCACAAGCCCCAACAATCAGAGCGACGCTCACGATCACCGTTCCTAAAAGCACGCCTGGACGTCGCTTGGACCTTCTTGATGAATTCATTCATTCCCCCTGTTGTTAATTAAAAAAATACCAAGGCAGTAATAAATTCCCTGCCACTCGCAAAATCTACCCCAAAGAACAGGCTCTGGCAAAACTAGGCGTGCGGACTTAGGGGCAACGCTGAATACCTCACATGGTGTCAAGGTAGATTAGGAGTTGTCGAAAGGTCGTTAAAGTGGCTAATGCTTGGTTTGAGACAGTGGCAATCGCTCAGCAACGGGCTAAAAAACGGCTTCCCCGTTCGGTTTATGGCGCCATTGTGGGTGGTTCTCAGAAGGGCATCACGGCGGCTGACAATCTAAGCGCATTTGACGAATTGGGTTTCGCCCCCCATATCGCGGGCCTGTCGAACGAGCGCACGATGGCCGTGACGGTCATGGGTCAACAGTTGTCTCTGCCGGTTCTCATCTCGCCAACGGGGGTTCAGGCTGTTCATCCGCAGGGCGAACTAGCAGTTGCTCGGGCAGCGGCAAATCGCGGCATTGCCATGAGTCTAAGTTCTTTTGGTAGTCGCTCTGTTGAAGATGTATGCGCGGTGAATTCACAAGTTCTGTTCCAGATGTATTGGTCGGGTGATCGCGAGACCATGATGCAGCGACTGCAACGCGCTCACGCGGCTGGTGCAAAAGGAATTATCGTCACGCTTGACTGGTCTTTTGCTGATGGACGTGACTGGGGTAGTCCCTGGATTCCAGAAAAAATTGGCGTCAAGGCTGCTTTCACGTTTGCCCCTCAAGTATTCGCAAAACCTGCATGGTTGTGGAGCTTTGCGAAAACTCTTAAGTTGCCTGACCTTACTGCTCCCAATATGGCGCCCGTCGGAACAAAAGCTCCGACGTTTTTTGGTGCTTATTATGAGTGGATGCAGAGCAGTCTGCCAACATGGGAAGACATCGCGTGGTTGCGGTCACAATGGGCTGGACCTTTCATGGTCAAGGGAATATGTCGGGTTGATGATGCCAAGAGAGTCGTTGATTTAGGGGCGACTGCACTTTCTGTTTCAACTCACGGTGGAAACAATCTTGATGGGACACCTGCGCCTATCCGCAATATCTCGGCAATCGCAGATGCTGTTGGTCATGACATTGAGATACTTCTTGATGGGGGCATTCGTCGGGGTAGCGATGTTGTCAAGGCTCTTGCGCTGGGCGCCAAAGCAGTGATGATTGGTCGTGCCTACTTGTGGGGACTCGCGGCAAATGGTCAGGCCGGCGTTGAGAATGTGTTGGATATCTTGCGCGCAGGAGTCGATTCTTGTCTATTGGGCTTGGGTAAAAAAGATGTAAGCGAATTGAATCGCGATGACGTTATTGCCCCACCTAATTTTTTTCGTACCCTCGGAAGGTGACTGAATTATTTACTTCTTAAAGGTGGGGTAGTAGTTCTCCGCGCCCATCTCACGAATCTCACTTAGCCAGTCGCTCTCAAATGGCCAAGTTTCTTGGTTTCCTTCCCCGGGACCCTGCCAGAAACGTGCAAATGGTCCAGCCTCGGGTGGAGGCACGAGAGACCATGCTTGGCGCTTGTAAGAAAAGTTTTCGGGTTGCAGTCTGTGTGCGTCTCGAAAATGACTTATTGCTGCGTCTTTGTCACCTGAGTTCCATAGATGTTGGGCAAGTGAAAAGTGGGCTGCAGCACTTGCCACAGAGGTGTCTCGCTTGCCCGAACGGGAGACGACGTCATCAGGTGACAAGACGTATTCACTTGACGAACCATTTTCTACCCAATCACGTATTGCTATCTCATATGCGTTGGGATCAAACTTAATTTTCATCGCCTCGGTCATGATGTCTGTCATGCGCTGGGGCAGGCCGTCAGGAACGGTCGTTCCGCGAGGCTGACGAGACGGCAATGAAGCTGGCTCAGCAGGTCGAACAATGATTCCCTCCTCGTTGATCCAGACACCATTTGGAATGTTTATAACGCCAAAAAGTGATGCCATTGCATGATCAATGTCAACAAGTGATGGATGCTCGGGCGCCGCCGCCTCAATAAATGGGCGACAGGCTTCTGCCCCTAAAACTTCAAGACCAACCGTGACGATTTCAAGACCGCGGGGGTGAAGTTCTTGTCTTAAGGCCTGCCAAACTGGCAAGTCACCAGAACATCCTCAATATGGTGCCCAGGAAACAATGACCACTTTTTGTCCGCGCAACGATGAAAGCGAAAATATGTTTCCATTGACATCGGGCAACTGCAAATCTGGAGCAACTGCACTTGGCAGTGTGTGTCCAGAGAGCGATGCAGGACCAAGAGCCCAAACACCGGAATGATGTACGAGGGGCATTCCCAATCGTGTAGCGACAACTTCGACATCAACATTTCCGTTTGATACTGCATCGGTCAATGGCACGCATATTTCTCCAAGACAAGCACCCTCTGGCTTGACGGCCCAACCCGTGGCTTTTTCGAAGTGCCCCACAGACACAGACAGCGAATCAAGGATCACAGGTTCACAATAGCAGTCCAGATTTAACGGTTGAATTAATGCCAAAACACCCAATTCCATACCGAGATCCGCACCCAGCAACCCTGACTTGTAATCTGCCCAAAATAGGCTATGGTGAACAATGTTCACCAATAGTCAAGAGGTGCCACAATGAACCGTTTAGCGCTCAATCAAGTCATAACTAGTCTCG
>SXUP01000020.1 GCA_005790505.1 Actinomycetota bacterium
ATGATTGAAACGCCTCGTGCTGCTTTGCGTGCCGATGAACTAGCAGAGGTTTCAGATTTCTTTAGTTTTGGAACCAACGATCTAACCCAAATGACCTTTGGCTTTAGTCGCGACGATATTGAAAGTCGCATGATGCCTGCCTATCTAGAGGCTGGTCTGCTGAAGCGCAATCCATTTGAGACCATTGATCAAACTGGTGTCGGAGAACTGGTTGAAATTGCCGCCAAGCGTGGTCGCAAAGTTAAGCGTGGAATGAAACTTGGCGTCTGCGGCGAACACGGTGGAGACCCCGAATCAATCGGATTGTTTTATCGTGCTGGTCTTGATTATGTCAGTTGCTCTCCCTATAGAGTTCCGATTGCTCGGCTATCGGCAGCGCAAGCAGTAATTGGTGGAAGCAAGTCTGAAACCAAGTGACAGGCTAGTATTCATTCGATGTTTTTTTTAGGAGCCAAGGTAGATCTGGACATCAGTGCGTGGCACTGGCTTTTGTTAAATGGCTTATTGGCCGCTTTATTGTTGATAGATATTCTTGTTATCCATCGCAAGGCTCATGTCGTTAAGCCCAAAGAAGCTGTCTTTGAAACACTTGTCTGGGTGGCAATCGGTTTAGCATTTGGCGGCTGGATGGCTTTTGAATTTGGCAGTGCAGCGGGTGGAGAATACATCGGCGGATACTTAATCGAAAAAAGTCTCAGTGTCGACAATGTTTTTGTGTGGGCGGTGTTGTTCTCTCACTTTAAGGTTCCGTCCCAGTATCAACATCGCGTCCTTTTCTGGGGAATTTTTGGTGCTCTCATCATGCGACTTGGCTTCATTTTTGCTGGTGTTGCAATCATTGACACTTTCAAGGTTTCGCTCATAGTCTTTGGTCTTTTTTTGGCCTATACAGGGGTACAACTACTGCGCAGCGGGGATGACGATTTTGACCCCCAAGAAAGCAAAGTCTTAAAAGCCTTTAACCGAGTCATTCCTAGTTCTGAGGCTTTGGATGGTCAAAAGCTCTTCACTGTCGTCAATGCCAAGCGGGTGGCCACACCGTTGCTCGCCGTGCTCGTCATGGTTGAAGTCTCTGATGTCATCTTCGCAGTCGACTCGGTGCCGGCAGTGCTGGCGGTAACGAGCGAGCAATATATTGCCTTTGCCTCCAATGCCTTTGCGATTTTGGGACTTCGAGCCCTCTACTTTGTGGTTGCAGGCATGCGGGACCGTTTCCAGTATCTACAAACTGGACTGGGCATCATCTTGATCTTTGTCGGGGTCAAGATGGTCTGGTCCTACTGGCATCATCTTTCGATTGTTATTTCATTATCAGTGATCGTCCTCGTCTTGGCAGGTTCTATTTTTGCGTCAATCAGGTCGGGGGAACCCCCTACCAAAGAGGACACGCCGAAGCATTAGTGTTTGGAAATGGGAATTGTTGACGACGATATCGAGCGAGTTCGCAATGCCGTATCGATCGTTGATGTCGTTACCGAATATGTCACCTTAAAACGAGTTGGCAGGGGTCTCGTCGGTCTTTGTCCTTTTCATTCTGAAAAATCCGGATCGTTCAATGTTCGTGAAGACACGGGGCGATACAAATGTTTTGGGTGTGACGCTGGGGGTGATGTTTTCAAGTTCATTCAAGACATTGAGCATCTCGACTTTGTTGCCTCTGTCGAACGACTCGCTGTGCGGGCGGGTATCGAATTGCATTACACAACGGGTGCAGGCGCAGGTAAAGATCGCAAGCGTCGTCAACAATTGCTCGAAGTAATGGAAAAAGCAGTGGCATGGTATGAAACGCGATTACTAGAGAGCCCCGATGGCAGACCCGCGCGTGACTATCTGCGGTCAAGGGGGATTTCAGGGGAAATCGCCCGACAGTTTCGGCTGGGTTGGGCTCCTGATGATTGGGACACGCTTTGTCGGGAGATCGGGGTCGCCGATGATCTTTTGCAGGATGTCGGACTTGGGTTTATCAACAAGCGTGGGCGGATGCAGGATTCTTTTCGTGCTCGGGTGTTGTTTCCTATTTTTGATGAGACAGGTGCACCTGTTGCCTTTGGCGGACGAGTGTTGCCAGGCAGTGACGATCCTGCCAAATATAAAAACTCAAGCGAGACCGCGATTTATGCCAAGTCACGAACCTTGTATGGTGTGAATTGGGCAAAGAACGAAATAGTCAAGGCCGACACGGTTGTGGTCTGTGAGGGCTACACCGATGTCATTGGCTTTCATCGCTCGGGGGTAGGAATCGCTGTGGCTACGTGCGGAACTGCACTAACAGAAGATCATGTGCGTTTGCTCAAGAGATTTGCTAAAAAAGTGGTTCTTGCATTTGATGCTGATTCTGCGGGTCAAGGGGCGGCAGCACGTTTCTATGAATGGGAGAAGCGATACGACGTGCAAGTTGGGGTTGCACGTTTCCCGCAAGGCAAAGATCCTGGCGACTTGGCATCAAGTAATCCAGATGCGCTACGCCAAGCGGTGTCTACGGCAACCCCATTTTTGGGCTTTCGAGTGCAACGAGTACTTGATGCCGGAAACATTAAAACTCCGGAAGGTCGTGCTCGCACTGCTGAGTCTGCAATCATGATCATCAATGAACACCCAGATATCAACCTGCGTCGTTTGTATGCAAGTGAAGTGGCTATGTTCACCACACTTCCTGCCCAAGATATGGTTCGCATGGTGGAACGCGGGGGTAGCGGACGCGTAACGGTGGCAACACCGGTGCGCCAGCAAGCCCAGGGGGCAGGTTTTGTTGCCCTCACAATGCTGATTCATCGCTGGAACGACATAGCTCCGTGGTTAGTGGAGGCACTTTTTGCTCAAGATAGTTATCGCCAGGCGTTTAATGCAATCGTTGACGCTGACGGCAACGTCGAGGCTGCTCTATTGCTCGTTGAAGGCGAAGCACGAGACATTATTGAACGAGCCGCAGTATCAGATTTCGAGACTGACCCGGTCGTGGAAGCTCGGATGTTGTTGGCTGCAGCGATTCGGCGCGAATTGGCACAGCGAGTTCACATCACCGACCCAGACGAAATTCGCCAAGACCGTCAAGCACGGATCATTCTGTCTGACATTGACAATCCGCGCAAAGCCAATGATGCCGCAGTGCAGTTGTTACAGTGGCTGACAAGTCGCACGACCTCAGCAGCATGACAAAGAAATTCACAATTCCGGCGCCTCCAGAGGGAGTAGACCCTGCTGACTGGTTGTCATTGCTTGCGTCCCGTGATCAAAAAGGACACATCGATCAAGGTGATGTTGCTCTGGTTTTTAGGGATGTCGTTCTTACCGAAGAAATATTGACGTCGGTAACCGAAATCCTTCAGGATGCCGGATATGTCATCGTTGATGAAACTACAGTCGCAGCAGAAGTCAAAGCAGCGGCCTCTGCCTCAGTTCGAAGTCAGAAAAATGCCTCCAAATCTCTCGCGGCATCCAATGGCGACACCGTTGGTCTGTATTTGCACGAAATTGGTCAAGTGGAACTGCTGACGGTTGCAGATGAACGCCGACTTGGCAAGGCAATTCAACTCGGACTTCAAGCAGAAGTAACCGAATTGCCCGAGGGTGCGTCGTTGCGCGAACGACGAGACAGACGAGGCGTGATTCAAGAAGGAGAAAAAGCGGTTCAAGAACTGATAGAAGCCAACCTTAGACTTGTCGTTTCCATCGCCCGACGTTATGCAGGGCGTGATTTGCAACTAGCCGACCTTATTCAAGAAGGCAATATTGGCCTCATGCGAGCGGCAAAGAAATATGACTGGGAAAAAGGTTTCAAGTTTTCGACATATGCCACATGGTGGATTCGTCAGGCAATGATGCGCGCATTGGCCGAGCAAGGTCGCACTATTCGTATTCCTGGACACGTCGTCGGAGAAATACAGCGATTGACGAGGGCACAACGAGAACTTGTCATCGAATTGAAACGAGAGCCCACGATTGAAGAACTCTCAGAAAGAACATTCCTTGAGCCAGAAAAAATTTCCGAGTTAATGCAACTCTCTACTGTGACAATGAGTCTTGATGCACCCGTTTCCCAGGATGAAGACAGTTCTGCTGGTTATGAGCGGGTATACGACCCCGAACAAGAGACTCCGCTTGACATTGCTGAACGTCAACAACTCACTGAAATTATTCAATTTGAACTACAAAATTTGCCAGAACGAGAGAGGCGAATTTTGGAAAAGCGTTTTGGTATTGGTATCCACAATACTTCGCCGCGCACACTTGACGATGTGGCCGAAGAAGAAGGTGTCACTCGTGAACGCATTCGCCAAATTGAGCAGAAGACTCTGGCAAGGCTGCGCCACCCAAACAACAGCCTAAAACTCAGGGGATTAATCGACGAAACATGACGCAATTGTCGGTAAATGTGTTGGTCAGGACGTGTGCCACTAGAGTGTCAATGCCATAACACGGGCATGTTCAGACGGTTTGCCGTTTGACGCGCGCGACCTTCCGGGGTAGCTCAGTTGGCAGAGCAACGGACTGTTAATCCGTTTGTCGTGGGTTCGAGCCCTGCCTGGCCCACCACGGTATGACACAACCACTACGTGGTTCGCAGAGTTTAGGCACTGATAGATGGTCAGTCCTCTTCGAACCAATGCGGAACACGCTGAAGTAGATCAAGGCTGACATCCCGGCAATTGTCAAACACATCATGAAAATTATTATCCAAACAGCGAAAGACTGTCGCTAGAGACACCTCAGCGCGACCAACAATGCTCAGACTCCGCTCAGGGCGTCGGTGACCGAGTGATTTTAAATCTATTGCTTTGACCTCAAGGGGGAGTTGGAGTCCGCCGACGCCAGCAATGTCAATTGGGGCCTCACAATGAGACTACCGTTTGGTCGTGGCCCTGTTAACTGCGAAATCAGACGACTTAGATATTCTCGAGTTTTTTCATGACGTAGCAGATGCCGCCGCCGATGCACTTGACGCGGTTGGTGATTGGTCCTTGTCCGGTGTGCGAACGGGTCAATATAACGCCGATGTTTTGGTTGACGATGCGATTACCCGATTGCTGGAGCATGCCGGGGTTGGCATTTTGTCGGAGGAAAGTGGCGCGCGTGGATTTCAATGGCCTCTTCGAGGTGACGAACTTATTGTCATAGTAGATCCCATTGATGGCTCAACAAATGCAAGCAAGGGAATTCCATGGTTTGCTACGGCACTTTGTGCCGTTGACTCTCAAGGTGCGCGAGTTGGTCTAATTGCAGAGCAGTCGGGAAGCGAAACTAGGTTCTCGGCGGTGCGCGGAGGAGGTGCAGTTTGTGATGGCGTGCGAATTGCTCCTTCAGGATCTGCTGACTTGGATCAATCAGTTGTCGGTGTTTCAGGAGTTCCGCCTGCTCACGCTGGATGGTGGCAGTTTCGGGCACTTGGTGCTGCCGCATTAGATCTTTGTCTCGTTGCTACGGGCGCACTTGATGGTTATGTGGACTTTCATGATCACGGGGTTTGGGACTATGCGGCATCTGTTTTGGTCTGTGAAGAAGCTGGAATCATCGTGGTCGATGCATTTGGACGAGATCTTTTGGTCGGTGACCCGACCGAGCGCCGCACACCTGTGGCGGGCATGTCTCCTGACACGGTCGACGCATTGGTTGCGCTGAGGATGGCCCAGCGCTAACAAAACGCGTTGATAAAAATTATTTGGGCCAGGCAGGAGTATCTGCGTCTAGTTCAACGCCCATCGTATTAAGAAATCCTGATACGAGTCGATATGTTCCTGCGACCATGACCAATTCAACGAGTTCAGTTTCGTTCCATTGTGTCTGCAATATTTGCCATGTTGCCTCAGAAACACAGTCATCACTGCAGAGCTCGTCGCACATTGCAATCAGAGTTTGATCTTTAAGATTCCATCGACCAGCGTCAATGTGTTTAGTGAGCGCAGAGATCTCATCCATGGTCAATCCAACCCGCTTCCCAATTATCGTGTGTTGCCCAAATTCATAAACCGATTGACAGTTCCAGCCGACTCTCAAAATGACCACCTCACGCTCACGGGCGGGGAGTGTTCCCTTGTTCAAAAAGAAACCTGCAAATGTCATGAAACGCTTCAATAATTTTGGGTGGTGGGCAATCGTGGTGAATATGTTCAGCGGAGAACCACTTGGTGAATTAATCCCGTTCCCTAAAATGTCGGCAACTTCATCAGAAATTTCACTGATCGGCACTAGACGGGGCTGAGAGGGGCGAAGCCGCCCGAGCGGCGAAGGTGAGGTAGGCATGAGACCTATTCTTGACTTGCAAGCACCGTCCCACGCAATTTTGGAATTTGGTCTAGATTTTGGGTTGTGAGTAATTTCATGCGCCCAATGATGGTTCTGGGAGCCCTGATGTTTTTAGGGGCGTGTGGATCTGGGTCTGCCACGAATCCTCTTGAAGTGCCTGCGGCTACGAGTCCCGCCAGTCAACAGGCGGTGAAGCCAGAAGTCTTGACAACTATTGACGGACAAAAGTTCGACCTTGCAGCGGAACTCAAAGTGAAGCCGGTTGCTTTTTGGTTTTGGGCGCCTGGTTGAAGCACTTGCAACAGTGAAGCCACCTCGGTCGAGGCGGTCCATCAGAAATATATTGATTCCGTAAAAATTGTCGGTGTGGCCTGGAACGGCGATTCTTCAAGCTATGAAGGGTTTGTCGGCAGACATGACATCTCGTTCATAAACATTGACGACACCCCAGGAGATGTGTTTGCCCAATATAAAATTCCGTATCAACCTGCCTGGGTTTTTATTGACTCAGACGGCACCACGACACAGCGACTAGGCGCAATGTCGCAGTCTGAACTGGACTCCATCGTTGCCGAACTTGGCGCATAAAATCTGCAGATTGGTCTTGATCAAGCAACAAATGATCCGGGGCACAACCCCAAGGCCGCGACACCCCACAGATAGTCTCTGACGATGAAAAGTTGCGATGTCGTACACATTCGTATGCTGTCTACCGTGAGCGCTGCCAAATGACTCATTCCGCGCAATCTGTCGAACCTATTGCGCTCAACAAAGTTGAATTCTGTGTTGTTGACCTTGAGACCACAGGTGGCTCAAGTGAATTCAATGCAATCACCGAAATTGGTGCCGTGAAATATCTCGGTGGGCAAGAAGTCGGGCGCTACACAACGCTCGTAAATCCCGGATGTGCAATCCCGGCATTTATCACGATGTTTACCGGCATAAGCGACACGATGGTGGCAAATGCACCATCAATTGAAGAAACCCTTGGTCCGTTGTTGCAGTTCATCGGTAATTCCGTTTTGGTCGCACATAATGCACGTTTTGACATTGGCTTCATCAATGCGGCACTGCTGCGTGCCGATCTCGAACCGCTGTCAAACCGCGTTCTAGATACCGTTGGGCTGGCGCGACGACTAGTCGGGGCGGAGGTGAAAAACTGCAAGTTGGCAACTCTTGCGACAAGCCTCAACTTGAAGCATCAGCCATGCCACCGTGCCATTAATGATGTTTTGGCCACTGGCGATCTGTTGCACTATCTGATAGAACGGGCCGCTGGGTTTGGCGTGTTTGATCTTGACGATTTTGCATCTCTTGCAAAAATTTGGGCCCACCCGCAGTCTTCGAAATTGAAATTGACGGTTGACCTGCCCCGCACCCCTGGGGTTTATCTGTTCGTTGACGGCAAGGGCGATGTGTTGTATGTCGGTAAGGCGACAAATATCCGTGCCCGTGTTCGGAGTTATTTCGGCACCGGTGATACTCGCCGAAAAATCGGCTCACTTCTCAAACTGATGCAAGCAGTGCATTATGTTGCCACCCCTGACTTATTGACTGCCGAGGTGCTTGAACTGCGAATCATCACCAAGTTGCGTCCTCGCTACAACTATGTAGGCACGAGGGCGGCAAAGTACTGCTACGTGCGACTGACGCTTGGCGAGCAGTGGCCACGTTTGATGATCACAAATCGGGTCGTAACGGGTGGTTCAAGCGCTAACGACCTCTACCTCGGCCCGATATCCACTCGTGCAACAGCACGAAACGTCGTGGATGCGATTCAATCAGTAGTGCCACTTCGTCGCTGCACCGTACGCATGGGTCGTAATTATCAACCATCCCAAGATTCACCGATGTGCTCGGCGGCCCAACTTGGTTTGGCACAGTGTCCGTGCTCAGGCACCGCTGATCCACAGGTTTATGCCGTTGAAGTCCAACGAGTTGTCGGTGCGATGTCGGGCAATGAACAAGAAATAATCGACAAACTCACCGAAAAAATGCTAAGACATTCTGAGGCCCAGTGCTTTGAAGAAGCCGGCGACGTGCTTGCGCGCATTGAAGCCCTCAAGTCGGTCTTACACCGCACTCAAACTGCTCGCGAGTTGGTCGCCGCCGGGAGCTTTGATTTTGTCGCCAATCCCGACGCTGTTGGCGTCACAAACGCCGCAGGTCAACGAATCTCATACCAAATATATTGTGGACTCTTGGAAGCCACGTACATTGACGGCGCCGTGTTTTCGCCGATTGCTCCACCTCTGAAAGCAGATTTTGCTCAGTTGTTCAGCCGGCCACCAGAGAACGCTCCAGCGAAGCCAATTGATACTGAAATCATTGATGAAATTTTGTGTATTGCCCGTCATATTCGGGTCTCGTCAGATTTAGCTGGTTGTTGATTCTGATTTGTCAGTTTTTGCAATTGAAAATAGATGCCACTTTCCATCAGTGGTTGGTGAATATTGTGCGCAACCTTCTTCTAATTTCGAAATAGACCAATTGACTGGCGCTGCGTCTGGGAAGGTTTTCCCTTCGTTGGCACAAGGAATAATCAACACGTTGTGTGGCGCCAAGATCACGAAATTGTCACCGCTAGCGTTACGGGGTACTCGACCGGTATCTAAAACTTCACGCAGACGAGTGGTTTCAACGCATTTAAAGTTAATGACCTTGTCAGCAACTTTAATTTTGAGGAAACCTTCGCCTATTTCATCGATTTCCACCCCTCGCCAAGAACTAATGCTCTCAAGGGCATGTCTTGCCTGAATAAAATGGACAAAGTGCCCAGGTTTATAGATGTTTTCTTTACTCATTATTCTTCCTTTCATCGTTCTTGGCATTACCACCGACTTAAAATCGGTTGGTGATCTTCAACGGGCCAAGTCCCTCAGATCGTCTGGATGATTACAAAAGCAGAATAACTCAGGGGAGTGCCAGAGTTAGGATCTATTTAAGGCTCTGACTTCGTTTTTTTATGATCAGACCCACCCCAGCAAGGGCGACAATGCCAAAAATAAGGATTACGGCGGTATTTGGGAAGTTGTCTTCTTCAGAATCCAACAAGTTTTTTGCTGTTGGCTCACCCGACCCACTTCCTTCATCGGTCACGGTCATTTGAGTATCGGGGGTCGTTTCGTACCACGCCATCACACCAGCAACGCCAAGAGCACGATTATCGATATTTTCGACCGGTGTACCGAACTGTTCTTTTTGACCCACCGACACCGTAAAGCGAGCAGGCGAGTTGCCAGTGATCGTGATTGAGTAGGTTCCAGTCGTTGCCACACCAACTTGCTCGACTAATCGGACATAGTTGGTGCCAGTAAATGGCTCAGGAAATTTGATCCGCTCAGTCGTTTCCAATTTGGTCTTTGTGCCAGATGGGTCGACTACTTCAAGATAGGGCAACTCTGCGTCGTCAATAACATTTTCTGGTGCAAGGTCGGGGATCAGTAGCGATATGTATAACGGGTCACCATCATTGAACTTGACGCGAAAGCCCCGTGTGTCGTCAGACTTTTCAAGAGACCCGTAAAGCGCAAATGAAATTGTGCCGTCAACAAGCAATGGTCCATCAATTGGCGTGCTCTGCTCCGCTGTGAGGATGATGGGATCATGTGCTTTGGCTGCTGTGGCTGGAAAGAGGGCAAATAGTGCAAAAACAAGAAAGATTTTTTTTATCACAACTCTGATAATAGGCCAAGCAAGGGGCTGGCATATTTAGGGAGCGCAAGATAAAACGATTGCAGCATTGATAATGCCAAAAGCCTTATTGGGAACAACCTCAAGACACCGATACACTTTTGGCTCCCGAAACATTCGGGCGTTTAGCTCAGTTGGCTAGAGTATCTCCCTTACAAGGAGAGGGTCGGGGGTTCGAGTCCCTCAACGCCCACCAGAATCTGACAAAATCTAAGAAATTAACTTATGGCAAACAATAACCCCTCAACCGAGAACCTCTCAGTAGATGAATTGAGAGAAAAGTACAAAGTAGA
>SXUP01000021.1 GCA_005790505.1 Actinomycetota bacterium
AGTCGCAAGAAAGTCAGTGTTCGAATCACCCACCAGCCTGGATCAATTTGATACCAGCGATGGGACAGTCGTGGGGAAGAGGGTGCGGCGTGATGGTTGTTATGCAGACCTTCACCCATCGTGATGAACGCGAGCCATTGCAGATTCGTTGCTTGATTGGAATGGGGCCGCCGACCAAAATGATGCCCCATGGCGTTTACTGCGGCTGACCCTGCCAAGTAAACATTGAGATGCACGAGTGCAGCCACAATTCCGGCCACTGGTCCAAGCACCAAAATCAAAAATGCAATACCCAAGCCAAGCCCAGTCTTGTTATGTCCAAAGAAATATTGATCCCACTTGTCATCTGGCAAGTCTCGACCGTATTTTGCAATCGTTTCTGGATTTCTAACGCTTTTGCGATACATCATCACATTTTTCATCTGCACTGTCTTCCAACCGTGTAACACAGGGGAGTGGGGGTCACCCTCGATGTCAGTGAAAGCGTGATGTTTGCGATGTACTGCTACCCACTCTCTAGGCTTAATCCCAGTTGAAACCCAAATAATGAAGCGAAACACTATTGCCACTGGCTTTTTGACGGTGAGCGCACGATGACTCAAGGCCCGATGCAAGTAGACAGTTGTGCAAATATTGGCAAGTGCCATCACAAGTAATCCAGCCCCAAAACCAATCAGGATTGTCTTCAATATCTCGCCCACTTGCTAAGGCTAGCCCACTACCTACTGGTAGGTAGGCATTTTGCGCTAGATTGCATGTCGTGGCTCAAGTTTCACCAACAGGCAATAACCGAGCCGATGACGACGCTCGGTCAACGCGAGAGTTAATCATCGCCGAGTCGTTGCGCTGTTTTGCCGAATCCGGGTATGACGGAACATCACTGAACGATATTGCTGCCGGGGTGGGTATCCGTCGTCCGAGTCTCCTGCACCATTTCACCAACAAGGAGGCGCTGTATGCCGAGGTCTTTGAGAGGTTGTTGGCTGATTGGCTAGAGCGTCTAGATGTCGCCGTTGCCGATCAGGCCGTTGGTTGGGCCAAAGTGGAGTTGGTACTGAATGCAGGTTTTCGCCTCTTTGAAGACACACCAGATTACGTCCGCATGATGAGACGAGAGGCCCTTGACGGAGGCGCACATCCAGGTATTGATCTTGCTGCCGTATTGCGACCATTATTCGATTCCGCTTCGGCATATTTTGACGCCCAGATGGAGGCAGGGGTCTTCAAGCGGCACAATTCACGACACCTATTGATCACTGGATACGGAGCGATCCTTACCTATTTCAGCGATGCCTCTTTCATCGATGGTTTGATTGACGACGACGCACTCCGCAAAGAACACATCGCTGAGCACCGCGACCATGTTCTGTCTTTTTTCAAATCTGCCTTGATTGATTAGGTCTTTCGTAAGGCGCAGATTGAATGGATTTATTGAGTACGGTTGAGGTCTGTGTCTAGAACCCAACGAACCTTGTCAGAGTTTGATTCTCGCGAATTATTAGGTTCGTGTGGCATCCCGTTTGCGGGGCAAGAACGTGTACTGAGCGCCAATGAGGCGGCTAAAGCCGCAACAAAAATGGGATTCCCAGTTGTTGTCAAACTCGGTGGAGAAAATATCGCCCATAAAACGGAAAGAGGATTGGTTCGACTTGGGGTTTCCTCTGAATCTGAGTGCCTCAAGGCGGCCCAAGAGCTCTTGAGTAAAGCGACCACCAAAGACGGCGCTGTGCACCTGTTGATTTCTAAAATGGTGTTTGGCGCTCGGGAACTAATTGCAGGCGTCCTTGTTGACCCACAGTTTGGTCCAACGGTGATGCTCGGAGTGGGAGGAGTTCTAACCGAGGCGATTGGTGATGTTGTTTTTAGACCGGCGCCACTGCAAGCCGCTGATGCTGACGCCATGATCAGACAAATTAGATCTCAAAAACTGCTGGCTGAATTTCGAGGGGAAGCAGGAGTGAATAGGCAACAGCTTGCCAGCATTTTGATGGGTCTTTCGGATATCGCCTGTATCCGTCAAGACATTTTGTCTATCGATATCAATCCACTAATCATAGAATCAAATGGTTCGGTTGTCGCAGTTGATGGTCTTGTAGAAATTGGTGCGCGCCAGAACTCAGGGACGGTTAGGCGAACCGCTTTTACAAACCAACAATTCATGGCGCTGTTTGAGCCGCGGGGTGTATTGGTTGCGGGGGCGTCAAGTCATCCAGGAAAATTTGGTTTTGTCTCACTGCACAATATTTTGGCAAGTGGTTATGCGGGTGCCGTGTTTGGAACAAATCTTCAAGGCGAGGAGGTGCTCGGCATTACGACAGTCGCTGACATTGCCGCCCTTCCTGATGATGGCATTGATCTTGTATTTGTTTGCACGCCAGCTTCTGCCAACCTTGATCTATTGCGAGCATGCGCAAACAAGGGTGTTAAGGCCGCATTTTTAACATCTGCTGGCTACGGGGAAGCAGGAGAACAAGGTCGCTTCGATGAAGCTGAATTGGTTCGAGTGGCCGACGAACTCGGCATCTTGTTGGCTGGACCAAATGGGCAAGGAGTGGTTTCAACCCCAGTAAACTTATGTGCTCAGATCGTGGCGCCATATCCACCGCGTGGTTCAATTTCTGTGGCAAGTCAAAGTGGAAACTTTGTCTCAAGTTTTTTAAATTATGCTCGGCAGACAGGCGTGGGCATTAGTCGCGCTGTGTCGGCAGGGAATGCTGCCTGTTTGGGTGTTGCTGATCTTTTGGAATTTTACGCGACTGACACTGAAACGAAAGTTTCTCTGGCCTATGTCGAAGGAATCACAGACGGTAGGGAACTAATGAACCGCATTGGAGCGACAGTTCGCACCACTCCAGTTGTATTGGTTAAGGGAGGCTCTACCCAAATGGGGGCGATGGCTGCTGCCAGCCACACGGGAGCTCTTGCGGCTGATGATGCGGTCTTTGATGGAGCATGCCGACAGTGGGGCATTTCGCGGGCGGCAACCGTTGAGGAGGCTTTCGAGGCAGCAGCAACCTTTGCCACGCAACCTTTGCCACGTGGACCGCGCGTTGTGGTGTTGACAACCGCAGGGGGATGGGGTGTTGTTACGGCCGATGCTATTGCCCGTGACGGTTTATTGGTGCTCACCGACCTAGCCGATGACTTGAAAGATGCAATTGATAAAAAATTGCCTCCACGATGGAGCAAAAATAATCCCGTTGATTGCGCTGGTGGTGAAATTCGCGACACCATTCCAGAGGTCATGGAGTTGATCGCTCGACACGACAGCGTTGATGCCGTTATTTATCTCGGACTCGGAATACAGGCCAATCAAGCGCGTTTAATGCGGGAGGGGTCTTTTTATCCTGATCACGGACTTGAGCGGATTGTGACGTACCACGAGCGCCAAGACGCGCGCTTTGCCCAGGCAGCACATGACCTAATTATCGCCGTTAACAAACCAATTCTTGTGGCCACCGAATTGGCTGTGGCAGACCCAGGCAATAGTGGTGTAGTTACTGTCAAGAACACTGGTCATTTGTGTTATGCCAGCGGCAATCGAGCAGTAACTGCTCTCGGTCACCTCTATCGCTATGCGGTATTTGTCGGGGAATCGCGGTAACTCGATGAGACGTGCAGCGCGTCCAGCACGGGTTGTTGCGATTGGAGGCACATTTGTCTTAGTGCTTCTTCTTGTCGGACTTTCTTACACGACGAGTGTTGCCACGCGAGTCAACAATAATGACGAAGCTGTGGAATCAGGAACATCGATACTGGTACCAGTTCTATCGGCAAGACGAACGCCAACTGTATTGTCAGCTGTTACACGAATCGGCAAGTTAACGAGTGGGTTGTCAACCCTAAATAAAAAAATACCAAAAAACTCGTGCTTGGTTGTCTCATGGATGGGGCGTCAACTAATTTCTACTCGTGCGGATACGCCTTTGACGCCTGCCAGCGCATTGAAACTTTTCACCGGTTTCGCTGCACTTCGGGCACTTGGTCCTTCTCATACTTTTACGACAACCGTCAAGGGAGAAATTAAAGACGGTGTGGTGACGGGTGATTTATATCTAATCGGAGGGGGAGACCCTCT
Source organism: Actinomycetota bacterium (assembly GCA_005790505.1). GTDB lineage: Bacteria > Actinomycetota > Acidimicrobiia > Acidimicrobiales > Ilumatobacteraceae > UBA2093. The sequence goes on from SXUP01000021.1 coordinate 4,079, forward strand.
GCTGGTGCGACGCGACTATGTGGCCAATGAAAAGTATCCAACCTTGTCGCCTACCTACATGGAGGTGCTCGCAGATGCAATTGTCGCCGCAGGAGTTCAGACAATATCGGGCACGATTGTTGGTGTGGACGATCGCTTTGATGACGTTCGCTATCCGTCTACATGGCCCACAAGTTTCTATGCTGCCGAGGGCGGACCACTTGGGGCTCTGATGTCTAGTGATGGATCGGCCTTGGGGCAGGCCCTAAAACCAGACGATCCAGCGATTGGTGCAGCCGATGACTTGCATGCGCTGCTTGGTTTACGCGGTGTAGTGATGACGGGGCAGTCGAAAAATGGTTCTGTTGCCGAGTCTGTTCCAACAATTACAGAACTAACTTCTGCTCCGTTGTCAGAAATTGTGCGAGAGATGTTGGTGAACAGCGATAACAACACCGCTGAACTATTGCTCAAAGAAATGGGGTTTGTCGTAAAAAAGTCGGGGACGACAGCAGATGGTCTAGCGGTTGTGATGGAGCAACTCAGCCTGGCAAAGATCCCTGTTGCTGGCTTGAGTATTTTGGATGGCTCAGGCTTGACGACTGAAAGCACGGCTACATGTTCGGCACTCATGGCAGTCCTGACCCAAGAGAGCGCGACATTGCCAACGATGCTCGCAGTCGCAGGAGAAACTGGAACACTGGGCTCGGTCTTTGGGGGGCAATCCATCAAGGGTCGCCTTGTTGCCAAAACTGGCACCCTACGTAACGTAAAGAGCATCGCTGGATATGTGCCCCTCAGTGGCGCTGACCCAGTGTTATTTTCTTTCATGGTTAACAAAGTGGGCATAGACAATCAAAGTCAATATCGACCTTTGTGGTACGAATTAGGCGATGCGTTAGATCGAGCATCGCCCAATCCACGTCCTGAGGATCTGGCACCATAGACAAAATTGTGCTTGGCTTTAGTAGATGATCGTCCCAATGTTTCCACTTGGTTCGGTTTTCTTGCCCGGAGACCTCGTCCCGCTTCGTATTTTTGAACCTCGATATGTCGAGATGATGCATAAATTGCTCGCTGGCGAAACAGAAGTAGACATGTCGTTTGGATGCGTGTTGATTGGCAAAGGATCTGAAGTTGGTGGTGACGACCAGCGACGCGATGTGGGTGTGATGGTTCATATAGAGCAATGTGTCGTCACGCCTGAGGGGGGCTACGCCTTGGTTGGTCTAGCAGGTGACATCCTGTTAGTCGATGAATGGTTAGTCGATGAGCCCTTTCCTCGGGCCCGTGTCGGATTCCGCCAAAATCTTGAAGCAGAACCTGAGATGAATACCAGTGCGATTTCAGATCTGCAAAGACGAATCAAAAGTTCAGCTGAGGCCGTTGATCATATTTTGCTAGAGGTTCAAGGTCCCAATCTCAGTAGTTCAGATCCAAGAGACGGTTATTTGGATCTAGAAATGCTTGACCAGACCCAAAACTGGGTGGACTCTTTGGCTGATGTTCTTTGGTACGTGGCGCGGCACCTTCCTGCTGGCCCCGAACTTCGATACGACTTTTTATCTTGCCTAACGTTGAGTGAATTGGTTAAGGCAGTCGAATCCGCCATCACCCACACTCAAGAACTTCTGGCTTTTTCCAAACTTGAGCGGGACTGACTGGCTCATAACACCCGTGACACCTAACGGTGGCGAGTAAAAGCACGTTTGGCACGGTATCCATATAGATGTGAGTAAGACCGAACCATCTCGACACATGGGACCTGTAGACCGCGTAGAGGACCTCGTTGAGGCCGTAAAACAGTACGCCAAACAAGAAACCCTGGGTCCTCTAAGAGGGGCTGGTCGCTGGCTTGGCTTTGGGGCATTAGCAGCCTTGTTGCTCGGGTCTGCTTTGGTGCTGGGGGTGCTGGGAGTGCTTCGATTATCACAAGATTTGGGTGGCGAAGCCCTTGACGGCGCTTGGTCTTTTGTCCACTACCTCATTGCTGCTGTTTTTAACTTGTTATTCATATCTATGGCGTTGTCTCGAATCAGCAAGACTTCTTTAGCGAAGGAGAAATAAATGTCCGAGACAAATGGTCGCATAAGCAAGGATGACCTTGAAGAAAAGTTTCGCGCGCTGCAGGCTGATTTACAAGGAAGGTTCAGCTCCAAGAAGGATTCAATCGTGGCGATTGGATCGGTCATCGGCGCTGTAGTGGTCATCTTGGCTTATTTATTGGGGAGACGGCGTGGCAAACGAAAAGGCGGTCGCGTCGAGATTCGTCGTTTTTAGATCAAGATGGTTTATCTCCTTAAACGATTGTTGTTTAGTCGCCTCTTGATGCGCGTTTTGCGACGAAAGAGAAAATTCTCATTTCCCGTCATTATTGTTTGGGCGATAAGAAGACTGCTAAGAAGTCGGCGTTCGATTTTGTCCGTTGCTGACATGTCCGACGGCGAAACGCTCATCATCTCTCGGAAACACGAGCGTGTCTAGTAACATTGCGCTACCATTTGCGGCGGGCGAAAAGGCGCTGTTCATTGATGGCAAGCAAAGGCGCTATTTACTTACTCTTGATGATGAGGGTGAGTTTCATAGCCACTCGGGCTATGTTGCGCATTCAACCGTGATTGGTCAAGAGACTGGCATCATCGTGGAGTCCACAAAAGGTGCCCGCTATTTGGTCTTGCGTCCAACACTCGAAGACTTTGTTGTTGAGATGCCTCGAGGAGCGCAGGTTATTTACCCCAAAGATCTCGCCCCAATCTGCATGCTTGGCGACATCCATCCAGGTGTTCGCGTATGGGAGACGGGAGTCGGTTCAGGAGCATTGTCAATGACAATGTTGCGCTGGGGAGCCACGATTGTTGGAACAGAGTTACGAGAAGACTTCTTGAATCGGGCGCGGACTAACGTTCGATCGTTCTTGGGCCAAGAAGCGCTTAATCGCTATGAAGTTTCTCTTGGAGACAGTTACCTTTCTCCGCCTCAAGGACGTTTCGACCGAGTGGTGCTTGATTTACCTGAGCCTTGGCAGGTTGTTCCACATGCCGAAGGCGTGATGGTGGCTGGTGGAATATTGGTGGCCTATACGCCTTCAATTACTCAGGCGGTCCAAGTGCGGGAAGCACTCAGTAAATTTTGGGTTGATCAACGAACACTTGAAGTTCTGCACCGAACCTGGCACATCGAAGGCATGGCAGTTCGACCTGATCATCGAATGGTTGCGCACACTGCATTTTTGACAACAGCGCGGTTCGTGGGCGAAAAAAGAATCTTAGAATCTAAGGCTCAATAAAAATACATTCGCCGGGGCATTCCTCGGCAGACTCCACGACGGCATCAAGTTGGCTGTCAGCGAAATTAGCGACACCCTCAGCCCCTTGGGCTTGGCCCTTGGCAGTTGCATAAATGACTGCTCCTTCTTTGACATATGCCAAGCCGTCATCGAGGAGTGTGAACACATCTGGTGCGATTTCCTCGCAGAGCCCGTCTCCGGTACAGAGGTCTTGATCAATCCATACCTTCATTTGTATATAACTCCTTAATTGATGTTTTTAGGGGGTTTGGTAAGCCGCTTTCGCGCATCCCGAATATATCGGTGCCCACACTTTACACGACAGAACCATAAAACTGAGGTTGCAGAAGGGAGGACCCAAAGGGAGGACCGTATGGTCTCTTTGTCGCGGACGGAATAGGGTTGAAATGTGACCGACGAGACAATAGGTGCAGGACTTGGGGATCCGACCCCAGAAGAAGTTCTTGAAATTGAGCAACTAAGGCTTCAAATAATTGAATTGCGGCAACGCTTGACTGACCTGCCAAAACGAACGCATGCCATCGAATCTCGTTTGCTCGAAACCAAGGGGCGGCTGAGTCAGACCGAAGCACAAAATGAAAAATTGACTCTCTCGCTGAAAGAAACTCGCCAGCAGGTCGCATCGTTGCGGGAAGAAGTTGACAAGTTGTCGCAGCCTCCATCGGCCTATGGCGTGGTGCTGGGTCTAAACGACGATAAAACAATTGATGTTCTGACGAGTGGACGCAAGATGAGGGTGAACAGTACGCCTGAAATTGATCGGGAAGATTTGGTGCGCGGTGCAGAAGTCGTGCTCAATGAGAGCCTAAACATCGTTGACGCTCGTCGTCCCGAAGTCACCGGCGAGGTTGTAACCCTTAAAGAGATTCTGCAAGACGGTGTGCGCGCCATCATTCGTGGTCGTGCCGATGAAGAAAGAGTCTGTGAATTAGCTGATTCATTGCGTGGTGTATACCTTCGAGTCGGGGACCTTTTACGCCTCGACACTCGTACCAATCTCCTGCTCGAACGACTGCCTCAGCCTGAAGTGGATGAACTTTTGCTTGAAGAGGTCCCAGACATCTCTTACGCAGACATTGGTGGTCTTGATGCACAGATTGAGCAAATCGCCGACGCAGTAGAACTGCCGTTCCTTCACCGAGATTTATTTGCCGAACATCTGTTGCCCGCCCCCAAAGGGATTTTGCTCTACGGTCCGCCTGGATGTGGCAAAACCCTCATCGCCAAGGCGGTGGCCAATAGTTTGGCTAAAAAAGTTGCCGCCGACAACGGCGACGAAAAAGGCCGCTCATATTTCATCAACATTAAGGGTCCAGAACTTCTCAACAAATATGTGGGTGAAACCGAGAGACAAATACGACTGGTTTTTCAAAGAGCCCGCGAGAAAAGTGAAGAAGGGTGGCCTGTAATTATTTTTTTTGATGAGATGGACTCGATGTTTCGAACCCGAGGAAGTGGCATTTCTTCCGACATGGAATCAACGATAGTTCCACAGTTGCTTGCCGAGATTGACGGTGTGGAGGGGCTGCGCAATGTTATTGTTATAGGGGCGACTAATCGAGAAGATCTCATCGACCCTGCGATATTGCGTCCTGGCAGACTTGACGTAAAGATAAAGATTGAACGACCAACCGCTAACGCCGCACATCAGATTTTTGCGCGTTATTTGACCACTGAACTTCCCCTTGACGAAAGTGAGATAGAAACGATTGGGCTCGGTGACAGGGAGATCATGGTGGCTCGCATGATTGAGCGCACTGTAGAGGAGATGTATCGACAAGATGCTGACAATAAGTTCCTTGAAGTGACCTACCAAAACGGTGATAAAGAGATCTTGTATTTTAAAGACTTCTCGAGTGGAGCAATGATAGAAAATATTGTTCGGCGGGCCAAAAAACTTTCCATTAAACGAGTCATTTCTGGTGGGTTCAAGGGCATTTGTACTCAGGACCTCATCGACAGTATTCGTCAAGAGTTCGTTGAGCATCACGACTTGCCGAACACGACAAATCCTGACGATTGGGCCCGCATCTCTGGAAAAAAGGGGGAGCGAATTGTTTTTATTCGTACCTTGGTTACCCCTGCAAGCGACTCCGATGCCACTGAAGGCGTGAGAGCGATCGAGCCTGCTGCTACGGGTCAGTACCTGTAGCCATATGGCAATTTTAAAAGTCTGCGGAATTGAGACTGAATACGGCATAGTCACAAGAGGATTCGAGGTTTCCCCTGTCGCATCATCGTCAATGTTGATAAATGCCTATGCGGGTTCGATGAAGCAAAAAATAGGTTGGGATTTTTTTGACGAACAACCTTCGGTAGATGTTCGTGGTGCAGTTACGGGTGTGTCATACCCCCCTGAAATTGAAACTCATCTCGTCAACGCGGTTCTCACGAATGGCGCCAGGTACTACGTAGATCATGCCCATCCTGAGGTTTCCACGCCAGAGTGTCTCACGCCGAGCGACATTGTTCTTTACGATCGTGCAGCCGAAGAAATTGTTCGCCAGAGCATCGTTTCTGTGAATCGGCTTTTACCAGAGGGGCAAGAGATTGGCACCTTTAAAAATAACTCCGACGGCAAGGGAAACAGTTACGGATGTCATGAGAATTATCTGATTGCCCGTGAACTCTCGTTTGGGCGCTTGGCAGCCCAAATTACGACTCACTTCGTCACGCGACAGATTTTCTGTGGTGCTGGAAAGGTCGGGAGCGAAAATGGCGCACCGGAGGTTCCGTTTCAAATTTCGCAGCGTGCAGATTTTTTTGAAGAAGAAGTTGGTCTTGAAACAACCGTCAAGCGACCAATTATAAATACTCGGGATGAGCCTCATTGTGATCCACAGAAGTACAGACGCCTTCATGTGATTGTTGGTGATGCCAACATGAGCGAGGTCGCCACTTTCTTGAAGGTCGGAACCACATCATTGATTCTTGCCCTGATTGAAGATCTTCAATATCCCGACTGGTTGGTTCTCCGAAATCCCGTGTCCCAAATTCGAGCAGTCAGTCATGACATTTCTCTGACAACAATGTGTGAATTGCAAGATGGCAGAAAGATGACTGCCGTCGAAATCCAGCAGCAACTCCTTGAAACATGCCGACATTATTTGTTGACCCATGATGACCCAACATCAGGAGACGCAGACAAAATATTGCTTGAGTGGGGCTCAGTTCTTGATTGCTTGGAGTCATCGCCTGAAAATGCTGCTGATCGGGTTGATTGGATTGCCAAGCGACGAATTCTGGAGGGATTTGCGGAGCGCCACGGGGTTGCTTCATTGAGCGCTCAGCTACGAGCGATAGACCTGCAGTATCACGACATGCGTCCAGACAAATGTCTCGCACTTCGCGTTGGTCTGCGCACCCTTGTCGATGTCGACAATGTCTTGCGCGCCATCACCGATCCACCGATCAACACACGGGCATACTTTCGGGGCACATGCCTGTCCCTGTTCCCACAAAATATCGTTGCCGCAAATTGGGACAGCATTGTGATTGACACTGGCGATGAGATTTTGAGACGGATCCCAATGATGGAACCCCTCAAAGGGACGCGAGCCATTGTGGGGGATCTGTTGGCTTCGACAACGACCGTAGAGGAGCTCCTGCTGAGGTTGGGTGCCACTGATAGCCCTGGATGGGACCCGTTAATGATGCCTGAACCTGGCTGGTAATTTGCTCTGGCGGTGGCACCACGCGACATTGCTGACTACGGTAGGAACATGGCTGAACAGATAAGAAAAACAACAGCGCCAACGGGTACTTCATCGCCGCAGGCGGGCGGTGACCAAGAAATATCGTCTAAAAGTGGGCAACGCATTAAAGATGAACTTGATGACCTACTAGACGAGATTGATGAAGTGTTGGAAACTAATGCTGAAGATTTTGTAAACAACTATGTTCAAAAGGGTGGGCAGTAGTCTTCTGCATACTCCTATGTCAATGCCGTACTTCACTCCAAGTCAAGATCCGGGTGCTAATTTCCAAGCACTCTTATCTCGAGTTGGACTGAGTCATCAACCCACCTCGGGCCTGTCGGTTGCTGATATCCCCCATGCGACAACATGTGTCGCCGTCACATATCAAGATGGCGTCGTAATGGCAGGAGATCGCCGTGCGACTGCTGGCAACCTAATCAGTCACCGCGACATGGAAAAAGTGGTGCAAGCAGACACTTTTAGTGGTGTCGGGATTGCGGGTGCAGCGGGTCCAGCAATGGAGATGATAAAGCTTTTTCAGTTGCAACTAGAGCACTATGAAAAAATGGAAGGTCAGCAGCTTTCCCTTGAAGGTAAAGCGAATCAACTTTCCACAATGGTTAGAGCAAACCTGCCCTCAGCAATGCAAGGTTTAGGTGTTGTCCCGATTTTTGGTGGATTTGAGCCTCGCCAGGCCAAGGGTCGCCTTTGGGACTATGACGTAACTGGCGGTCGTTATGAGGAACGCGAGTTTGTGGCAATTGGATCTGGAAGTTTGCATGCCGGAACTGTCATCAAGATTGGGTGGCGACCCCAAATGACCCAAGGTGATGCCGTGACGCTGGTTTGTAGGGCACTTTGGGAAGCGGCCGATGCAGACAGCGCCACCGGTGGACCAGATGTCTTGCGAGGAATTTTTCCGATCGTGGCATCTATCTCCCAAAACGGTTGGGTAGCCGTCGAAGACGCCGAGCTCGCAGGGGTTTTTGAGTCCATCATCTCGCAAGTGAGATCACGATGACAATGCCGTTCTACGTTCCACCGGAACAACAGATGAAGGATCGTGCCGAGTTTGCACGCAAAGGAATTTCGCGCGGACGCTCTATCGTTGCTTGTCAGTATCAAGACGGAATATTGTTTGTGGCAGAGAACCCAAGCAAAACTCTTCGCAAGATTTCCGAGATTTATGATCGCATTGCCTTTGCAGGCGTCGGTAAGTACAACGAATTTGACCAACTGCGCCAAGCCGGCGTGCGTGCCGCCGACCTCAAGGGTTATCAGTACGCTCGCGACGACGTTGATGCTCGCAGCCTGGCAAATCAATATGCCCAAATGATGGGTCATATCTTTACCCATGATCAAAAGCCTCTCGAGGTTGAAATTCTCGTCGCTGAGATCGGTCATGAGGTTTCCCACGACAGGTTGTTTCACATCTTGTACGACGGAACAGTGATGGATGAAAACAGATTTTCGGTGCTCGGCGGAGATGCTGATCCGATAAGTGAGCGAATGAATACTGCCTTTGTGGCAAATGCGACACTGTCTATTGCGCTCAAAGCGTGTGCATCATCTTTGGGTGGCCCCGATAAAACACTGGCAGCGGAGGATCTTGAAGTAGCAGTTATTGAACGTGATGCCAGTCGTCGGAGTTTTAGGCGGATTGAGTCAGCCGAAGTCACTTTATTGTTGGGATGACGTTCAATGGAACGTCGAATCTTTGGACTTGAGAACGAATATGGGATTACCTGCACACTGCGTGGGCAACGTCGTTTAACCCCTGATGAGGTGGCGCGTTACCTTTTTCGAAAAGTGGTGTCATGGGGTCGTAGCTCCAATGTTTTTCTTGAAAATGGTGCCCGTCTGTATCTTGATGTTGGCTCACACCCAGAATATGCGACGCCGGAGTGTGACTCAATTTATGATGTGGTTGTCTACGACAAAGCCGGAGAGCGCTTGTTGCAAGAACTCGTGGTCACTGCCGAAGAGAGACTTCAAGATGAAGGCATACGGGGCACGATCTATCTCTTTAAAAACAACACAGATTCAGCAGGGAACAGTTATGGATGTCATGAGAACTATTTAGTGCATCGCACTGACTCAAGTCATCGTTACGACGACGTATTTATTCCTTTCCTTGTGAGTCGCCAGATCTTTACTGGTGCTGGCAAAGTTCAACCGTCTCCCCGTGGAGCGTTCTACGGCATGTCCCAAAGAGCCGAGCACATTTGGGAAAGTGTTTCATCGGCGACGACCCGCTCTCGACCAATTATAAATACGCGCGATGAACCTCACTCCGATGCAGAACTATACAGAAGACTACATGTCATCGTCGGCGACTCAAATATGAGCGAATACACCACATTTGTTAAAATGGGTAGTGCGGCCTGTGTCCTGCGGATGATGGAAGATGACGCTGTGCAACTGCGTGATATGACACTTGAAAATCCAATCCGCGCGATACGTGAGATAAGTTCGGACATTGCCTGTCGAAGAACCGTACGGCTCGAGAGCGGTCGGGAAGTGAGAGCGGTCGATATCCAACGTGAGTATCTCAATGCCGCATTGCTCTACTCCAAGAGCAATGGGTTTCCTGAGTTAGAAACACGAGCTCTTGGGATGTGGGAGCACTGCATCTCGACGATTGAAAATGATCCATTAAAGCTTGACAGAGAGGTCGACTGGGTGATCAAGTTGAAACTTATTGAGGCATTCTGCCAAAGACACAATCTGACGCTTGATGACGCCAGAGTGCAACTTTTAGATCTTCAGTATCACGATATCAACACTGAGCGGGGAGTTTTTTACAAGATGCAGAATAAAAATCTTGTAGACCGAATCTGCGATGATAACGATATTTTGCGGGCCATGACAGTTGCTCCGACAAGCACCCGCGCGCACCTGAGAGGAGCGTTTATAAAAGCGGCCAAAGTAAAAAAACGTGACTATACAGTTGATTGGGTTCATCTTAAATTGAACGACCAACAACAACGCACAGTTCTTTGCAAGGACCCGTTTGCAGCGACAGATGAGAGGGTTGAACGACTTATTGCAGGTTTATAGTCAGCAATTGAATAAAGGAGTATCCTTACAACTCGTGTCGCAGTCAATTGAGCCCGAAGAGTTGTTTGACGGTGACCCCGCTGGGCAAAGCCTCGTCAAAATTCTTAGGGATTGGGCGTTGGTTGTCTGCATCGCATTGGCAGCAGCTCTTTTGGTTCGATTTTATGTACTCCAGCAGTACTACATTTCTGGGCCCTCAATGGAAAGCACTTTATTTGAGAATGATCGGGTGCTTGTCAGCAAAATCAGTTATCAGCTTGGCGGTATAGGCCGTGGCGACGTAATAGTTTTTGACAGGATTACCTCGGATGGTGCCACTGTCGCTCATGACGACCTGATTAAACGTGTCGTCGGACTTTCCGGTGAAAAAGTAGAGATTCGTTCCTGCGTTGTTTTTATCAACGATGTAGCTCTCGATGAACCGTATCTCGACGAAGAAGATCTTACTCAGGTTGAACTTGTAGACAAATGTGGACAGCCCAATATGTCTCCAAAAATAGTTCCAGCGAATCAAATATTTGTGATGGGAGATAACCGGCCGGATTCATTTGATAGCCGCTCCTTTGGTTCTATCAGTGAGAGACTGGTCGTTGGAAGGGCCTTCGTCGCTATATGGCCCTTTGACAGTTGGAAAATTTTGTAGAACGCACTACGCAGATGGTTCGATTTGACGAACATAAGAGTCCATCATGCGATCAACATGGTCGCTGAAAACTCCATCTAGACCCATTCTGAATCCATGGTCCAATACTTGGTCAAACTGCATATCCCAACCGAAAGCGAGTCTTTCAAAGCGATGAACAAGAGTGGTGAGACCACCGTTCCAGTCACTGTGATGCATATTTAGGCAATCAATTCCTGCTTCCCGCAGAGAAGCGGCACGACGCTCGGGTCCTTCTGTAATTTTTGCTAACCGAGTGGAGTCAACAAGGCGTACGTCGGGTTGTAATGCTCGTCGGCTGGCGAGTTCTTGCCATGACGGGTGACAGAGCCACAGTTGATCCAACGGAAAGCTGCAATTATTGCAGATATCAATAAGACCAGTAAAAGCCCGTAGATCCTTGAGGTCCAGACTGATTTGAATATCAGTCCCAATTGAATTGATGAATGCTTCAAAAGTTGGGATGTGTTCAGGCAGATGTTTGGACATAATCTGAGCAATTGGTTTCTTGCGCAGGCCCACGCGAACCGCGCCATCATGATCCAGGACAACAACGCCATCTGCAGTGATCCACACGTCACTTTCAAGGCCTGTTGCCCCGAGTCGTAGCCCCAGAGCAAATGCGGGCATCGTATTTTCTGGCAGGTGTGCGCTAGCACCGCGATGAGCAAACGCAATCGGGGGATTCAGGAGAGAAGGAAGTCGCTGCTGCACCGCGCCAGCGTAGGGGATGAGTCCTACACTTGGGAAGGTGTTCAACCTTTCGAGCAGTGAGATTATCTTTTTGCTCATTTTGGGGCTTGTGGTTCTAGGACCTGACCGACTGCCCAATGTGATTCGCAAGGTTGGACGGGTTTACGGCGAGGTCCGTCGCATGGCCAATGGCTTTGAGGCAGAAATGCGCGAAACATTCAAGGAGCCTCTCGATGAAATTCGGGGCACTGCCAACACACTAAGGCATGGTTTCGGGGAGGTTGACTCCGAACCATCTCCTCCAATGCGACCAGAAAAAGCTGAGTCTGCCCAAACGCAATCGGACCCCGATGCGAATTAAAAAATCACCAGTGGTCGAAAAAGAAATGACCATGGTGCAACATCTTCGAGAACTACGAAAGCGCATTTTCCGCTCATTGTTGGCAGTGGGTGTTTGTGCCATCACGTTGCTCGTGTTCTATGAACCTGTACTTCGAATGCTGACAAGACCATACCGAGATGTCTGCAATAAGCGCACCGATTTCAAATGTGATGGAAGTTTGTTTACGTTGGGGCCCCTTGACGGCCTTACGGCAAGGATGAAGGTTGCCACCTATGGAGGATTGATTTTGGCTTTGCCAATAATCCTTTGGCAGATTTGGAAATTTGTTGTTCCTGCACTCGAAAAACAAGAGAAACGGTACGCAATTCCGTTCATCGCCTCGTCCCTAGTGCTCTTTTCTACGGGGGGATACTTGGCCTATTGGACCCTTGATCGGGCACTAGAATTTCTCATCTCCTGGTCAGGTCCTGATGTCACTCAGGCCTACCAAATAACCAAATACATCAGCCTTGTGTCGCTGATGGGTTTGGCCTATGGCATCGGATTCCTGTCGCCAGTGCTCATCGTGTTTTTACAGTTGGTTGGTGTCGTCACTCCCCAAAAACTTGTCAAGAACTGGCGCAATGCGATTATGGTTATTTTCTTGACGGCGGCCGTCATTACTCCGAGCGGTGACCCCATAAGTATGTTGTCGCTGGCTATTCCAATGAGTTTGCTCTTCTGGATCGCTGTTCTTATTGGATGGCTCCTCGTTCGGCGCCGTCAGCCAGCACCTGTATGACGGACCAATCGGCAAGAGAAATACGCGAGCAATTCATTCGTCGTCTCAATTACGTGCCCGATCGATTTCAGATTGAGGCGATGAACTCCCTTGACGCTGGGGCATCAATTCTTGTCGCCGCGCCCACTGGCTCAGGGAAAACATTGGTCGCCGAATATGCGATTGATCAGGCGTTGGCGTCCGATTTGCGCTCCTTTTACACGGCACCCATCAAGGCGCTCTCAAATCAAAAATTTCGCGATTTGTGTGATCTCTACGGCTCAGACAGCGTCGGACTAGTCACTGGCGATAATGCGATCAATTCTGATGCACCCGTTGTCGTAATGACGACAGAAGTGCTGCGCAACATGATTTATTCGGCTTCACCAAAACTTGAGCAGTTAGGCGTGGTTATTCTCGACGAGGTTCACTTCTTGCAGGATTCATATCGTGGTCCTGTCTGGGAAGAGGTGATTATTCAATTGCCGCTTGAAGTGCAACTCGTGTGTTTGTCGGCGACGGTGTCAAATGCCGACGAGGTCGGAGCCTGGCTGACAACAGTTCGTGGTCGGACCGATGTAGTCACTGAGAATAGGCGACCAGTTGAATTAGTCAACCATTTTGCCCTTGGAGACTCTGCCCAGGGTCGCGTCACAATACACGATACGGTCGTCAATGGAGAGGCCAACGCCTCGGTGCGTCGTTTGCTTGACTCTGATCGCAATTTTGGTCGGTCGGGGAGAGTTCGGAGCAAGACTAATCGAAAACGCTTTTTCACTCCTTCGCGCCCAGATCTTGTGGATCTTTTAGCAAGTGAAGATCTTCTGCCAGCAATAGTTTTTATTTTCAGTCGCGCTCAATGTGAAGATGCAGTCAAATCTTGTATTCGCGATGGAATTGTTTTAACTGATCCTGAGGAAGAATCTCGAATCACCCAGATCATCAATGACCACACAACCGATCTGACCGCTGATGATCGAGCAGCCCTGCGCTTTGATGAATTCCTCGAGCAGGCGGGAGCAGGTATTTCTTGTCACCACGCGGGAATGATTCCGATGTTCAAGGAAGCCATCGAACAATGTTTTATCGAGGGTCTAATAAAGGTTGTTTTCGCTACCGAGACTTTGGCCGTTGGGATCAATATGCCGGCACGAGCAGTGGTGATTGAAAAATTAACCAAATTTACGGGGGAAAACCATATGTTGTTGAAGGCCAGCGAATTTGCCCAATTAACGGGTCGTGCTGGCCGACGCGGGCTCGACGAAATTGGACACGCTGTTACTTTGTGGAATCCATTTATTACATTCGACCAGATAGTTGCATTGGCTCTGAGCAGGAGCTTTCGCCTTTCGTCGGCTTTTCGACCCACCTTCAATATGGCCGTCAACCTGGTGCGGGCTCATACTCGGCAGGGCACTCAGCACGTGCTGAATCTTTCCTTCGCTCAGTTTCAAACGGACAAAGACGTGGTGCTGTCGGAGGCAAACCTGCAGAGCAAGAAACTCGCCGTTCTTGAGTTGTCCCGATCACGTGCAGGAGTATTGGATGAGGTCAGTGAATCTCTCCCAATTTCAATCTCCACCACTGAATTAGAAATCGCTCTGCGTGGACTGCGGCCAGGCGATGTCGTTCTTTTTGAGACGGCTGTTCTGCGAGGTCGGGGAGCCATCATCGCCACGGCCACGAGAAAATCTGGCACCCGACTAACAGTCGTCAGTGCATCACGCAAGGTTTTACAACTTACAGCGCCAGATTTTTTGAGTCTGCCCCGACGTTGCGGTGGAATTGATATTCCCGTTCCTTACGAACCAACGCAAACTGAGTTCATACGCGAAGCTGCAAAAAGACTCATTAAGGCTAAAATTTCCGAAGAACCGGCCCAGCAATCAAGCCTTGCTGAAATCCCCGTGGATCCAAATCCGCGCAGCACTCGTGAGCGGCGTCAACTGCGATTAATGTCTGAAATTTCCCAGATGGAACAACGGATGGCGACTCGTTCAGGTTCGGTGAGCGCCCGCTTTGATGAAGTCATTGATGTTCTTGAGACATTGGGCTACGTCCGAGATTGGACACTCACCGATAAAGGCATACTGCTCTCCCGAGTCTTTCACGAATCGGACCTATTGATCGTTGAAGTGATCTCCAGCGGGATGCTTGACTCGCTGTCACCTGTAGATCTTGCCGCCGTACTCTCAACGGTTGTGTTTGAGACACGAGGTCCAGACGATGGCGGACCTGTGCGCTGGCCTAACGAAACTGTAACCAATAGATTCAAACGAATCGAGCGGCTAACTCTGCGGCTGCACGAGATTCAGAGGGAACACTCTATGAACCTCTATCGCAAGCCAGATGGAGGTATTTCTTTTGAGGTATCTCAGTGGGCGTCAGGCAAGAATCTTTCAAAGGTTCTGCACCCTGATCTGACGCCAGGTGATTTTGTCCGCTCAGTCCGACAACTTATTGATCTCTTGAATCAAATCGCATCTGCGGCTCCTGACGACAAACTTCGTCAGTCTGCTGCCCAAGCGGTAGACCTTATGAACCGTGGAGTGGTCGCTGCTGGGATGAGCTCTGAAGTGGCTGAACTGGCCTAGGAGTCAGGAATTGCTATGACCATTAAAAAAAATCATGAGTGGGGAGTCGAAATTGATCTGTGCCCTCCGTTCATAAAAGTCAGATCAGACCACGAAATCGGCCTGCACTTGGACAGCAAAACATGCAACTGCTTTGTTCTTGACGGTGGGTCGTTGTTTGAATCTCTTGGCAACCCGCAAGCACCCCCTGCAATCGGTCCCGCCCGAAGTCTGCCGTTTGATGTGATAACTGTTGTTGTGACGCAGAAGAATTTTGAGCACACAGTTACCGCTGTAAATGACATTTTTATTCGCAATAAATGGCGTCATGGCGGTTGGCTGAAGGGTCCACTATTCGTTGTTACAAATACGGGAATCAGGCAAGGTCGCCAAATTGCAACGCGGGCTCACCCAAACGATGGGCACCTTGACGTCATCTCAATAGCCACAATGAATGTGCGACAACGCCTCCTTGGGTGGTCTAAGGCCAAACTTGGGAACCATATCCCACATCCAAAGGTGCAAGTGTCTCGTGCAACGCACCTTGTTGTGCCAGTAGATGCAACTCAGACAGTCGTAATCGACAAATGCCGATATGACCATGTCACACGCATCTCCCTTACTATCGTTCCTGATGCCGCCCACGTGCTGATTGCAACAGGCCTCACCCTCTAGTTTAGATTATGGCAAAATGGATTGAAGAAAACTATGACATCTGATGTAGAGAATTTAAAGCAGCAGGCCTGCTCGTTTATCGACAAAATGGCCGCTGAACTCATTGAGATTAGCCACGATATACACGATCACCCCGAACTTAATTTCAAAGAGCACTATGCGGCGGAGCGTTTAGCGCGTGCAGCAACCAAGCACGGACTCGATACAACAATTGGCGCCTACGGAGTTCCGACAGGTTTTGCCGCACAGCACGGAACGGGACCAACCGTGGCAATAGTTTGTGAATACGATGCGCTACCAGGTATCGGACATGGTTGTGGCCACAACGTTATTGCGGCTGCCGGAATAGGCGCAGCACTTGCTGCAGTCTCTGTTTGCAACTCAAGCGGTGGTTCAGTGCGTTTGTTGGGGACACCCGCCGAAGAAGGTGGTGGCGGAAAAATATCAATGGGACGCAACGGAGCTTTCCAGGGTTTGGATGCGGCCATGATGGTACATCCAGCTGATGCAGATTTAACGACGATTGACGCAATTGCGATTCAACAACTTCTTGTTGAATACACGGGGCGAGCCTCGCACGCCGCTGCTGCCCCTGAGTATGGACGCAATGCTCTCGACGCAGCCGTGATGGGATACATCGGTGTTGCCGCGCTCCGACAACACATCGCGCCCACCGAGCGGGTCCACGGAATTTTTATCAAGGCTGGCGATAAACCAAACATCGTTCCGCGCGAGTCATCGATGGACTGGTACGTCCGCTCCGACACAATTGCTACCTTGCAGCCGCTCAAAAGTCGTGTGTTGGCTTGCCTTGAAGCGGGTGCCGTGTCGTGTGGTTGCACCATGACTCATCAATGGGATGATCGACCATATGCCGAGATGCTGACAAACGGACCACTTGTGGCTTCATATGTTGCAAACTCGGCAGCACTCGGCAGAGTCGTACGAGATCCACGAGATTGTGGTCATGCAGTGGTTGGCAGCACCGACATGGGAAACGTCAGTCACCTAGTTCCGTCTATTCATCCAATGATTTCCATCGCGCCTCGGGGCACTGCCATCCACACGGAAGAATTTGCAAAACATGCCCGAAGTCACACAGCGGACTTGGCAATCCTTGATGCATCCAAGGCGATGGTGATGACGGCAATCGACTTTTGGACTTCGGCGCCTCGACAATCCCTCGTAGCAAAAGTATTTTCGGAGGAGAACACATCAACTGATGTGTTGTGAGCGGTATCCGCAGTGGACAACCGCCCGACGAATAGGCTGATCAACTGTGACGGTGTATGTTCCTGAGGACTTTTCAGACTCTGAGGCTCAAATTCTTCGGCGGTATTTTACTAACTTAGATCTTCCTGTTTTCGCCCTCGTCAATCTTCCAGAAGTCGTCAAAGGCGCTCTTTTTGCTCGTTACAGTCGCAGTCCTCGCAGTCTTCGACGATTATTTTTGGACGAGTTCGTGGGGGACCTTGACATCACCGGTGACCAGAACGTGGACGCAACAATCGGGCTTGAACGAGCTGAAGGGTTGTACGAGAAAGTTTTTTTTGAATACGGGGATGACTCTGTTGCGCAACTCGGTGGCGTTCATTTGGCGTGTGAACAGGCATCAAATATTTTGACGAAAGTTTTGGAGTGGGGACGCTTGATGAGTTATCTCGAGCAAAGCACTCGTTATATTTCCTACGACGAAAGACTCGGTGGAAGGTATCGGTTCTTTCGCGACCCTGAAGTTTTAGCGAGTAAACTCGCTAATCGATATGTAGGCGACATGGATCGGATGTTTGACTCATACAGCGAACTCGCTAGCAAGGTCACCGAACATGTACGTCAAACAGTTCGCCAAACCGATGGAGTCAGCGATTTCGTTTTTCGCCAAGCGACTCGTGCCAAAGCGCTTGACGCAGTACGTGGGGCACTGCCGGCGGCATCTTTGTCAAATGTCGGAATCTACGGCAGCGGACAGGCATACGAACAGTTATTGCTTCGAATGCGGGCTCATCCACTGCCAGAGGCCCGTCATTATGCCGACATGATGTTGGGGGAACTGCGTAAAGTTATTCCAAGTTTTCTAAAACGCGTCGACATTAAAGAGCGTGGTGGAGAATGGTCGCAATACATCTCTGACACACATGAAGACACAGCAGTCCTGGTTGATGAACTTTTTAGCGATCAGATCGCCGATGAGTCCGATGAAGTAAGTCTTGTTGGTTTTGACCCCGACGGCGAAAACAAGGTAATTGCAGCGATCTGCTATGCACAGTCACATCTTCCCGAGTCCCAACTCCTCGCCCTCGTAGATCGCATGACTGCTCAGGACAAGACTGCTCTTTTGTTGGCTTATGTTGGCGAACGAAAAAACAGACGCCACCGCCCGGGACGAGCATTTGAGCGAACTGACTATCGGTTTGACATTCTGTCTGATTATGGTGCTTTTCGAGATATGCAACGCCACCGCATGCTGACCATTGAGTGGCAACCCTTGACGCCGTACCACGGCTTTACTCGTCCCGAACTACTCGTCAACTCTGGTTGCGCTGAGCAATTTGACGAGGTTATGGAGCGCTCTAGAGGCCTGTATGAGGCTCTCGGTGAACATTTTAGCCAACAGGCGCCTTACGCCGTCTCGATGGCTTACAGAATGCGCTACGTAATGCAATTCAATGCTCGCGAGGCCATGCACATGCTTGAATTGCGATCTTCGCCCCAGGGACATCCTTCTTATCGGCGCGTTTCCCTAGAAATGCATAACCAGATTGCGAGCGTGGCTGGGCACAAGGCCATTGCCGCAGCGATGAGTCACATGACTACCGAGGCTCCCGAGCTCGAACGCCTTGATTCCGAGCGACGTGCTGAACAGCGCCGTTCTTGATTTCTGGCCTGTTAGACCAGGGGTCAACCTGATTCTGTAAGAAATCTTGCTGTAATACGTCTCGAAGGCTCGTTTTGTGTCTAGTATCCCGCCGCGTGGTTTGTCGCAAAAATAATTGTGACGGTTGGCGCAATGCTCAGTTGGGCAGAAAGGCATCCAAATGGCTGCAAAGAAAAAAGTAGCGAAGGCGCAGGCTAAGCCAAAAGCGAAGGCGCAAGCTAAGCCAAAAGTGAAGCCCAAGCCAGCCACAGAGATCGAGCCTGAAGAAGCCGACCTCGACCCAGACGATCTTGACGATCTTGACGTTGACCCCGAAATACTTCTTGATGATGAAGTCGATCTAGACGATGAAGAATTTGAATCAGACGAGGAGGGGTCTGACGACATAGATGATGACGCCAGCATGGGCGCAACGATCGTTTCTCGCCCAGGCTCACTTGACGACGATGACGAAGAAGATCTCACGACACCGGATGACGTCGAAGATGACTTGAGCAAAATCCTAAAAGAAAAACTTGTGGCGGCCGAAGAAGAAGTCAATGAAGACGAAGAATTAGAAGTTGACGATCGTGGACTGGCTGATGACCATCTGCAGCCCAAAAGAGATGATGAGCAACTGTGCTCAAGTTGTTTTTTGCTGGTTCGCAGTGCGGCGCCTTTTTGTCCAGTCGGCGATGATTCCTGTCCAATTTTTGTCACAAAGTCATGACAAACAACGTTCCTTTGTCTGAAATGACTGCCAAGGCAGAAGCATTGGTTGCCTCATTGCGTCGACAAGCTCCAGCCGCCAAGATGATTGGTGAGTACGCCGTCAAACAGGGCTTGGAAATGTTACTACAACGTTTAAATATTGGGGCCTCCAGCAACTCTGACTCCAGTGCCAAACCGTCAGTGGTCGTGACCGAAACGCAAACTGACGAGGAACCCTATGTTGATTACAATCTGCGCACTGCTAGACAAATAATTGAAGCACTCGCTGGGTTGACGGTAAATCAGCAACGCGCCATTCTCAAATATGAACAGGCGCACCGCAACAGGGTCACCGTTGTGCAGGCCTGCCAAAGGGTCCTCAAGGACGTTACCTAACATGGCTCTCGTGTCGGTAGAACGCGGTCAAGAGGCCGATTTAATCGTTCTGCTCGACCACCAGTCTCGTTCAGCAGCCGAAGGGTTGTCGATGCGCGGAGATATTGATGTCTTTGTCGGGGAGGATCTTTCCGAGCCAATTTTCTTTGTTGCTCGATTGGAAGAGAGCATTGTTGGCACTTTGATTTGTTCGCGTTGGCGTCTTGTCCATTGGTGCATAAGCCACGTCTATGTAGAACCAGATGCGCGCGATATTGGAACAGCCGATTCACTCATGCATGCAGCAATCGATGCGCTTGGATCCTCTGTGGGGCGCATTTACGCCCAAGCATTGCCTGGTGACAGGGCAATGAAAAATTTATTTGAACGGCATGGATTAACGGCTCGAACGATTGTGGTGGGACGCGACTTTAGCGACCCTTCCACTGAGGAGCACGCTTCTCAATAAATGCCGTCAGACCTTCTTTGGTGTCTTGGGACTGCAGCACGACAGCAAATTCAGCATTCGTCATTTTTTTCAGTGCTTCATCACTTTCATAGGCAGCGGCGAGCACGACTTTGCGACTCGCATAAACCGCAAGTGGAGCTGCCAAACATATTTTGTTGGCGAGTTCGAACGCCACATCAACAGTTTTGCCAGGCTCTGTGATTCGATTGACGAGACCAAGTTCGTATGCCCGTTGGGCGGGGAGTGGTTCCCCGGTCAAAATAACTTCCATTGCAACTGCTTGTCCGATGGCTCTTGGCAGTCTAAAAAGACCGCCAGCACCGGCGATGAGGTTGCGTTTCACTTCCGCTAACCCAAAAGCCGAAATCGATGACGCCACAACCATGTCGGAAGCCAGAACAATTTCACAGCCACCTGCCGTTGCCAGGCCATCAACTGCCACTATCACCGGCTTTGATCGTTCGCGATATACAAAGCCACCAAAGCCACCACGCTTTGTGTTAAGCGCACCGGCATCGCCTGAGTTAATTGCCTTGAGGTCTGCGCCTGCACAAAAGACCGGATTCTTTTGACCTTCTGTATTGGCAGTCAATACCCCAACCCATACATCTGGATCTGCTTCTAATTGATCTATTGCTGCTTCGAGACCTTGTGCCACATCGCCGTTGACTGCGTTGCGAGCTTCAGGACGATTCAGGGTGATAACAGCTACTTGACCACGTCGTTCGTAAAGGACTTTTTCTGACATGTTGACAAGTTAGTCGCTGAGCTTTGTGGCACAAGATTCCTAGAGGCTCTAGGCGATGGGAGAATCCAATTCGACTTGTTCTTGTGCATCTGGAGCGGCATCAATAATTACGGTGCTTGACTCCTCAGAAACTGTTTCCACTTCTGTCGGCACCACTTCTGGTGCTACGACTCGCTCTGGGGACCTGGGCAGTACCTGGGCGGGTTTGGCTGGCTTGCTGGGCGCACGCACGGGTCGCAGTGGCCGAGGCATTTGCTTTTTTGTCGTAGCAGTGACACCAAACATGGCTGCAACAAGGGGCATCAACGGGGCCAAGCGCGTAACGGTTTTGGTTAATTCTTCAGTTACAACTTGGGGAAGTACAGCGGGCACGATGCGAGCATGCACGGGTGAAAACGCCGCCGATTCCAGCACAATGATCCATCGATCAACAGGCAAATCAGCGGTAAGTGATGCACTTGCAGCAGAGGCGAGTTGATTGCCAAGTTCCGCCGGAAAGGGGACTCCAGCCTTTGGTGGCATAGACGATGAATTCAAGGCACGAACAACCCTGCCTACTTTGAGTGCAAGAGCGATATCTTCGAGCCAATTTTTTATCTCTTCGTCTTGTCTACGCGCGAGCGACAACTTGATTTCTGCAGCGAGTGTTCTCGTGGATTGATCGCGGGCAATGGTTGGGTCGTCGCCAGCGACAACCAACGCACGAAGATCTCGGAGATCGATTTCAGACATTATTTTCTGTGCTGCTTGAGCGCGGTCTAACCATTCTGCAACTCGCAGACGCGGCAACAATTGCTCGGCAATTGCAACAAGTCCGTCAGCAGGAATCACCTCATGCCCGGCAGCGACTGCAATCGCATTCTGCTCAGCAACAGCGGCACGAACTGCGGGAAGTCCTCCCAACAAAACACGTTCGGCAACTGCTCTGTGAGATTCTGGCAACGCACTTAATATGGCATCAATATTCACTCGACCAGCACGGATGCGCTTGGCTTTGGGACGCTGGGGGATTTCTTCGGGCGCTTCAAAGCGAGGACGACGGGGGCGTTCAGGGCGCGGTTTGTCAGAAGGAGTGCGATCGCTAGGCGATGTCTCTTTGCGCGTGCGTGGTGGGCGGGTGCGGTCTGATGCGCCATCGGGGCGGTCGCGCCGAGGGCCATTACGAGGTCCGTCGCTACGACCACCTTTCTTTTGCAAAACAGAAGTGACTGGTTCAAATTTTTTTTCACTCGGAATCAGCGCCAGAATTCCAACTCGCTCGGCCTTTGCCTTTAGAGACGTCATCGTCAAAACCCGACTTCCGTCAAGGTCTGTTTCAATTTCAGCGCGAAGCGTTTCGTTTATGGCTGCCCCTTCGGGCACGATGTCGGCACTCACAATGCCTTTGGGTTCGCGGGCTCCGGCAGCACGCCATGTCCATGTTCCGTCGGCACGTTTGCTGGTAAGTTCAATTTCAATACGGCGAGACATAGCGCCAATACGGTACCTGCAGATGAGCAAGTTGCTACGGTATGGCATGCCCATTTATGCACTTGGCGATCAAATTCCCGACATCCACGAAACCGCTTATGTCCATCCCGATGCAGTTGTCATAGGTTCAGTCACCATCGGAGCAGAGAGCACGATTTGGCCAGGTGCCGTGTTGCGAGGCGACGACGGAGAGATTTTTATTGGGGCTCGAACAAGCATTCAAGATGGCACCGTGGTTCACACGACTCCGCAATTTCCAACGACGGTGGGCGATGACTGCGTGATTGGACATCTTGTCCACCTTGAAGGATGTCGCATCGCAGACAGCGCACAAGTCAGTTCAGGCGCAGTTGTGTTGCACAATGCTTCTGTGGGCTCTGGAGCCATCGTCGCGGCCAATGCCGTAGTTCTAAATAACACCACTGTTCCATCGGGAGCACTTGCCGTAGGTGCGCCGGCGACCATCAAGCCTGACAAGGCCCGTCAAGAAGACATAAAATTTGCGGCAATGGCGTACGTCGCCAAAGGCAGACGATTTAGCGATACTTTACGACTACTGAAGTAACGGTCACCCGACGTTTCGGGCGCGAACACCAATCGGGGCGATTAATCGATACCCGGCAGTGTGCCGTTCTTCCTCAGACTCGCCACCCCAAAATCCGTATTCACGGTGACGCCGCGCAAATGATCGGCATTCATTCAACACCGAACACGATTTACAGACTTCGCGGGCTTGAGATTCTCGTCGCTCACGGGCTTGAGGTCGTTCTGCCGCTGCTGGAAAAAAAATATTGGAAAGACCTCGACAGGCCGCATCAATTTCCCACACGGTTTCTTCCCACGGACGCGCTGAAAACAAATCTCCAATTGCCATTAAGCCCCCTATAGATACCGTCGTACTTTAGCCCAAAGGTTGAAATGTGCAAAAAATTGTTGGAACATTCTTGTTAAAAACTTGGGACTTGCCGGCTCCAAAGTTATCCACAGGCAATCCAGTCATGGCCCAGATTTTTACTCTGCCAAGACTGTCGCAACTCCGCCCACAAAAGCGTCAATATCGGCGGGGGAGGTGTCCCACGAGGTCATCCATCGCACCTGATGTCGGTTGATATCCCAATCCCAGAAAAAAGACCATTCCTGAAGTTTTGCCTTTGCTGGGTTGTGCATGATCGGAAACAAACTGTTCACAGCAGGCATATCAATTTGAAGTGATTTGAATTCCTTTGTTTTCCTAAACAATGTCTGGGCTGCGGTATTTGCAGCAGTCGCAGTTGAGATCCAAAGGTCATCGTCTAAAGCCCGCACAAATTGTGCGGCGGTGTAACGCATTTTTGACGGCAGTTGAGTCACCTGTTTGTGCAAATACTGGGCGCGACGCCCGCGATATTGGGGGGCAACAAGCACCGCTTCGGCGTTGAGCATCGCATTTTTTGTGCCGCCAAAACTTAATGCATCAACTCCCGCTGCAAAAGTCATTTTCTGAAAAACATCACGAGTTGCCCCCATGGCGGCGACTGCGTTTGCGATGCGTGCTCCGTCGACATGCACCCGCATTCCGTATTGATGAGCTGTCTGACAGATGGCTTGAATTTCTGCGATGCTGTAGAGCGTTCCCAATTCCGTTGGCTGCGAGATTGAAACCACACCTGGTTGCGTGTGATGGATACTTCCCAGAACATTGACCGCCGACACGATTTGCGCCGGTTGCAATTTGCCATCAGGGGAGACAACTGTTTGCAACTTGACACCTAAAATTCGTTCGGGTGCGCCTGTTTCATCGACGGCAATGTGAGACCACTCAGTACACAGAACTGATTCAGCTCGTTCGAGCAAAATGGCCAACGCCAAGATATTCGATCCCGTGCCACCAAAAGTAAACAAGACGTCCACATCTGCGTCGGCGAGTGCACAAAATGCATTGGTACCAGATTGTGTGAATCGATCAACTCCATAGGCGAGTTCGTGAGTGGCGTTCGCCCCAGCGATTGCCTCGAGATATTGGGGATGAATCCCGCTGGCATTGTCACTTGCAAATAATCGTTGCGGGGGCTCGGGCATTGACACCACACAGATTGTAACCTCCGTTAGTATTTCGTCATGATGAAATCGGGTAATCGCCCCGACAGGGCATCGGAGCGATGTCGGTGGTGTCGTAAGGTGTTGGCGTTCAAAACAGGCCCGGGGCGTCCTCGTGAATTTTGTAGCCAAGCATGTCGTCAATGGGACTGGGTTGCTCGCCAAAGATCCAAGGAGTTAGCCCTTACAGAAAACGAACTGGTGGTTGCCAGGGATGAACTAGATGACCTGAAAGACAAGATCTATGTCCTGAATTGTGCAGTCGAAGACGTCCGTTCTGATCTCGCGGCCAACTCACGCGCCACGAAAGAAGCGTTGCAAGAAGATCTCAGATGGCTGATTGAGTCGGCAGAGCCAGTAATTGCCAGCGACCTCAGACCCCAGGTTCTATAGGCATTTCGTGCTGGCCTTTTTCGTAGCCCATAATTCCCGTTATGTAATATTAGGAGAAGTCCAGAACGGTATGGGCTGCGGGGTTCCTAGAGTGCAGATATGACTTTCCCCCATTTGGGTCCTGGACGCTCACAGGGTGTGATTGAAGAAGAACTCGAAGCCATGCGAGCCAATGATGTGGCCTGGCGTGACGGTCGTGCTTTTACCCTTGCCTACAGTGCGGGTCCAGATGTGCTCGCCGTGGCACAAGATGCCTATCAAAGGTTTGCCAATGAGAACGCTCTAAATACCGATGCCTTTCCTAGTCTTCGCTTGATGGCTGGTGAGGTGGTGAACACGGTCTTGGGCTGGACCCATGCCCCCGCTACCGGAGCAGGTTTTATGACTTCTGGTGGCACAGAAAGCCTCCTGTTGGCTGTGCGTGCCGCTCGGGAGCGTCGTCGTCGCCAGAACAGACCCCTATCAGGCTTGAACATTGTGTTGCCAACATCAGCCCATGCCGCACTTGAGAAAGCATGTTCATATTTTGATGTGGCGAGTCGACGTGTTGCGGTCGCAGCCGACTGGCGGGCCAATCTTGGAGCCATGCAAGATGCCATTGATGACGGAACTATTTTGCTGGTCGCGTCGGCGCCTCAGTATCCGCAGGGCGTAATTGATCCCGTCACGGAAATTGCTGCTCTAGCCATGGCAAACGATCTCAACTGTCATGTTGACGCATGCATGGGCGGAGTCACACTCACCTACCTTGAACAACTCGGAGAAGCCGTTGCCCTCTGGGATTTCCGTGTTGATGGTGTTACGTCGATTTCAGTTGATTTACACAAATACGGTTACACCTCAAAAGGCGCAGGAGTACTCGTTCATCGCACCAAGGAGTTGCGCGCCGACCAAACCTTTGTCACTCAGAATTGGTTGGGAGGAACTTATGGTTCAAGCGGAATACTTGGCACAAAATCTGGAGGGCCGATTGCCTCTGCGTGGGCGGTCATGCATTATCTCGGTGATGACGGTTACAAACGAGTCACCGCATCGGCCCGTGCGACCGCACTAGCCATCGCTAGTCACATTGACGAGCATTCATCGTTGTTGTTACTTGCTCAGCCGGACGCAACTTTGCTTTCTTTTGCCAGCAACGACGATCGGCTTGATATTTTTATGCTTGCCGATAACTTGCGGCGTCGCGGTTGGTATCTCGATCGACAAGGCCCTCCCCCTGCTCTCCACCTCACCGTTAACGCAATTCACGATAAAGTCATGACGATATTCATTGAGGATTTAGATAGGGCGATTGACGAAACAATTTCGGACTGTAGGAAAAACAACACCACTGCTAGCGGTTCTTACGGGACGATCGAGTAACCACTCACTTTTGCACGGCCAACTTCATCAATCACTGATTGTATTTTGTTCGGCTTTTATTGGATTCAGATTTTGCTTTCTTGAAGAGAAAAAGATCTTTGGTCGCAGTCGTTGCAGGCTGAGCTTGACGCCTACGGCCAGCGCTGAGAGCCCACCAGCAGCAAAGGTCACCGTCATGCTTCCCGAGCCAGCGTCAATGCAAGTGACACAATTTAAAGTCAAAGACATAGTCCTAGTTTAGAGAACTATTCAGTGAGCAAGTGAACAATAGATTCAATAGAGGCGCTAAATTCTCCACGTTCCTGAGCGGTCAAAGCCGACTCATAAACAGGTTCTTGCAGGAGATCCGTCAAGTGTTCGGCCGCAACGCGAACCTCAACAAGATGCTTGACATCTGGAAAGGGCGATTGCCAACCAAATTTCGTCGCGATCTGCTCCCCATCTCCGGAGTCGAGATATCGGGTCAGAATTGATTCGACTGGGGTCAAACCACTTGCCGCCGTAGCCATGATGTGCGCACTTCCCCTCCACTCACGCAACAAGTGCAGTAAAAAATATGCTCCTCCCGCACTGTCTGTTGGTCGTGGCATCTTTTTCCAGCCGACAAAAAGAGAGTTTCCACTCAGCGGAACCGCATCAACAACACGTTCACCAAGTTCAATGAAACGATCCAGACCATCAACGTCAACTAAACGCTTACGACCATACGAAGCACATGCCTCAGCAAAGCGTTGGGCGCCTGCTTTTGCCCCTTCCACGCCGATCCCCGCCTCCCACATCAATCTGACAAGGGAAGGTGAAAATGGTCCGAATGCTGCAGAAATGATGTCTGCGTCAACATCGCCGAGGACTCCCCCACGACCAACCACATAGTAAGCAAAGCCATTTGGGTACCCAAAGTCTTTACAAGAGCCAATGGTTTCTGGGTGCAACATGAATTTTCCACCTGTGTCGCCAACAGGCTGAGCTAGCGCTTGAACGCACTCTAAGGCAGACATCGACTTCATATAGAAAAACTAACCGCATTGTCACCAAGTCGTGCTGTTCAAGATGTAATCTAAAAGGGCTATAACCCGTTTGGGAGAGCATTGTTGCACAGCCAGTGCAACGATCGCCGAAGGAGCAA
Source organism: Actinomycetota bacterium (assembly GCA_005790505.1). Lineage (GTDB taxonomy): Bacteria > Actinomycetota > Acidimicrobiia > Acidimicrobiales > Ilumatobacteraceae > UBA2093. The sequence continues at coordinate 31,412 of SXUP01000021.1, forward strand.
CCACCCCGGAACCTCTCAGGCCCATGGACCGAACGGACTGGCAACGCTGGAAAGTAGGGACTCGTCCCTCGCCGACGGGGAAAACCTTCACGGGTGAAGCTCTCAGGCACAAAAGACAGCGGGGGTGCACATAGTTCTTTTCAAAGGAGCCGCACCATGCCACATGTACTTGACCGAGAGCAATTTACCGATCGCCATCTAGGGCTGTCTGTTGATGACCGCGCAGAAATGCTCAGCACTATTGGACGCCAATCAATTGACGATCTACTCAGTGTCACGATTCCAGAACAGATTCGTCTGCGATCATCGCTCGCCCTCAACTCGGCAGTCCCAGAGGCACAAGTTCTTCGTTTATTGCGAGACAAATTTGACGGTGATGTCGTGCGTCGCAGTTTTATCGGACAGGGTTATTACGGCACCATTACCCCACCAGTCATCAAGCGCAATGTTCTGGAAAATCCAGCTTGGTACACGTCCTACACCCCGTATCAACCAGAAATAAGTCAAGGTCGTCTGGAAGCAATTCTTAATTTTCAAACAATGATCGCAGAACTCACAGGACTGGACCTCGCAAATGCATCGTTGCTTGACGAAGCAACCGCCGTCGCGGAGGCAGTGACAATGGCGCGTCGAGTGAGCAAGAACACCTCCAATATTGTTTTGGTTGAAAAGGATATTCATCCCCAAACACTCAATGTCCTGCGTACCCGCACAGAACCTGTTGGTATTGAAATTGTTTTGGGCACGCTCGATGATTTTTCAAATACCGATGCCTTTGCATTGGTCGTTTCATGGCCTGCCAGTTCTGGTGCCATCGCTTCTCCTGCAACCGTTGCCTCATCGGTTGCCCATCATCGGTCTCGCGGTGTTGTTGCTATTGCTAGTACCGACTTGTTGGCCTGCGCTCAAATTCTTCCGCCGGGTCAACTCGGATTTGATGTCGCCGTTGGCTCGGCGCAGCGATTCGGAGTTCCGATGGGTTTTGGAGGACCTCATGCAGCCTTTATGGCTGTTGCTACCGAACACGCCAGGTCGCTGCCAGGCCGTCTTGTTGGGGTCAGCACTGACACCGCTGGGCGTCCCGCATTGCGGTTGAGTCTGCAAACACGCGAACAACACATTCGTCGGGAAAAAGCGACATCGAACATCTGCACTGCGCAAGTATTGCTTGCCAATATTGCCGGCTTTTATGGCGCATGGCATGGTCCAGTCGGACTGCAAACAATTGCTCGTCGGGTGCATGGCCTCACTAGTGCCTTTGCGTCTTTGGCGACCAAAGGTGACTTGAATCTCGTATCCAATGATTTTTTCGACACCGTGGCTCTTCGCACAAATGATGCCCTGGCGCTAGCCACGCAGGCTCGACAGAATGGTTGCAACATCCGACAGATCGATGAAACCACGATTTCGGTCAGTTTTGACGAGACGATGGTGGCCCAAGATGTGGTCACGGTATTGAATGCAATTGGGATCACGGCAACAGTGCAGTCCGTCAATGATTGCGCTACCGATCAACGGACGAGTCTTCTGCGAACAGATGACTTTATGACCCAGAGTGTTTTTGGGCGTTATCACACGGAACACGAAATGCTTCGTTACATTCGGCGCCTTTCAGATAAGGACCTGGCCCTCGATCGAACGATGATTCCTTTGGGCTCATGCACGATGAAACTGAATTCAACTACTGAAATGGAACCAATCACTTGGTCGCTTCTCGCTGACCTTCATCCGTACGTTCCAAATGATGAGAGTGTCGGCTACCGATCACTCATCTCCGATCTTGAAGACATGTTGTGCGCAATTACTGGTTATGACGCGGTGAGTCTGCAACCCAACGCCGGAAGTCAAGGTGAATTTGCTGGTCTTTTAGCAATCCGCGCCTATCACCGATCTCGTGGTGACTTTGACCGCACGATCTGTCTGATACCGTCAAGCGCACATGGAACTAATGCCGCGAGTGCCGTCATGGCCGGTATGGGCGTCGTCGTAATCGCTTGTGATGAAAATGGAAACGTAGACCTTCAAGACCTACGAGCCAAAGTTGATGCTGCCGGCAATCGCTTGGCTGCATTGATGGTGACATACCCGAGCACTCATGGAGTCTTTGAAACAGCCATCAGCGACATCTGTGAACTGATTCATCAAAACGGTGGACAGGTGTATGTGGATGGAGCCAATCTCAATGCGTTAGTTGCTGTTGCGCAACCTGGCAAATTTGGGGCCGACGTGAGTCATCTTAATTTGCACAAGACTTTTTGTATTCCTCATGGCGGTGGAGGCCCAGGTGTCGGTCCTGTGGCCGTGAGGTCTCATCTCGCCCCGTTTTTGCCGGGACATCCGCTCACCCAACACGACGAGACCAGCGTCGGCGCTGTCTCGGCTGCACCTTTTGGCTCCGCTGCAATTTTGGCTATTCCATGGGTGTACATCTCAATGATGGGTCCAGAAGGCTTATTGGCGGCTACCGGAGACGCCATTCTTTCGGCAAACTATGTCGCTCATAGATTGAACAATCAGTACCCAACTCTGTACACCGGCCCCTCTGGAACCGTTGCCCATGAATGCATCCTTGATATTCGGGACATCACCAAGACGACTGGTGTCACTGTTGATGACATTGCCAAACGACTGATGGATTTCTGTTTTCATGGTCCAACTATGAGTTTCCCAGTCGCTGGAACCCTGATGGTCGAGCCCACAGAAAGTGAATCGTTGATCGAACTCAATCGCTTCGTTGATGCGATGCTCCAGATTGCAGTTGAAATTGATTCCGTTCGTCAATCTCAAATCAGCATTGACGATTCACCACTGCGGAATGCCCCCCACACAGTAGAAGATGTCATATCTGGCAATTGGCAACGGCTGTACTCGCGGGAGTCCGCTTTGTTCCCAACACCGCTGTTGCGGACCAGATCCTATTATCCGGCGGTCTCCCGAATTGACGCGGTTTTTGGTGACAGAAACTTGGTTTGCACATGTGCGCCGATAGAGGAATACGCGATGTCCCTTGAGAGCGGTACTCTGGCTCAGTGACTAACGAAGATGGTGATTCCCCGAAGCCCAACCCTCTGGCTGGAATCGATGAACTTCTCAAATTGCTTCTTCAGCTGGATCCAAAAACTGTCGGAGCGAACGCCATTGAAAATACCCGCCGTCTGATTGACGAGATTTCTGCTGCGATTACCACATTTACTTCAACAATGGAAAATCTCAATGCCACTGCCATTCGATTAAATGATTTTATGGACCAGATGACATCGCGATTTTCCGATGATGGTGGAAACTCCTGAATTTATTTTTTTTTCGCGACAAAAGGCAACTTGATCACTTTGCCCTCAAGCATCGTTCCGCGCACATCGAGTAGAACATCTTGTCCGACGGGAGTGTCGACGCTGACGAAAGCCATTGCAATGCAATACCCTAATGTCGGCGAAAAATTCCCACTTGACACGCAACCAATAATTTCATCATTAAGCAAAACAGATGTCCCATCGCGAGCAGGGCGCCGCCCTTCAATCGTGATTCCGATTAACTTTTTTGTCAGACCAGTTTCCTTGGTTGCCTTTAGTGCTCCACGACCCCGAAACGTTTCTTTGTCCCATGACACGGCCCATTCCAGACCTGCCTCAAGAGGATTAATCCCATCCCCTAACTCATGACCATGCAAAGGAAGTCCCGCTTCTAGGCGCAAGGTGTCGCGCGCTCCAAGCCCTGCTGGCACGCCGCCAGCAGCCGCCAGCGCTCGCCATAATTCGGCAGCGCGAGCAACAGGAACGGCAATCTCTAAACCATCCTCACCTGTGTAGCCAGTTCCTGCGATGGTGCATCGCGCCCCGAGAATCTCCATTTCGGCGACGCGGAAGCGCCCCACTGTTGCCGCTTGGGGTGATGCCTTTGCAACGACCTGCCTCGCCTGTGGGCCTTGCACGGCGATAATCGCCCGAGTGTCAGTGGTGTCTACTCCCCCGATCGCTTCTTGCACGCGGGCTGTATTGGATGCATTTGGCATCACATCAAAGACATCGTCACGCACCCACCACACGATGATGTCATCTAGCACCGAAGCATCAAATTGGTCCAACAAATGCGTGTACTGCGCACGCCCCACCGAAATTTTATTGAGATCGTTGGTGAAAGCACTTTGCAAACACTCAAAGGCATTGACACCCGAAACACGCACGGTCCCAAGATGCGAGACATCAAACATCGCAGCACTATTTCTGCACGCCGCATGTTCAATCAAGGTACCAGTCGGATATGTAATCGGCATTTCCCAGCCACCAAAGGCAGCCATCTTGGCGCCAAGCTCGCGGTGCACCACATCCAGCGGCGAGACTTTGACGGACATCGTTATGAATTGACGATTTTCGTTGCCAGTCTGATTTCATCCTCAGTTTTACGACTTGAAATAATCGTCGCATCAACTTCGCTCCTGATGCCTGAGAGAGGAATCACATTAAATACTCCTTGACCCCTGTTTATAAGATCAATAAGTTCTCCACCGTCACACAAAATAACATTTTTGCCACTTATGACGAGGTGCGCTGAGGCTATGTCAGTTTCCAGATGATCTCGTAGGTAACTGAAAACATCACGGATTGATTCAAGTCGAATACCTGCATCGAGAAGTTTTTTTACTACTTTGAGCTCCAGTAAATCTCGATAGTTGTACGCACGACGGCTACCACTTCCTGCAGCATCGTTGACACTTGGTCGAATAAGATTGGTGCGGGCCCAATGATCTAGTTGACGGTACGAAATTCCGACGATTGTTACTGTCTGCTTGCCTGTGAAACTTTCAGTACTCATTGATCTCCAAACTAGGCTCGTTACACGCAGATAACTACGCCGAGGTAATACGCTATGAGCAGAAATCTTCTTCGTCAAGGGAACACTAGTTCGCAGGAAAAACTGGGATTTTGGCTTTTTATGCCAGAAAATCCTCCGGCTTTATCGTGTCAATAAAATCCTTGAACTCTTCAAGAATATTGTCCTCGTCAGCTTCCGGAGAAACCTTCCCCACGTCGTCGATCAGGTCGTCCTTGATGAAAATCGGACATTGAGCCCGAACAGCAAGGGCAACTCCATCAGAGGGACGACAAGAGATCACCGTGTCTATGCCCCGACACGAGAGTGTCATCTCGGCATAGTACGTTCCTGCCACCATCTCGGTAATAACCACTTGGCTGAGTGCAACATCAATTTTTTGAAGCGCCAAAACAAACAAATCATGGGTCAAGGGTCGTGGCATCTCGGTACCCTCAAGGGCGGTGTGAATTGAAGCGGCCTCAGGTGCGCCAATGAAAATATCAAAATAGCGAAAAGGCGAGGTCGATTCCTTCAATCTCATGGCAGGGGTGTTTGCTATTTGATCTACCCGTACACCAACGATTTCTATCTCTATCATTTTCGACCTTCCGTCAGACGTATTATCTCTCGACTCATCAATGCCTCGCGAAGTTCTGCTCCCAATGAGATAAATTCCTCAAGCATTGCAGTCGCCTCTTCGCGCGCCCCAGGGTTTCGCTGCCTCAGTATTGGCAAAATCCTCTGTTCAAAAAGGTCCGTCTCTCTATCTGCGGACATCTTCCATGATCGAAGGTGCCGAACATCGATCCCAAGGTCCATAAATCGCTTTGCGACTCGCGCAACCGACACCGACTGTTCGTCATAAAAAGTAGTGTCCCCCACATTGTGCCCCTCGACAAGTCCGGCATTTTCCAAACTTTTTAATACTTCTTGGGCTATATCGCATTGCGACAGGAGTGCTTCGCGGGGCAACGATTCCGTCTTATCGGCATGGGCTACCGCTTGGGCATGCTGTTGACGTTGCTCCCGGCGAACATCTGACTGCTGGCGATTGGTATCCTTCACCGCCGCAGTGGTAACCGTTTTCTTTCGAGATGTCGGATGGGACGCCTCGCTTTGAGCAAAAGATTCCGGCGACAATGTCCTGTCGCCGGTGGTATCTAAGGTGTCATCTTCGATCTGACTGCGAATTACGCGAAGCGGAACGTAGCTATCTTTTTGCTGTCGCAATATGTAACGCAGTTTCTCAACTTCAACATCGCTGAATTTACGATATCCTGAAGGTGTTCTCTCAGGTTTTATTAAACCTTGGCTTTCAAGAAAGCGAATTTTGGAAATAGTGACATCCGAAAACTCATCCAAAAGTACTGCCAAGACTTCGCCGATGGACAAATAGTCGCGGACGGTCATCGTGTATCCTCGGGTCGCTCGAAAAATACGAGGTGAAACTTACCGACCTGCAGATCATCTCCTTGCTTGAGTGCGCATTCATCAATACGACGTTGGTTGACGTAGGTTCCGTTCAATGAGCCTGCATCGCGCACAACATAAGTGGTGTTGGTCCAAATAATTTCAACGTGCCGACGCGACACAGTGATGTCATCAAGGCTGATATCGCTATCTGGATGACGACCAAGCGTAGTTATCTCCTTGTTCAGCGAGAACCGTTCTCCTGCCTGTGAACCAGATCGAACGACCAAAACTGCTTTTCCTGGGGCAATGTCTCCGAGCGAAACCGTTGCATTGTCGGCAGACCCCGGAGCGTCTTGAAGTGCATCTGTTTTACTGAGAGTAAGCGTTCGATCTTGACGCAGGTCCAAAACTGATCCACAAGATGAACAGAATCCTGATTCAGGAGGATTTCGGTGTCCACAACTGTTGCAAAATACGTATGCCATTAATGCCCCAGTAACAACTTGTAAGCCTCTTCAGTCAACAAGTTCTCCAGATCAGATGGATTGCACTCAATTTCGCAAATCCAACCATCACCATATGGGTCAGTATTAATCAGTTCTGGCTTTGATCCGAGCAACTCATTCACCGCAACAACGACCCCAGCAATCGGAGCATAAACATCGTTGACAGATTTTGTACTTTCGATTTCGCTGAAACTCGCACTTTTAGCGACGGTGTTGCCGACCGTGGGCAATTGAATGAAAACGATATCCCCAAGAGCATCCTGGGCGTAGTCTGTGATGCCGATTCGGACCCGAGGTCCATCCCCTGCTACCCATTCGTGATCGGAGGTATAACGCAGATTTGTGGGAAGGTTCATGACTCCTTACGGTACTCGGAGCGTCCCATGTGGGCGCGCACCATCGGAACGTATTGCACAGCAGTGACATAGCTCAAGGTCAGACCAGGCACGGCCAGTACCCAACCCAAGAACCAAAAGATTCGCCAGACGCCACCCTCGCTCCCGATTAACACCCAGGGCACGGCTCCCAGAAGCAAAAAAGTTGCCCATTTACCCAAGTTGGTCACCCCAAACCGTTGCATACCCAACAGAGTCGCGCCGAGCATCAAAAGGGCAACGAAACCTTCCCGAACTAAAATCGCAACACCAAACCAAAGAGGAATTCCCGAGTAGTAGAGCGCCGTCGTCACCCCGATAAAAAAAACAAGCCTGTCGACTACTGGATCCAAGACTTTTCCAAGTTCACTAACTTGATTTAGACGCCGAGCGAGATAACCGTCAACCCAATCAGTTGCCCCCAGTGAACCCAGCATGAAGGCGGCAGCGACTACTTGACCATCGCTCATCAACAACACGTACCAGGGCAAAAGGCATAATCTCAGTAGCGTGACAGCATTTGGAATTGTTGCAATGTCACTTCGACGCACACCATTATCGTAGTCATTTGTCCTATTGTATTGGTAGCGTTTTTACTGTTTCTTGGGTATTCCACGTATGACAACACTCTTCACCAAACTCATCAACCACGAGATACCCGGCGTCTTTGTCTACCGTGATCACGTTTGTGTCGCATTTATGAGCATCAACCCACTTGCGGTAGGGCACACACTTGTCGTACCAATAGAAGAAGTTGATGAGTGGACAGATCTAGACCGCGACACAGCAGAACACTTATTCCATATTTCGCATCTCATCGGAAAGGCACAGAAGACTGCATTTTCGTGCTCACGAGTTGGTCTAATTATCGCAGGTTACGAAATAAATCATTGTCATCTGCACATCATCCCAACGAATGACATGCAGCAACTTTCGTTTGCCAATGCCACACTTTCCGTCTCTTCCAAAGAACTTCAGGAGGCGGCTGTATTGTTGCGTGGTGGACTGCCGGCTGTCGGCCTTGCGCCTTCAGAATAATTGCTCAGGTTCAATCGGTGTCAGCAATCCTTCATCTTGATTTCTAACGCTATTTACTTGAGTTGATACGGCGTGGTAGCGCAACCCTGACTCACATTTTGAAGTAAGCAAACTTAAAGGCGCAGGCTCTCCTGAAAGCCAATTACAAATCATGTCTCTTTCAATTATTGCTGGACTTCGATGGTGAATCTCAGACACATCATCGGACGCCTCCCGCGTTATCACCACAAACATCGGCATACCCAATGGTCCCGCTGTTGGTGAGTACAACCCAGCAACCAAGGCGGGCTGTTCATCTTGGCGACGGATATAAAAAGGTCGCTTGAATTTTTCAGGAGTGGTTCCCCATTCAAAAAACCCGCGCATCGGTACAATGCAACGATTCTTAGCAACTAGATCACGGAACGATGGCTTTTCATGAACTGTCTCAGCGCGAGCATTAATCATTGGCGTGTTGGAAGCATTTTTAGATGCCCATGAACGAGATAAGCCCCACTGCAAGAGTTGGACTTCAAGACATCCGTTTCGTGCAATCACAACAGGAAGCATCTGAGAGGGTGCAGCATTGAACAGTGTTTGTTGGTCTGCGACGTTGAATACGACCTTTTGTTGAGTTGAATCCTCAAGAAACGCAACCAACTCCGAAGTTGAAAAATTACTTACAAAACGCCCACACATCTGCCGAGTCTATTATTGCAATGTGAGGTACGCCATTCTGCGCAGCGCATAAAACAGCAGTCGGGCTGGCGGGATTTGAACCCAC
>SXUP01000009.1 GCA_005790505.1 Actinomycetota bacterium
GAACTGCGCGGGTTCGCGCATCGTGTCTCGGGTTCATTGATCGATCGTTTTGCGAGCACACTGCCATTTGCGCTCACTAACGCACAAACGCGAGTGATTCAAGAAATCAGCAACGATCTTGCGCTGGCCCGTCCGATGCATCGTTTACTGCAGGGTGATGTTGGAAGTGGCAAAACTCTTGTTGCGGTACACACCATGTTGTGCTCTGTTCAAGGAGGACATCAAGCAGCAATCATGGTCCCCACGGAAGTATTAGCCGAACAACATTCCAGCAGTATTCACCAATTGCTCAATGGGCTGCAAATACCAGACGATACAAACTTGCTTGGCGACCGTCCGCTAAGCGTTGAACTGCTCACAAGTCGAGTGACCGGCGAAGCGAGAAGAAAAATACTTGCCGGCGTGGCCGATGGCACCGTTGACATTTTGATTGGTACTCATGCCCTTATTCAGGAATCAGTAAAATTTTCCAGTCTCGGGGTGATCGTGATTGACGAACAACATCGGTTTGGCGTGGAACAACGTGCCGCATTGCGAGACAAAGCCGTCAACAATCCCAATGGTTCAATGCCTGATGTATTAACCATGACAGCGACACCAATTCCCCGCACAGCGGCGCTGACGGTCTATGGCGATCTAGATGTCAGCGTGCTTGATGAACTCCCGCCAGGTCGCACACCGATTGCAACACGGTGGGTCAATGGAGGTCTCGCAGAAAAAGGGATGTGGAATGATGTTCGCCTGCGTCTTGCTGATGGTCAACAAGCATATGTTGTGTGCCCATTAATTGATGAGAGCGAAAAATTAGAGGTCGCCTCAGCTGAAAGAACATTTGAAGAACTCCAAAGAGGTGAACTTAAGTCGCTGAGAGTTGGTCTATTGCATGGACGCATGGCATCGCTTGAAAAAGAGTCGACGATGAACGCCTTTCGGGCTCGTGAACTAGATGTTTTGGTTGCGACGACCGTGATTGAAGTAGGTGTTGATGTTCCAAACGCAACTGCGATGATTATTCTTGATGCCGATCGTTTTGGAATTGCGCAGTTGCACCAATTGCGTGGGCGAGTCGGCCGTGGAGCCATCTCTTCTGATTGCTATTTGGTCACATCCGCCCAAGAGCCGAGTCCACGCGTAGAGGCACTCGTGGCAACAACAGATGGATTTGAACTAGCTGAAATTGATCTTGACCTGCGTGGGGAGGGGGCCATCAAGGACACACGGCAAAAGGGTCGAAGTGATCTTAATTTGGCCTCCTTGCGTCGTGACCGTGATTTAATCGAATTAGCACGCAGTGCTGCCTTTGAAATTGTTGATGCTGATCCATTACTCACAACACACGCCACCTTGCGGGACGAATTGGAATTACTTTTAACTGAAGAAGAAGTTGAGTTCTTGTTCAAAAGCTAGATCTTGCGAATAAAATCTAGAGGGTCGGCATGTCTCCGCTTTTTTCATCGTCAGCACCAGTGTCTTCTTCGGTCAGGGGCAGATACCAGACATCGCGGCAGTCGCGGCAGCGATAAGAAACCACATCATCAACATTCCAGACTCCATCTTCTGGTGGGTGAGTAAGCAAATAACAAGGCCCGCCACAGTCAACGCAGATAATGGACCCTTGGGGACTAATCACTGACCTAGTCTGCTTTGTATGAGAGTGGTTGCTGGTGACTGGCGAGGACGAAGAATCCAATCTCCTGAATCCCAAACAACGCGACCCACCACGGACAAGGTGCGTCAAGCAATCTTCAACGCCCTCAACAGCAACGGGGTGGTGCAGGGCGCAAAAGTTCTGGATCTTTTTGCCGGTACGGGAGCAATGGGAATTGAGGCGCTGTCGCGAGGAGCAACGCACTGCACATTCATTGAAAATGATCGGGCCGCACTGGGAGTGCTTCGGCGCAACATCGAGGCGATGGGGGCAGCGAACTTATGCACGGTGCTGGAGATGGATGCCAGCACCCAAGGGGCACACGGACTTGAGGCTGACATCGTCATCGCCGACCCACCATATGACTTCGGGCAGTGGGATCTCTTGCTGTCTGGGGTCTGTGCGCCACTAGTGGTGGCGGAGTCAAGTCGCGCCATTGTTGCCCCAAACGGCTGGGAAGTCACTCGGGAACGCCGATACGGGCGCACTGTCGTGACATTTTTGTGTCGTACGCCTGCCACAACAGGTACCGTAAATACAGTATGAGCGTTGTTTTATATCCCGGAAGTTTTGATCCATTCCACTTGGGACATCTTGATGTCGTCAATCAGGCAGCCGTGCTTTTTGGTGAAGTCATAATCGGGGTTATGCATAATCCCGAAAAATCTTCTGCCACTTTCAGTGTCGATCAGCGAATCGCCATGATTGAAGAATCGGTCAAACATCTGCCATCAATCAGCGTGCAAGCATTTGCTGGACTAGCAGTTGATGCGGCCAAGTCCTGTCGGGCGCTGTGCATTTTAAAAGGTCTGCGCACCATGTCAGATTTTGAACTTGAACAACAAATGGCACAAACAAACTTCTTAATTTCTGGAGTTCGAACGGTTTACGTTCCGTGTGCACCTGCGCTCGGATTCATTAGCAGTCGTTTCATTCGTGAAATTGCCCACTTTGGTGGCGACACATCAGCAATGGTGCCAAGCGCAGTGGGTAATGTCTTAAACAAGACATATCCACCTCGGAGCAAAAAATGAGTGATGACGATTACGAAGACTCTATTGACGCGACCTTCCCGCAACCTGTTCAGGCTCAGGCGCGTCTTGGCGACAGCGAGATACTGTTGCGACGCACGATAGATACCATTGTCACTGCTCCGAGCATGCCTCTTTCAAGCACCCCACGACTAGATCGGGATGAGCTGATTGAATTACTTGAAGAGGCCCTCAGTCGTTTGCCAGAAGAAATCCGTCAGGCTCGCTGGATGCTAAAAGAACGACAAGAGTTTCTCGAAAAAACCAAGCGTGAGGCGGATGAATTACTAGGTGCTGCTCGTCAACAAGCAGAACGATTGGTGCAGAGGACGGAAGTTGTGCGTGCCGCAGAGGCTCGGGCGCAACAAGTAATTGACGCAGCAGACGCAGAATCACGACGTCAGCGCAACGAAACAGAGGATTTCCTTGATCAACGTTTGGGAAGTTTTGAAATTTTGCTGGACCGCCTAACAAAGACTGTTGCCAACGGTCGCCAACGATTGTCGATTGGGATCAATGTTGTCCCTGAGCAATCAGAACCTGCTCCAAGTGCCGAGGACTCGGGCACCTCTGGTTTTTTTGATCAAGATCGTTCTTAAGCAAGAAGATAGCTTCCTATGGCTACGCCACTAGTTGTCAACATCATCGAACTTTTACGTCGTCCCGGAACAATCAAGGATATCGACGCTTCAATTGCCGTCGCCGACTTTGATTTTGCAGTTGAACAAATCATCGATGTCGTTATTCCTGTCACCGTCCGTCTCGAATCCCTATCCAATGGCGTTGCCGTCACCGGTAGGGCTACTGCTCAATGGCAAGGAGTGTGTAGGCGGTGTCTTGGGCACATCAACTCAGAACTAATCGTTGAGTTTGCCGAGATGTACCAAGTAGTTCTCCAAGACCCTGATGCATTTGCAATAGAACAAGACCAGGTGTCGTTATTGCCCATGGTGCGAGAGAATATCCTGCTCGCTGTTCCTCTGGCTCCTACTTGTCGCGAGGATTGTCCGGGGCTATGTGGTCAATGTGGGGCCGACCTATCCGAGGGATCTTGTTCATGTGAGACAACCGCGCCAGACCCCCGATGGGCAGTTTTAGACACTCTCCGCGAGAACTTGACCAAAGATTCCTAAGAAGCGTCAGTAATTGCCTCCTCCCGATAACATCTAGCCGTCCGTGGGACTCAAAGTCTCTTTCAGATCAAGGAAGACCGCCGTGGCCGTTCCCAAGAAAAAAACTTCAAAACGCAAAACTCGTGCCCGTCGTGCAAGCAACTGGCGCCTTGATGCCCCTTCTCGTAGTTTGTGCCCCCGATGTGGAGTGGCCAAGATTCCCCACACTGTTTGTTCAACATGTGGTTGGTACAAAGACCGCGTTGCAGTAAACGTCGCCGGCGAATAATTCACCGTTTGTTGTCGAGTAGTCCACGACATGTTGCCGATTGCCGTAGACGCAATGGGCGGAGACAATGCACCGCAAGCGATCCTGGCTGGAGCACTGCAGGCCGCCGAGTTAGGGATTCCCATCGTTCTCATTGGTCCGAATGATTTGGCCGGTGTCGGGTCTCTGCAACTAATTGCTGCTACCGAAGTCATAGAGATGCACGAAGACGCGGCGTCATCTGTGCGCCGAAAAAAAGATTCCACGCTTGTTGTTGCAGCCAATGCCGTGCGGGAGGGGAAAGCCAGTGCAATGATTTCGGCTGGAAACACGGGTGCGACGATGGCGAGTGCACTGTTGCGAATGGGGCGAATCTCTGGTGTCCAACGCCCGGCTATCGCTACGGCTATTCCAGTTCCTGGATCAACGCCTTGCGTACTGATTGATTCTGGCGCAAACGCCGAAGTTCAAGCCGATTGGCTCGTGCAATTTGCTCAGATGGGAACCGTGTATTCACGACGACGTTTTGGAGTGGAAGCACCTCGCATTGGCTTGCTTTCGATCGGAGAAGAACCTGGCAAAGGTGATTCTCTGCGCAAAGAGGCCTACGAACTGTTGAGTAATGAGTCAGGTTTGAACTTCATTGGCAATGTTGAGGGTCGCGACATGATGACTGGAGTTGTTGATGTCGTTGTGACAGACGGCTTCACCGGAAACGTCGCCCTGAAAACGATTGAAGGGACAATCAAAACAGTGGTGAAGTCATTATTTGCTGCGTTTGCGTCGTCTCCGGAAAATCAGGTTCATGCCGATGCCTTAATGCCTGCGTTGTTGCCGATGTATGAGGTTTTTGACCCCGACACCTATGGAGGTGCAATTCTGCTCGGGGTAAATGGTGTGTGCATCATCTCTCATGGCTCAAGCAGCGCCCGCGCAATTCTAAACGGAATAAAATGCGCCCAAGAAATGGTTGAAGTTGGAATGGTTGAAGAGATTCGCGCCGCTATCGCGGCGGCTACGCTATCCAATTAAAGGAGTACACCATGTCTACATCTCTGCCTGATCGGGCAACTATTTCATTGACGGTCAGCGCCTGTCTTGCGACGGTGTTGGAAGTTGATGTTGGAACAATTTCTGAGACACAGCTCTTCAAAGAAGATCTCAACGCCGACTCATTGCACCTTGTTGAATTTTCCTATGAAATTGAGCGTATTTTCAGCGAGATGACGGGTGACTTCACCGTCAACGACGAAGACCTCGCGACACTTAAAACGGTTGGTGACACGGTCAACTATGTGTTCGCCGTCCTGCATCGGTAGCTCTGCCAGAACATGCAATCTGAGGAGCCTCAAGATCGTGCTTTGCTCTTATTGAGCGATCGCATCGGTCATACATTTTCAGACATTTCGCTGTTGCGAACCGCATTGGTGCACCGTTCTTGGTTGGCAGAAACCAAAGAGACGATCTCAAATGAGCGACTTGAGTTTCTAGGAGATGCTGTGCTGGGATGGGTGATTGCGGATTTTGCATACCATCGCCTTGGCGATAGTGCAGAAGGAAAACTGTCCGACCTGCGCCAAGCAGTCGTCAATGCGATTGCACTGGCCGAAATTGCACGTTCTCTAGATCTGGGGACTTATCTTTTTCTGGGTAAGGGCGAGGACAACCCCGGAGGTCGGGACAAAACATCTATTTTGTCGGATTGTTTTGAGGCGGTTATTGGCGCTGTTTACCTCGATGCAGGGGCAGATGCAGCATCACTTTTTGTTAGAAAGCATCTACTGGGGCGTATCGAAGAGGTAATTCCTAATCTTGACGCATTCGATCACAAAACACGTTTGCAAGAGATAACGGCTCGCCGTTCTCTCGGTGTTCCGATGTATCAAACATCAGGTGTTGGTCCCGACCATGACAAGGTTTTTACATCAGTCGTTCTGATCAACGGCGAGGCTGCTGGAGCAGGAATTGGCAAGAATAAAAAAAGTGCAGAGCAAGAAGCAGCGCGACATGCATTCGAAGATCTGATGGCCAAGCCGGAAGCATAGGAATGCCCGAACTCCCAGAAGTTGAAACTGTCAGACGGGGGATTGAGATTTTGGCGGTCGGTCGGCATATCTCATCTGTCGAAGTAGGTCGTGAGAGATCCGTGCGGCGCGTCGGCCGTGAAGCAGTAATTCATGGCCTTACCGACACCACCATTGTCGATGCACGGCGGCGTGGGAAATATCTGCTCTTTTCTTTGGATACTGGTGACGCGATGATGATTCATCTGCGGATGAGCGGTCGAATATTGATTGACGAACCAAGCGTTGCTCGTCCGGCGCACACTCATGTGGTGCTGCATCTTGATCGGACATCATCTCAACCCCCCCATGAAATGCGTTTTGTTGACCCTCGCACATTTGGAGAAGTGGTCGTCTATGACCCGATTGAGGAATCAGGAGTGTTGCCAGAATTGGGTCGCATGGGGGTAGACCCAATTTGTGACAAGTTTGATGCCCTCATTCTGCAGACCGCACTGCACGGCCGCAGGGGTGCCCTCAAGCCATTACTTCTGAACCAGTCTGTTGTGGCCGGCATTGGCAACATCTATGCCGATGAGATTCTGCATCGCGCCAAACTGCGATGGAATCGCACCGCTGACACACTGACAAAGCCTCAAATCAGACTCCTTGCTGACGCAATTACAGATGTTTTGCAGACCGCCATAGCAGCAGGGGGATCAACGCTCAGCGACTCCCAATATGTCGATGTTGATGGACAGTTGGGTTCATTTCAAGATCAACACAGGGTCTACGGCCATGGGGGCGAAATATGTCGGACATGTGGAAAGGGCAGGATCAGGCGGGTGATGGCGGCTGGAAGGTCTACATGTTTTTGCCCTCGTTGCCAGCGCTGAAATATTGCCCTTGCTTTAGTTATTTATCCACAGGCGCAACAACTCAACTTCAGGTGTGGTTTTCCATTACTGTCAGAGTGTTGTGTTTTTGAAGTCACTTACTCTCAAAGGTTTTAAATCCTTCGCAGACACGACAGTGCTTGAGATGGAGCAAGGGGTGACGGTTGTTGTGGGTCCCAATGGCTCGGGTAAGTCCAATGTTGTGGATGCTATTGCTTGGGTGCTTGGGGCGCAGGCACCGAGTGCGGTGCGAAGTCAAAAGATGGAAGACGTAATTTTCAACGGGACGTCAAAACGCTCGGCGCTTGGGCGAGCCGAAGTGCTTCTCACAATTGACAACTCGGCAGGACTATTACCCATTGATTTTTCGGAAATAACGATTGGGAGAACCCTTTTTCGAAACGGTGAAAGTGAATATGCCCTGAACGGCGTCGAGTGTCGGCTTCTTGATGTTCAGGATTTGTTGTCTGATGCCGGAGTCGGTCGGCAACAACACGTCATTGTCAGTCAGGGACAAATTGATGCGGTCTTAAACGCCCGACCTGAAGATCGGCGGGCAATAATTGAAGAGGCTGCTGGAGTCTTGAAATATCGCAAGCGCAAAGAGCGGGCAGAGCGTCGCCTTGACGGCACAGAAGCAAACCTTTTGCGTGTGCAGGATCTGATTCGCGAGGTGCGCCGCCAACTGCGCCCATTGGAGCGACAAGCAGATGCTGCGCGCCGACATGGACAGATTGTGTCTGAATTACGCGACTTGCGTTTGTATTTGTCGGGACGCGAGATCGCCGCACTACGCGCGCAACTTTTGTCTCTAGCGACGGAAAAAAATCAAAGTGGGGAGAAGGAACAAGAAATCCGACGTCAACTTGGATCTTTAGATACCACGGTTATGAGTTGTGAATCTGAACTCTCTGCGCGTGGAGACAGCGGAGTAAGCGACGAATTAGTCAAGGTGGAACAATTGCGTGAGCGCTCACGCGGATTATCAGCGGTGTTGGCAGAAAGACAGCGCTCAATGGAGCGGGATCAATTGTCTTTGATGGCCCAAGATATAGTCGCTTCACTGGAAGCCGAGGCAGCGCGTCTTCGCGCCGAACTCAATGAGGTCGAATCTGATTTAGTCGCCGCCGCACCAGAGAGCGATGCCCTCGCCGCAGAAGAAGCCCAGTTCGCAAAACAGCGCACAGGAACGGGTGATGACTCTGAAAATCTTGATGCGACGACGACTGCTGCATCGGCTGCAGCCGAAGTTCGGGGCGAGTTGCGAACGGTTCGCAACACTGTCGAACTTGGATCAGGAGAAATCCAAAGACTCTCGACTCGTCTTGAACAACTCGTCTCAAGAGAAGCACACTTGACAGCTGACAGTGAGAGGCTTCAGCAAGAACTTGCAACCGCAGAAGAAGTACTTGAGCCACTGCGACTGAGTCTCGAAAAAACGGAGCGTCGTCGGACAGATTCCGAACTTGCATTAGATCTTGCGCTCGAGACTCGTGCTGATGCAGAGACGCGAAGCGCACACCTTTACGCGCGTCTTGACGCCATGAAGTCTGCGGCTGCACCCGCGAGGGCACGACATGCGGCCGAAAAGCTAGCCAATACCAGCGGCGTAACAGGTGCACTTATTGATCTCTTGGTCGTGGATACTGGCTGGGATGCCGCGGTGAAAGCTGCGCTCGGGGAGTTGGTGGCAACCGTGATTGTGTCAGATGCATCCGCTGCAGAGCGTGCCATGGTCGCTTTGCGGGCCGGAAACTTCGTTGGAGCAGTTCTGGCTTTAGATGGGCTGTTCGCAACTAAGGAGGAAATCGCAAACGGATCTCAATCGCTGCGTCAATATGTGCAAGTCGTGCCCGATGCGCCACATGAAGTCGGGGTTTTCCTAGATTCATTGTTTGCGCGAGTCGGATTTGTCGAGGAGTTAGACCAAGCGATTGTTCTGGCAATGGCCCAACCAGCAACTGTGATTGTCACACGTAGCGGCGATCGCCTCTCGCCAATGGGTTGGCGGATTGGCGCTGCTGATGACGCTGGTTCTCAAGAAGTCATTCAAGATGCACAAAACAAAGCAGCATCAGCACAACAAGACCTTGATCGATATTCATTGGACGTTGATGTTTGTCGTCATGAACTCTTGGCGGCACGTCAGAGTCTTGCTGATGATCAGCGGGCATTAAATAATCAGAGTGCCATCGTCGAAGGTGCTTCAATCGCACTCACGCATGCTGTCAGCGACCGTCGTGTCGTAACCAGTGAGGCAAAGGTCATCTCTGACTCACTAGAGGACACTCGTCAAAGGTTGGTGCAACAGCAACAACGAGTGGCTGAACTTGAAGCCATCCTTCCCGCTCTTGAAGAGACAGAAGCCGCCGAATTCGCTGCCGCTCAAGAATTAGGACAGGCGCGAGCAGCCATAGAATCCAGGGCAACCTTGCTGCTTATTCGCCGAAAAGATTTAGACGTGCGGATTGGTGGTCTGCGCGAACGAGAGCAATTCTTGCGAGTTCGCTTTGATGAAACAGAGCGGCGCCTAGAGACCAATGCTCAAGCCCGTCGAGAAGCAGCGACACGACGCACACAAATTGAACGGGCAATATCAGCAGTTCAAAGACTTTCAGGTTTAGTGGCGGCTCATCGAGCTTCAACTGAAGCGCGCCTGATTGAATTGCAAGAGATCCGTCGTCGCCAAAGTGATGAGGTTCGCCAACTTGCGACACGTCTTGATGAAGCACGCCGCGCCCGTCATACAACCGAACAAGAACTCGAAGCTCATCGGGAACGCTCCCGTCGTGTCGAAATTGATGAGGCTGAGGCTCGGATGCGCCTTGAAGCAACGGTTGAAACATTGCGTCGGGATCTCGAAGTTGAACCTGCGGTCGCCGAGGCTTCGCCTATGCCAGAGGTTCCCGAAGGCGTGACGCCAAGTGAACGCGCGCGAGCACTGGATCGTGATCTGCGCCTGATGGGGCCGATAAACCCCCTCGCACTCGAAGAATTCACCGAGCTTCAAAAGCGCCATGAGTTCCTGGAAGAACAACTCAACGATGTGCGCAACACGAGGCGAGAATTGATGCAAATCATCAAGGCTGTTGACGCCGAGATTCAAACCGTCTTTGCGGCCGCCTATGCCGACGTAAGTGAGAACTTCACGTTTCTCTTCAATATGTTGTTCCCTGGGGGTAAGGGTCGTCTTGTTCTTACCAATCCAAACGACATGCTCAATACGGGCATTGAAGTGGAAGCCTCGCCCCCTGGAAAAAATATCAAAAAGTTGTCATTGTTGTCGGGCGGCGAACGCTCACTCACCGCTCTTGCTTACTTATTTGCAGTATTTCGCAGTCGACCTTCGCCGTTCTATGTGATGGACGAAGTTGAGGCCGCTCTTGATGATGTCAACTTGCACCGTTTTCTGGGACTTGTGCATGAGTTCCGACGTGATGCCCAACTGATTATCGTCAGTCACCAAAAACGCACGATGGAAGCAGGGGACTGTTTAGTCGGAGTAAGTATGCAACCTGGCGGTTCGTCAAAGGTCGTGACTGAACGCGCTACAACACCCCTGTTTTGAGTTCACAATGAATGCTTCTGAACAGCCACTGATACTCGCCCTCGTCGCACTCGCGCTGTCGTTTGGCATCGGAGCCATTATTGTGTCTCGCCGATCGTCGCGTGGGCGTGCACCACTTTCATTGAGTCCAGAAATTGAAGTCTTGGATGCTGAAGTGTCAAGCAACGCCGAACAAGTTGTCAAGGCTGAGGAAGTTGTAGCCGTAATTGAACCCCCGAATCTGAGGTCAAGCATCAGCAGAGCAAGATCATTGTTTTACACGGCATTCAGTGGCATTCGCTCACGCAACACTATTGATGACAGTACTTGGCAAGAGCTTGAAGACACGCTTATTCGTGCTGACGTTGGTGTTCATTTAGCGCAAGCATTAATTGCTCCGTTGCGAGAGCAAGTGCGGGAAAAAAAAATAACGACACCAGAAGTGCTGATTGATGCATTGCGAGAGATGATGAAACAGCAACTCAGCAAGGCAGATCGCTCCTTGCGCATCGACTTGACGGCGTCTCCGAGCGTGTGGTTATTTGTGGGGGTCAATGGCGTTGGTAAAACAACCACGATTGGCAAAGTTGGTGCTGCTCAGACTGCCCAGGGTCGAACAGTGCTAATGGCAGCAGGAGACACATTTCGTGCTGCAGCAGCAGAACAGTTGCAGACATGGGCCGAGCGTGCTGGTGCTGAATTTGTGCGTGGTTCAGAAGGGGGTGACCCGGCATCAGTTATTTTTGATGGCATCCAAAGTGCGGCTGCGCGGGGAATCGACCTTGTGCTTGGCGACACGGCAGGGCGCCTGCAAAATAAATCTAACTTGATGGATGAGTTGCGCAAGGTCCGTCGCGTCGCAGACAAGGGTTTAGGTTCGGTCACTGAGGTGCTTTTAGTTATCGACGCGACCACCGGTCAAAATGGACTCGTTCAAGCGCGAGAGTTTGCCGCTGCAACTGATGTCACGGGTGTGGTGCTGACCAAATTAGACGGATCTGCCAAGGGCGGAATCGTTTTTGCGATTGAGACGGAAATGGGCATACCCGTCAAACTAGTGGGCCTTGGGGAGACAGTTCTTGACCTCGTGCCGTTTGTTCCTGCCGAGTTTGTTGATGCATTATGTGAGTAAAATTAGATTTGTGACACTAAAAGTTGCTCTTTCTGCCACGGTTGCGGCCATCCTTTTGACATCTTGTGGACCTTCGATAGATGCCATTGAACTAGGTGGAGATGGTGCCCAGCGGACATCGCCAGTTGCAAACAACGATGCTGCAGAGTCAACCGAAAAGATGTGGGCTCCGTACCAAAATATGGTCTACACAATTGAAGGTGACCTCCCTGATCTTGGTGGAAGTAGCCAGTCATACGAATTTGTAAAGCAAAAGTTTTCTACAGACAAGATTTCGTTGTTGGCGCAGTCTTTTGGGCTCAATGACAAAGTTGTGCTTGCACCGGAATCGAACGAAGAATACGCAAGTTACACGGTTGGAAGTGCGGATGGTTCGGATCCTGGTCTGTTTGTGAGTGGCGATGCCTCGTTGCTGTTCTGGTCGTACAACAACATGAGCATGTCTTCGCGCACTACCTGTTCAGTTGCTCCGAGTGATCCAAACTCTTCAGCCGACACAACCGTGGTTGCTCCTGATTGTGGCATGCCAGAAGCTCCGACAAATCTTCCCACCAAAGACCAAGCAATCAGCGCTGCTCAAGATCTGCTGAGCAACGGTGGCTTGAGCGTAAAAAATCTTCGTTTTGAGGTTTATGCCGATGAGTGGGGCGTCAACGTAAATGCAATCGAGCAAGTTCAAGGTTTCGATGTTCCACTTTCGCACAACGTGACATTTGGAGAGGACTCCAAAGTGAGTTACGCGAACGGACACCTTGTCACTTTAAAAAAATCCCAAAAGTATCCGCTCATTTCCACCACCGACGGCGTGAAGCGGCTGCAGGACTCGTTGATGACTTCTGGCTGCTCCTTTTGTCGGGGTGGGGTGGCCATGGAAACACAGACCAAGGAATCAATTTCTCCATCTGACTTGCCAGAAGTAGTTGTCAAAATTACTGGAGTTAAAAAATCGCTCGTCCTGATTTGGACGGCAAACGGGGTGCCGACATTGCTGCCCGGATACACGTACTACAACTCCGATGGCGATGTTGGGCAGGTGATCGCAGTGCAAGATAAATACATTAAAAAACAAGTTGTCCCGAGCCCTCAAGACACTGTTCCTGCCCCCGGTGTTGTCCCGAGCCCTCAAGACACTGTTCTTGCCCCCGGTGTAGATTCCGAACTTCTGAAATCAATCACAGAGGAACAAGCAGCAACGCTGATCGGACTCAGCGAAGAAGAAGCAACTCAGGCAGCAAAAGACAAGGGCTGGGTCATCAGAGTTGCCGCCCGGGATGGTGAGCAATTCATGTTGACCGAAGATTATTCGCCATCGCGCGTCAATATCGTTGTGGTCGCGTCACTCGTCACTGAGGTGACAGTCGGCTAATCCCACAATGCAGATAGCCTTGAAGTCTCATGTTTGACTCCCTGAGTGAGCGCCTCCAATCAATCGTAAAACGAGTTCGGGGCAAAGGCCGCCTGACCGAGGCCGATGTTGATGAGGTATTGGCAGAAATCAGAACTGCGCTTCTTGAGGCTGACGTCAATGTTGGAGTTGTTCGTGATGTTACAGCCCGTATTCGAGAGCAAGCGGTCGGGGCAGATGTGTCTCAAGCCCTCGATCCCGGCCAACAGGTCGTCAAAATTGTCAATGCTGAATTGGTTTCAATGTTGGGTGGAGAAACGCTCAAGATAAATTACGCAAGTCATCCGCCAACCGTGGTGTTGATGGCTGGACTGCAAGGTTCCGGAAAAACCACAAGTGCTGCAAAGTTGGCACGTTGGTTTAAATCACAAGGTCGGCAGCCACTTCTTGTTGGTGCAGACTTGCAGCGACCTGCCGCAGTAGAGCAATTGCGTACTTTGGGCAATCAAATTGGCGTTGCTGTTTTTAGTGAACCTGGTGATCCTGTTACGACCGCAACGCGCGGCTTGGCGGAAGCAAAACGACTAGGCAAGGATGTTCTAATCGTCGACACGGCAGGGCGGTTGTCAATAGATGTCGACATGATGCAACAGGTTGCTGATATCTCGAGTGCTGTAAAGCCGAATTACACGTTCCTGGTTGTCGATGCCATGACAGGGCAAGATGCTGTCGGGGTTGCTCAGGCGTTTCATGAAACGCTGGCGATTGATGGCGTTATCTTGAGCAAACTTGACGGCGATGCACGAGGTGGTGCTGCATTATCGGTCAAGCATGTCATCGGCAAACCGATTGCATTCGCCGCAACAGGTGAACGTATTGATGCATTCGAACAATTTCATCCGGACCGCATGGCCGGACGTATTTTGGGCATGGGAGACATGCTTACGCTGATCGAACAAGCAGAGCAGGTTTTTGAAAAGGATGATGCTGAGCAAACAGCTGCACGAATGCTGGAGGGTCAGTTCACGCTGGAGGACTTCTTGGCTCAATTGCAACAATTAAAAAAAATGGGACCGTTGTCAGGGGTGATGGGGATGATTCCTGGCATGCCCAAAGAAATGAAGGATGCCCAGATAGGCGACGACCAGGTAACCCTCACAGAAGCAATTATTCGCTCAATGACTCCAGGCGAAAGGGCGCGACCCGAGATGATCAACGGGTCCCGACGCTCCCGCATTGCGCTGGGGAGTGGTACGCAGGTAGCAGATGTCAACCGCCTCGTGAAGCAATTCTCCGAGATGCAAAAGATGATGAAAAAAATGGGTGCAATGAGCCAAGGTCGTGCAGGCAAAAACAGCAAGAACAGCAAAAGAAAAGGCAAAGATTCCAATCTCTCGTCCAAGGCAACAATGCGGCAAATGGGAGACATGCTGGGTGGTTCGGGGCTCCCCGGAGTACCTGGCGGGCCTCCACGTGGCGGATTTCCGAACTTCCCGAACTTCCCGAACTAAAAATCTGGCGATATCTGTGGAGCAATTTGACTAAATCGTAGGGGTGCCCACCTGTTCACCGCTAGCCTCACCTAGACCTATTCAAGGAGTTTTTCTAAGCATGACTGTTAAATTGCGCCTCACCAGAGTGGGGAAAACAAAGCAACCCCACTATCGCGTGGTCGCTGCCGACTCGCACCGCTCAAGAGATGGTCGCTTCATTGAAATTCTTGGTCAATACAACCCTCGCACCGAGCCATCTACCCTCACCATTGACAACGCCAAGGCCATCAAATGGCTTCAGCAGGGCGCACAACCAACAGAGCGCGTGCGCAAGTTGCTCGAAATCAGTGGCGCATGGGCAGAGTTCACTGCCTCCAAAGCCAAGTAGTTCAATATGTCAGACTACGAAAACGACACCGATGACAACAACGCAGTTGATGCAGCCAACGCCCAAGAGGCCCCGGTAGCGGTTGCGGTTCTGACACATATTGTAAAAAATATTGTTGATGATCCTGATGCCGTCAGCATCAGCACCTCTGTTGGTCGCGGTTCCAAATTAAGTCTTGATGTGAGTGTTGGTCCGGGTGACTTGGGGCGCGTAATTGGACGTCGTGGACGCACTGCCCAGAGTATTCGTACTGTCGTACGTGCTGCTGCAACTCAAGATGGCGTCGATGTCGACGTTGAGTTTATTGACGACTGAAGTTTGACTCTTAACGGCAACGACATGTTGGTGGTTGGCCGAATTGGCAAGCCGCACGGTTTGCATGGGGATCTTGTTGTGTCTTTTACAACCGATCGTTCGGAGCGCTGGCAAGTTGGCTCCATTCTCAGTTCAAAAGTAGGTTCCCAAGAGCAAGTACTCACAGTGGAGTCCGCTCGTGCGCAGAGCGACAGGTGGGTCGTGCATTTCGTTGGGTACGACACTCGCAATGATGCCGAACGACTCGTAAATGCAGAACTTTTTGCCGAGCCAATTGATGACCCAAATTCATTGTGGGTGCATCAACTCATTGGCTCAGTTGTCGTAGACATGACTGGTCAGATACTTGGAGCATGTATTGCAGTAATTGATAATCCAGCGCATGCCATTTTGGAACTCGATAATGGTGGACTCATTCCGGTGACATTTATCGTCAATCACGCCAATGGTCGTACGACCGTGGATCCGCCAGAGGGTCTATTTGAAGATGAGTCGTTAGCGTGATGTCGTGATGCGCATTGATGTGTTTTCAGTATTGCCAGCGCTAGTGGATGATTTTTGCTCTGGCAGTTTGTTGGGAAAAGCGCGTGAAAACGGTGTTGTTAATCTTGGTGTCCATGACTTGCGTGATTACACCCACGACGCTCACCGAACAGTTGACGATTCGCCCTATGGCGGTGGCGCTGGCATGCTATTGCGACCTGAGCCTATTTTTGAGGCGGTACGAGCCGTAAAGCCCCTGCGACCATTATTTTTGTTGAGTCCAAATGGTAAAAAATTTGACCAGGGATTTGCTCGCCATCTGTCCTCGTTACCTGGGTTCAGTTTGCTCTGTGGCCGCTATGAAGGTGTCGACCATCGGGTCCGCCAGAATCTGATTGATGGAGAAATTTCCATTGGCGATATGGTCTTGGCTGGTGGAGAAGTAGCGGCGTGCGTGGTCATCGAGGCAGTTACGCGATTGTTGCCTGGCGTCATGGGCAACGCCCAATCGCCCCTGTCGGAAAGTTTTGATGATCGTGGCTTGCTTGAGGAACCCCAATTTACGCGTCCAGTTGAGTTTGAGGGAATCTCCGTTCCAGAAATTTTGCGGAGCGGAGATCATGCCGCGATTGCGCGCTGGCGGAAGGCTCAAGCGCTCTGGCTCACCCAAACTTGGCGCCCTGACCTGATTATTGCTCGGGGTGGTTTAACCCCAGATGAGCAAATCTTGTTGGAAGCGGTAGCACCTCTCTCGTATCCTTTGCCCTTCACCTTTCCACCTGCCACCAGTGGCGAGTAGAGCGGTACACATTCTCCCCAATACCCGACGAAAGAAACACCATGAAGAACACAGACATTGTTGACAACCAGTACTTGCGCCAGGACATTCCTTCATTTAGTCCAGGCGACGAAGTCAAGGTGCATGTTCGCGTCGTTGAAAGTGGCAAAGAGCGTGTCCAGATTTTTCAGGGCAACGTCATTGCCATTAGTGGCTCTGGAGTTGCCGAGACATATACGGTGCGCAAACTTAGTTATGGCGTCGGAGTAGAACGAACATTCCCAAAACACAGTCCATCGGTGGCAAAAATTGAAGTTGTCCGCAAGGGAGACGTTCGTCGTGCCAAGTTGTACTACTTGCGCGACCGCACTGGTAAGGCTGCAAAGATTCGTGAGAAGCGTGACCGCTGAGTTAGAGAATACCTAGTGCTACAAACTCAGGGGTTGCGTTGAACACCGACGATTTAGAGAATTTTGAGGCTGAGCGGGAGCTCAAACTTGCGCAAGAATATCAAGATGTGACGAGCATGTTTCGATATGCAATCGAGACGGAGCGCCGTTTTTATTTGGCAAACTCCGTTGATGTCACCGTCACAGGTGACTCGGCGCGACCCTTGATAGAGGTGGTTCTAAAGGACGCATGGGTATGGGATATGTATCGGAAGACCAGATTCATCCCCCAAGTGAGGGTGTTGAGTTTCAAAGACGTCAACGTGGAAGAACTCCCCGCAGACGCGCTCGTCGATCCAACAACATAGCGACTTCATTAAAATCAGTAGATGCGGCTCGCGCCCGAGGCAGATGGGCCGAAGAGTTAGTCGCTAGATGGTACGAAGGTCAAGGGTTTAAAGTCCTGGCCCGCAATTGGCGGATAAATAATGGCGAACTCGATGTCGTTGCACGCAAAGCAAACCTTGTCGTGGTCTGCGAAGTAAAAGCACGGGTCAACAATGATTTTGGTACTCCGGCAGAGGCGATGACAGCGCGCAAACAGTTCGTGGTGCGACGAACCGCATTTAAATTCGTTCGCCAACATCAATTAGAAAACTGTGTGTTGCGATGTGATGTTGCCTGTGTTACCGGTACCGAACTTGAAGTGCTGATTGACTCGTTCTAGAGATCAAGTGTCACTTGTTGCGTCCCCAACAACTCTTGTGCCAATGTCTGCGCAGATCTGGAGCATCGGCCGGCACTGCAACAAGGTGCCCGGTTCCTCGTGGAATCATCTGATGACAACCGGGGCACACGTATTTTTTGAGTGCTTCATAGGGCTGAACACGTCTTATCTCAACTGCGCCATATGAGCCATCCCATAAACCCATTACTCAGCCCAGCAACGCCCACGCCACAAGTGCAGCAGTTATTGCAATCGCGGTAACGACAAACCAAATATCGGTCTTTCGTTCAACACGCCCTCGTTGCGGATCAAAGCCCATGAACCAAGTATCGCCGCTAATTTGCACAATTCAACAAATTGAAATGGCTCCCACAATGACATGTGGGAGGCTGGTGCGTAGTTCAAAACCCCAGTGTTGATGGGGGAGCGGCTGGGGTTTCAGTAGATGTTTAGAACGCCAAACACCGTTTCTTGGAATGCCTCGCACAAATTCGCATAGTGCGCTCCGGATGTTGATTTGGTGAGACAAAACTTGACGTATTGAATTTGTAACGCCTGCTAGGGCTTAGTTAGGAAGACGATTTGTGCTTATTTGCGACGGAGAAATGCTAAGAGAGCAGAAGCTATTGCTTCAGGCTGCTCTGGCAACATCGCATGACCAGACCCGTTGATTTCGACAAGTTGTGCATGCGGGGCACACTCAGTTTGGTATCGACGCCCGTTCTCAACAGGCGCAATGGCATCTTGGAATGCCTGAATGACGAGCACGCGTGGAACAGTCGCAGACCACCAATCCTCTCGAGGCGTTGATGCAACAGCCCCCCTTTGGTACTTCATAATCTCTGGATACCAGCCATCTCTCCAACTGCTGGGGTCGTTGCCTTCGGCGAAAAATGCAGTGCGAACGGCGTCAAGATGAGCGCTGTCGCTCAGAGATTTGTCATAACAGGAAAAAAGCACTTGCCACATCTCAACGGGTGGTTCCACAAGACCCCCCGCGGCTAACAATGTGAGCGATAAAACACGCCCTGGAAAATCGGCGGTGATGCATCGAGATAGTCGGTTACCAAATGCATGACCCACCAAGTGAAATCTTTCAATTCCCAACTCGTCAATCTGTTGAATTGTGTCGAGAGCTAGGTCATGAAGACTCGGACGATCAGAAAAGTGAGGTCGTGGTTCTATTGCAATGGGTCTAAAAGCGGCCTGATGCAGTGAATCTGAGAGCAAATCAAAGTCCGAGCTGGGGCGACCAAGAGATGGGATAAGAACAACAGATTCCACAGCAAGACGATAACCCCTGTTTCTTTTCGCATCTAGCTGGCGCTAGTAACCTTTAGATAGATGACGCAAGGTGTGGCGGCAAATAACGCTCCACATTTCGAACCATCCCCTACAAATGGCTTGCTAGCGTTGTAAACGATGATTCCTAAATTGGCATGTTGCGTGGTGGCGCTGGGGTCATTTGTCTTGCTGGCATCGCCTACCCGCGCCGCTGATGTTTCAAGCTGTCCGGCTCCGCCCGCCGCCGTGGGAGTTTTTGTTGGAGTGTTGGAGTCCCGTGACGACATCACGGGTACGTTCAGGATTGTTCAATTGCGAGCTGGTTCTCTGGAGGGATACACGACGCCCACTGCAGGCGCTTTGGTTGATATTCGCTACGGCAACGATGTCAAGTTTTTGTCGATTGGCGAGTCGTATTTAGTCGGTGCTGGAACTGATGCAGCAACACTCGTGCTTTCATCGTCCGTTCGTAAATCAGAGGCACTTTTTGGTGGCAACGAGATTGCTGGTGTTGACAACGGGGGGGAAAATTGCCCCAACCTTGAAAATCCCATTCGCACACTGCACGTCGACGGCACCAGCATTGATTCAGGGATATTCACAAGTTTTTTTGACAGCAAAGTCTCCCTATCAATCGCTATTTTGGCACCATCACTGCTCTTTCTTGCAATATTGATTGCTCTGGTTTTGGGGCGCAGGGTGGTCAGGCAGTAGCGACAGCGGTTGCTCTGTCGCGAAGATCAGCGATGGCGTGGGCGAGTCCCTTGGGATCTTTAAACAATGCGCTTCCAGCGACAAAGGCATTCGCTCCCGCGGTTCGAGCAGCCGCAATCGTTGCTGCAGAAATTCCACCATCAACTTCAAGATCAATCGTGTCGGCGAGGCCTGCGTTGTTGATGAGTTCTCGTACCTTGCCGATTTTGGGTTCCATCGTTGCGATGTAACTCTGTCCACCGAATCCGGGATTCACAGTCATCACCAACACCAAATCAATCAAGTCCAGCACTTGTTCAATGATGTGGTGTGGCGTCTGTGGATTTATCGATACGCCAGCAGTTGCGCCCAAAGATCGAATTGATTCAAGCGTGCGGTGCAGATGAGTACACGCTTCAGCATGGACGATTAATCTAGAGCATCCTGCGTTGATAAATAGTGGCGCCAGTAAATCAGCGTCTACAACCATGAGGTGTGCCTCGAAAGGCAAAGATGTGTGTTGACGCGTGGAAGCAACCACATCAGGGCCAAACGTGAGATTTGGAACGAACTGACCGTCCATTACATCCCAGTGAATGCGGTCGGCACCTGCGGCTTCAAGAGCGCGGATTTCGTCGCCGAGTCGGGAGAAGTCGGCAGGTAAAACAGACGGGGCAATTTGAATTGGTCTCGGCACACCTTTAGCCTACCGAATGATGAAGACACGAACGGGTGACTTTCACCTCGTACGCTATTGAAATGGAATCCGAAGTACATCGCGTGCAGGTGGAGAAACTTGTTGCCGGTGGCGAAGGGCTCGCACGCCTCAAGGATGGTCGCGTGGTCTTTGTCCCCGCCGTTATTACGGGCGAAACAGTTGATGTACAACTAGTGGAGAAAAAGACCGACTTTGCCCGTGCGCTGCTGCACGGAATCATCGAGCCTTCACCCGCGCGCCGTCTGGCCCCTTGCCCTGAAGTCAATCGCGGATGTGGCGGATGCGATTGGCAACATATGAAACGTGAACAGCAGTCGTTGTCAAAAGCGGAGATTGTCAAGGAAGCATTTCAGCGCACCGCAAAACTGCTCGTAGATATTCCAGAAGCAATTGCGCTTCCTGACTCAGCTCGTCGAACCACGGTTCGTATGGTGGCGGGTGCTGACGGAGTTTTGGGATTTCGTGGTGCGGACTCTCACGATGTTGTGACCACGACAAACTGCATGATCGCCCACGAGGCAATCAATGAATTGTTGAGAACTCCTGTGCTCAAGGGGGCCGGAGAAGTCACTTTGCGAGTGGGTGCCAGAACCGGAGATTTGGCGGCTTGGTGCCATGAGGGTGAACTGACAGAGACTTTTCCCTCATCCGTCAAGCGTGGTGAGCGAGCAAAGGTTCGAGAAGTAATCGCAGGTCATCAGTTTCAAGTATCAATGGGTTCTTTTTTTCAGCCATCACCTGAGGCGGCTGAAATGATCGCCGACACCATTGTGGCTGGACTAGATGACCTTGGTACCGAAGGTGGGACGCTCGTTGATGCTTACGGAGGCATCGGGCTTTTTGCTGGATGTTTTGCCCATCGCTTTGACGAACTCGTTGTTGTTGAAAACAGCAAGTCGGCGTGTGGTGATGCAATCGTCAATCTCGCCGACTGTGCCGCCACGATTGTGGAATGCAATGTAGAACAGTGGCGCGCTACGGCGGCTGATGTCGTAATTGCTGATCCAGCTCGTGCTGGTCTTGGAAAAGCAGGTGTGCGGGCATTACTTGGTGCTCAGGCAACAGTTTTTATTTTGATTAGTTGTGATGCCGTTGCTGCTGCTCGCGATGTGGGGCTCCTTGCGGCAAGCGGCTACAACGTGCATTCAGTGACGGCGCTTGACTTGTTTCCCGAAACTCACCATGTTGAAGTCGTGTCGGTTTTGATGAAGTCTGCGAGAAACTAGCCCAAGCCAAGTATTTCAGAGGTCAGCCAGGATGCGACTTGGGTTTTGCCGCTATCACTCAGATGTAGTCCATCCCGACGAATCTCTCTGTCGCGTTTGGCGCCAATCGTCCCGACAAACGCAGGAAAGTCCCCAAATTCAACCCGTAGGCCAGCAGTTGCTTGCACGACTAAATCGTTAAGTGCATCGATGCGTGCGGGGTCATTTTGTGGTGTTATTTTCCGATCAACGTGAGCACCACTTAGCCAAATCATTTTTGCACCTGTTGATGTCAAGACCTCGGTGGCGAGTCGGTATTCCCGCTTGACGTACTCATCAAAGTTGGCCTTCCCAACATGTGTCCATTCAGACCCAAGAGACGGCACAAGTCGGTCGCAGGCATCCCATGCCGTGATGTATCCAATTACAACATCGGGGCGGAACTGTGCCGCTGATGAGACCCACGAGATGACATCAGGGTCGCTCAGTTGTTCTGGGTCAACAGCGACGTCCCAGGCAGAACAAAGATCACCCACTTCGCCGACTTCGCCACCGGGAATTCTTTTCAGGCCGTATCGCGTGATGACACAGCCATCATGCGACTTGTTGTAGACAACGATCTTTCCTTTGTTGGTTGTCGACCAATCATTGAGTGCTTCACCAATTTGTTTGCTGACAGAGTCGCCAACAACAAGTATTCGCAACTCATCATTTGGAGATGATTCACTTGTCGGTATCAGAACCTGCTTTATTTCAACTGGTCTTTGAGCATTTGCACCCAGAAGCGCCGCGAATGTGACGCCAGTAATGGCGAGTACGGCACATGTCGCTGGCCAAGGGTGCAGTCTTCGAATTGAAAAAGGCATCCGACGACGCATTATTGGCTGCTCAATAAAATGAAAACTGAGCCCTGCAACCACGACTGTAAGCAGGAGACCAATTGCAAATCCACCCGTAGTTTCTAGGCGTCTTGGAGTGATTACGACAAGATAGATCGGCCAATGAAAGAGATAAACGCCATAACTGATTCTTCCAAGCCATCGCAATGGACTCCACTGACAAAAAACATGAAGTGGTCCAGTCGATGGCTGGGAGATGGCCACAATCATGACTGCAGCAATAATTGCAATGCCCAAAAATCCTCCGTAATTGAACATCCACGAACTTTGTTCACTCACGGTGAATACAGAAATCACAAAAGCGATGACGCCGATATAGCCAGCAGTCAATGTCACGCCACGACCAACTGTGGTGCGTGGATTGCCCCGAAGAAAAATAATTCCCGCCAATGCCATGCCGACGAATAATGCCTGAGCCCGCGTATCGGTGCCGTAGTAAACGCGGGTGGGGTCACCACCTGTGTATAAAACCGACATTGTTGCCCCTGATGCAAGAGCAAGTAGTGCACTCAAGGAAACAAGGACACGGACACCTTGGGAGCGAAAAAATTTAAGACAGAAAAGTAGAAAAAATGGTGCAAATAAATAAAACTGTTCTTCTATCGCAAATGACCAGGCGTGATACATCGGGGATGGATTGTCAAACTGCTGAAAATATGAAACCCCGGAAAATATCTCAAACCAATTAGCGCTGTATGACAGCGTTGAGACAAGCGATCCAGTCCACCGCGCAGTAAGGGTCTGGTCCGCGCGGATGACTAGGTATAGAGCAAGAGATGTGCTGGCAATCAGCAGGGCTGGAAGGAGACGTCGCACCCGTCGACCGGCGTATGCCACGAGGTTGATGTTTTCGGTGGAGCGCCATTCATGCAGCGCGATTGAAGTAATCAGATAACTAGAGATCACGAAGAAAACGTCAATAGCCAATATTCCGCCAGGCAAAAAATCTGGTCGGGCATGAAAAATGATGGGGCCCAGCAGCACCAATAATCCCCGAAGGCCATCAAGACCAGGAATATAAGTAAGCCGATGTTGCTTGTTTTCTGGACTAGAGATGGGGGAGTCATTCATAGAAAGGTCAAGCCCGCTGCAGGTTAGCGACAATCAGCAATTGTTCAGCCGTAGAAAAACAAAACTGCGCGTGATCCAACGACAGTGCGCCCTCTGGGGTTCGAACCCAGGACCTGCGGATTAAGAGTCCGTTGCTCTACCAGCTGAGCTAAAGGCGCGTGCCGATAATCATAGAACGAATGCTCAAAGATTAAGAATTACGCAGGCCTCAGTGATTTTGAGCCGATATTTTTTGGGGTGAACGAGGGGTCTCGAACCCCCGACCTCCAGGACCACAACCTGGCGCTCTAACCAACTGAGCTACGCCCACCATGACGAGCTTGTATTGTGCCACGCCTGGCTTAAAGAGCCAACTTTATTGCATCTTTCTTGATTTCTGTCTGTTTTTAGTAGGACTGGAAACTCCCTCTTGTTTTCACGATAGGATGATGACAATCCGAATAGGGGCTGATAAATGAACGCGATATCTTCCGCGTTGCAGAACAACTTGGCAGAACGCGCCAAGAAAATAACTCGTCGCGAATTGCAGGTTTACGCTGACCGCACTCAAGCTTCGCAAGCAGCAAATCTGAGGGCCCGCAGGGTTCTGCCGTTGGGAGTTCCCTCAAGTTTTCAGGCCTATGACCCGTACCCAATCGTTGCAAAGCGTGCACAAGGTGCCTGGATTGAAGACATTGACGGCAATCGTTATATTGACTTCAGCCTCGGCTTTGGCGCGTTGTTCGCAGGGCATTGTCATCCGCTTGTGCAAGATGCAATTGCCAGACAGATGAACAATGGAACACTATTTGTTTCGCCGTGTGAAGCCAATGCTGACGTTGCAGATCTTCTCGTTGAGCGCTACGGGTTGCCCATGTGGCGTTTTACTAACTCAGGCACCGAGTCAACCATGGACGCCATTCGTGTTGCTCGCGCAATTACGGGGCGCGATCACATTGTCAAAGTAGAAGGTGGCTATCACGGGCATCATGATGAAGTCATGATTTCAATGAAGCCGGCACTAAATGCGGCGGGAGACGCCTCAAGCCCGAACAAGGTGCCAGCAACTGCGGGCATCACAAAAGCGGTACTTCAAGACACAATCGTTATTCCGTACAACGATCCTGAGGCACTAGATCGAGTGCTCAAATCAGGCACGGTTGCTTGTTTCATCGTCGAGCCAGCGTTGCAAAACATCAGTATTTGTCTGCCCGATGACGGTTATCTGCAACAAGTTCGAGCAATTACTCAGAAGTATGGAACCATGCTCATTTTCGATGAGGTAAAAACCGGCATTACTGCTGGATGGTCGGGGGCGACTGGTCACTTTGGGGTCACTCCTGATTTGGTATGTCTGGCTAAAAGTATTGGTGGTGGTTTACCGCTCGGAGCCTTCGGCGGCTCTCAAGAATGCATGGATCAAATCACTTCTGGCAAAGTGCTTCATTTGGGCACTTACAACGGAAATCCGCTCTGTATGGCCGCGGCAAAAGCGGTGCTTTCTCAAGTGTGCACACAAGAGGCAACTCTTCACGCGATTGCTCGTAATCAGAGCATCGTAGATGAATGTGATGCAATTATTGCCAGAACTGGAGTTCCTGCTCACACTGTCAAACTCGGGGCCAAGGCTTGTGTTACGTGGTCCGCTACTGTCGTGCGCAATTATCGTGATTACAAAGCGACTGATTTTGATCTCGCGTTTGCTCAGTGGCTGCATCACATCAACAGAGGATTGATGCTGCCCCCAGGTCTTGACGATCAGTGGCTATGTTCAATTATGCACACTGAGTCAGACACGCGACGCGTTGCTGAAGTCTTCGAACAATTTGTTGATGAACTCATCGCCTGATTTTTTGGCAGTTCCTTCGTCACTTTCTCCGTTACGACCGTCAATCATCCGAATGATCCTGCGCGGATTATTTCGCCGTTGTTCGTGGTGTGGTGGCAAAGGTGCTTTTTTTATCTCATGGTTCAAGAAAAATGATTATTGCAACACCTGCGCGATGAGTTGGAAACGTAATTTGCAGGGTTTTGAGTTGGGTGCAGCCACGATGGGCGTATTCATCACTTTTGGGTCAATATTGGCCTGGATGGTGATCGGTGGTGTGGCTGGATTTTCTGTCGTTGTTTTGTTGAGTGTGGCAGCCGTCTTGGCGGTTGCCCTTCCAATCTTGAGTTACCCAATCACCTACACCGTTTGGTTTGGTGTTGATTTGGCGATGCACGCCCCTGATGCAACCGACCTAGAGCAGGCCAAAGTCCGCCTGCTGGAATTGCCCTCAAAATAATCGGTGACAATGCTTGACCGAACACCTGTTCGTAGGTACTATGTCTGTGTTCGAACAAACAGAACCCTTCTGGACCTGGCTCGCTCAGGGAATTAGTCGTTCAGCCAGAGCGACAATCCCTGCCACACCTGGTCTTTAGGGTTCGCTTCCACCACGGGAGCTTGGGCTCTCACATAGTCACCAATCATCAACACCAACAGTTGAATGTCAGAAAGGCACAACATCATGAACGAACAGACACCAGAACGCGCCAAAGCCCTCGATGCGGCCCTTGCCAGCATCGAAAAGCAGCATGGTAAGGGCTCCATTATGCGCATGGGAGAAAAAGGCTCCATGAATGTTGAGACCATCTCTACGGGCGCTCTACCGCTCGACTTGGCACTCGGAGTTGGCGGTTTGCCACGTGGTCGGGTCATCGAGATCTACGGTCCAGAAGCGTCCGGCAAATCCACGCTGGCAATGCATGTCGTAGCCGAGGCGCAACGCAATGGCGGAATCTGTGCCTACATCGACGCCGAGCATGCCATGGACCCTTCCTATGCAAAAGCAATTGGTGTTGACATTGACCAACTGCTGATTTCCCAACCAGATACTGGTGAGCAGGCATTAGAAATTGCTGACATGTTGGTGCGCTCTGGAGCCCTTGATGTCATCGTTATTGACTCGGTGGCGGCTCTCACTCCGCGTGCGGAAATTGAAGGCGAAATGGGGGACAGTCACATGGGTCTGCAGGCACGTCTCATGAGTCAGGCATTGCGCAAACTCACGGCCAACCTCAATAAGTCCAAGACGGTTCTGATCTTTATCAATCAGTTGCGTGAAAAAATTGGTGTGATGTTCGGATCGCCTGAAACCACCACTGGTGGTCGCGCGCTCAAGTTTTATTCGTCGGTGCGTCTTGACATTCGACGGATTGAGGCAATCAAAGACGGTGTAGAAATTGTAGGTTCTCGTACACGTGTCAAAGTTGTGAAGAACAAAGTCGCTCCACCGTTCAAGCAAGCAGAGTTCGACATCATGTATGGCAAGGGCATCAGCCGAGAGGGCGCACTGCTAGACATCGCCGTTGAGATGGGCCTCGCTAAAAAAGCTGGCGCATGGTTTACATATGAGGGTGAGCAACTCGGGCAGGGGCGTGAAAATGCCAAGAATTATCTGGCAGAGCATCCTGAAATCATGATGGAACTCACTGAAAAAATTCGGTTAAAAGCAGGTGTCGGAGTTGCTACAGACGAGTTTTCTGTGGCTGACGACGCTCCAATTGAACTTGACTGAGGCAAAGCGCCGAGCAAACTGAAGACTTTGAATTCCCTAGCGACGAGTTGATAGCGTATTACTCAACTTATCCGCGTCATAGTTAGGAGATATGGTGAAGAAATTCGTCGTCCTTTTGTCCGTAGTTAGCGCCCTGGGTCTGGCGGCAACTGCTTCGCAAGCAGCAGAATTAGATCTGGGGATGCCTGACCAGTCTACTGAAGACCAGCCTTCTACTCAAAGGAGCACATGGGCAGATCTGCCAGGAGGTCTGACCTCGCGCCCATACGTCTCAAGAATATCTGTTATTAATGCGGGGGTTGAATCAGTTGTGCTTGAAAACGGAACAGCATCAACGAAAGCCTTACCTGCTGGAACGATAACTGCTGCAATTTCTGCTTTTAACTTGTGCAGAACAGGAAAAGCCCCCGTTCCTGGTGAATGCTACGCAACACCGAATCGCATGGGTTTAACGGTTGGTTACCAAGTTCAGTCTGGACAGATGAATCGTGACTTCAGTAATCCTAAAGTGCCTTTATTGACACCTGTCAACGCTGACTCTGAATTTGACATCACGTTGGCCCTCAACACGTTGGGCAAAACACTGCGGTGGACATGGGCCAACGGTGTGCCTACATTCTGGAGCATCAAAGATATTGGCACCGATTCAGCGACGCTTCGTGTTCGGTTGAAACCAGTTTTGACACCGGTAACTGCCAACGGTGGTGGTTGCTCGCAGGTGCCGGTAATGCCCTGTGAATTCACTTCGGCGACTAACAGCTATCTGGGAGCAAATTTGGTGCTCAGCCTCGATACAACGCTAGATGAGATTTTCACTGGAGCGCTCTTTGCTAGTACCCGCTCTTGGATGGGCTCAATGCAAACAATGTCGACTCAAGGCGGCGGTGGCGGCGGAAGCGGCGGTGGCGGCGGAAGCGGCGGTGGCGGCGGAAGCGGCGGTGGCGGCGGTGGCGGCGCTCAGGGTGTTCGGTCAGCGGCGGTAACAGTAGGTGAAAGTCAGTTGACTTATGGGGTCTCTGCGCCACTCACATGGTCGGATCAAAGCCCTAACGCCTCGTCATTTTCGGCGGTCTTGTCAGATGCGTCATTGCTGAACTTTTTTGGAGCGACTTCTGACGTAATCAGCACTGCCGAATTTCAAAGCGCTGCGTTGAACTTGTCGCGAAGTGACGGAGGCTCCCAAGGAGCGCCTGTATGGACTCGTTGGAGTGCTGATGTGCACGGCACGGATGGCTGGTTGATTACTATCCCTGACATTAAGTTCGTGGCTGCCGTATCAACTGCTGGCGTCAGGGCAGCGGCTCCTAAAGTTGCGCCTGCTGCGATAACTGTAAAGACCAAGTCCAAAGCGCCGACTGTGTCCGTGACTGTTTCGGGTAAAACTGCGCAAGTAGGAATCCGCTCTACAGTGAAGGTGTGTAAGACCTCGGTCTGTCGGGTTGTAATTACTTCGATCACCTCCAGCGTTGGAAAAAAGGCATCCAAACTTGCGACAGTGGCACTAAAAAAGTCGTCCTCTGTGTCGGGTAGTGCCACAGTGACGGGCGGAAAGATCAAGAAGAAATCACGCTTGTCAGTGGCGGTACAGAAAAAAGTCGGCAACCGTTGGCTTTATGTGACATCAACCGTGGTGACAGTCAGGTAGCACATTCTCCTGGATAGCCTGCTCTAGTAATGAGCAGAAAATACGTTGTTCGAACCTTTGGCTGCCAAATGAACCAGCACGACTCCGAACGAATAGCGGGATTGCTTGACGCCGAGGGCCTTGAGTCTGTTCAGGACGAATCTGATGCTGATGTCATTGTCTTAAACACATGTTGCATTCGAGAAAATGCGGACAACAAGTTGTATGGAACCCTGGGCCATCTCAAAACATGGAAATCCCAAGATGAGGGTCGTCAGATTGTAGTGGCTGGCTGCCTTTCGCAAAAAGATAAAAACTCAGTTCAAGTGCGTGCTCCGTATGTTGACGTTGTGCTGGGCACTCACAATGTGCATCGCATTACCGAACTAATGCAATATGCACGAACGAACGGTTCGATCACAGAGATTTATGACGAAGCAGTGGAAGATGAGTACATCTTGTTTCCAAGTGCCCTACCAGCACGTCGGGGTACGTCGTATAACGCTTGGGTTACAATTCAAATCGGATGTGACAACACTTGCGCCTACTGCATTGTGCCAGCAGTTCGAGGTAAAGAAATCAGTCGCCCAATGGATGACATTGTGCGAGAAGTGACCGAGCTTGCAAGTCGCGGAGTTACTGAAATTACATTGCTCGGACAAAATGTGAACAGTTTTGGGCGCGACACCACGCTGCATGCGCGTCAAGCGGGCGGATCTGAACGAGTGCGACCATTATTTGCCGAACTGCTGACGGCAGCGGGTTCAGTTGGTGGCATCCGTCGAGTTCGCTTCATGAGTCCACACCCCAAAGATATGCGCAGTGACGTCTTGCAAGCAATGGCCAGCACCCCAGCCGTCGTTGAACACTTGCATTATCCTTTGCAGTCTGGCTCAGATCGCGTTTTGGCACTAATGCATCGTGGTTATACAGCTGATCGCTATCTTGAAAAATTGCGAGAAGCTCGCGCTCTGATACCTGATCTTGCTGTTACTTCAGATTTCATTGTCGGATTTCCCGGCGAGACGGAGGATGATTTTGTGAAAACTCTTGAAGTTGCAGCAGAGGCAGATTTTGATGCCACGTACCCATTTATTTTCTCCGCTCGGCCTGGCACGGAAGCTGCAGGGATGACGAGCAACTTTGTTGATCCCGATGTCATGGCAGAGCGGTTTGCTCGACTCAATCTGGTGGTCGAGCGAAGTGCTCTGCGAAAGCACCAGGACCGAGTAGGTCGAATCGAAGAAGTTGTGGTCGAAGGTCCGAGTCGCCGTGGTGAAAATGTGACGAGTGGTCGCACGCGCCAGAGCAAATTGGTGCACTTCGTTTCGCCTTCACCCCTGCGGGCAGGCTCGTACGCCTCAATAGAAATTACTCGCGGCGGTCGACATCACCTAGAGGGCGAACTGCGAGAGGTGTTGTTTGAATCTACTCACCGAGTATCTGTGCCTTTTAGTGTGGTCGTGTGACGCAACTGCAGGACTCACCACCAGTAGTGGTGTTGGGGCCAACTGCAAGCGGCAAGAGCGATGTTGCGATGGCCGTCGCGAGGCAGATGCAGGGACGCGTCAGTATCGTTGCAGCAGATGCAATGCAGGTGTACAGACGAATGGACATCGGGACAGCAAAACCCACAGCAAAAGATCGTGCAGAAGTTGAGCACTTTTGCCTTGATCTCGCAGAGCCCCATGAGAGGTTCACGGTTGCTGCGTTTCAAGAGGCAAAACTCATCGCACTGGCCCAGATTGTCGAGCGGAACAAAAGAGCACTTGTCGTAGGAGGAACTGGCCTGTATGTCACCGCAGTTGTAGACGGGCTCTCGATGCCAGGTGAATGGCCCAAGATTCGTGCGGAACTTGAGGCCGTAGATGATGTCGGATTGCTAGTTGCTGAATTGCAATTACGAGATCCACTCGCGCTTGAAAAAATTGAACCAAACAATAAACGCCGACTTGTTCGGGCTCTTGAGGTGTGTCGGGGAAGCGGCAGGGAATTCAGTTCTTTTGGTTCGGGCATTGCTGGTTTTCAAGCCAGTAGTGTGCGTCAGATTGGCATCCGTTGGAAACGTGATGTTCTGGCACAACGGATATCACAACGAGTGGCGAGCATGATTGAAAATGGTCTGGTTGCAGAAGTAAAGGACCTCTTGAATGAGCCAAAACCATTATCAGCAACTGCTCGGCAAGCACTGGGTTATCAAGAAATTATCGACCATATCGAGGGCAAGCTCTCTCTTGATGAGGCATGCCAGCAGATTGCCCTGCGTACTCGGCAGTTCTCGGTTCGTCAAGAGCGGTGGTACCGACGAGACCCCCGCATCGAGTGGGTAGACGTATCTGCAGATCCAGTGGGGCAAATCACTCCGTTGGTGATGGCTGCTTTGACATAGTGTTCGCAGGGGATATGAAGTACTCACTCACACATCATCATGGACTCGGAAACGATTTCCTGGTTTTTGACCTTGATCAGGGCACCCCACAGCAACAATGGCCCGACCTAGCGAGGCGTTGGTGTGATCGCAGTGCCGGGGGTGGCGCTGACGGGCTGTTGATACTGCACCGCAGATCAGCCACTGACTTGACGATGATTTTGTTCAATGCTGATGGCAGTCGCGCCGAGATGAGTGGTAACGGCATCAGGTGCCTTGTGCAAGCAGCGCATCAGAACAACGACCTTGGCGCCGGAACGCAATATACAGTTTCCACCGATGCTGGCGAGCGCAAAGCAACGGTGTTGTCTGTGGCAATTGATGACACATTGCAGATTAGTGTCGACATGGGCACCGTCGAAGCAATCTCTGAGCCCACGCAATGGCAACTGATGGAATGTCATCCTGACCGACCGACTCGACATTTGTCGGTGGGGAATCCACATTCGGTGGTGGGTGTGGACGATGTTTCACTTGTTGACTTGAAGTCACTTGGTGAAAAAGTACCGCACATTAATCTCGAAATCATCGAACCCGGACCCGAGCCACACGCCATCACGATGCGAGTTCATGAGCGTGGTGCAGGCATCACGCAAGCATGCGGTACTGGTGCGTGCGCCGCTGCTGAAGCAGCCTTGGCATGGGGTCTCGTTCCTCGCAGTACCCAAGAAGTACTCGTTCACATGGACGGCGGAGACGCGCGCGTGCGCATTGACGACAATCGGCGTGCAATATTGATCGGACCATCGGTGTTTCTAAATACAGTCACGGTAAATGTGTGACTAATCCGTACCAAGAGGCACTCGGCGCAACGCTCATTGAGCGCACTAGACGAGAGCGAATCGTGCTTGTTGGTGTGACGCTAGGTGGTCGCAATGACGTAGAAACCGAAGAGGGGCTTGATGAACTTTCGTTACTGATTGACACTGCAGGTGCTGACGAAGCCGCACGCGTCACACAACGGCGCGAAGTCCCCGATTCAACGTGGTATATCGGCAAGGGAAAAGTAGATGAGTTGTACGAAGTTTGTCTCGCTCTTGACGCCGATACGGTTGTTTTTGATAATGAACTAACTCCAGCGCAACAGTTCAATCTAGAAAAAAGACTGGGACGAACAGCTCTCGACCGAACTGCTGTGATTCTTGATATTTTTGCCCAAAATGCCCACACGCTTGAGGGTAAAGCTCAGGTTGAACTCGCGATGTTGCGCTATCGACTCCCGCGATTGCGGCGAGGTGCTCGTGGTGGACTCTCTCAGCAAGGCGGAGGCATCGGTACGCGGGGTCCAGGTGAAACTCGACTGGAAGTCGATCGTCGTCGCATTATGGGTCGTATCACAAAACTTGAAACAGATCTCAAAGGTCTCCGCCAGACGCGGTTGCTCCAACGCAAGAGTCGGCGTCGAAGCGGGCTTGCCAGTGTCGTCATTGTGGGATACACAAATGCCGGTAAATCAACACTGCTAAACGCATTAACTCGCGCTGGAGTACTCGTTGAGGACCGTTTGTTTGCGACTCTAGATCCAACGACACGGCGTTTGGCATTGCCTGGCGGAGAGCCCGTCCTGCTCACCGACACGGTTGGTTTCGTGCGAGCCCTGCCGCACGGTTTAATCGAATCGTTCAAGAGCACGCTGGAGATTGCGGCCGAAGCAGACATGCTTGTCCATGTGGTTGATGCCAACGCGGTTCATCCTTTGCAACAAGTCACTGCCGTGCGAGAGGTACTTGCAGAGATTGAAGCAGATCAAGTCCCTGAATTTATTGTTTTTAATAAGTGTGACTTGCTCCCAGATTTTGGCGCTTCACTTGTGGCAAATAATCCTGGCAGTGTGGCGATATCTGCAACACGACAATTTGGACTCGAGATATTTCTACGCACATTGGCAGATCGCATGCGTTCAATCACCACGGTGACCGAGTTGCTGATTCCCTACGACAGGGGAGACGTATTGGCATCTGTGCACCGAGAAGGAGAAGTAGTTTTAAAAGAACAAAATGATCAAGGCACTCTCGTGAGAGTGAGATTGTCCGATGCATCGGCGGGTCGCCTTCGAGAATTTGCCACCGGACGCGTGACCGACAATATTAGGTTCCTATGACAAATCCTTCTCCCGTTGGCTTTGTACCCCCGCCTTATCCATACGACCGCCTTGATGCCCTAGTTGCGTTGGCTAATTTGCATGACGGTGGCGTGGTTGATTTGTCAATCGGGACACCTTGTGATCCGCCGCTTGATTCGGTGATTGACGCGCTGTCAAGTTCTGGTGCCGAACGCGGTTACCCACCAAGTATTGGTAGCGAAGCTCTGCGCCGCTCAATTGCGCGTTGGTTAGCCCGTCGCTTCAGCGTGGAAATCTCAACATCATGCCTTGCGGCATGTATTGGCTCAAAAGAATTTGTGGCGACGACTCCGCAGTATCTCCATCTGCGAACTCCGGATCGCGACACCGTTTTGTATCCGGCGATTTCATATCCAACCTATGAAATGGGAGCAAAGCTGGCGGGTCTGCGTTCTGTGGCAGTGCCAACTGATTCTCGCGGAAACCTGGACCTCGGAGCAATTTCATCAAGCGATCGCAGTCGAGCCCTGATGTTGTGGGTTAACAGTCCCAGCAATCCAACAGGGCAACTCGACGATCTAGGTGCTGCAGCTGCCTGGGGACGTCAGAACGGTGTTCCCGTATTTAGCGACGAATGTTATGCCGAGTTCACGTGGGATTCTGCCCCGCAATCAATACTGCAGCATGGACTAGATGGCGTAGTGGCGGTGCATTCGCTTTCTAAACGATCAAATCTGGCGGGAGTGCGTGTTGCTTTTTATTCTGGTGATGCAGATCTCGTGGACTATCTCAAAGAAGTCCGCAAGCACGCAGGATTCATGGTTCCAGGCCCAGCCCAAGCAGCTGGTATCGCGGCCCTTGACGATGACGAACATGTGCGAGTACAGCGCAGTCGCTATCAAGCGCGGCTCAAGATGATGTCGCAAGTTTTGACGCGGTGGTCTGGATGTGATGTGCCCATGCCAGCAGGTGGTTTTTATCTTTGGTTCGCCGTTAATGATGCTTGGGACTTTGCCGAGCGTTTGGCTCGTCAAGGTGGTGCTTTGGTCAGCCCCGGTGATTTTTATGGTGCAGAGGGTGCATCATTCGTGCGAGTGGCCGTGGTGCAACCCGATTCGCGTCTTGACCTAGTTGCACGTCGCCTCGGAGTCCAATAGACAATGTCCGATTATGTTTCAGAGACGGCGCATAACGGTAACAACTTTGCCATAAACCGAAATCTCATCGTTGGTGTAGACCATGTTTTCAAAATCTGGATTTGACGGGATCAGGGTAACTTTGTTGGCCGAACGCTTATATGTCTTTACAGTGGCTTCATCTCCGGGAATACCAACCACGACGATGTCACCGTTGTCGGCGGTGGACTGTTGACGAGCAACAACAAAATCACCGTCCATGATTCCGACGCCGATCATGCTTTCTCCGCGGACGCGCAACATGAAGAGATCTCCGTCACCAGTGAAGTCTGTTGGTATCGGAATTAGATCTTCGACGTTTTGTTGCGCCAGTACATCTGTGCCGGCGGCAACATCGCCGATAAGTGGTACGTGTCGAGATGGTCGACGCTCCATGGCGATACCGCTGTTGGGGTCAAACCGAACTTCAATCGCACGGGGTTTAGTTGGATCGCGATAGAGATAGCCAAGGCGTTGCAATGTTGCGAGGTGGTTGTGCACGGTGGATGGGGAATTGAGACCCACAGCCTCGCCAATTTCACGCACACTTGGCGGATAGCCCCGTTCTTGCATGTTCTGTTCAATGACATTGAGGATTTCGCGTTGGCGTTGAGTGAGAGTTTCTGACATGCAATGAGCGTACACCTGTTCGTCTAGAAAGGCAAACACCTGTTCGGGGAACAAATGTTTGCAAATACTTGACACGAACGCCTGTTCGGGGCAAACTTACGAACACCCGTTCGCTATTGTCTTCTCTATAGCCATAAACCCCATACCCCATAACGAAATCCCCTAAACCCCCCCGAAAGGTCCAATATGTCCATTTTGCTTGATCCCCTGTTAATTTCGCCAAATTCACCAGCCCATTCGAGATTTGTCCCTTCAAGATCTGCCCAATCAGGCCCTCGTCGGGTGCCAGCAGGAG
Source organism: Actinomycetota bacterium (assembly GCA_005790505.1). Taxonomy (GTDB): domain Bacteria; phylum Actinomycetota; class Acidimicrobiia; order Acidimicrobiales; family Ilumatobacteraceae; genus UBA2093. Next base: position 35,182 of record SXUP01000009.1, read on the forward strand.
CTTTTCGGCGCCGCCGCATCGCTGTGATCGTTTTCAGCCTGTTTGTAGTCGCTTCTGGGGCATTGGCCACAACGGCATTAGCTGACAACCCATCTGGTGGCAGCCCAACAGGCCTTTATCAAGGTGTCCCACGCACTGTGATTGCGGCTCCTGGCGACTCACTCTGGAACATCGCTAGGCGCATCGCTCCTACGGGCAATATCTCTTCTCTAGTTGAGCAATTGGTACGCCTCAACGGAGAACAAGTCTCCGTTGGGCAGATTATCCGAATCCCGTAATCCATAAATCGCCATTCCCTGACCACTGCCTTTCACGGACTGGGGACTCTCAAAGCCTCCAAAAGTGCCGTACTATGACTCTTATGTTGTGTCCAGTTTGCAGGCATGATGACACCAAAGTCATTGACTCACGACCCACGGAAGAGGGTGCCACAATTCGCCGCCGCCGCTCTTGTCCTGAGTGCAACTATCGATTCACCACCTACGAACGACTTGAGAGCGCCCCATTATTGGTGCTTAAACGCTCAGGGGAACGAGTTGCCTTTGATCGCAACAAGGTGGCAACAGGTGTACAGGCTGCGTGCAAGGGAAGGTCTGTTTCAGACGAAGACATTGATGCGTTGGTTGATGCCGTCGAAGAAGAAGCACGTGCAGCAGCAACGGCCGGCAATGATGTCACAACATCCCTGATCGGACACGCTGTCCTAGACCAACTGCGTCGGCTTGATGAAGTGGCTTACATGCGTTTTGCCAGCGTCTATAAAAATTTCGATGGCGCTGCTGACTTCAGGCGTGAACTCGCGCTACTCAAACAGACGTGATTTCTTTTCGTACGTATCGCACAAATGTGTGATCTATTGCCGAACATACATGACGCAGTTCAAAATAGTGCGGAACATCTGAGGAAGCGATTCTTAGACCGTTGCCTCCGCTCAACAATGGCGCGAGACTCAAGTTAATTGCATCAACAACGCCAGCGTTCAGTAATTCTGTGTTAATTTGCGAACCTCCCTCTGCGTGCACAAAAGCAACGTTCAATTGAGCCAAAGCTTCCGCAAAATCAACTGATGTTTCACCGGCACGAATATGAGACACGCTGGGCGTCGGTGCAGAACGGGGGATTACGAGCAAGCCCGACCCGCTTGTAAACAGATCTGTTGTTGTGTCAACATCACCAGTTCGCGACACAACTGCAATTCTTTGCCCCGCCTTGCGGGGACGAGAGTAGGGCTCGGCACGCGCTGTGCCGGCCCCAACCAGTACAACATCAGCCGCCTCTCGCAACGCCAACAGCACCGCGCGGTCTTGGGGTGACCCAAGTGGCCCTGAGCGTCCGTCGGCACTGATCGCTCCATCTGGGGTTGCAATCATGCAAATTTCAACAGTGGGCAACCCGCTGTTATGGGCGTGGCGAGCAAAGCCATACATCTCGTGGATTGAGACTTCGTCAACAACAGGGAGTGGAAACAATCTGCGCACGGCGTCAGCATACGCAGGTAATTTGCTGGTTGGTTTGATGACAAGGCAATGCTCTGGCAATGGTGATGTGTTTTGGGAAGGGGTGTGGCACAGTGGGCTAATGGCTACTTCTTCCGTGGTTCGTACTGCCTTTCGCACCTGTCCACTGTGTGAGGCTGGTTGTGGTCTCGAGATTGATCTGGACGCGACCGATCAAATCGTACGCATTCGGGGCGACAAGGACGACGTCTTTAGTCATGGGTTCATCTGTCCCAAAGGGAGCACTCTCAAGCAAATTCACGAGGATCCAGACCGCCTGCGCCGACCATTGATGAAAAAAAATGGTGTGCATGTTGAAGTGAGTTGGGATGAGGCGTGGGAGGCAGTGCGAGATGGTTTTGCCAAGGTCATCGAATCGTACGGGCGCAATTCGTTGGCCGTGTATCTAGGAAATCCCGGCGCGCACAACTTGGGCGCAATGATGTTCAACAAAACAGTGGTGCAGAGTCTGGGGAGCTTCAATCGTTTTAGTGCCTCAACAGTTGACCAAATGCCAAAACATGTCGCGGCAGGCTTCATGTTTGGAACTTCGGTGACGATCCCTGTACCAGATCTTGATCACACCGACTATTTGGTGCTGATGGGATCCAACCCATACGCATCAAACGGGAGTGTTTGCACCGCCCCTGATTTTCCGGGACGACTTGAAGCAATTCGAGCGCGCGGTGGAAAAGTAGTGGTCGTTGACCCTCGGCGCACTCGCACAGCCGAGGAAGCCGACGAGTGGATTTCCATCCGTCCCGGTACGGATGGTTTGTTTTTGGCAGCAATTATCAATGTCTTGTATGCCGATGGCCTTGTTGATGTCGGCGATCACGTTCGTTCTTTTGTTTCCGGAATTGATGAGTTGGGTGCAGAATTAGTTGTTTTCACACCAGAACTAGTGGAGTCGGCAACAGGCATTGGCGCAGATGTCACAAGACGCATCGCACACGAACTTGCTGCAGCGTCGACAGCCGTTGTCAATGGGCGTGTCGGAGTAAATACGGTGCTGTTTGGAAGCGTCAATGCATGGTTGGTTGATGCAGTAAACACTTTGACGGGAAATCTTGACAAGCGCGGTGGCGCGATGTTTGCCCTACCTGCAACGGGTGGACCAAATTCACGCGGAACTGCCGGGGTCGGGAAAGGTTTCCGAACAGGCAAGGGAGTATCGCGCCTACGCAAATATCCCGAGGTGCTTGGTGAATTCCCAGTAGCCACGCTGGCAGAAGAAATCACCACACCTGGTGCCGGACAAATACGCGCGTTAATCACGCTGGCAGGAAATCCAGTGTTATCCACCCCTGACAGTGGGGCGCTAGATGCGGCGCTCAGCCAACTCGATTTTATGGTGAGTGTCGATATTTACCTGAATGAATCATCACGACATGCAGATGTAATTTTGCCGCCGCCGTCACATTTGCAGCGTGACCATTACGATCTGTTGTTGCTACAATTCGCCATACGCAATGTCGCTAATTACAGCGAACCTGTTCTTGCAATAGATCAAGACCAGCCGGATGAGTGGGAAATACTTGCCAAGTTGGGTGGAGTATTGCAGACACTTGACGCGAGTATCGATCCTTGTGTGATAGATGACATCGCCATTGATGCGTTGGTGCAAGGCGCAGTAAAAACATCTAGTTCAAATATCTGTGGTCGTGATGCAAACGAGATCCTTGAAATTCTTGGCGCATCTGGTCGCCGTGGACCGGCGCGCATGCTTGACTTCATGTTGCAGACGGGACCCTATGGTGCTGGTTTCGGGACGACAAAAGATGGCCTGTCTCTGCAAAAACTTCTGGACAATCCACACGGTGTTGACCTCGGAGAACTTGAATCACGTGTTCCAGAAATTCTGCGCACTCCAACTGGCATGATTGAATTATGCCCTGCTGAACTGCGAACAGATCTTGGCAGATTGTTTGCATCAATTACGCAAGTAGATGATTCACAAATGCTGCTTATCGGAAGACGTCACTTGAAGTCGAATAACTCATGGATGCACAACATCAATGTTTTGACAAAAGGAAACTTGCGTTGCACATTGCTTGTTCATCCCGACGATGCGAAGCGACTAGGTTTGTCTGACGGGCTTAGTGCACGCATTACGAGTCGAGTCGGAACAATTGATGCACCAGTTGAAGTCACTGAATCAATTCGTCGTGGTGTTGTGAGCCTTCCTCATGGATGGGGACACGGTGTCGAGGGAACGCGCATGAGTGTCGCCGCAAAAAAAGCAGGTGTGAACAGCAATGTTTTAACTGATTCCCAGTCTCTAGATCCGCTCTCAGGGACGTCTGTATTGAATGGGATCCCTGTTGTCGTGCAGTCGCTCGCCTAAACATCCCCGTCTGCCCTCGGCGTCCACAGGCAGAGTCCTTTATGCCCAAGTCATCCACAGTGCTATCCACCAAAAAAGCTGCGTTATCCCCCCAATAATGGGCTAATTCACATGCTTGTCCACTTCCAATCCACAGCAGAATTCCATAGATTGCAGTCGGTAATCGGCGGAGACGCCAGAGAGTTCATGGCTGACCAATGGGGCCCGGGGGGGTTCTGAACCTATGGATTCCTCTCTGGCGTCGAGGCCGTGACCCGCCCAAAGCCCGATGATTAGCAGGTTTCCCGTTAAAAAAAAGAAATTACCCGAGGGTCGTTGACACGGGTGTAACTACAGTGCTGTAATGTATCTACTGCTTGTGGGGTAGTTATAGATAAGGCAGTTAAAACCACTATATGTAGTGGGTCATAGGAATATTAGACTTAGAACCAAAGCAGAAAGAAGTAGCAATGTCTCTCGCACCAGATCGCTTGACAATCGGAATCAATCGTCACTACACCACGCCAGGCGTGCACCCGTACGACGAAGTTCAGTGGGAGCGGCGTGATGCTCGTATCTCAAACTGGAAAGACGGCTCTGTCGCTTTTGAGCAACTTGATGTCGAGTTTCCAGTCGGTTGGTCATTGAATGCAACCAACATCGTGGCCCAGAAATATTTCCGCGGCACTCCTGGAACACCAGAACGCGAAACGTCCTTTCGTCAAGTCGTAGACCGTGTAGCCAACACAATTTCTTCGTGGGGAATCGAAGGTGGTTATTTTGCCGATGAACAAGAATCTGAAGCATTCTGCAACGAACTGAAGTACATCTTGGTAACCCAAACAGCAGCGTTCAACAGTCCAGTCTGGTTCAACATCGGAGTAAAGGGCGTGCCTCAGCAAGCCAGTGCATGTTTCATCTTGGCTGTCGAAGACACGATGGCTGGAATTCTCAATTGGTACCGCGAAGAGGGAACAATTTTCAAGGGTGGCTCTGGTTCAGGAATCAATTTGTCAAACATTCGGTCAAGCTATGAGCACCTCAACGGCGGTGGCACGGCATCAGGACCAGTTTCGTTTATGCGCGGGGCCGATGCGTCCGCCGGAACAATCAAGTCCGGAGGCAAAACTCGCCGTGCTGCCAAAATGGTGATTCTTAACGACAGTCATCCAGACATCGAAGAATTTATTTGGTGCAAAGTAAAAGAAGAACGCAAAGCACGGGTCTTGCGCGATGCGGGCTTTGATATGGATCTAGACGGCTCTGATGCATTCAGCGTTCAATACCAAAATGCCAATAACAGTGTGCGTGTCACTGACGATTTCATGAACGCTGTCAAAGAAGACCGTGACTGGAACCTCAATGCAATCGCCGATGGTCGTCCAGTGCGAACCCTTAAGGCAAGAGATCTATGGCGTCAAATCGCGACCGCATCTTGGGAGTGCGCTGACCCAGGTTTGCAATTCGATACAACAATCAACAAATGGCACACCGCCCATGCTGCTGGTCGCATCAACGGATCTAATCCATGTAGTGAATACATGCACATCGATAATTCGGCTTGCAATTTGGCGTCGCTGAACTTGATGAAGTTCTTGCAAGACGACGATCGTTTTGATGTCGACTCGTATCGCCACGTCATCGAGGTCATATTCACGGCCCAAGAAATCCTTGTCGGGCGTGCTGATTATCCGACAGAAAAAATCGGTGAGAACAGTCGTTTGTTTCGCCAACTTGGACTTGGTTACGCCAATATCGGCGCATTGTTGATGGCGTTGGGAATGCCCTATGACTCCGACGGGGGTCGCGCCTGGGCTGGTGCGTTGACATCAATGATGACGGGACATGCCTATGCAACGAGTGCACGCATCGCAAGTCGGATGGGACCTTTCCCCGGCTTTGCCGAGAACGAGCGATACATGCTTAATGTGCTGCGAATGCACAAAGACGCCAATCTTGATATCTGCGACATCGATGTCGTGCAAGAAGACCTTGTCCGCGCCTGTATCGATTCATGGGACTCGGCGGTGCGAGATGGCGAAGAATTCGGCGTTCGCAACAGTCAAGCAACTGTTCTTGCCCCAACCGGAACCATCGGGCTGATGATGGACTGCGACACCACCGGAATCGAACCAGATTTAGGTCTCGTTAAATTCAAAAAACTAGTGGGTGGGGGCAATATGCAAATTGTCAATCAAACCGTGCCACGAGCTTTGCTTCGTCTCAATTATGAGGGACCAGTCGTGGAGCGAATCGTCGCCTACATCGACGAACACAAGACCATCGTTGGTGCACCTGACCTAAAAGCCGAGCATCTGCCAGTTTTCGCCTGCTCCATGGGTGACAATACGATTCATTACGAAGGGCATGTCCGCATGATGGCTGCAGCCCAGCCATTTTTGTCCGGTGCGATTTCAAAGACCGTCAATATGCCAGAAGATGCAACCATTGACGACATCGAAGCGCTGCATATGTTGTCGTGGGAACTAGGCATAAAAGCGGTTGCCGTCTATCGGGACAATTGCAAAGTCGGTCAACCACTTTCCACCGCCAAAAAAGATAGTGAAGGCGCAGATGCCGCAACAGAAATCGTCGAGCGAGTAGTTGAGCGTGTCGTAATCAAGGCTGTTCGTCAGAAGTTGCCTCGCTCTCGTCGTGGTCGGACGTTTGAATTTCGAGTGGCTGACTGCAAAGGTTTTGCCACGATCGGAGAATACGAAGATGGTCGACCCGGCGAAATGTTTCTTACGGTCTCCAAGCAGGGGTCCACACTGAGCGGAATCATGGACGCGTTTGCCAAGAGCATTTCATACGGCTTGCAATACGGGGTGCCGTTGCGCGCATTCGTCGAAGCTTTCACGAATATGCGTTTTGAACCTGCTGGAATGACGGACGATCCAGATATTCGCATCGCATCGTCGATCATGGACTACTTGTTCCGTCGCCTCGGGCTGGAGTATCTGTCCTATGACGAGCGAGCAGAACTGGGCATCTTTAGTCGCGATGAACGGCTACAACCCACATTGCCAGGCGTTGAAGAATCCATGATTGTCACAGATATGGGTTCAGAGATGGCCCCCGATCCAAAGAGCATTCCATCAGTCAATGAGTTGATGACTCAAATTGACTTTGGCCTTGCTCCGGTTGCTCCGATATCAGATCATTCTGCCCCAGCCGGAATAAGGCGGAACATGGATGCACCAATGTGTATGCAATGCGGGGTACAGATGCAGCGTGCAGGCTCTTGTCATGCATGTCCAAGTTGTGGAAGCACCAGCGGCTGCAGTTAAAAAAACTCATTGATGTCTCGTCGGGGTGTTGCTTGGGTAACTCTTGCAATTTTCGCCTTGATTATTCCATTCGGCAGCATGACTCGTGCTGCCACGGGGGGCTCCAAAGGTCGTGTTGTGTTGGCCTTTGGGGGAGATGTCAATTTTGAGCGCAGGTCGAAAGTACAAGGGCTTCGGGGAGGATTCAGCACGCTTCCTGACTTGCTGGGCGATGCCGATATCGCCATGCTCAATCTCGAAACTGCAATTACGACACGAGGTACTCCAGAAAAAAAGATGTATCAGTTTCGAGCCCACCCGCGGGTTTTGGAGTCCATGTTCCAAGCAGGTGTCGACGTTGTGTCGATGGCCAACAACCATTCAATTGACTTCGGAAGAAACGTAGGTCTTGTTGACACCTTGCAAGCACGATCTAAATCCAAACTTGGAGTGATTGGAATAGGGGAAAACTTTGCTGATGCGTTTTCTCCCTATCGAAAAACAATCAACAACACGACCATCAGTATTTTTGCTGTCGCCGCAATGGGAATGCCGGGCAGTACTTCAAGCACATGGCCTGCAAAAAAAGATCGATCGGGAATGGTGTTGTGGCAATCTCATAAGTCGTCAATTCTCAAGGGAATCACAAAAGAATCAAAAAAGGCCGATATTGTCGCGGTTTTCATGCACTGGGGTGACGAATATGCGACCTGCCCCAATGGCACACAGAAATACATTGCTGATGAACTGTTCAAATCAGGAGCAGATGTCATTGTCGGGGCGCATCCACACATTATTCAAGGAACATCTTTCAACAAGAAAAAATTAATCGCCTACAGTCTTGGCAATTTTTCTTGGTACGCGAATTACGCCTTGTCCGGGGCGTTGCTCAAGGTAAATATCGCTGGTGGTGAAGTAGTTGGTTATTCAATGACGCCCACAATTTGGGATCGCTACGGGTTGCCGATGCGGGCAACTGGCAGCCGTAAAGCAGACATTGAATCATTGATGAAAACAGCCAATGCCTGTCCTGGATTGCAGAGGAATTAGACAATGTTCATTGGGTGTCACTATTTGGCGGGCAAGAGCGGTTACCGTACGCCTTAATGGAAGCGCGTCTGATGACCTGGAATCTGTGGTGGCAATTTGGGCCATGGCGCGAGCGACAAGGGGCGATCTTGACCACGATTCGTCAAGAACAACCCGACATTGTTTGCCTCCAGGAAGTCTTTGAGCAAGAGGGTGGTCTCAACCAAGCGGCATGGATCGCAGAAGAGCTCGGACTTTATGTAGTTCATACGGAGGGGCCTTGGTATGACGGCACGAGTTTTGGCAACGCAATCTTGAGTCGCTGGCCATTGATCTCGTCGCAAGAACACCGTTTGCCACAAGTGGATGGACTTCCAGGACATCGCCGTGCCATTACTGCTGAAATCGACACTCCCTTTGGCCGTTGGTGGGTTGTAAGTACTCATCTGGATCACAAGTTTGATGCGTCAATAACTCGACTTGGACAATGTGAGGCATTGTGCTCAATCGTTGATTCCTTGCGGCGCGACCCAGAAAACGAATCACCTGTACTACTGGCTGGCGATTTCAATGCCGTGCCCGATAGCGATGAGATTCGAATGTTGACGGGCCGACGTGAGCCGGCAATTTCGGGTCTTGTGTTCACCGACGCATGGGAAGTCGCCGGAGAGGGTGACGGATTTACATGGCGCCGCGATAATCCCTACATTGCAAACAGCACTTGGCCCAATCGGCGACTGGATTATATTTTCGTGTCTTGGCCGCGGCCGAAGCCTCTGGGAAACCCACTTCGGGTGTGGCTCGCGGGTTGTCAGCCAGTGGACGGGGTGTATCCAAGCGACCACGCCGCACTCGTTGCAGACCTGCAGATGATCGCGTTATAAACGTCGACTGAATCCTGGCTACCAGGCACACTGCATGCGCTTGATTCCGTTGATGAAGGCACTCTGCAAATAAGCGGGTTCGCCCGTGATGTGCATTGTTGGCATCCGACGACGTAATTCATCAAACATCACCATTATTTCGCGACGAGCGAGATTGGCCCCTAAACAAAAATGCGGTCCGCCGGCGCCAAAACCGATTTGTGTGGGTGATGGCTGGCGTGTGACATCAAAAGTGAATGGATTTACGAAAGCCCGTTCATCACGGTTGCCTGACGAGTACCACATAACTACTTTTTCGTTTTCCTTGATTGGCTGTCCATTTATTTCGGTGTCTTGAGTAGCGGTGCGACGGAAATGAATCACCGGCGTGGCAACACGGACAATCTCTTCGATGGCGGTCTTGGAATGTTGTTCGTAATTATCAAACCAGATCGCACGCTGGTCAGGATTATCGGTGAGCAATTTCATCCCGTGGCTGATGGCGTTTCTGGTCGTTTCGTTGCCAGCAACAACAAGCAGAATAAAAAATGAACCGAATTCCTGCGGGGTGAGGCGCTCTCCGTCAACTTCGGCGTGCATCATCGCTGAAGTCACGTCGTCAAGCGGATGGGCCAAACGATCTTCGCCTAATGTCTGGGCATATTGGAAGATCTGCATTCCACATGAGATTAAATCTTCAATCGAACTGCCGAATTCCGGGTCGCCTACCCCAAGGATAATGTTCGTCCACTGGAATATTTGCTTGTGGTCTTGTTCGGGAATTCCCATCATGTCGCAGATGATTTGCAACGGCAGCGCGGCGGCGACTTCTTCGACGAAATCACATGAGCCAGATGGAAATTGTTCAAGCAGACGATCGACAACTTTTGCTGCCCTGATACGCACTTGGTCTTCAACGCGGGTGATTTCTTTTGGCGTAAAACCACGTGAGACAATTGAACGAAGCCGAAAATGCTTCGGGTCATCCATATTGATCATTGATCCGAAGAACTCGTTCATTTCGATAGGTAAATCCCCAATATTGGAGCCCTTGCCACTACAAAAAATCTCCGGGTTGCGACTGACGTGCCAGATATCTTGATGCCGCGTGAGGGCGCGGTATCCGGGGCCTCGTGGAAAAGGGGAGTCCTCAATCAAGAATTCTTCGAAATACTGAAAAGGTGATTCATCGCGCAATGTCTTGAAAGCGCCTTCCCGGAAACTACGGTCGGCAGTCCAGAACTCTGGGCTTGACAAATTGATATCACCGAGCGGTACGTGGGAAATTTCCATGATTAAAACTGTATTGCCCAGTGACACGCAAGGGCACTATTGGTCCTAGTTTTGGGGAGTGGCTGAGTTCACTTTTTTCGTTGATGCAGATCTGTACATCACATATGGAGCAGAGTTGCCAGCAACGGAGGCAGATCTTCAGGATGCAGGCATTCGCAAAGTGGATATTCCCAATGAATATGGCGCCGACCTCGGCCTGCGTATTCCAGTGCGGGTCGAGGGAAGTGTTCAGGGACTGAGGTTTTATGCCTCTCTTCTTGGAATCCGCGACGAAATACAGTTGGAAGAACTTGATCGTGTCTTGAGAGCCGCTGAAGCCCGTGGTGAGGAATCGGCTGGTGAATAAGTGGCTCTGCTCGGCAATGGTGGTGTGGCCCTCTAATGGCTAGCGTGAGTGTCGTTCCAAAGTTTGGAACCTCAAACATCGGAGTCCCCCATGCCTGAAGCAGTAATCGTCGCCACCGCTCGCAGCCCAATTGGCCGCGCTAATAAAGGTTCACTCAAGGACATGCGTCCTGATGACATGTCGGCACAAATAATTCGGGCACTTATGGCCAAGGTGCCACAAGTCAAAGCATCTGACGTGGAAGACCTGATGATGGGTGTTGGGCAACCCGCCGGAGAAGCTGGTTTCAATGTGGCAAGAATGACCGCCTTGCTTGCTGGTCTCGACAATGTTCCGGGTGTGACAGTTAATCGTTACTGCTCGTCAAGTTTGCAAACGATTCGAATGGCTGCTCACGCTATTCGTGCGGGGGAGGGCGATTGCTTTATCGCCGCTGGTGTAGAAACAGTTAGTCGCTATCAATTTGGTGCGTCAGACACCGCGCCAAACTCCATTTTTCAAGGGCCAGGCGAACGCACAAAGTTGCGCACCGCTGGCGGTCAACCAACATGGACACCTCAACAAGGAATCGCAGACGCATACATTGCAATGGGTCAAACTGCAGAAAATGTTGTTGAGCTTGAGGGGGTGACTCGCCAAGAAATGGATATTTTTGGAGTTCGTTCACAAAATCTGGCGTGTGAACATGTCGATAACGGATTTTTTGAGCGAGAAATTACGCCAATCACACTGCCCGACGGAACAGTTGTATCAAAAGATGATGGCCCTCGCCCAGGAACAAATATTGAATCAGTCTCACAACTCAAGCCCGTGTTTAGACCCGACGGCAGCATTACGGCAGGAAACGCGTGTCCATTGAATGACGGTGCAGCCGCCGTAATGGTCATGAGCGAAGCGAAAGCCAAGCAACTCGGCCTGACTCCACTGGCGCGAATTGTGTCGTCTGGAGTTTCGGGATTGAATCCTGAGATTATGGGTCTTGGCCCGATCGACGCATGCCGTCAAGCACTCGCACGTGCTGGAATGACAATCGATCAAATTGACTTAGTCGAAATCAACGAAGCATTTGCTGCTCAAGTAATTCCCTCGGCCAAGCACCTTGGAATCCCAATGAGCAAACTCAATATTCACGGTGGAGCGATTGCGCTTGGTCATCCGTTTGGGATGACTGGTGCCCGCATCATGGCGACATTGATCAATGGTTTGCAGTTTGAGGACAAAACTTTTGGCATGGAGTCAATGTGTGTTGGTGGTGGCCAAGGAATGGCCATGATTATCGAGCGTCTCAGTTAATTACGCTGGCGGCAGGCTTGTCGCGCATCATCAGGGCAACCAGCCCCAATAAAACTGACATCGCAATAGCAGCAGAACCAAATGTGGTGATTGCTCCATAGCGTCCATAAATGATGGGGGCGATGAGTGACACGAGTGTTGCTGCCAGGAGATCACCCGCACCGAGAATGCCTTGTGCCGCACTGGCGCGTCCTGGCGGCGCTGCTGTTGCCATCAATGATTGGGCCGCAGGAATCGCAAAAGCCCCAACGACTCCCTCAAGACCCCCCATCAACACGATTGCCCATGATTGAGTGAGCAGGCCATACGCAAACACGATGGGAGCGCACATCGAAATTCCAATCAGAACCATGCGTTGCGAACCATATTTATCCGACAGTCGACCTCCGCGTGCACCAAATGCAATGAAAGGCAATGTATAGACCAGGAAAGAAAGTCCGACCATGAAGTTATTTCCACCGCGATCGGTGATGTATCTATCCCACAGCGAATCATAAATGCCGACAGGAAGAAATAGTGTGAGTGATGCAAGTGCAGATGCACGCACACCGCGGTAACGCAAGAGTTCAAGACTTGGTTTGTTTGAAGATTGAGTCTTGGGCAATGTTGGCAACTGGCGGGGAGCCATGAGCAACAAAACCAGGACAGCAAAGCCAGCAAAGACCAAGAAAGTCACACGCAGACCAAATGGCTCAATGAGTAGTGCACCGATGAGTGGTCCACCAGTGAAGCCAGCAAGTTCAACGCCACGCAGACGCCCCAAGCGTTCGGCAGCTTGTGAGGGATCGAGGTGAGCAGCGATTGCCCGAATCGCGGGCTGTGTGCACCCCATTGATGCACCAGTCAGACCTCGAGCAATAATCAAAACACCCAAAGATCCCCCAATGGCAAAGAGCCCTGAACCACATATTGATATCACGAGCCCGATGATTACGAGACGCTTTGGATGTCCGCGATCGGCGAGCGGAGCAACGACGAGTTGCACGGCTAGTGATGCAACAAAGCCTGCTGCAGAAATGAACCCCAGGCCGGAGTCGCTGAAGTTGTACTTGTCTTGCAAATCCGAAAGTGCGCCAAAGATAATGCTGTTAGATGTCGCTATACCAAAAGAACAAGCCAACAGAACTCCGATACCAAGCGTGAAATTACTGCGCTGTTTAGAGGTGAGATCACCAGGTTTGGGCATGGGTTAGTAATCCCATTGGCGTGGTGGGTCAGCGCGAAGCCTGACGGTGTTGGCTTCATTAGGGTCGGTGTGTACACGAACAATATAAGTATTGCCACCGCTGTGAACTTCAGCGAGCGCCCATGTGTCATTGCTGTCTCGAAGCCCTGCGCCAAGCAAATAGATAGATGTAATCTCAAGGCCGGCAAGCACTGCTTCGGCCTGCCACAAGGCGCACAACCCTTGACGCAAATCTGGGTCGTCAGCAAGATCAACGCCGTTGAGGACCAGTTCAATACTTGTGATTGAGACGATCTCAACTTCACTGGGGTCCACGACGTCTCCAGGCAAATCATCATCAAAGATCACGACCAGTGGTCCATGAGAGGCGGCAATGGGACCTACTGTTCCGTAACGAACCATAGGAAGTCCGTTGTCGCACACTGTGCGCACGCACACCCGTTCACCAGTCATGAAGTTCATCTCGCGTACGCCGTCAGTACCGCGTCATTAAAAGTCGGCCAATACTGCATCCCCCATTGGCTGAATTCCCCGTCAGACAACATGACGCACGCAATATCAGCAAGTGGGTCAACCCACAGAAATGTGCCACTACCACCGAAGTGCCCAAACGAACTTGTCGCGTTGCGATCCCCAAGCCAATGTGGATGCTTGGTTGATTTTATTTCGGGTCCGAGCCCCCATGCGCATGGTTCGAATTTTCCGACACCAGGAACAACACCAGACAGTTCACTAAATGTTGATGATGTGAGTTCGGTAAATGTGCTGCGATCAATAAGTGAGGGTGAGCGCATTTCTTGTGCAAATAAAATCATGTCAGCAACCGTGGAATATATGTCCTTGGCTGGTGAGCCATCCAACTGGGTTGACTGCATACCTAGTGGCATCAATACCGCTTCAGACAAGTAGTCCTCAAATGAAATTCCTGATTCTTGGGCGACATGTTGAGCCAACATGTCATAACCCGTGTTGGAATAAATTCTGCGTTGCTCGGGTCTTGCTACGGGCTCTGTTCCTTCAAATGGGTAACCCCCAGCATGGGCAAGCAGGTGCGCAACCGTGCAACCTTCCTGCCCCAATGGTGCATTAAGAGAAGTCGTTGCTTCTTCAATTGCTATGTGAACCGCCCATGCGGTAAGTAACTTGCTCACGGAAGCAAGATGCAGGCGAATTGAAGTTGACCCTGCCGTATGCACGCCATCGCGCGAGATAATTCCGACTCCATAGTGGGGGACCGGCCATGTTTTTGCTTGCGCAAAGACATCCCCTCGGATGACCATTTCAGCTTCCAGCAGAGACGCGAATGAGTTCGGCAACACGAAATGCCAAATCAAGTGACTGTCGCGCATTGAGGCGTGGGTCGCACACCGTCTCGTAACGTGAATTCAGATCGGCACTCGTCAGTTCGTCGGCACCACCGAGGCACTCGGTAACGTCTTCGCCGGTCAGTTCAATATGGATTCCGCCTGGCCAAGTGTTCTCTGCTTTGTGGGCTCGTACGAAACCAGCAATCTCGGCAACTATTGAATCAAAGTGACGCGTTTTGTGTCCGGACGGATCAGTAAAGGTATTGCCATGCATGGGGTCACAAGCCCAAACCACCGGATGACCAGCGTCATGCACGGCACGCAAAAGCGGACGAAGTTCTTGCTCGACGTTTTCGGCACCCATTCGACTGATTAGCGTGAGTCGTCCTGGAGAACGAGCAGGATTGAGTTGTTGGCAAAGTTCGAGAACCCAGTCTGGAGAAGTGCCTGGTCCGACTTTGCATCCAACGGGGTTTCCGACTCCACGCAAGAATTCAATATGGGCACCATCAAGTTGACGCGTGCGCTCGCCGATCCACAGCATGTGCGCTGAGCAGTCATACCAACCGCCCGTCAATGAGTCTTGACGCGTAAGGGCCTCTTCGTATTCAAGAATTAGAGCCTCATGGCTGGTGTAGACATCTACTTGATGTAGCGAAGGATTATTCTCTGTGTCCACACCGCACGCACGCATGAATTGCAAAGCACGCTCGATTTCGGAAGCGATTGACTCGTAGCGTCGACCTTCAGGGCTCGTCCCGACAAATTCCTGAGTCCATGCATGCACGCGATTGAGGTCAGCAAAGCCACCCTTCGTGAACGCTCGCAACAAATTGAGGGTGCTAGCTGACTGATGGTATGCCTGCACGAGTCGTTCGGGATTTGGTGTGCGCGCCTCTGGCGTGGTGGCAGGATCATTGACGATGTATCCCCGAAAAGATGCGATGCTGAGATCACCAATCATTTCGGTGTCACTTGAGCGCGGTTTTGCAAATTGACCAGCCATTCGGCCAACCTTGACTACTGGAACTCCCATTGAATAGGTCAGCACCACTGCCATCTGCAAGATAACGCGCAATTTTTCACGAATGTTATTGGCGGAGAATTCATCAAAACTCTCGGCACAGTCACCAGCTTGTAACAAGAAAGCATTTCCAGCAGCGACTTGAGCCAGTGATGCCTGTAACGAGCGAGCCTCACCAGCAAAGACGAGGGGAGGGAAAGATTTAACTTGAGAGAGTGCCTGGTCTAGTTCAGGTTGCGCGGGCCATACAGGCTGCTGTGCCGCTGGAAGCGCTTGCCACGATGAGGGAGTCCAACTGCGCGCCATGGGCTAAGCCTTACCTGTCAGGCGGAGATCCGCAAAATGAATTAATCGAATTTGGACTACTGGCTCGCACCAGGGATATGCACTAGGAGACGAGAATTCGCTCAGCGTCTTGACGCAGACCGTCCACGGCACGACTAACCAAACGCCGTGCAGCCTCAGCAGTGACGCCTAGATCTTCGCCAACTTCACGGAAACTCTTGCGCTCTCCATCAAGCATTCCAAAACGCGCTTCAACGGCGTAACGGGCACGCCCATCAAGGGTTCCGAGCAATTCGCTCAATAGTTCACTGTCGACGAGGGCCATCACGGCATCTTCAGGAGTTCCCTGACCATTATCCATCAGGTCACCAAGAGTTGCATCACCGTCATCTCCGACCGTTTTGTCAAGAGAGACAGGCGTGGTTAGACGATGCAATTCAGCATTTCCCAGATCAAGAGTCTCGCCATCGCCTGACGCCTGACGCAATGCCGCGCGAAGACTTGCCGAGCGGTCACCCGGAATACGAATCAGGCTGGCCTTCTGGTCCAGAGCACGACCGATTGCCTGACGAATCCAGAAAGTGGCGTAGGTAGAAAACTTAAAACCACGACGCCAATCAAATTTGTCAACGGCATGCTCAAGGCCCAGGTTGCCCTCTTGGATAAGGTCCAACAAGTCCATTCCCTGTGGCAACGGATAGCGACGGGCAATTGAAACCACGAGGCGCAAGTTGGAGCGGATAAAGCGATCCTTGGCACGGGCTGCATTACGGAGATCTTTTTTTAGGGCTACTCCACGCTCACCAGCGTCTATACGCGCAGCGGCGTCGCGTCCTGCTTCGATTGCCTTCGATAGATCACGCTCATCTTCGGCGTTGAGCAAAGCAACCTTGCCGATGTCATTTAGATAGAGACCAATAGAGTCGTTCATTTAATTACCATGTCTTTTGTCGAGTTGTTCTAATCCAGCGGGTTGCTAGACACAATTAGTTTCAGAACAATGGGGGGGTATTGGGGGGAACCGTAAATTGCGAGCCCCCTACTATAGCACTATGCCGGGGGGCTAAATCAAGGGCTCAGGCAAATTATTTTCTGGGCTCAAGGTCCTTTGATTAAGAACCAGGTTAAGACCCCACAGCCCTTGTCTTGTATGGGTCCTGGAGTGAATACACTCTATTCGTGACTCGTCGACTGGGAATTTTTGGGGGCACATTTAACCCCCCTCATGTTGGCCACGTGATTGCGGCTCTGAATGTGAAAAATGCCCTTGTTCTTGACATGGTGACTTTAATGGTGGCGGGTGAACCCTGGCAGAAGGCAAGCGGGGGCAATGTGGAGTCCCCAGGAGACCGTTTGGCAATGACTCACGCAGCAGTAAACGGCATTGCCGGACTTTATGTTGGTGATGATGAAGTTCTCCGCGGCGGACCAACCTATACGGTCGACACCCTTGAAAAAATTTCGCAGCAGCAGCCTGACACCGAATTATTCACCATCATTGGCGCCGACGCAGCACTTGGTCTTAAAACTTGGCACCGATGGGAAGAGATCACTTCATTATCGACTCTTGTTATTGTGAACCGCAATGCGATGGTTCTTGACGACATAAATAATTTTGATGCGCAATGCGTGGTGATAGCCGATATAGATGCGTCAAGTAGCGAGGTTCGACGGCGCATAAGTCAGGGACAATCTGTTGACCATTTGGTGGTTCCGTCTGTGTTGGAAATTATCAAGCAACGAAATTTGTATCAAGAAGCAGACGAAGCGATGGATAATTAATGAGTGCAATCAAGGCACGTCGATATCGCCGCATGATGCTGGCGCTGGTGTTTGGGTTGGTGGGGGTCGTCCTGATTCCGACGGGCATCGTCATAGGTGCCAACTCATTGCTCAATAGCAAAGGCGGCAATAATGTTGCCGAGGAACCAGCTTTACAAATTCCGACCACACCCGCGGCTTTGCTGGTCGGCGTGAACGACTCAGACGAAGTGACGATGTTGGCGATGTTGGCGATTGCGCCAGGGGCGACTGGAGGCACAATCGTTTCGATTCCTGTTGGCGCCAATGCTGAGATCCCTAAGTCAGGAGAGATCCATCGGATTGCAGATACATACAAGACATCAGGATTTGATGCGTTTGTTGTCGATGTCGAGGGGCTCCTAAATGTGACTTTTAGTGTCGCAGCCAAAGTAAGCATGCTTGACCTTGCTGCAATGCTCGCCCCTGTTGGAGAGCAGACCATGTTGATCGAAAAAGAAGTAATAAATACTGCACCCGATGGCTCCAACATCGTGATGTTGAACGCCGGACAACAGACGCTCACTCCGCAACAAATCGCTCAGGGTCTGATGGCGTCTGAGCAGGGTGTTCCTGAGGCTGATCGCCTCGGACGCATCAAACTTTTATGGGCGACCGTTGCTAGTGCAATAAAAAAGACTCTGCCATCGGCGGTGCCCGCAACTGAGAGTACCGTGGTTTCACCATTTGTCATTCCAACAGACATTGCGTCTTTTTTTGGTGCAGTGATAAGTGGGCCCGTTCAAGAGTGGCAATTAAACGGAACATTTGTCTCCGAACCCCAGCGCAACCCCGCCGCACTCGACTTGTATGACCTAGACGGAGGTGAAATCATCATGGTGATGGCAAGCGTCGTTCCGAGCGCCGTCACGGCTGGCAGCGCAATGATTTCTTTTATGATTGATAGCCCGTTTGAAGATGCCAGAATTACTCGCCAAGCAGTGCTTCGTCTTGCCTATATCGGCGCCAATGTCATCGTGGTGCGAGGAGTGGGGGGAGTGCCGGCAGCTCACACGGTCATTAAATACAACGATGAACTAGTGAGGAGTGATTTGGAGTTGTTCCCAACCTTGTTTGGTCCAATTGATTTCGATCAAACCAATGAGCGAGTTGATGGAATTGATGCTCAATTGGTGTTGGGAGAAGATTTCCGTGCCTTTATCGGTAGCGCCCAGGGCGCAGTCATCGCGACGACAACTACGATTGGGAGTTCATGACGGCCGTAGAGCAAAATGAAATTGACTCACGAGATTTGGCGATTGTGGCAGCCAATGCCGCTGATGGCAAGCAAGCAGATGACATCATAATTTTGCCCGTTGGCGACATCTTGGCCATCACCGAGTATTTTGTCGTGGCCAGTGCTTCAAATAAACGTCTTGTGCGGGCGGTGGCAGACGAAATTCTTGGTGTTGTGCGCGCAACAACTGGTCGTTCACCGCTTAGATCAGAGGGTGCCAATGAACAAGAGTGGATCTTGATTGACTACGGCGACATCGTCGTGCATATTTTTGGCGAGGAGACCCGCCGTTTTTATGAAATTGAGCGCCTTTATAAAGATGTTGTTCCCGTGAATTGGCGATAACTCGCGAGGTGCGTGGGGTAGAGGGAATAACGGTTGGTATTATTTGAAGCCCATTGGGGGCTGTAGCTCAGTTGGCAGAGCGCTTGCATGGCATGCAAGAGGTCAGGGGTTCAATTCCCCTCAGCTCCACGATTCAATCATCGACATGGTTTAGCCAAATGCGCGAATTGCGCGAA
This sequence comes from Actinomycetota bacterium, assembly GCA_005790505.1. Taxonomy (GTDB): domain Bacteria; phylum Actinomycetota; class Acidimicrobiia; order Acidimicrobiales; family Ilumatobacteraceae; genus UBA2093. Next base: position 54,457 of record SXUP01000009.1, read on the forward strand.
CTGCATTTCCGGCAGTGCGGAATTTACTGCGAGTTCCCTTACCGGTTTCTCCCTGTCCGCCATTGCTAAAAACTTGCGCCCAGGCGAAGTTGGTGCACATGCGGCCGATCTTGCAGGTGGCTCCTACTTCGCTTGAACTCCAGTAGGCCGAATCGACAAATGCACCAAGAGGCGGAGCATGTTTTTTTAGATTTGTATAGATCAGACCCAGTTCATCTTTGGAAGGCAGGAACCAATCAGAATATGTACCGACGGTGAGGTTGGCCGCAAGTACTCCAGCACCTGTTGTACACGCTGGCGTGATGGAGTCAGCCGTACCCGTTGTCATGATGAGAGTATTATGCGCACCAAATCCAATGTCGGTGCTAAACGGGATGTCGTCAAGGGTGATGGCATGCGTTGTGTCAGAACACCATCCAGCATCCAAAGAGACATCAGTTGGCGCAACTTCTAAATAGATTCCACCAGCACTGATTCCGGCGACAGAATTAATGGCGGTGGGGGAGACATAGAAAACAATTCCGCCACTCTGAGTGATGTCTCCGATTTTGCAAGCACCGCCAGACGCACATGAGGCGACCGTTGGCGACGCGGGTTTTTTGACCCAGATAAGTTTTTTGCCCACCTTTGTGCACACCAGCGTTACTTTTTTTCCCTTCGCTGTGTACGACATTGTTGTTTTGGCTTTTTTACAGGAGTCACCACTTCGAGCCGCAGAGGCGATGCTGGGGAGAGTGATTATTGAAACGAGGCAGAGCACCGCCGTAGCAGTAGGAACAAACCGGCGTGAGGCCCTCATGGCGAGACAATAACACTTCAGAGTAAGGCTGAAGTAAGAGCGTTGCGGCTGTGGCAAGATGTCTAGATGACAAGAAGTTTTGATACTCACGACAAAAATGTGGTGGTTACTTCAGGAGGACAAAGAGTCCACAAGGACCACTTAGCCCAAAGCGACGTCATAAAGGCGCAGTTTGATGAGGTGCGATCAGGGGTTTGGTGTCTGATCGGAAATGGTCTATCGAACCAGACTTTTATTCAGGCACCTGAGGGCATTATCGCTATTGACACCGGTGAATCTGAAGAAGAAATGACAGAGGCGCTTCGTCGACTTCGACAAATTACCGACGCACCGATTGCTGCAGTTATCTACAGCCATTTTCATTATGTTGAGGGAACCACCGCAGTGTTTAAGGAGGCAAATCATGTCACGCCACTGCCCATCTATGGACATGAGAAGATTGGGTACAATAAATCACGCATCGGAGCAGAAATTGCTCCAGCGTATGTGCGCGGAATCGTAGAGCAGTTCGCAATTGCAATGCCAGCAGATGGCCCCGATGGAACAGTAAATGTTGGTCTCGGATTTTGGTTTCGTAACCCAGCTTTTCAAACGGTGACTGCAGGCTATTTGCCAGTGACTCATCCAATCGGAGAAAGTGCGTCACTCACTATTGCTGGTTTGCGTGTCGAAATGAAGCATTCGCCTAGCGACTGCGATGACTCAATCAATATGTATTTCTCCGAGATTGCAACGTGTGTTCACAACTCGGTGTGGCCAACCGTATTCAATGTCTATGCGATTCGCGGAGAGGAATATCGAGACCCACGTGTATTGATACCTGGAGTTGACAACATTATTAATTGGGCACCTGAATACATGGTCGCGACGCACGGTCCGGCGTTAACTGGAAAAGACAACATTCTTGAGAAAGCAACTCGGTACAGAGACTCTTTGCAGTTCATGTGGGATCAAACCGTTCGAGCTATGAATAAGGGATGGACGATGGACGAGATCGCATCTGGCGTGACACTGCCAGCCCTCTATGACGAGGATTATCTCACGTCGGAAAGATATGGAGTTGTTGAGCATCACCTGCGTCAGATCTACATTGGGCTGCGCGGTTGGTTTGATGGGGATGAGTCCAAGTTGTTCCCACTCGAGCCTCTTGAGCGATACTCAAAACTCATTGATGGGTTCGGTGGACGTACAGAAGTGGCAAAGCAATCTAAAGATGCTTTGGCAAACAATGACATCCGATGGGCGACCGAACTTGCCACGTGGCTTGTGAGATCCAAAGGCGCGACTACGAGTGACAGAGAATTGCTTGCCGCTTGTCTGCGCGTGATTGCAGAACGAACACCTGCAGCCAATATACGCAACTGGGCAATTACTCGAGCACGACATCTAGATGCTTCCTCTTCAATGGATCACTTCAACAATCACAATTTCTGGTCAAACACGCTCGATACGACTTCAAGTACCGACCTTGTGCACACGCTTCGGGTGTTGCTTGAACCATCTAAGGCCGAGGGCATTAATCACCATGTGGCGTTTCATGTAGGTGGAGAGATCTGTGGACTACATGTTCGCAATTGCATTGCTGTTCCAACTGATGGAAGTGGTGCCCCTAGCGTGGTGACGATGTCTCAAAAAACTTTGCATTCCGTTTTGGGCAGAGGTGGTTCTTGGTCCGCGCTGGTAGCCGATGGCTCGATTGTTTTCTCTGGAGATGCCATCATGATTGATCGAATTCGTTTGGCGATAGATAACGCAGGTTTTTCATCTTGAGCGATCCTGCTGGTTTGTCGCTACCAACGGCAACTCCGCCGTTTAGGGGTGTGATGGGTCGCACAATTGCCGATTCAACATTAAGTCCGCTGCCGATTACGCAAGCGCCAAAGGGCGCGCCAAACATTGTGTTGGTGTTACTGGATGACGTTGGCTTTGGCACATGCGGGACATTTGGTGGACCTGTTCCTACTCCTGCACTCGACCGAGTTGCAAAAAATGGACTGCGATACAACCAGTTCCATACGACAGCACTGTGTTCGCCGACTCGAGCGGCAATGTTGACTGGTCGCAATCACCACACCGTGCATATGGGCGGCATTCCCGAGGCTGCAAATATTTTTCCCGGGTACGACAGCGTGATCCCCAAGGAGGCTGCGTCGATAGCGGAGATTTTGCGCTTGTCAGGTTATTCAACTTCATGTTTTGGCAAATGGCACCTCACGCCATTATGGGAGCAGACTTTGGCAGGGCCGTTTGATAGATGGCCAACAGGAATGGGCTTTGAGCGCTTCTACGGAATCATCAATGCAGAAGCATCCCAGTGGGAGCCGCCCATGTTTGATCAGACCACTCCGATCATGCCCTATGAAGGTCGCGCCGATTATCACATGACAGAGGACATTGTTGATCAGGCGATCTCTTGGATGAATATACAAAAGGCTTCACATCCTGAACGTCCTTTTTTTACATATGTCGCAACAGGGGCGATGCATTGTCCACACCACGTCGCGCAGAAATGGATTGATAAATTCAATGGACATTTTGATGGTGGATGGGACGCGTTGCGCACTGAGATATTTGAGCGGCAATTAGAATTTGGTGTGATTCCTGAAACGACGCTACTGACAGAACGACCCGCAGAGATTCCAGCATGGGCCGACTACCCGGATCGCTATAAGCCCGTTGCAAGCAAGTTGATGGAAACTTTTGCTGGCTTCCTTGCTCACACTGATGCCCAAATTGGCCGATTGCTTGACGCAGTTGAGGCACTAGGCATTGAAGAGAACACGCTGTTTATCTATATAACGGGCGATAACGGTGCGTCTGCTGAGGGAACCATTCATGGAGCGTGGAGCGCACCGTCATTTCAAAATGGTGTTCCAGAAGACCCTGAGTGGCTGCTTGATCATATGGATGATTTCGGATCAGCACGCTGCGAGAATCATTACAACGTCGGGTGGGCATGGGCACTCGATTCACCGTTTCAGTGGATGAAGCAAGTTGCCTCGCACTTTGGTGGGACACGCAATGCAATGGCCGTGTCGTGGCCAGTGGCAATAACAGATGCTGGCGGACTACGCGACCAGTTTCATCATGTGATTGACATCATGCCAACTATTTTGGCTGCAGCCGGAATCAAGATGCCCACACACGTGAACGGAATCCGACAGATGCCCGTTGATGGCGTGTCAATGTTGTACACCTTTGATAATGCACTCGCGCTTAGCAGGCGCACAATGCAGTATTTTGAGATGTTTGGCAATCGGGCCCTCTATCACGACGGTTGGATTGCGTCGTGCTACCACGGTCGAGTGCCCTGGAATCGTTTTGGTACATTTCCTTTTGATGGTCCAGAAGAGAAATGGGAACTGTATAACATCCAAGATGATTTTTCTCAAGGAAAAAATCTTGCGCAGGAATTTCCGCAGAAACTTCGTGAGTTACGGGCTATGTTTGATGAGCAAGCCAAGCAGCACAATATTTATCCAATGCGCGAACCTGGCTCATCATTTGGTCTTGCCATGGTGCCGCCAGAGAGTCTGGGTGGGCTGAATAAATTTACTTACACGACTGACCACGTTCGTATGCCCGAAAGATCCGTTGTGAGTCTAAAGAACTGCTCCTTTCGTATCACTGCTGTCGTTGATGTTCTCAGATCGGGAGTAAGTGGCGTGATCGCGTGTCAAGGCGGAAACATGGCGGGGTGGTCCCTGTATGTTGACGATGATGGACATGTGGTGTATTTGTACAACTGGCTGGGTCACGAACAATATGTGGCGCGGACAGCAACTTCGCTCACTGTTGGTCGCCATGAAATTATTGTTCACTTTGTTTATGATGGCGGATTCGGAGCTGGTGGTCACACTGTGCTTCTGATCGATGGTGTTGCGGCTGCGTACGCGCGCGTAGAGAAATCCGTCCCAATCGTGTTCTCAATGAGCGGTGAAACATTTGACATCGGGCTAGATACTGGATCTCCAGTCGGTCCGTACCCGCATGTGTTCAGGTTTACGGGAGGGATAAAAGGCGTGACGCTTGAAAGGCTGTCTGAACCCTCTCCTGAGATTGCCGCACTCATCGCAGATGGCGAGTTTCGCGCCAGTCTTGCAACTCAATAAACCGAGTTCCAATCACGGTTTTGTGCCTGCTTCACCATGGTGGCGGGCCTTGGGTTCTACACTTGTAAAATGTCGTCTTCGTTGCCCACCGCAAAGGTGGCAATCATCATGCGCACTTTTGAACGACCAGTGCTCTTGGCCCGTGCGATTGCGAGCGTACAGCAGCAGACATTTTCAGATTGGGTGCTGATTATTGTGAACAATGGTGGGGACCCACGAGCTGTTGATGCAATCGTCAAAGTTGCAGGTACCTCTTTGAGTCATGGTGCCGCTCAAATTGTGACGCATCATTTTGAGACCTGCGTCAGCGGTGGGGCGGCTTCTAATGCCGGCGTTGCAATGTCCGAGTCGGACTACGTGGTGATGCAAGATGATTCCCAAACCTGGCATCCTGATTTTCTAAAAGTAACGGTCGGTATTCTGGATCAAAACAAGAGTGCGGCTGCAGCAGCAACAAGCTACAAACAAGTTCTTGAGACTCAACGGGCAAATCGGTTGTGGCCGATTCAAGAGTCACTTTCGGTCGTGGATGATGGTCAGTTGACTTTTATTTCCCTTGTTGCGGGGCATGTTCCCCCTCCCGGCTCGGTGCTAATCAGGCGATCAGCAGCGCAAAAAATGGGGGGATTTGACGAGTTGTTGCCTGCTCTTGATCATTGGGAATTTCTAGTTCGCATCGCCGAACAATCCGTGATTATGGCTGTTCCAGAAGATCTTGCACGGCATCACTCACGATCTATTCGTAGCGACGAAGAAGCAGAAACTTCTCATGCCGATTCAAAGCTAAAGGAAATATCAGCACGTGATTTATTGATTGATCGTTGGCTTGGGGAGACAATGCCAAATGGACTCAACAAGGGCGAACTTGCACTGACAGCAGCGGGGGCGCGCCAAGCTGCCGAGGCTGTTCGGGCAATGGATGATTCGAATAAGCGCGTTGAAGGTCTTGAGCGCGTGGTGCGGGATCTGCAACTTTCGATGTCAGGTGATATTGCCCATCAACTGGCGCACATTATCCAACAGCGACGTCTGTGGCGACGTATTTTTAGGGTCGTTCTAAATCCAGCGCATGGGCTTCGCGCCATTAAACGCCTCATTGCTAAGTAGTCAACGAGATGTCTCCAGAACTGGCAATTTCTCCGTTTGATTTTTCGAGCGGTGAAATTAAAGTTTTATCGATAGATTTTTTCGACACTCTCATTACCCGTAGTGTGGCGCAACCAACACATGTTTTTGCAGCTCTGGAGCAGCGCATCATTGCTGACGGCCAACGCCATTACCAGGGCTTTGCTAGACGGCGCATCGAAGCAGAACGCGTCGCGCGTCAATGCCAACAAGAAGTTGATGACAGGTGTGATGTAACGATTGAGGACATCTATCATCATCTCCAAGTAGCGCTTGGGCTGAACTACAAAGAGCGCGTCAGGCTGATGACATTAGAGATGGATCTTGAGGTTGCGATGTGTCGGGGCGTTCCCCGTGCAATCTCACTTATCCAAAAAGCCCGTGAACACGGAGTGCGCGTGGTCGTAGTCAGTGATAATTATCTCCCCAGCGCACAACTATGGCGCATGGCCGAGTCCGCTGGCATCACGGGACTTGTACAACCAGACATTTTTGTGAGTTGTGAACACGCTGGTATGAAATCAAATGGACACCTCTGGATGACGGTTCTGGATCAACTTGGTGTCGATGCGCATCAGATTTTGCATGTTGGAGACAACCCAGAAGCCGACGGCGTACAGGCCGAACGACAAGGAATCCGTGTCGTGGTCAACAGTGATCTGATCAGATCCCACCGAGCATCATTTAATTCGGCACCGAGTGTGATGACGCATTCTCGGCTGGAGGCGCATGTGCGCGACGAGTTGTGTGGATACGACTGGAGCGTCGAAAGTGTCGTTGGCACCACAACTGTCGCGCTCATTATTGTCGATCAAATCCAGCGGGCGCGTGCTGCACTCGCCTCGACACCTGGGGCGACGGTTCACTTTGCCGCACGAGATGGATACTTGTCGCATCTGGTCTGGAATATTCTAAAGCGTGATGATCCAGCATTGCCCGATGCCGGATATCTGGCACTGTCGCGGTCCGTGATTTGGAGGGCGGCAATCAACGGGGCTTCTCAAACAGTGCAACAAAAAATGATCGGCAACGATGAAGTGCTGTCAGTTGAACGTCTGAATCGCCGTCTCGGATTTTCATTGCAGAGAAACGGCGCTGACGTCGACTTACACGAAATGGTCAACGTGCATAGTGGGCGAGCCCTTATCCTTGCCAACGAGCAAAGGCTGGTTGAGTCGTCCCATGAGTTGCGCGCTCGTTTGTTGGGGTATCTGAAGAAGCAAGGATTGCTGGAAACTGGTCGTCATTTTGTGGTTGATCTGGGTTGGACTGGCAGTACTTTTGCTGATTTGGCAGATCTCGTAGAACAGCAGAGCAATGGTGGCTCAATCATTGAAGGGATTTTTACTGGTTTGTACTGGGACGCAACAGCCCAACGAACTCGACTGGCGATGTCCTCGTCGGCAGTCAGTGATTTTTCAGGGATGAAAACAAATGTAATGTTGCTCGGATCACTCAAATTATTAGAAGCGCTGATGACTGCGCCACATGGCTCCGTGGTTAATTATGAGGGTATTGAGAAAAATTTTGAGCCGGTCTTTGTCGATACCGAACCTGAACAACGGGCTTATCAGACAATTGTCGGACAAATTGGGGTGCGGGCATTCGAGACCGCGGTGCAAATACTTCAGTCCACTCATCCAAGTGGAGTGAGTGCAGCTGATGTTGATGGCGCGGCGGTTTGGGCATCAATTATGCAAATTGGACATGATCCGCGACCAGAAGAAGCAGATCAACTTGGGATGATTTGTCATGTCTCGGCCATTGACCATGAGGGTGATGGAGAAAGGCTTGTTTTGCTTGAGCCACCTGATATGGATTTAGGGAAAATTACATCGACGTTGATGCATGATAATTGGTGGCAGGGATCGTTGCGACGGTGGCAAAACGATCCGCTGCATTGTGATGTGGCAAATCAGATGCTCGAGATTTGGCCAGATGGCAATTGTGAATGGGTGAGACTGCTGAATAGTCAATGATTATCGACATTCAATTCAACCAAGGGTCTTGCTCGTGGCCGGCGTTATCAGAAGCCACGCTTGTTGCCGAACAATCTGGGTTCAATACTGTTTGGGTTTTGGATCATTTTTCTGGCGCTCTGTTTGGCTCCGACTCAATGAAGGAGTGCTTCACCACATTGGGCGCACTCGCTGCTGTAACGCACTCTGTAAATGTTGGCGCCCTGGTAGCAAATGTTGCCAACCGAAGCGGAGGTCTTTTGGCCCTCGCCGCGTCATCAGTTCAAGATATTTCCGAGGGACGCTTTTTGCTTGGTATTGGGGCTGGTTCATCACCGCGCAGCGCATTTGCCGCCGAGCAACATGTGTTGGGCAACATTATCGAACCAGTGCTTGGGAGGCGACACGAACGCGTGGTTCAGACCATTGAGTTGCTGCGTGAGTTGTGGGCGAGCCAAAGAGATGCAAAGTATGTCGGGTTCGCCAAGACCACCAAGTCAATTCCCGTATTGATCGGGGTAAATAGTATTGCGCTTGCTCGTCTTGCAGGGCAGCATTCAGACGGTGTCAACGTGTGGGCAGGGCACGCCAAACGAAGTGAGATTCTTGGTGCAGCGCATTTGGCAGCCGTCAATCGACCAAATTTTATTATGTCAGTGTGGTCCAAATGGGATGTCGCATTGCTCGACCCAAGCCATCCCCAGCGCAGGCAGTGGCAACACGAGGGAGTGAACCGTCTTGTATTGCAATACGGTGGCGAGCCCGATACCAACGATCTTGCGGTTGCAAAACAATTCCTTAAATAGTTTCGAGGTTTGCGACAACGGACTGATCAGAGGCGTGCCATTTTTGCGCCTTGATCAAGATATACACAACACATGGTCCAATGATCAGATTTGGAAGAGACACGATTGGATCGCGGACGGTGATGCCAAAGATGAGCCACGAAATTGACGAAATCAAAGTTATTCGATAGCTGAGAACCGAAATACCGTGCAGGCTGTGTGAGCTGATGACGTGAATAGTTTGTGGCAAGATTCCAAAAGTACTCACCAAGATGGCCAGCCAGCCCACTGCATCAACAGAAATCGAGCGAGCACCAAGCATCAGCAAAATTCCCAAAATGCATGTGGCCGCAATGTGCAAGTGCTTGACTTTTTGATGTCTGGAAAGCTGCAAACAGATCAACAATCCCGCCACAAAGAATGAAATATTGCTGATATAAATCGGCGGACGATGTTCAAAAATTCCGTATGTCAGCCATAAAATTGAAGCAACCAGGCTGTACAGGTTCCCCGTGATTGAAAGACCGTGCGTTGAGTCGTGCCGATAGATGCGCCACACTTGGGGCCAGATAAATGACAGGCTGACAATCAGGCACCAAGCGCCAAGAACAGATGTGAATGACATGACTACCGAACGTGGCTTGGGACTTGACGAATGTATTCACCCGTAATGAGAGGTGAGGACATTATGAAATCAGCAGTTGCACGATTGCAGGCGACGGGGATATTCCAAACAACAGCAATTCGCAATAGGGCTTTGATGTCGGGGTCATGTGGCTGCGGCTCAAGCGGGTCCCAAAAAAACAACAAGACATCAACATTTCCATCAGCAATGCGCGCTCCGATTTGTTGATCACCACCTAGTGGCCCACTCCGAAGTCGCTCAACTTCTAATCCCGTCTGATCACTAACGAGTTTTCCGGTAGTTCCGGTGCCAACCAAAGTGTGCAGGGCCAGTTGCTCCCGATGACTCTCAACCCACTCGAGCAGTTCGTCTTTCATGTTGTCATGGGCCACAAGGGCGATGACTTTATGCTTGGGGCTGACCAGTTGGTTTTTGCTCACTTCTTTATTCTGCCCGATAGAGGTAAACGGAATGAGTCTTAGGGGTGAAAAAACTAGACAACGAAGTTGACAAGTCGGTCGACAATCACGATGGACTTGGCAGGAACTAAGCCACCAAGAGCGGCGATTATTTTGGGATCGGAAGTGGCTGCAGTAAGCAGTTCATCTTGAGATGCACCGATATGGATCAAGATTCGTGACCGCACCTTGCCATTGATTTGGATTGGGACTTCAACAGTGTCTGAGATCAATAAATTGGGATCAGCGATCGGGAAAGGCTCAAAGGTGATGGTGGTTTCGTGTCCAAGCAAGGCCCAGATTTCTTCTGCAAGATGAGGACACAATGGTGACAGCATCTGCACCATCGGCTTAATGAGGTCAAGAGGTGTGGATAGTCCTGAATTGACATGTTGCGTCAGTCCATTATTGAGTTCAATGAGTTTTGAGATGGCGGTATTAAAGCGCAGGGCCTCCATGTCGGCGGCCACCCCAGCGATGCATTTATGCAACTGGCGGAGCAATGTTTCTGGAATCGCATCTTGGGAAACTGTCAAGAGACCAGTTTCTTCGTCCACCACATTGCGCCAAAGCCTCTGCAAGAAACGTTGCATGCCAACAACATCGCGAGTGTTCCAGGGGCGACTCGCTTCAAGTGGTCCCATCGCCATTTCGTAGAGCCGGAAAGTATCAGTCCCGTATTCGTCATACATCTCGTCTGGCGTGACGATGTTCTTGAGGCTTTTGCCCATTTTGCCATATTCGCGAGTTACTTTTTCGTTGTCAAACGTAAATGTCCCATTGGTCTCTTTCACTTTCTCAGCCGGAACAGTTTGTCCTCGGTCGTCACGATACGCATAGGCCTGAATGTAACCCTGATTAAACAATCGGTGGAAAGGTTCTTCGCTTGAGACATGTCCCAAGTCGTAGAGCACCTTGTGCCAAAATCGTGCGTATAAAAGATGCAGCACGGCGTGTTCGACGCCGCCAACATAAAGGTCAACACCACCAGTGTGTCCGTCGCTTGCTGGGCCCATCCAATATTTTTCAACTTCTGGATCAACAAATTGTCGAGTGTTGGTTGGATCTAGATATCGCAACTCATACCAACATGAGCCTGCCCACTGGGGCATCACGTTGACCTCACGACGATATTGACGAGGTCCGTCTCCGAGATCAAGAGTGGTTGTAACCCAGTCAGCAACACGGGCCAGTGGTGGAACAGGGTCTGAGTCGCTGTCCATGGGATCGAGCAGTTGAGGGGAGAAATCAGCAAGTTCTGGCAACAAAACGGGCAACATGGATTCGGGTAAGTCATAGGCAAGACCGTCTTGGTCATAAACAATCGGGAAAGGTTCACCCCAATAGCGTTGTCGTGAAAAAAGCCAATCTCGCAATCGGTAAGAAACCGTTGCTTCTCCAGCATTTTTCTCTGTCAACCACGCATTGATCAAATTTTTTGCATCAGAGATTGAGCGCTGTCCATTCAGCGAAAGAGTGTCATTGGCACTGTTCACGTAATCACCCTCGCCGACATAAGCACTTGGCCACGTCGTGCAGTCATCACTCGGCGTGATGTCGTGTTGATTGAACCAGTCCGCACTCGGCATTTGGGTTGCCAATATCTGGAGATCAAATTGCCGCGCAAACTCGAAGTCCCGCTGGTCACCACTTGGAACCGCCATGATGGCGCCCGTCCCGTAGCCCATCAAGACATAATCAGCAATCCAAATCGGAATCGGCTGATTAGTGACAGGGTTGATGGCATACGAACCAGTGAAGACTCCAGTTTTTGCTCGCGAATCATTTTGGCGGTCGGCATCAGACGAAGCGCCGGCTTGACTGATGTATGCTTCGACGTTTTTATGGTGCTTTTCGGTGGTCAAAGCAATAACGAGAGGATGCTCCGGTGAGAGCACGATAAATGTCGCACCAAATAATGTGTCGGGGCGTGTCGTGAACACATCTATTGCTCCGGCTGATGACGAAAACGAGACACGTGCACCTTCACTTCTGCCGATCCAGTTACGTTGCATAAGTTTGATTGGCTCTGGCCAGTCGAGTCTGTCAAGATCGCCAAGCAGTCGGTCGGAAAATAGGGAGATTCGCATGGTCCACTGGCGCATGTTGCGGCGAAAGACTGGATAGTTGCCGATGTCGCTGCGACCTTCGGCAGTAACTTCTTCGTTGGCCAATATCGTCCCGAGACCTGGACACCAATTAACAGGAGCATCCGACAAGTAGGCCAACCTAAAGGCATCGGTCTCAAGAGACTTCTGAGCCGGCGTCAATGTGCTCCATGCCTTTCCTTCGCTGGTTTTTCGCTCACCTGAAACGAACTGGGCAACGAGGTCATTAATCGGACGAGCCCGACTGGTGGACGGATCAAACCAGGCATTGTAGATCTGCAAAAAAATCCATTGAGTCCATTTGTAAAACTCCTCGTCTGTCGTGCAGACACTGCGTCGCTCGTCGTGTCCGAGACCAAGACGACGAAGTTGGCGGCGCATATTGGAGATATTGGAGTCCGTGTTGACGCGCGGATGAATGCCCGTGCTGATGGCATGTTGCTCAGCTGGCAATCCGAAACTGTCATATCCGAGTGCGTGCAGAACGTTGTAGCCCTGCATTCGTTTGAATCGGGCGTAGACATCGGTGCCGATGTAGCCAAGCGGATGCCCGACATGCAATCCTGCCCCCGAGGGATATGGGAACATATCAAGCACAAAAAGTTTGGACCGATTTGCCACGCCAGTTGGGTCGGCAAGGGGTCCTGCTGGATTTGGGGCATCAAACGTGTGGTTCTCTTGCCAGTAGTTTTGCCACCGTTGTTCGATGCTCGCGGCAAGCGCTGCTGTGTAGCGATGCGGTGGAATCAAGCCCGCAGAATCGGAGGTTCGCCAAGACGTCATAACCTCTCCATCGTAGGTCTCAAGACGCAGAGTTCGCTCTCATTGGTGAATCTGTAGGTACCGTAGGCATGTGACAAAACAAAACCCGCGATCTCGTCAGCGCCAGCCCAAGGGCGGAACATCGCACGGATACCCTCGTGCGGCGCGCTTGTCTCAAGTCCTGCGCGAAATCATTGCCGACGAACTCATTCGCATTGACGATGAGCGACTTGATCTTGTGTCGGTGACCTCTATCGATGTGGATAGCGAGATGAATCGCGCAGTTGTCTTTTATGACTCAATGTCAGGAGAAGAGGGAGACGCCGCGATTCAGGAAGCTCTCGGCGAACATCGGGCCAAAATTCAAGCATCAATCAACCGCCAAATGCATGCCCGTAAAACGCCCGTGTTGTCGTTTAAGCCAGACGAGGTCATTCGTGGTGCAGAGCGAATTGAAGAATTGCTGCGAATCAGGCCACTTGATGCCAATAACAACCCAGTTGCGCCTCAAGCAGACGACGAAGCGAATGGCACGGCGTAAACCACCAACCGTGCATGGGCTGGTTGTTCTTGACAAACCAGCGGGCATGACGAGCCACGCCGCAGTAGCCCGCTTGCGAAAATCATTGGCAGAAAAGCGAGTCGGGCATGCAGGGACCCTTGATCCCGATGCAACGGGTGTTTTGGTCGTCGGAGTTGGCAACGCAACTCGACTGATGCGGTTTTTGAGTGGCATGGACAAGGAGTATGTTGCTCAAATTGTCTTTGGATCTGAAACCGACACCCTTGACAGTGCTGGCGTGGTTACCAAAACTCACGGCATGTCGGCGCCAGATGTTACTGAGACACAACGCATTATTGATGCACAATTTGTGGGCGACATTTTGCAGATACCTCCGATGGTGTCGGCAATACGGGTGAACGGCAAGAGACTCCATCAACTTGCACGCGAAGGAATAGAAGTTGATCGCGCGCCACGACCTGTGCACGTGCATCAATTTACCGTGAGTGCAACGATCGACCCGATGGTGCTGCAGGCAACTGTGCGGTGTGGTTCTGGAACATATATTCGTTCGTTGGGTGCTGATCTTGGACGAGCACTTGGCGGGGGAGCACATATTCGTGCATTGCGTCGCACAAGCGTGGGTCCTTTCGTGTTGGCCGATTCGTGCTCTCTTGACGAACCGGTTCTTCATGATGTGTTAATGGCGTTGCGAGGTATGAATCAAGTCACGCTTGATTCTGAGGGAATCAACGACGTGTTGTACGGGCGGCCGATGAAGGCATGGGACGGAGACGGTCCCTGGGCCATCATCAGCGTTGACGGAGAATTTATTGCGGTTTACGAAAAATGGAAAGACGATATGGCAAAACCGACAGTCGTGTTTGGCGGCAGGTAGGTTCGGTGTCGATGCAAATCATCACTGACTTATCAAAGTGTGCGTGGCCTGGCCAACGCAGCGTGCTCACTATTGGTGCATACGACGGAGTGCATTTGGGTCATCTTGCTGTTATTGAACAAGTAAAAATGCGATCGAACCAATTGCAATCCAAAAGTGTGGTTGTGACTTTTGATCGACATCCCGCAAGCGTGGTTCGTCCCGAATCAGCGCCCCCGCTACTCTCAAATCTAGATCAGCGACTTGAACTTCTGGAAGCAACCGGCATTGATGCCGTTGTAGTCGTGTCTTTTGATGATCAGCAGGCTCATGAAACCCCTGTCGATTTTGTTCGCCGGGTTCTTGTCGATGCACTCGCCGCTAAGGCTGTCATCGTCGGCAGTGATTTCCACTTTGGATATATGCGTCAAGGAAACCTCACGCTTTTAAATGAAATGGGAGAAAGACACGACTTTGTATCTGAACCACTCGTCCTCGTGCCGCGTCAAGACGGTATTGACGAACCGATCAGTTCAACAGCAATCCGCCGTGCGCTGTCGGGCGGAGAAATTGAAACTGCCCGACGTTTGCTGGGTCGTTTGTACGAGATTCGAGGTGTCGTGGTCACGGGTGACAAGAGAGGCAGAACGATCGGTTTTCCAACTGCCAATGTTGAAGTCCCCCGCGCAATGTGCATGCCAGCAGACGGTGTTTATGCAGCGATGTATCAGCGCGCAGACGGATCCGAGTATCGCTGTGCAGTCAATATCGGTCGACGACCAACATTTTACACGAATGCAGATCACTCATTACTCGAGGCCTATTTGTTGGACTTTGATGGCGACCTTTATGGCGAAGTAGCAGCAATAAAATTTGTCGCTTTTTTGCGCAGTGAGCGGCAATTTGACGGCATTGAGTCGTTACGTGCTCAACTTGATCTTGATATTGAACATGCCAGCAAGGCTCTTGCTAGTCACCCGCCGTCACGCTGAACATCTTGTAGCCAGTTGTGCGCTGACGAAGGGTGCGTCTCAATGGCGCCACGATTTCTCCGAAGCGACCTTCAGTCATTGCTTGCCCATGGTTTGCCCCTGCAGCACGAGAGATATTTTCATCCATCAACGTTCCACCCAGATCATTGCAGCCGGCTTGAAGTAGTTGCGCTGCTCCGGCTGTCCCAATTTTCACCCACGACACTTGAACATTGTCGATAAGGCCGTGATAGGCGAGACGCCCAATGGAATGCATCAAGATCGTCTCGCGGAAAGTTGGTCCGCGGCGTGCTTTGCGCTGCAGATAAATTGGCGAAGCCATATGCACGAATGGCAGCGGAATAAACTCAGTAAATCCACCGGTCTCTTTTTGCAGATCACGGGTGACAATCATGTGTCGAGCCCATGATTCGGGGTGCTCGATACTTCCGAACATGATGGTGATATTTGATCCGAGCCCAATGAGATGTGCCTGTCGATGACACTCAAGCCATTCCTCAGTATTGACTTTGTCAGAGCACAAGATCGCGCGTACTTCGTCATCGAGAATTTCGGCTGCTGTTCCTGGCAATGAAGCCAGCCCGGCATCTTTGAGGCGTAAGAGATAATCGCGCAGAGGTTCTTCGTTGCGTCGTGCCCCTTCGGTTACTTCGAGTGCTGTAAACCCGTGTACATGCATGTCGGGCACCGCTGTTTTTACGGCACGGGTGACATCAATGTAGTAATCGCCGTCAAAGTCGGGATGGATTCCCCCTTGCAACGTAACCTCCGTTGCACCCAAGACATACGCCTCTTGGGCTCGCTGGGCAATATCGTCAAGCGTCAACAAGTACGGTGTGCCACGCAAGTTAAGACTCAGTGGCCCTTTGGAAAAACCACAGAACCGACATTTATACGTACAAACATTGGTGTAATTGATATTGCGGTTGTGTACCCACGTCACGTCGTCACCGACAACATCTCGCCGCAACTGATCGGCGTATTGAGCAATGGCACCAACTTCTGGTCCGCGTGCCCCAAATAAGGCAACGATTTCTTCGTGACCAATTTCTTGACCACTGCGATGCCCTTGGATTATTTCGGCAATCCTTCCAGTGGCGCGGGGGGTCAAATGGGGAATGAGCGTCAATGGCTTAACGTTTGAGCCCGAGTACCACTGAGTTGATTTGTGTCCAACAAGCACAACTTCAGCGCCATCTTGCACCACGTCGGCAGCCGTGACTTTTTCTGGCCACAGAGCGCCAGGATCGTCACGCCCCAGTCCTTGGGCATCACTGCGATCCATCACTGCAAACCGCAGGTCGAGATCAATGAAGGTCTCGGGTTGACGAACAAATTCTGGATAAATGGTGAGGCGTGGAGCCAAAACATGACCTCGTTGCTCGGTGACTTCTTGCAGGCGTTCAAGCGCTGGCCATGGTCGCTCAGGATTCACGTGGTCCGCCGTAACTGGTGAAACACCACCCCAGTCATCGATGCCGGCATCAAGCAACACTCCAAAATCATCCGAGAGATTCGGCGGCGCTTGCAGATGAATGCTTGATGGCAACAACACTCGAGCCGCAGCGATCGACCACAAAAACTCATCTTGAGGGCAGGCCGGAGAATTCTGCATCCCTGTGCGCACCTTTGGCAGGAAGTTCTGCACGATTACTTCTTGTAC
>SXUP01000022.1 GCA_005790505.1 Actinomycetota bacterium
CACTCGCCGAGAGAATCGCGCGCTGTGTTGAAATAAAGGCTGACATTGTTGCAAGTGATGAGCGAGAGTCAGGACAAAGGGCACTTTTGAACTATGGCCACACGTTGGCTCATGCACTTGAAATCGCCAGTGAGCTGACCATGCCCCATGGAGTTGCCGTGTCGGTGGGCATTTTGTATGCGGCACATCTTTCTCAGGTGATGGGAAGAATTACTACGGACCGAGTGCAAGAGCACTATGACATTGTGCACGGGATTTACAACCTCCAAACAAGACTGCCCGCGGGGCTCGACTCGGCGACTGCCATAAATTTGATGCGTCGAGACAAAAAAGCCCTGTCTTCGTTGACGTTTGTGCTGGATTCGACCGATGGCTTACAGATAGTCGAGGGAATCAAAGAACAAGACCTTGAAAAAGCCTTTGAGTTACTGCGAAGCCGCCAGGTCTAGGGGTTCGGGCAATATCGCCGTGTTGTTGTGTCGGGCTCGTACTACGGTGGGGATGTGAGTGAAATAAGAAAAGTATTGATGATTCACGGGCCGAACCTGAATTTGCTGGGCCAACGTGAACCTGAGGTCTACGGAAGTGCAACTCTCGCTGATCACACTAAAACAACCAAAGACGCTCTTGCAAAGCATGGTGCGTCACTGCAAACTATGCAATCAAACTCAGAAGCCCAAATTGTTGATGCGGTTCATCAAGCCCGTGGAGTTGTCGACGCGATCATCATAAATGCGGGTGCTTTTACTCATTACAGTTGGGCAATCCATGATGCCCTCAAGTCTTTTGCGGGTCCGATAATCGAAGTGCATCTTTCGAATCCTGCAGCACGAGAAAAATTCAGGCATACAAGCGTCATTGCGCCGGTCGCACTTGGAACCATCGCCGGTTTTGGTGGACTCGGGTATGAGCTTGCAGTGCAAGCGCTCTTTTGCCATCGTCAGTAAGGTTTTTGTGGCCAATTTAAAAAAGTTTGCTCCAATTGATGTTCGTGATCGCGTATTGCGAACGAGTCAAGCATTGGTGTCTCAAAATCTGCGTTGGACATTGCTTCACAATCTGACAAACATTCAGTGGCTTACCGGATTCAACGGAAGCGCAGGCGTGGTGTTGATGGATTCCACAAGTGGGGCACTTCACCTCTTTACGGATGGTCGCTATGTAGAACAAGCCCTGCAGCAAACAAAAGATGCCAAAGCCGCGGTGCAGGTGCATCATGTTGCAACGATTGCCGAGCGATGTGGACTAATCGCAACCCTCATAGGTGGGGCAACAGTTTTTGTTAGTTCAGCAGATGTCACTGTGGCGCAATTTGAAACTATTCAAGAGCACTTTCTGGTTGAAACAACCCAACAACATCTAGTCTTTGCAGAATTACGTCGCATAAAAGATAAACCCGAGATGGAGCGCATAAATAATGCGGCAGCGATTGCAGATGAAGCCCTCCAAAGGGTGGTGTCTGCGGGGCTTTGTGGCTTGACAGAGAAACAAATTCGAAATGAGATCGATAGAAACATGCAAGACCTTGGAGCTGATGGTGTTTCGTTCGACACAATCGTGGCCACAGGAACAAACGCCGCGCTGCCACATCACCGGCCTGACTCCACAGTGGTCATGCCTGGACACTTGGTAGTCATTGATATGGGAGCACTAGTTGAGGGCTATCACTCTGATATGACACGAACAATTAAAGTAGGGGAACCAAGTCCTGAGGATTTAGTTGTATTTGATGTGGTTCGTAAATCGCAGTCTGCGGGTGTTGATGCTGTTGCCCCAGGGGTCAGCGCACTTGACATTGATTCGGCATGCCGCTCGATTATCAACGAGGCTGGCTTTGGTCAGTATTTCACTCACGGCACAGGGCACGGAGTTGGGTTGCTGATTCATGAAGAACCGTTCCTCAATAACAGGTCCCAGCAAGTCTTATTGGCCGGGGAAGTAGTGACTGTGGAGCCTGGGGTCTATCGTGGAGGGGTCAGTGGTGTTCGGATCGAAGATCTAGTGGAAGTCACTAGTAACGGATGTCGCGTAGTTAGCCAGACTCCCAAGGATTTGTCATGCCCGCCATTTCAACGAACGATCTCAAAAATGGCATAAGCCTGTTGCTCGATAACGGTCTTTTCACGGTAATTGAGTTTCAGCACGTAAAGCCCGGCAAAGGTGGTGCATTCGTGCGCACCAAATTGCGGAATCTTCGAAACGGAAATGTAATCGAGAAAACGTTCAATGCCGGTATTCGGGTCGAACAAGCAATTCTTGACAAGCGAGATATGCAGTTCTTGTACAAAGACGGAGACGACTTTGTATTTATGGACACGGAGACCTACGACCAGTTGACTGTTGCGCCTGTTGCGCTTGGAGACGCCGCTGATTATCTTATTGAGTCTGCAACGGCTGTGATTGCAATTTTCAATGACGAGATTGTAAGCGTCGAAATTCCCGCATCAGCCGAACTAACAATTACTGATACTGAACCAGGCTTACAGGGTGATCGGGTTTCTGGGGCTCGAAAGCCGGCCACTTTGCAAACTGGAAAAGTGATTCAAGTTCCATTGTTTGTCGTCATCGGTGACAGGGTCAAGGTAGACACACGCTCCGGTGAATACATCACGCGGGTCTGATGTCAGTTCCAGAGTCGTTCGAGCCACCAAAGCGTAGTGATGATCGGTCGGATGCCCGAGAACAAGCACTTATTGCTTTGTATGAGTCAGAACAGCGGGGAATTTCTCTCGTTGAAACGATGCAGGACCGACCCAAATCAACGGAGGATCTTGCGCGTTTCATTGTTATGGGAGTTGCGGAGAATGCCAAGGACATAGACGCCTTGATTACGACGCACTCCAAAGGCTGGGCACTTGATCGAATGCCGGCATTAGATCGCGCCATTTTGCGGATGGGGGTTTTTGAACTTCTTCGCAGAACAGATACGCCGATTGCTGTTGTAATTGATGAAGCAGTCGAGCTTGCAAAACGTTTTTCAACAGACGACTCCGGGCGTTTTGTGAATGGCGTGCTTGCAGCAGTTGCCAGGGCATCGCGACCTGCTGATTAACAATTGCCTAAAATGACGAGGTGCAAGTCGTGTCGTTGTTGTCAAAAATTTTGAAGCCGTCACGACGGGGTTTGTCAATAGCAGCGATTTTGTCGGTCGTGGCATTTTATGCCTGGTGGTTTTCAATAGTCACAATTGACACGCATCGTGGTCTTGGCACCTCGGCCTATGACATAGGCCTATACGACCAGGGCATCTGGCTTCTTTCGAGATTCAAGGCCCCTTTTGTCACGCTGATGGGGCGAAACATGTTTGGAGATCATGCTTCGCTGATACTGCTTTTCTTTGTGCCCCTGTATTGGTTGTTTCCCGGCTCGGAGACACTTTTGGTCGTGCAGTCAATGGCGATCGCCTTAGGAGCCATTCCTTTGTATCTGTATGCGAGGAAGCGTCTTGAAAGTGACTGGCTGGCGGTTATTGCTGGAATGTGTTTATTGCTCCACCCAGCAGTAGGACTGAGCAATCTTGAAAACTTCCATCCTGATTCAATGCTTGGATTATTTGTGCCTCTCGCACTTTACGCAGCACTCGAAAGAAAGTGGCGACTGTACCTTGTGGCTGTAATTTTGTGCGCATTAGTCAAGGAAGACGTTGTACTTGTTCTTGTGCCATTGGGGATTTGGGTGGCAGTAAAGCGCGACAGGCGAATTGGTTATGGAACAATCTTCATCAGTTTGCTCGCAACTTTGGCGGGCATGTTCGTGCTGATGCGGAGTTTGATCGGTGTGCCAACTCGCAATGGTTGGCGCATTCCTTTCGGGGGAGTCGGTGGGTTTATCAAAAAGTCAGTGACGAGTCCATCAAGTGTTCTGGAATACCTCACAAGCGAGGGTCGACTTTTTTATCTGTGGCAAATGGTTTCCCCCGTGGGTGCAATATTTTTGTTGATGCCCGACCTTGCTCTTGTCAGCGGCTTGGTACTGCTCGGCAATATTGTCAGCACGTTTTGGTATCAATTTCATTTGGGTTACCACTATTCTCTCGTTGCGGTGCCCGCTCTCGTTTTTGGATCCATTTACGCCATCGGTCGTGTGTCAAAAAAAGGCAGAATAATTCTGTGTAGCGCAATGTTGATCTGCAGCGTGACGACTTCAGTGTTGTGGGGGTCATTTGGTTTCTCGCGACAGCCCGGATACCACTGGCCTGCCTCTCATCCAATGGCAGTTGCTGCTCGCGACATCAGCAAAGATGTCCCGCGTAATGCGGTGATCTCGGTGTATCACAGTCTTGCTCCGCATCTTGCCCATCGAGAAAAGATTTACATGTTTCCAAATCC
>SXUP01000023.1 GCA_005790505.1 Actinomycetota bacterium
CACATTTGACATCGCATATATCTCGCCGGTTCGAGAATTCATCATGATGACAGTTCCGGCTATGGCGCTCAGTTGCGTTACGCGCTGAATCAATGCTTGATCGGTCTGAAACTGAAGAGACTTGTCGATCGTGAGGACTAAGTCATCGCCAGGCTTCGCTGAATTTCCCTTGTCACCGGAATTTTTCATTGAGTTGCCGCTTCCATCTTTTTCTATAACGCTCACTCCGTCAACACCTGCTAGCAATTCGTTGTACTGCAACTCAAGACCTGCTGTGCCGACGCCATCAGGGTCGGTGCGACCAATCACCGCACCAGCAACTCCACTTTCAACTATGCGCTTGGGCTCGTTATTTGAGGTAACTCCAGGAAGATCTAAAGCCAGTACGGCCTCTGCCGTTGGTTTATCCACTTTTCGCGCAAGATACAAAAAACTTGTTTTTTTATCGATTAATGCCTGTTGAACATTTGCTTCTCGTTCTGGAGAAAATCGCAACAACCCAGCCAACGCACGAGCGGTACCTATCGGATCAACAACCATTCGTGGATTCACAGAGAGCGTCTGACTCGGAATTGAAAGGGCAATCTCGTGCCCGTTGCGATCAAATATCGCTCCCCGTTCGGCACGCAAAGCCGAGATCTTCGTTCGTTGGTCGATGCTGGCCGCATGAAGGGTGTCACGGCTAAATGTTTGAAGCATGATTGTTCTTCCCAAAATGAGAACAAAAACAATGACAAAAATTCCCAACGACAGAGCAAGACGAAATCTAATCCGCTTATCAACGACACTAGAGGCTTCTTTATTCGCTCTTGGGCTTGCTGCACGAGGCACAGGTCGCCGCGCAGTTGAGCGACTAGTAGTTGAGCGACTAGTAGTTGAGCGACTAGTAGTTGAGCGACTCGCAGTTGAGCGACTCGTAGTTGAAGGGGATTCTCGATAGCGCAAAGACAGAGCAGTGATCACTCGACTTGTCCGCGATGCGCTCATGGGGCTGTTCCTGTTTTAGCCTTCACTTTTCCAAATTCTTCGAGCGCCGAACCACCTCCAGCGGCAACATCAATATCCACTTTCCCGACCGTGGCAGCGACCTCGGCTGCGACAAGCGCTGGAATCTCTAAAACTTTTGTTCCCCACACGGGAACCATTCCGATGTTTCGTGCTTTTTGCAATAGAACACTTGGTGATTCAAGTTCTGCTTTGGTTGCCCGTAATTCATCGAAGTAATCACGAGAACTCTCAATATCGCTAGTGATTGTGTCAAGGCGCATTTGTTGCTGTGCCATATATGTCCGAAGCGCAACGACACCACACAAAAATGTCGTAATCAAAAAAATCACCACAATTGTTCGACTCGCATACTTGCGTGTTTTAGGGACAATCGTCAGAGAGGGCTTCGTCGTCTTTACTGGTTGCTCCAGTCCGAACGGTTGTCTAAATGCGATTGCCACGATTAGCTTTCCCATCCAGTACTCAAACGCTCTACGACTCGTAGACGCGCAGCTGTAGAGCGTCGATTAAGTGTCTGCTCCGCAACTGATGGCGTCTTGACTGTCCGAACTCGGCGCACTAGGGCTTGTCGACCACAAACACATGGCAAGTTGGTCGGACATGTACAGCCACCGGTCTCGGCTAGACGCATCACGCTCTTTGCAATACTGTCTTCCCCAGAGTGGTATGACAAAACAGCCAATCGAGCGCCCGGGGAAAGGGCTTTGATTACGTCAGTAAGAGCATTGGGAAGAATGACAAGTTCCTGATTTACCTCAATCCGAATTGCCTGGAATGTGCGCTTTGCCGGGTGGCCACCGCGACGTCTTGCGGCAGCGGGAATCGCCGCAATGACCACCTCAGCTAACTCAACGGTCGTATTTATCGGACGTGCCCGCACAATCGCTTTGGCAATTCGCCCAGCAAAGCGTTCATCGGCATTTTCCCTCAAAATTTTTTCAAGATGTTCAATACTTGAGTCATTAATTACTTCTAGAGCGCTCATGGACTGCGATTGATCCATCCGCATATCAAGGGGGGCGTCAAGCCGATATGAAAATCCCCTCTGTTCTTGATCCAATTGCGGGGAAGACACACCGAGATCAAATAGAGCTCCAGCCAACGAATGAGTACCTGTTTGCACCAGTACCTCGGCAACACGATCAAAGCGAGCGTGCCGGAGGGTGACACGCTCGCCAAGAGAAGACAGTTTTGATTTAGAAAACGCGACGGCCTCATGATCGCGATCAATACCAAGAAATTCAATATCAGGATGAGCCTTGAGCAATGCACTTGCGTGTCCTGCCCCGCCTAACGTCGCGTCAAGAAAAGTTCCAGTTGAAAGGCCGGAAAATACTTCCAGAATCTCATTCAGCATGACGGGTTCGTGATTAAACATGGCACCACTCACGACACCGGTCCTTGGCAGCTTCCCGAACAGCATAAGCCCCCGAGATTTCTCCTCGGAATGGGCGCGATGACAGCGGGCGGAGTTGAAGCTGCGCACCGTGCCATCCGGGAAACTGCCAAAGACCGATGCCCTTGACGTGATTGTTGAATGCAATAATTCATTTCGCGTACCACGTATCACTTGCTGTCTCCAGCAATCTGCTGTGTGCCTGCATCTGTGATGCGTTGATGTCGTGTGGGGTCCCAAATCTCAACTCGATCGAATGAGCCAGCAACAATTACTTTGGAATTAAGTGATAGTCCTGCATAATCGCGCAATTTTTCTTCGATATTGATTCGACCTTGCGCATCGATTGACACTTCAACCGTGTTTGCTGCCAGCGCTCGTTGTTGGTTGCGGTTAATTTCTCCTGACCGCACTTTGTCTAACGTCTCTTGAACAACTTGCTCAAAAGCGTCAGCAGTCAAGATGTCGACGCACTTGTCTTGACCAAATGCCAAATAGCAACGTGGTTCGAGGCGGGGCCGAAAGGCAGCAGGAAGGGCAAGTCGACCCTTGGGGTCTAACTGCCGATCATGGGCTCCTACAAACACAACCACTCCGCTCCCAGGAAGCGGGTACCGCTTCCCTCCACTCAGCAGATTATCCCCACTTTGCCCCACTGTCAACCACCATTCCCCTTTTCCTACCACCTAGTCCCCTAGATGGCATAGCCGTCAAAGGCTGGGAATGCGCCAGATCAGCAGGTCAGGTTGCTGTTACCCAAGTTGTCTGGCAAGTGCCATCAAGACATCACCTGGTTCGCAATGAACCTCAGCCACCTCCAACGAGCAAAGTGCATCTTGGATTTCTTGACTCACGAAAAGATGGGCATATTTTTTCGGGCGCCACTGGCGATACATCACACACTGAAATCGAGCACCATCGCGATTGCGCCGTTGGCTGATGCCAATAACTTTGCGTCCTGCTGAAAGCACTTCACCCGAGGCCATACCGGCAAAACACACCGATCGAGAAGCAGCAGGTTTGAGCATCGGCGCTGAAAATACTTCGAGATCAGGAACTCCGTAACGGCGCAAAACTTCGCACCACACCTGACCAAGCCAAAGTGCACTCGTTGAAACATCATCTACCCAATGAGCATCTTTGCGAGTGATCACGACATCGATCCAAACGCTCGAATCAGGATCTAAATAAACCGCACCACCGCCACTTCGGCGTCTCACAACATCAATCTTTTCTCGATGGGCACGCTCAGTGTCAACGTCTAATTCGTCTTGAGCAGAACCCAGCACGATCGCTGCATCTGTTGGCCGACATAACCAAAGACTTCGTCTCCACTCCAAATCGCTCGCATGAAATTGACGCGCAGTACCGACATAGTCATTGACAACCCAACCATCAAGATTCAAGCCAAGATCACTAGACATTCTTTGGGCTCACCCAATTAACTTGCTTGGGCCAAGTACGGTTTCCACTCATCGGGCACCGAACCCACAGAAAAGGTTATCCAGGCTGTTTCAAGAGGCACGAGCGGTATTGTTCGCAACTTCATACCAGCTTCGTCAGGAGTGCGATCTCTTTTTTGCAGATTGCAGTTACGACACGCAGCCGTGACATTCTCCCAAATGTGCTCCCCTCCACGAGACCGTGGATGAACATGATCAATGCTGTCGGCTAAACCACCACAATATGCACACTTATGATTATCACGAGCAAAGATTGCTCTACGGGACAA
Source organism: Actinomycetota bacterium (assembly GCA_005790505.1). Lineage (GTDB taxonomy): Bacteria > Actinomycetota > Acidimicrobiia > Acidimicrobiales > Ilumatobacteraceae > UBA2093. Next base: position 4,137 of record SXUP01000023.1, read on the forward strand.
TGCGGCATGGCGATGATACGGAACCTTGACGACGTATCTAAGCTTAATCACGAGAGGCGTTGGCACCTCAAGTTTCTCTGCATGCATGACCGAACCATCGTCTTCGACAATGTCAGCTTTGTCACATAGCACTAAGCAAATAGCTCTATGAGACGAAACAACACTCAGCGGTTCGTA
>SXUP01000024.1 GCA_005790505.1 Actinomycetota bacterium
ACAACAATGTCAATCATGTCGGCGCCACCATACGGGGGAACGCCACAGACCATTGCTGTTTTCATATCTTCAAAAACTTCTTCTTCTGATAGGCCAAACTGTTGAGCAATCTCTTGCACGGTAGAGCCACCGCGCTCCATTCCCCATGGCATTATGTGCAATGCATTCTGCACCCGTTCTTTTGCCGACCTTGGACCGCGCTTGCGGATTGGCCGTCTCCATCTGTTTCTACCCCTCATTGCGTACTCGTTGCAATTTCAGTCAACCAGCCAATAACTTCTTGTCGAATATTGGGGGGTGAGATCACCTCTGCGCGATCGACCATGGCAAACAACCAAGCACGAAAAGCAACACGATTGGCGCATGAAACTTTGACCTCGATATCGCCATTTGGATACTTCATCACAACTCCCGAGCTGCCGACTTCTCGCGCTACCGTAACCGCAAGAACCTTGTCAATACGCACTATTGCTTGCTCAAAAGCACCATCAAACAACTTGGCATCAATTGGCATGGCGTCGGCAAGTCTGTAGTCAACTCGACGCACGAATGCATTCGGTGTTGATCCGACAACAATGCTGCCTTGAATGCGATCAACTCGGAATACGACTTCTTCTTGACGAGATAGGTCGTGCGCACCCAAATACCAATAACCATCACGGGAAAGCAATCCGTAAGGGTGAACGGTGCGCTCCTTGCTGTTGTATTTCATCGACACGACACGACATTCGTTGGACGCTCGCCACAGTTCTGGCAACTCAGCAGAGCCTGACTCAAGATGCACTGTTGCAAAACCCGCATCGTCGTCAATCACTCCCCCGAGGCGAACCACCGCTCGCCGACCCCACTCGGTGTCAATTTGGACCATCGCGGCAGCCTCTTGCAAGGCATTGATCTCGTCGGCCGTTAGTTGCGATGCAAGTTCTCCATATCCTTTTTTATCCAAAAAATACCCTGTCTTGCCTGCCCCATCTCCGCTCAAAACGACATTGGAAATCGGCACACCCATTTCGCGCAACGCCGCTTTATCTCGCTCAAATGAAGTGCGACGTCCCTCAGCAGTGTTCCCATATTCGGCGCCCATTTGATTCATGATTTGCTCTAGTGTTTGGGGCAAAGAGGTATTGCCTAATAATGCCAAAAGGTTGAGCATTCGCTCGGCTGGATCTTGCTGCTTTGACTTGACCATGAGTACTTAGGTTGGGCGCTAGCCGCGCTCCCGAGAGACGTGCTGATCAATTACTAAGTGAACCATCGTGATCACTTCTTGGGCTGTCGAGCCAGCCGTGATCACGCCTGCCACGCCTGCTTCACGCAATTTTGGGACATCAGACACCGGGATTATGCCACCAACAATCACCGGGATATCGGCTCCGCGATCACGCAACTTCTGCACCACGCGGGGAGCAAGGGTCATATGCGCCCCCGACAACATAGACAAACCAATCGCATCAACATCTTCATCTATTGCAGCAGCAGCCACTGTGTCGGGTGTCTGAAAAAGACCAGTATAAATAACTTCAAATCCAGCATCACGCAGCATGCGGGCAACCACTTTGACCCCTCTGTCGTGCCCGTCAAGCCCGACCTTTGCTACCAAAATCCGTTGTGCCATTGATGTCTCCCGCCCTGCAGTCTGCCATCTGAATCGGTGTGCTGCTACTCGTTCAATCAGCCCTGCTGGAGATACCAGTCAGCCAGCATCGCCGTGCTCGAGTCAACCTCGGCACTCTGTTTGCCCATCAGTACCGGCTCAATCTTGGCAGTTAACACTTTGCCTAGTTCGACTCCCCACTGATCAAAACTATTGATGTTCCAGATCCACCCCTGAACGGCAACACTATGTTCGTAAAAAGCAATCAGTTGTCCCAGCGTGAAAGCATTCAAGACTGGCATCACGATGCACGAATTTGGTTTATTGCCTCCTAACACGCGATGACCTACGAGCGATTCTGATACACCGTCAGCGGCAACTTCTTGTTTCGTCTTGCCGAATGCCAGGGCGGCGGACTGCGCCAGCATGCTTGCAAACAATAATCGCTGCCCATTTTCATCAATCTTTGAAGTGCGCTTGACGGCGATGAAATCTGTGCAGATTTTATTTGTTCCCTGATGCAACATCTGAAAAAACGAATGCTGCGCAGCAGGGCCTGGCTCACCCCACACCGCAGGAGACGTTGGATAAGGAACTTGATGCCCATCAACAGTGACACTTTTGCCGTTGCTTTCAGTCTGTAGTTGTTGCAAAAAAGCAGGGAAACGCCGCAACCCGTGACTGTAGGGTATTACTGCGAGCGAGGAGTGGTTGCGCATTGAACTATTCCACACCCCAAGCAGTGCGTGAATAACGGGGGCATTTTGTGCCAAGGGTGTCGTCAGCACATACCGATCAGTGACTGCCATCCCACGCAAAAATTCTCGGAAAACTTCACCACCACAGGAAACAATTACCGGGAAACCAATCACTGAACTAACCGAGAAGCGCCCACCTACCCAGTCAAAGAATTCCAAAATACGGTCATTTGCGATCCCCCATTCCGCGGCAACTTTGGGCGCAGCCGTTGTTGCAACAAAATGCTGGGGTACGGCTTTGATGCCGAGCGAGTCACTTATCCAATCCCTCGCGCGATTCGCAATGTGCATTGTTTCCGAAGTTGTGAAGGTTTTTGAAGCCACCACAAATAATGTGGACTCTGGTGACAGATTATTTCGGGTAAGCACAGTGTCTAAATGCGTGGGATCAATACTTGAAACGAAATAGCAACGAGGCCCGTTGCACCAACCTTCAAGCGCATCAGCAACGAGGACATTGCCAAGATCAGAACCACCGATGCCGATGCTTACAATCGCCGAAAATGCATGCCCACCAAAGCCGACTATTCGGGCAGCGCGAATTGCCTCTGCCAACTCAATGGCCCGCTCAGTTTGCTCTCTTGCCGCCACGGCCATTGATGAATCGCCCTCTGACCGAAGATGTACGTGTCCGACCGAGCGATGCTCCGTGACATTTAGTTCTGCACCATTAAACATTTCTTGGAAGCGCTCTTGCACCCCTGCCGAACTAGCAAGCCCCACCAATGCTTTGAGACCATTCTCGGACACAAGTTGTTTTGAGAAGTCGAAAAATATGTCATTGCAGAATAAAGAAAACTTCTGCCCCCGCTCTGGGTCACCAGCAAATAAATGACGAAGCGAAAGGTTTGACTCGTCTCGGGCAATTTTCTCTACGACTTGCCACTGGGCTGACATTTAAATTGTTGGCACTTCCACGTGTTTTCCAAATACCGACCCCAATGTATTCATAACCTCGCCAAGAGTTGCGTACACCGTTACGGCGGCGATCAGCGCTGGCATGACATTAAGTTCCGGATCGGATGCAACCGCACGCAGGTGATCAAGAGCGTTTTGAACTGCACTGTCATCTCGTGACGACTTCACCGATTGAAGACGTTTGTGTTGGCGAGCCTCATCTTCATTTGTGATTTGCAGTACGTCAATGCTTGCCTCGTCGTTGCCTTCAAGGAAACGCGTCACACCAACCACAGTGCGATCACCGGCATTCAGCATCTTTTCTTGGATGTATGCAGAATCAGCAATACGTCCCTGAAACCAGTTCTCTTCGATGCCTTGAATTACACCTTCAAGCATTGAGCCAGCACCCATCGTGTCAATCTTGGCAAAAATTTCTTCTGCCTGACGCTCCATCTCGTCTGTCAAAGACTCCACGAACCAAGAGCCGCCAAGTGGATCCGCCACATTGGTTACGTTTGTTTCATAAGCCAAAACTTGCTGCGTGCGCAACGCAATCCGCGCGGCCTTCTCAGTCGGCAATGCAAGCGCTTCATCCATTGAGTTTGTATGCAGACTCTGTGTACCGCCCAGAACTCCGGCCAATGCTTCGATTGCAGTTCGCACGATATTGACCTCTGGCTGCTGAGCAGTCAGTGAAACACCCGCCGTTTGAGTATGAAAACGCAATTGCATCGAGCGTTCGGACTCAGCGCCATAACGTTCTTTGGTCCAGCGAGCCCAAATTCTGCGTGCCGCACGGTACTTGGCGATTTCTTCGAAAAAATCAATGTGTGCATTGAAGAAAAAAGAAAGCCGTGGCGCAAAAGAATCAATGGGTAATCCAGCCTGCATTGCGAGCTCGATATAGGCAAAGCCATTGGCCAATGTAAATGCCAATTCCTCGGCAGCGGTCGCACCCGCCTCACGGATGTGGTATCCAGAAATTGAAATTGAATGCCACCGCGGCATTTCATTTGTTGCAAATGCAATCGTGTCACGCACCAAACGCATACTGTGACGGGGAGGAAAAACGAATTCCTTCTGCGCCTGATACTCCTTCAAGATGTCGTTTTGAAGTGTCCCGCCTAACTTTTCGCGGGGCACCCCTGCTCGCTCTGCTTGGGCAACAAACATGGCAAAAATCACCGCGGCAGGAGAGTTGATGGTCATTGATGTTGTAATCGCAGAAAGATCAATTCCGGCGTACAAATCTTCCATGTCTGCCATGGTGTCGATGGCAACACCACATCTACCGACTTCTCCATCACTCATCTCATGATCGGAGTCAAGCCCAAGCAGGGTTGGCATATCAAAAGCAGTTGAAAGCCCATCGCCACCAGCACGAATTATTTCTTTGAACCGCCAATTCGTATCTTGAGCAGTACCAAAGCCAGCGAACATGCGCATTGTCCAAAGTTTGGATCGATACATCGAAGCATAAGGGCCCCGAGTGTACGGATAAACGCCAGGATGCTCCGCATCATCTGGTCCGTAGACGGGATCAGTGGCGATTCCCGACATCGTGGTGAATGGTTCGTCACGAACTTTGCTATCAGCAAAAGCTGCTTCCCATTCTTGACGCGGATTAGTTTGTTCTTCCATCATCAGTGCCTTACTTTTTTTCACGATCAAGAACTGCCCAGGCGACTGGGGCAACTGCACCAGCAACAAGCATCTTCAGCAAATCTCCGATCAAAAAAGGTGTCACACCGTAGCCAATCGCATTGACATCTCCGGTTGCGATAGGGATTTGTAGGTTATGGGCAAGCCATCCCGCGCCAAAGGCATAGATCACAACTGTTCCCATTGCCATCGCCGAAAAAGATGATGCATAGTTGCGATCACCTCGTCTCTCGGACAAATAGCCAATCAGCGCAGCCGCTGCGATGAAACCCACTAGATAGCCCATCGTTGATCCTGTTCCTGCTGACCAACCACCATCTCCACCAGAATAAAAAGGCAGCCCTACAAGCCCCATTCCCCAGTACACACCCTGTGAAAGAGCACCACGTCGCCACCCCAGAACGCTCCCGCTGACCAACACGGCAAAGGTCTGTCCCGTAATTGGCACAGGCGTGAAGCCTAAACCAATCGTTATCTGCGCAGCCAACGCCGTAAAAAGGGCGAATCCAACAACAAGAATGACATCTCGAGAAATTGCACGTGAGCGCAGGGATTGAATTCCAACTGCATCAACAAGTACCGAGGAAGAGGTGGTCGTCATGGGCAACAGACTACTACCGTGTTTTGGATGAACCATGGGTCCGAAGCCGCTCTATTGCCGTGGTGGAAAAACCCCGCCAGTATATTCATCGGCGTCATTGCTGTGGCTTTTTTGGTCTTTTCAGTCGGCTATTCCGAGGGCAGTCGCAATGGCCGTATCCAGCACAATAATGTCGATACCGGCTTTTTGCAGGATATGCGTATTCATCACGAGCAAGCAGTCGCAATGGCCTCTGTATACCTTGACATCTGGGAGGACGGCAGTGCAGTCGGGAGAACAATTGCTCGCGAAATTCAATTTGCCCAATCTTTTGAATCAGGACGCATGGTGCAACTACTCCGAATGTTCGGGGAATCAGAGGTTAATGAGTCCGAGCAGGCGATGACATGGATGAATGAGCCAGTGCAACTTGAAAAAATGCATGGATTAGCGACCGACGAACAACTGCAACAATTACGACAATCAAGTGGAGTTGCTGCCGACAAGTTATTTGCTCAACTGATGATCACCCACCACAACGGGGGTCTTCACATGGCTCAATATGCTGCCGCTAATGGGAAAAATAGTGAAGTGGTCAAACTTGCCGGCGCGATGATAAAGGCTCAGACAACTGAAGTCGTCGAACTCAATCGGATACTCTCGAACTCGTGACCAAATCATCATCCGTGATTGGTGCCCTTGACATTGGAACGAACAGCTTTCACCTTGTGATTGCTCGCGCAACTCATTCGGGATTCGAAGTAATAACCCGAGAAAAAGAGATGGTGCGACTCGGTGAGGGCTCGGGTGACATGAAATTTCTTAGCCCCGAGGCAATCGAACGGGGCATCAATGCACTTCGCAAGATGAGACAGGTGGTAGACACCCACGGCGCCGAGTTACGTGCCATTGCAACAAGTGCAGTGCGAGAGGCCACCAATGCCGATGTCTTCATCAATCGTGCCCTAAAAGAAGCCTCCATTGTTGTGGAGGTGATTTCAGGTGTTGAAGAGGCTCGGCTAATTCATTTGGGGGTTATGCAAGCAATTCCACTTATGGACAAGCGTTCTATAATTATTGATATTGGCGGTGGGAGCACAGAAGTCGTCATCGCCAATGGCCTCACACAACATTTCGTCCGTAGTTTTAAACTTGGCGCAATCCGTCTGACAAGTCGATTCTTCTCTTCATTGTCATTGCACCCCTCCGCGACATCTGCATGTCGTAAATTTTTGCATTCAACTTTGTCTCCATCGAGCAAGGAAATAGTTGGGCTTGCCCCTCAAATTGCAGTTGTTTCATCCGGAACGGCAGAAGCATTGGCAAACATGGTGCGCATTATGAGAGGTGATTCTGAATCTAAACCTGATCCAAAATCCTTGAACGGATTCGAATTCACAGCTAAGGAGCTAAAGATTGCGGTAGACCTGTTAGTCCAATCCCCAACAGTCCAAACTCGGCGTCAACTGCGGGGTGTCGATGCTTCGCGGGCCGACATTATTCTGGCTGGCGCGCTTATTTTGGAGACGATAACTCACGAGTTCAAACTAGAAAAACTCGTTTTCAGTGATTTTGCCTTGCGGGAAGGAATCATTCTTGACACCCTGCAACGGACTGAACATTCGGATCATCAACATCTGCGTCAAGTTTCCCTCAACAGTGTGATGACACTGGTCGAACGCTGCGACGATGATGTCGAGCACAGCAAAAATGTAGCGCGCTTGGCGCTCGAGCTCTATGACTCACTCGAACAGGAGTATAAATTCAGTCCTGAGTGGCGTGTACTTTTAGAAGCGGCGGCATTGCTCTCCAATGTTGGATTAATCATCTCGCACAGCAAACACCATCTGCACTCCTACTATGTGATTCGAAACTCAGATCTCGTCGGATTTACCGATCATGAGATCGAACTAATTGCACTCATTGCTCGCTATCACCGCAAAAGCCACCCCAAGCCTGCGCACAACGAATTCGCGCGCCTCTTAGAGACCGAACAGCAACTTATACGCTTTTTGGCTGGCATTCTGCGCATCGCCATTGGCCTTGATCGGTCACACGATGGACGCGTGACACATCTTGAGGTCGAAATTCAGAAGAGTTTTGTTGATATTACGATCAGCACTTTGCTGCCCCAAGCAGATGCACTTGAAATGAATATCTACGCAGCACGCGAACGACAACAACTTCTTGAAGAGGCTCTTGGTGTTCCGATCATGTTTATTGATGGCCAGGATAATTAACCAACAGGAGGGACAGTACTTGCAACTGTGGAAGTAGGGTTTTTCACAGGTGGCGGTGCAATTGTTGTAGTTGTTGTAGTTGTTGTAGATGTGCTTGATGTTGAAGATGTTGTCGTGGTGTATTCGGGCCATGGACGATTGAAGTAGGGTGCGGGCGATCCGTAGGCTTCTGGTTCTTTGACGCCATCAAATACAAAGACCCTGTCGCTGTATTGCACCATTGCTGGAAAATACTCCGAAATATATATAGGAATGCGAATACATCCATGAGATGCCGGATACTTGGGCACCTGCATAGCCCCATGGATTGCGATGCCGTAATTGAAATAAACAGGATTCCACATGGTTCCGAGTTGACTCTCGCGCAAACCACTTTTGCGCATATAAAAAGCGTACACGCCGCCGGGTGTGATTGATTTTCCACATGCACCAGCGGTGATTCGCCCGACACCTGTGTTTCCCTCTTCTCCCGGATCGATAACAACTTCTTCGCACCAGTCCAGATTTGAACCCGAGGAAATGTGTGTAACTAATATCACTTCACCGTTCTTAAAAACCACCATTACTTGTTCGGGCAAATAAATCTCAACATGAGTCGGTGATGTTTTGGTTCTGCGCGGAGTAATCACGACTGCCCCACGCATTGAGTCCCACAGCACTGGCGCGACAAAATCGGTGATTGTGTCCCGCGTCATCTTCATGACGATTGCCTGATAAGCCCAGATAGCAGTAATCGTGTCACCCCCGTAAACCCCATCGATTGGGCCTGGATCGAAATGCAGATCTTTAAGTCGTTGTTGCACACGACGTACATCATTACCCCGCATCCCTTTCTTCAGAGTGCGGGTAAGTTCAAAATTGGTGACATCAGGAGCAGAGACAGTGCTTGTTGATGCAGGCACGGTTGTCGTTGAAATTGAAGCCTCGGGTGAACGTGAGAAAGCGATAATGCCAGCAACGATCGCCAAAACGGCAAGAGCAATCAAAGAAGACCGCCATTGAACGATCCATGATGAGCCCCCGTTCGGCGTCAATAGGTTTTGGTCATCGGTAGAAACAGTGTCATCTGATGGGTTCACAGCGATAAAACGCTATCAAGAATTATTTCCAAGAGTCCAGTGCACTACCGAACAGGTGAAATATTCCGGATTTCCTTGCGCAAGGCGCGGGCCTCTCCAAGAATCTTGCGAATCACCGCGGGTGAACTGAGCGTTGAAACCCCTCTTGTGCGCGGAAAATAATCGACTCCAAATTGAACGACGGTATAGCCCAACTTTTGGGCACGGACGATAAGTTCAGCATCGATAAACGATCCTTCGCTCTTGAGTTCGATGTGTTCAAAAATACTCCTGCGGCATAATTTAAAAGCAAAATTAATGTCACGAATCCGTGTGCCAAACAACACACGCACCAATAAGTTGTAAAGCGCCGAGTACACCGTGCGTATATATCCTTCTCCGGTGCGATCAAAACGATAGGCGCTGACCACATCTGCGTCGTAATATCGCAACAGTCGAATGGCTTTGTGAACATCATGCATGTCAAATGGGAGGTCGGCATCTGTGTAAAGCACAAGATCACCTGTGGCAGCGGCATAACCAGACTTCATTGATCCACCCAGCTTGCGGTTTTGGGCGTGGTGCACGACTCGGACATGCTGGTCGGCGGCGGCGGCGGCATTAGCGAGCTCGCCCGTGCGGTCAGTTGACGCATCATTGATGATAATCAGTTCGTAGTCAGCGATGTCGCCTTCTTTAATCAGCTCTTGGCATTCCTCACGGGCGGCATCAAGAGCCCGCACAAGATAATTTTCTTCATTCCACATCGGGAAAAACACCGATAATTTGGAGAATTTGGCGTAATCCATGATCAAGACATTAGTAGCCATCTATAAATCATGCTGTACGGTCTTTATCGTGAATCAAGCAATCAAAAATTGGCGCAAGACCCTTTCCTCGGGTTGGGCTGTTGTGGGGGCTGTCACATGGATTGCGACCTTGCTCGCCGTGATTGCCATCGCTATTTCATCTCGCACACTTAGCCGGCCACCATGGTGGCTCGGACCAGCCTCCGATCCTGCTCCTTTTTATGCTCCTGCGATCTTGGTAATTGTTATTGTTGGAACGGCTTTGGCATATTTAGGCTCACACTCGGTTGCACCATTAGTGGGAATCCTCTCTAGTTTGTTTCTCGGAATCTTTGCCGTCGCCGATATTGATGCCACCATTGGCGTCGCCTTGGCTCAAATCATCGTTGCGACTGCTGCCCTGCTTGGCTCTATCGCCACCTTTGCTGGGATACATGAGAGAACCCCTTAATAGACCACAGTCTGGCTTCCTTCACTAGGTACCGTTAGAACCATGTCCAAAGTGCTCTCATCTCTCCCCGTGGGCGAACGCGTCGGTATTGCATTCTCTGGTGGTCTTGACACCTCTGCTGCTGTTGCATGGATGCGCCAACGAGGAGCCTTGCCGTGTTGTTATACCGCCGACCTAGGGCAACCTGACGAACCAGATCTTGCGGGCATCCCGGAACGTGCGCGTCAATACGGTGCAGACATTGCGCGATTGATTGATTGTCGAACCGAATTAGTTCACGAAGGCTTGGTTGCATTGCAGTGCGGGGCATTCCACATCTCAACTGCTGGCCGAACATATTTCAACACGACACCTCTTGGTCGTGCGGTGACCGGGACTCTCCTAGTGCGCGCAATGCAAGAAGACAGCGTTGATGTTTGGGGGGACGGAAGTACATACAAAGGAAACGACATTGAGCGTTTTTATCGGTACGGCCTGATGGTCAATCCAGCCTTGCGCATTTACAAACCGTGGCTTGACGAACAATTTGTTGCCGAACTTGGTGGCCGAACTGAAATGAGCAATTTTTTGGTGGCTCATCAACTTCCCTATCGTGCAACTGCAGAAAAGGCCTACAGCACTGACTCCAATATCTGGGGTGCAACGCACGAAGCAAAACTTCTTGAGGAGCTTTCTGCAAGCCTTGAAATTGTCGAACCCATCATGGGCGTGCCTCATTGGAACGACAGTGTGCACATCGACGCAGAAGACGTCACGATTGCTTTTCATGAGGGATACCCAGTCAGCATCAATGGACAAGGATTCGCGACTCAGGTAGATCTTGTGCATTTTGCCAACGCAGTCGGTGGTCGCCACGGAATTGGCATGAGTGAC
>SXUP01000025.1 GCA_005790505.1 Actinomycetota bacterium
ATGCCAGTGCACCGCGCACTTCACGCGCACCGCGCAGAGATGATGCTCGCGCACCACGCAGAGATGATGCTCGCGCACCACGCACTTCACGCGCGCCTCGTCGAGATGATGCCCGCGCACCACGTCGAGATGATGCTCGGGCTCCACGCAGAGATGATGCCCGCGCACCACGCACTTCACGAGCACCACGTCGAGATGATGCCCGCGCACCACGCACTTCACGAGCACCACGCCGAGATGATCGACCAAGTGGACAATGGCAGAGTCGACCCCGACCAGTCAGCGATCGTCCTTCACGTGGGGCCAAAAAAGGTCCGCGCCGCGATGCAGGCAAGCCAGTCAGACCTCAAACCGCCAGAGAAGTTAAGTCCTTAGAAGTCAAACGTCGCACGGGTGGAAGACGAACAACAGATGCTCCGACGGGCGCAGCAAATCATGTAGACGAACTTTGGATAGATGAAGGCAGCGTGAGGCCAGCGCGTGCCCGAAAGCGGGCGCGCACTAGTGACAAGGTGAGTCGTGGTGGCACAAGGGCAGTGAAAGCAATGTCACCTGTCGTCGCCGAGTTTGAAAAATCTTTTGGTTCTGCTGGCGCAGCAAAGTATCTGCGTCGATACGAAGTTGCGTTGCAGGCATTCGAGGAACATCGTTACACCGAAGCGCGAATCATTCTGACGCCGTTGGCTCGTGAGTGCTCAGATGTAGGGGCAGTTCGCGAATTGCACGCACTGTGTTTGTATCGCGAGGATTCATGGCACAAAGCAATTATTGAATTTGAAGCGGTGATCGAGCTCGATCCAGCAAATGTTTTCAATCATGCCGTGTTGGCCGACTGTCACCGCGCGGTCGGAGAACACGATCGAGTTGATGAATTGTGGACAGCACTGAGGGCAGCATCACCCAACCCCGAATTACTCGCTGAAGGACGAATCGTGTACGCCGGATCGCTCGCAGACCGCGGTCAAATTGAGGATGCGATCCTTGTGATGACAAAAGTTCCAGCTGCCCCAAAAAAAGTGCGCGAGTATCACCTGCGCGAATGGTACATGTTGGCAAATCTGCTGGATAAGGCTGGTGACGTTGTCAAGGCACGCAATGTGTTTGAGCAAATCGCTGCCGTTGATTCAGGTTTTGCAGATGTAGCAGAAAGACTTTCCACGCTGGGCTCATAAGAGCACACACTTTGTCTAACGACAGGGGGAGGCGTCAAAATGTCTAATAGATTGCTTTCAAGCGAACAAGACTTAGAAGAGGACGAATTTGGACTCAATGCGGTGTTGTTGTTTGGTGCTCTATCAAGTGATGCAGTGTTGCGTGAATTGCCGTCGGGAGAAAAGGTCGTCAATCTAGAAGTCACCACAACAACCCTTGACGGAAGAATCTCGGTGCCGGTGACGAGCAAAGACGCGAGTCTTGGGAAACTCATGGTGGGGGACGAAATATTCGTCGTTGGGGTAGTCAAGCGACGGTTCTTCCGAGCGGGGGTGGCGCTACAGAGTCGGACCGAGGTGCATGCCAGCAAAGTAATTTCAGGTGGTAAAAAGGCCCAGATTCGCAAATTAGTCGGAGTGGCGACAAGGGATCTTGCTAACTTCGCGGAGTTCTGAGCGCTGGCTAATCTAAAGGACATGAATCAAGCACAACTGACCCGCATGCGGGAGTCAAAAGGGTTTATTGCAGCACTTGATCAGAGTGGTGGTAGCACACCAAAAGCTCTTCTTTTGTACGGCATTCCCGAGTCTGAATACTCAGGCGAAACAGAGATGTTTGATGTGATGCACGCAATGCGTAGTCGGATGGTTATGAGTCCTGCCTTTGATGGTGCAAGCGTGCTCGGCGCAATCTTGTTTGAGGGCACGATGGACCGCCAGATTGATGGTTTGGGGAGTGCGGAATTTTTATGGACAAAGAAACAGGTGATTCCATTTTTGAAGATTGACAAAGGCTTGGCAGACGAAACTAACGATGTTCAATTAATGAAGCCAAATCCTGGTCTTGAGGAATTGTTAGCCAGAGCCATCGCCAAAGGAATCTTTGGAACCAAAATGCGTTCAGTTATCAAGATGGCAAATCCGGTCGGAATTGATGCCGTTGTAACCCAGCAATTCGAAGTCGGTCGTCAAATCCTGCGGGCGGGTCTGGTGCCTATCATTGAACCTGAAGTAGACATTCATAGTCCCCAAAAAGCGGCTGCTGAAGTGCTGTTGAAAGCTGCCTTGATAAAAGAACTTGACCAACAACCAGCAGATCAATCGGTAATTCTCAAGTTGACATTGCCCGAAGTGGACAATTTTTATCGGGATCTCGTAAACCATCCAAGCGTCGTCAGAGTGGTGGCACTGTCGGGAGGTTATTCGCGTGCTGATGCCAACACTCGTTTGTCGCGTAACCACGGGGTCATCGCTAGTTTCTCGCGGGCCTTAACAGAAGGTCTATCAGTTCAGCAAAGCGACATCGAGTTCAACGCCAGCATTGGCGCCTCCATTGCTGCGATCTACGAGGCCTCAATCTCTTGATCAGACTTCGAGAGAGCGCATCACCAACCCAGTGCGCAACTTCGGTGTAAAAAATGTCGATTTTGGTGGCATGAGATCACCCGTGCTGGCAGTGCGTCGAATCTCGTCGATGCTGACAGGACGAATAAGAATTGCTGACTGAGCGGTTTTGGATGACAGAGCATCCAGCACCTCTTTCACGCCGTGTTGGTATTGCACATCATGCTTGGTCTTAGATAGTGCGTGCTCAAGTTGAGCGCTATCCATTTTTCGCACGCCCGTAAATGCGGCAGCAATCGGTCGCAAGAATGTACCAACACCCTTTTCATCAACGAGACAAATGCAGTTTTGGTCATCCATGTCGCTCAATGTCTGCTTTGAAACAGCACTTTTTTTGATTAGTTCATAGAACGCGCCAAGAGCAGCGAGCAATTCCTCGGCGCTGAGGTCGTAGAGACGATGAATGGCGGCGACACTGAGTTGATCCTGTACAAGTTCGGCGATATAGGTCATGGTGAGTTCGCTTGTTGTGCTGTTGGTGACTAGACGTTGCTCATCGCGGTAAGTTCGACTAATTGCGTAGCGGTGATGACCGTCTGCGATTAGAACTGGATGCGACGAGACGGCATATCGGATGGCGCTGATTCGCTCTGGTCGCGAGATTCGTTCAATCTGATGAATGACGCCGTTTTCGTCTGTGCAGATTGACATAACTTGACCCGGCTCAAGTAAAAGGCTGGTGAGCCCAGATGTCAGAGACAGTCCCCAAATTGGGCTCAAGTTAGAGCGGGTCGCCCGAGTCAGATCTAGGCGATCAGTTTTGGCTTTGGGCGTGGTTCGCTCGTGTGGCAAAACGCCAGCACCACCTTCATCGACGACTTCCAGGGCCCCAATTACTCCGACCGTAGATCGTGATCGTCCAGCATCATCGACAAAGGACATGCGATAGAGCGAAAAAGAAGGGGAACCGTCAGCTACAAGAACTGCACTTAAAATCCATTCCGCAAGGGTCTGGGCAGCCTGTTCGTATTTAGTAGCACCTTCTGATTCGACGGGGTAATCAACTCGCACCACATTGTGGGGATGTTGCGCGGCATAACTGGCGCGCGTTATTTCATCAAAGACGTCGTATGGTGGGGAAGTGACCGCATCAATATCATCGGTGGCGTAGCGCAAGGCTCGAAAAGGCTCAAAGCGTGGCATCTCTCAAGAGTGACAGGAACAACCCAAGTGAACAAAATCGGCATTCCACGAGTGATTCTTTGTGATCTTGACGGCGTCATTTGGCTAAGCCATAAGCCGATTGCCGGTTCTGTTGAAGCTATTGCGCGTTTGCATATCTTGGGGGTGCAGGTACTTTTCGTAACCAATAATTCAGCGACGCCTACACCTGAAGTTGAAGAGTTGCTGGATGATATTGGTATCAACGCTGCTGGGTGTGTACTCACCTCGGCACAGGCGGTAGCGCGATTGATACGTCCGTCAGAAAGGGTGTTGGTGTGCGGTGGTGCTGGTCTGATTGGCCAAATCAGCGCTATTGCAGATGTCGTTGTTGGTCATCATGAGGCCGAGCCCACAGGTATTTTTGATGCGGTTGTGGTGGGTTTTCATCGTGAATTTAGTTACGAAGTGTTACGTCGTGCAGCACAGGCCATCAACTCCGGGGCACGTTTTATCGCCAGCAATGACGACGCGACTTACCCCACTCCTGACGGTCCGATACCAGGAGGTGGCGCAATAGTGGCAGCGATAAGCGCGGCTTGTGGTCAAAGTGCCGAGGTTGCTGGAAAGCCAAATTCAGCGATGGCCGACTTGGTTTGGTCTCGCTGTGGTGATGTCAAGCCCGACCAGATGCTGATGGTTGGGGATCGTCAGTCAACTGACGGGAAATTTGCTCGTTTATTGGGTTGCAGATTTGCCCTGGTTTTATCTGGCGTGACGGCAAAGTCAAATAACAGCGATGCAGATTTCATCGGCGACACCTTGTCTGACATTGTCAAGCAATTAGAGACACAGTGACTTGGAATGCGACAGTAAACTAAAGGTGTGCGTGCGCGACTAGATGCCGAAATGGTTCGACGTGGTCTCGTTGGAAGTCGTCGGGAAGCGGCCGAACTAATCGAATTTGGCCAGGTTTTGGTGCGGGGCTCAATTGCAGACAAGAGTTCTCGGCTGGTTGCACCAGCTGATCCAATTGTATTGCAGGGTGAACCGCAAAAGTTTGTTGGTAGGGGTGCCCAAAAACTTGAGCATGCATTGGCTCACTTTGGGGTGAAAGTGAAAAATCGATCGGTACTTGACGCTGGTTCATCCACGGGTGGATTTACGGACTGCGTGCTTCAAAATGGCGCGAGAAGAGTTTCTGGCTATGACGTTGGGCGAAATCAGTTGCACGAGCGGTTACGGGCTGATTCTCGAGTGCAACAACATGACAAAGTCAATATTCGTAATTTGAAGCGGACAGATCTGCCCTATGACTGTTCGCTAATTGTGGTGGATTTATCATTTATCTCATTGACCAAGGTGTTGGGTGCTCTCGTCGCTGTAGGGGCACCTGAGCCTGATTACGACGATGTGGAGTTGCTGGTTCTTGTCAAGCCCCAGTTTGAAGTGGGTCGCCAAGATGTTGCGCGCGGTCGGGGAGTGATTACAGATCCTGTTCTGCATGAACAAGCAGTTCGTGATGTAGCAAAGGCCAGCCAAGACGCTGGTTGTAGGGTTCTGGGGACTGTTGTGTCTCCACTCAAGGGGGCAGACGGAAACACGGAGTTCTTGATGCACGCTATAAAAATCCCAGAATCGAAAATGCAATTATGACGGCGCGCAAGATTGCAGTTGTATTTCATCGCCTTCGCCCAAACGCGGTTCAGCTAGCAGGTCAAATCGCATTATGGGCCCACAATGCTGGGTGCAAACTGATTTGTGATGAGGCCGATGTCGCAGCAATCAATCAGGGTGGAACAATTCCCGTAGAGGCAAGTAAGTCATTGCGAGATGCGGACCTGTTGGTGTCAGTCGGTGGTGATGGAACCATGCTGCGGTCGGTACATTCCCTTGGCGGAACTCTTGTCCCGGTGATGGGTGTCAATGTTGGATTACTTGGGTATTTGACGCATGTTGAGCCAGAAGCAGTTTTTGATGCGCTTGACCATTGGCTGAATGGGGTAGAGGGCAGTGCGTTCCATTACGACGATCGAATGCTGCTCAATGTCACCGTACACAACAACGGCAACGCACAATCATGGTTGGCACTTAACGAAGTCGTGCTAGAAAAACAACAGTCGGGCCACACCATTCGTTTGGGTGTCGACATTGACGGAACGCATTTTGTTACATACTCGGCAGATGGCCTGATTGTTGCCACACCAACTGGCTCAACCGCTTATGCGCTTTCAGCCCGCGGTCCCGTGCTTTCACCGCGGCTACAGGCACTTTTGATGACTCCAGTGTCGCCACACATGATGTTTGACCGATCGCTGGTGTTGGATCCAAGAGAAGAAGTCGTGGTAGAAGTAATGGGACATCGTCCAGTCGAAATCGCCATTGATGGTGTGGCCGTGCACACACTTCTTGAAGGTGATCGAGTGTCTGTGCGGGCGGCGCCTGAGCTTGCCCGTCTTATTCGTTTTGATGATGACCGATTCCATCAGATATTGCGCACAAAGTTTGGATTGGCGGATAGGTAATGCTGACAGAGTTGCAGATTGAGAATCTGGGGGTCATTGAATCTTTGCAGGTCTCGTTTGAAAAAGGTTTTTCAGTGTTTACAGGTGAGACGGGTGCAGGTAAAACAATGCTTGTTGAGGCAATCAGTCTGCTCGTCGGGGGGCGTGCAGACGCTTCCGTAGTGCGAGC
>SXUP01000026.1 GCA_005790505.1 Actinomycetota bacterium
CCATCATCGAACGCATGGGCTAACCGTTCGCCAAATTTCCCAGTGATTGCCGCATTTCCTTCGTTTGGGTCCATCCTTTGGTTTGTTGCTGGCGTTGTGTTATTTCGCTTAATCTGGAAAGTCGGTGTAGGAATGTTGCGCGGCATGTCATCGCCGTTGCCAGATCCACCACCAACTGGTGAGATGCGTCGCATCAATGTGCGTTATCGCTGCAGTGTTTGCGGAGTTGAACTACGAATGGTGATGGCCCCCGATGAAGACCCGCCGCCACCACGCCATTGTCTTGAAGACATGGATCTCGTTGCTCCTGTTGACTGATGCAGACAATGCATGCATCACCAAGCATCAGTGATATTTAGTGGCGGTATATAAACCGCCGAGTACGGATGCCAGCCCTGTGAGGAGGTACCAATTGTTGCGACCACCAGGCACAAATCCGAGGTAATAGAACAAAATCACGAGTGCTCCGACTCCGAGCAACGCAAACATCAAGACAGGTACCCATTGAGGACTCTGTTTTTTGTACTGGGGCACATGGGGTGTGTAGCGACTTGATGCCGCCACATCTGAGGTGCCATGGACATGGGACGGGTCATGGTGCTCAAGGTTGCGTTCGCCGGGACGTGTTCCCTTGGGAGTGACTCGACCACCGCGCTTTTTTATCTGTGCCACGGGACAAAGTGTAATCAGTTTCTCTCCCAGGCCACCCAGCAGGCAGGCTGTAGGAGTGCCTCAAATATTGGTAATCGATAGTTATGACAGTTTTGTGTACAACATCGTGCAATATCTCGGAGAACTCGGTGCTGACCCAGTCGTTGTGCGCAACGATGCCATCACGGTAAAAGATGCTCTCGGTCTTCAACCTGATGGTGTGTTGTTGTCACCTGGTCCTGGTCGTCCAGAAGATGCTGGAATAATTTGTGAAGCTGTCGGGGCATTTGCAGGGGTAGTGCCAGTGTTAGGAGTGTGTCTTGGTCATCAAGCAATCGGACACGTCTACGGCGGCAATATTGTTGGTGCGCCTGAGTTGGTGCACGGCAAAATTTCCAGCATTCAACACACTGGTGTTGGGGTATTCAAGGGATTAACGAATCCAATAGAGGCGACGCGCTACCACTCACTTGTGATTGAGCGCGACACCATGCCCCCAGAATTAGAAATCACCGCTCAAACCAATGACGGAATCGTGATGGGTATTCGACATCGCACCCATGACATTGAGGGTGTGCAATTTCATCCTGAAAGCGTGCTCACGACCACGGGTCATGATCTTTTGCGCAATTTCGTGTTGCGCTGTTCTATTTAGCCAGCAGGGACGACGACCGTTGTTGCTGGGGCAATACTGGTCGTTGTTGCTGAAACTGACAAGCGACCAACGGTGATAACAATTTTTGATTGTGGATCGGCCTTTGATTGAGCATCAGTACCTTGAGAGATGACTTTGCCGATATTGGTACTGCCTGCAGGCACATCGACATATCGCACGTCAGCAACAAGGCTGGCTAAGGCCAACGCATTGCGTGCTGCTGCTTCTTCGAGTCCTTCAACGGCTGGAACTGTCACCTGCTCTGGACCAGAACTGGTGTACAACGTGATTGGCTTCCCGGCATCAATAGGCAATCCAACTGCTGGGTCTGTGCGAATGGCGAGTCCTTTGGACACGGTGGCACTCGCTTCGCTAAGAACCGTCACCACAAAATTATTTGGTTTTTCTTGCAGCAATTTTTGTGCCGCTGCCGCGGTGAAACCAGCAATGTCTGGGATGACGACTTGTCCGACACCACCTGAAACCACAACTTTGACCGCCGAGCCAGGGGCAAGTTCTATTAATGCAAGCGGGTCTTGCGAAATAATTTGTCCAACTGCCAGTGTCGGGTCATTGCGCACTTCGGTAATTGTGAGCGTTAGACCAAGCGGTTTGAGAAGTGCAGTCGCCGCCGGAACGGTCAGTCCTTGAATTGCTGGCACGACGACAGGTGGGATTGGGGCCTTGGCAGGATTGTATGTCAGCGTGATTTCGTCACCGCGCTTCATCTTGGTGTTTGCGAGCGGAATCTGGGCGTAAACAATGTCGTCGCCAAGTCCTTCTTTGGCTACGGGATTAGGGACTGCAATCAGGCCCGCATCCAAAACCTCCTGTGCTGCTTCTTTGTAGGTGCGATTTATTAGATTCGGCGCCTGAAGCGATGTCGAGTTGCCACCACTTAGCGACGACACAAGTGCGACAATTCCAATAATCACCACAACGGCAGCAACAAGTGCACCGATGACAACTTTGGGATTTGTATTTCGCACAAACTCATAGTCTTTGTCGTCTGTTGTCGGACGTGGAGCCGATGATGACGGCATAACTTGAGTACGCGGAAGCGCAGTGGTGACGCCTGAATCGGCAGACAGTGCTCCCATTGTCGTGGTGACTGCATCGTTGGTCGTCAGGTGTTCAATAAGTGCGCCAACAGGTGCACCTTCGCGGAAACGTCGTAGATCATCCCGCAGTGCTTCGGCAGTTTCATAGCGTCTTTCTGGATATTTTGACAAACACTTGGCGACAATGGATTCAAACTCAGGAGTGACCTCTGGTAGTAGTTGATTCAGCGGAGTGGGGAAGTCATGGACTTGTTTGTATGCAGTGGCGATGGCATTTTCGGCAATAAACGGCGGTGCGCCGGTAACTAGTTCGTACAACACGATCCCGAGTGAATAAATATCGCTTCTTGGGTCGGGCAGTTCACCCTTTGCTTGTTCTGGAGAAAAATATGTTGCAGTGCCCATCACGGCACCCTCTTGGGTGAGATTGCTGTCATGTGTTGCGTCAATGGCTCGGGCGATTCCAAAATCGGCGACCTTGATGTCTCCGTTGGAGCCAATCAAGATGTTGCCGGGCTTTACATCACGATGAACGACGCCACTGCGATGGGCATTACCCAAGGCAGCAGCAACTTGAATCGCCACATCTGCTGCTTGAGAAGAAGTCAGGCGACCTTGTCGTTTCAAAATGTCAGCAAGCGTGCGACCTTGAACATATTCCATGGCAATGAAATAGGTGTTGCCAGTGCTGCCCCAGTCGTAGACGCTCACAATATTGGGGTGATTCAGATTGGCAGCAGCCTGAGCCTCGCGCCGAAACCGTTCTACAAAAGCAGGGTCGGTGGCATATTCGGGAAACAGCACCTTGATCGCCACGGGACGATCCAGCAAGAGGTCGCGGGCCAAATAAACATCAGCCATTCCACCCCGACCAACGCGGCCTTCGATTTCGTAGCGGTCATTCATGACCGTGCGGTTTTCTTCAGTCATTAGACA
>SXUP01000027.1 GCA_005790505.1 Actinomycetota bacterium
GGTGATGTCTCAGCAGTTATTGCACTCTATCGACCTGGTCCGATGAAGGCCAATATGCACAACGACTATGCCGACTATAAAAATGGGCGTAAGCCGGTTGAATACTTTCATCCTGATGCCAAGGCGCTGTTGAACGACACGTTCGGATTGATGGTGTACCAAGAGAGCATGATGCGAGTCGCACAAAAATTTGCTGGCTATACCTTGGCTCAAGCCGACAACCTGCGCGCCGCATGCTCCAAAAAAGTTCGTGAGAAGATGCTCGAAGAACGGGTCAGGTTTGTCGAGGGATGCGAGAGTACGGGATACGGCAAAGTTCTCGGCGAACAACTCTTCAAAATAATCGAAGGGTTTGCTGATTATGCGTTTAACAAAAGCCATGCCTACGGTTACGGATTATTGTCCTATCAAACAGCCTTCCTAAAGGCCAACTATCCGGTGCAATACATGGCAGCATTGCTCTCGTCTGTCAAGGGAAACTACGAAAAAGCGGCAATTTATCTAGCTGATGCCCGAGCATCGAATGTCTCGGTTCTCACCCCCGACATCAACCGCTCGCGATCAAACTTTGTTGCCGGCTCTGCGGATCAGGGCAGAACGGTCGCATTTGCGTTGTCGGCGATCAGAAATGTTGGTGAAGGTCTCGTGGAGATGATTGTGGCTGAGCGGGAACTTGGTGGTGAATTCATTTCTTTTTATGATTTCGTTCAAAGGGTTCCAGAACAGGCACTCAATAAACGGGCAGTTGAGTCACTCATCAAGGCTGGTGCCTTTGACCTGCTGAAGCACGAACGGCGCGGACTATTGCTCGTGTCTGATCAGGTTGTGGATGAGGTCCTAGTCAAGCGTCGAGAGCATGACAAAGGTGTCTACAGCCTGTTTGATTCGGTCACAGATGGCAGTATCGACTGGTCGTCCCTCACTCCGATACCAGACCTGAAGTTTGTTAAAGCAGATCAACTGCGTCATGAAAAAGAAATGCTGGGCTTGTATATTTCAGATCATCCCCTGATGGGTCTGCAGAGTATTTTGCAACAACGAGTTGATTGCAGCATCGCCTTTTTGGCAGAACGCGAAAACGGTCCCGTGGCGATTGGAGGTGTCATAACAGGCATGACTCGTCGTTTCACGAAAAAAGGTGACCAAATGGCGACGCTGGTCCTAGAGGACATGGAGTCCTCGGTTGAGATAGTGGTTTACTCAAAGGTTCTTACCGAATATGGACATCTCCTCAATGACGACGCCGTGGTTTGCATTTCTGGAATGTTGCAAAACGATGACCGGCAAAAGCGTTTTGTCGCGAATCGCGTCGCAATGATTGATGGGCTCGGCAATGGCCCAACCGAACTTCACCTGCAGTTATCGGCACAATTATTATCAGAAGTGCGTGTTGACATTTTGAAGGGCATCTTGGCCAATCATCCCGGTACTTGCTCAGTTATTTTACATTTGGGTGACGATATTCAACTCTCCTTGGGCGGGCACTTCATGGTGGACGTTGACAAGGTGATTGGGCCCCTTCGAATTGAATTTGGGTCATCAGTCGTGTCTTTTTAGGGGCTCAGCCCAATGATTTTCCCTGAAAACCATTTTTTGCTGGCAGAATAGAGGGCAGTATTAGCCCGGTCCAACATGGACCCCCATGCACTCGGAGCATCGTCTCAATGTCACTCGTGGTTCACACTCAAGACAGCAGCGCACTTGCCGACGGAGATCTCGACGAGATGGCCTCAATGGGCGGTTTTTTTGATATTGGCAGCTTGTCAAAGGCCAAAGAAGACTGGGTCTTGTGCACGACGGCACGCGAGGGCACAAAAATGCAAGGTTTCGTTTTCACCACGCTGGAGCGCATTGGTGGAACTCCGTGTGTTTTGCTCGGAGTAATGAGTATCAAAAAAACTGGGAAGCGTGAATCGGTCCTCAAGGGATTGATGGCCGAAACTTACCACCGAGCCTTGATGGCTTTCCCTGATGAAGACGTTGTCGTCGGGTCTCGCTTTTCCCAAGTCGGAGGCATGGATGCGTTCAAGTCCCTAACCGAAATGATTCCGCGTCCAGGACACCGAGCTGTTGGCGAAGAACGAGCATGGGGTCGTCGGTTGGCGCGTCGATTTGGGGTTGATGCCAACTACGACGAACAAAGTTTTATTGTCAAATCCAATGGTCAATCAGGTTTTATTGATTATGACTCGATGAAGCCGGAAAAAATCAAGCCAGAAATTGCCGAGCAGTTCAATGAAGTCAACTGTAAAAAAGGTGGAGTCTTGATTGTTCATGGCTGGACGATGACAGAAAGTCTCGTCAAGTTGGGTGCTCGCGCCTAGCGAGTCGGGGATGGAATTTAGTGAGGTGGTTCGCACACGGCGAATGACACGCTCGTTTGCCAAGACACCAGTTCCACGGGAGATTCTGCGTAATTGTGTTGACTTGGCATCTCGTGCACCAAGTGCTGGCAAGACGCAAGGCTGGAGTTTGCTAGTGCTTGAGGGCGACAAGACGCAGCAGTTCTGGGACGCAACGCTTCCCGTTAAGCGACGAGCAACATTTGCGTGGCCACATTTATTGGACGCACCCGTTATCGCATTGCCCTTTGCCGACCCCGATGCGTATGCCACAAGGTACAGCCAACCAGATAAGGCGAAAAGTGATCTTGGGGAGATTGGCAAATGGCCTACTCCGTATTGGACAATAGATACTTCATTTGCGATCATGACATTTTTGCATGCCACGCATGATGCAGGATTAGCAGCTTTGTTTTTTGCGGTCTTTGGTGGTGCTGACGAACTACGACTAGCGCTTGGGGTTCCCCAAAGCATGCAACTACTTGGCGCAATAGCAACGGGTTACGCTGGCCCGCCTTCAAAAAAAGGTGTTAGTGCCACTCAACCAAGGCGCAAGCCCGACGAAATAATCAAATGGAATCA
The DNA here is from genome assembly GCA_005790505.1 of Actinomycetota bacterium. Taxonomy (GTDB): domain Bacteria; phylum Actinomycetota; class Acidimicrobiia; order Acidimicrobiales; family Ilumatobacteraceae; genus UBA2093. Next base: position 2,925 of record SXUP01000027.1, read on the forward strand.
GTGGTAACTAGTGCTGCGCGCAAGTCGGCAACCGTGATTGACGGAACATTACAGGTGTAGTCGCGGCAGACATAGGCAAGATCGGGTTTGCGATGTTGCCACAGGGGGGATTGGTATGTTTGTCCCCACGCAAGAACAACTGATGGTCGCCATGAAGACCGAACATGGGCGAGCAGATCGGGTCGGTCACCCGTAATGACAATCTGGGTGATACCACGATGATGTGTATGCAAGGAAAGTAGATAATTACAAAAAGCAGAGGGTGCACTCGGCGCAACGCGAGCGAGCAGTGCAAAAATTTCTCGAGCATGATTCTCATAGGTGCTATTGCCTGTCAACGCGGCGAGGCGCATCAGCGCAAGCGCCCCGCTCGAGTTTGCCGACGGAGTGGCGTTATCCATAAGGTCTTTTTGACGCACCACAAGCTGCTCTCCGTCATTTGGAGATGTGAAAAATCCGCCATTGACAGGATCCCAAAAATATTCGATCAGAGAATCTGCCGTTGAAATTGCCGCCGTGATCCATTGTGATTGCCCTGTTGCCTCGGCAAGTCTGGTCATTGCGTCAACGACTTGAACATAGTCATGGGCGAGTCCAAGATGTCGAGCGGGTGGTGTGCCATCGGCGTTCCAGCTGCGCAGCCATCGCTGACCATCAAACAAGTTATTCAACAAAAATGAACCATTGCGCTTTGCAGCAGTTAACCAATCAGAGCGATCAAATGCAGTGGCTGCCTCGCATAATGACGCCAGCATCATGGCATTCCACTCTGTCAGAATTTTGTTATCGAGACCCGGGTATGTCCGTGCCGTGCGCGCCTCAAAGAGCCGAACACGCAAGGCCTCGATGTCGCTTGGGCGTAGTAATTCTGTTCGGCTGGCGATGCGGTTGGGTATTGAGACGCCTTCAAAGTTTCCGGATTCAGAAATATCCCACCACCTGAATGCTTTGTCAGAGTCGGCGCCTAACACCTCAGATACTTGCTGTGGGGTCCAGGTATAAAATGCTCCCTCATGGGAGTGCCCTTGCGCATCGAGTGAATCGGCGTCTTGGGCACTGTAGAAACCACCATCGGAATGTGTTAGATCGCGAAGCAAATATGTGAGAGTTTCGTCGACTACTTGGGCGTAACGGTCTTCACCAAAGATTTGCCACGCATGTGTATAGACCCGCACAAGAAGTGCCTGGTCGTACAGCATTTTCTCAAAATGAGGAGCCAGCCATTGGGAGTCAACGCTGTATCGCGCAAAGCCGCCACCAATATGGTCGTAGATTCCGCCGGCAGCCATTGCATCAAGGGATGTCTGGGCCGCCACGCGCAAGTTTTCATCTTTACGTTCGGCATAGGCACGCAGTAAGAGATCAATCGCAAAAGTTGAGGGAAACTTCGGGGCGGCGCCAAAGCCTCCCCATTGGGGATCAAAATTTGAAGTCACGGAATCGATCCCCGAATTAAATAAAGCGGCAGCGTCGTAGGATTTTGCCGGGCTGATAAGAGCAGTACGACCGAGGGACTCCATTAGCGCCGTGACATTTTGTGCGACGTCATCTTGTTTGTCTCTCCAGACTTCTGTAATGCCTCCCATCAATTGCATAAAAGATGGTTTGGGAAAATATGTTCCGCCGTAGAACGGTTCTCCAGTTGGCGTGAGAAACACAGTCATTGGCCATCCACCGCGCCCCGTCATTGCTTGGACAGCATCCATGTAAATCGCGTCGATGTCTGGGCGTTCTTCCCGATCAACTTTGACATTGACAAATAACGAATTCATCATGTCGGCAACCTCGTTGTCTTCAAAGCATTCATGGGCCATTACATGGCACCAATGGCAGGCTGAATATCCGACGGACAAAAGTATTGGAACGTTTCGTTGGGCGGCTTGGGAAAATGCATCAGCACCCCACTCTTGCCAATGAACAGGGTTATTTTGATGTTGGCGTAAATACGGAGAAGTCGATGCGGCGAGAAGATTAGGCATTGAAAAAAGTTATGCGCCAACGGCGTGATAACCACCATCAACATGGATTATTTCGCCAGTGGTTGCAGGAAACCAATCCGAAAGCAGCGCCACACAGGCCCTTGATACGGGTGCAGTGTTCTTGACGTCCCATCCAAGCGGCGCGCGCTGGGTCCATGAGTCTTCAAATGTTTGAAAACCTGGAATCGATTTGGCAGCCATTGTTTTTATCGGACCAGCCGCGATCAGGTTGCAACGAATGCCACGTGGGCCGAGTTCTTTGGCCAAATAACGACTTGTTGACTCGAGAGCAGATTTGGCCACGCCCATCCAGTTATATGCGGGCCATGCGACCGTATTGTCAAAGTCCATGCCAACAATAGAAGCGCCAGACTGCATCAAGGGCAAAAAAGCATCAACCAAAGTTTTTAGCGAGTAGGCCGAAATCTGCATTGCAATGGCGACATCTGCCCATTGCGCTGCAAGAAAATCGTCACCCAAACAAACCTCTGGTGCAAAACCGATTGAGTGCACCACCCCGTCAACGCCTCGTAGCGCTGATGCGACACTATTGCGCACTGACTCGGTGTGTTCGGGCACTGTTACATCAAATTCAAAGACCTCAACTGGAGTGTCAAGTCGACGAGCCGTTCGCTCGGTCAAGGACAACGCTCGGCCAGCGCCAGTTAGCACCACCGTTGCTCCCTCACGCTGTGCCAACTGAGCAACCCCAAAAGCGAGCGAGGCATCTGTAAGTACCCCTGTTACGACGATTTTCTTTCCATCAAGAATTCCCATGTCTTGGACGGTAGTGCGGCGGGGTGCCATGTGTAAGGCTCTCTTAATGCGAATTGGTTTAATAGGCGGAACAGGACCTGCCGGGAGTGCCCTCGGGGCCCGTTTGGCGTCTGTTGGATACGAGGTAGTGATCGGATCTAGAACCCTCGAGCGGGCTCAAGAGGTGTGTGCCCAAGTGCTGGCAAAATGGCCGGATCACTCCTTGACCATTTCTGCGGGGGACAATTCAGCGGCCGCAAAATGTGATGTGGTCGTGCTGGCAACCCCTTGGGATTCAGCTGCCTCAATGGCCAAAGAATTTGCTGTCGAGTTGCAAGGAAAGGTTCTCATCAGCATGGCCAATGCCCTGATCAGAGTTGGTCATGAATTTCAGCCCTTGTTGCCTCCGCGTGGAAGCATTGCTGCCCACGTGCAGGCGTCGGCTCCGTCGAGTCGTGTTGTTGTTGCGTTTCATCACTTGCCAGCCAAGGAACTTGGTCAACTATTTGAGCCCATTGACAGTGATGTGCTGATTTGTTCTGATGACATTGACGCCACCAAAGTTGTCGCCGAAATCGTAGACAAGATTCCTGGATGTAGATCACTTGATGCTGGTGAGTTGTCAAATGCCCTCGCGATTGAAGCGTTCACCACGGTGTTGCTGCAACTTAATGTTCGATATAAAACTCGAGTCGCTCTGCGCTTGACTGGGATCAAGGGCGACCCAAGAGCCTCTGCATGAGGGACAACTAAATCGTGGCGATGAATTTATTTGACACTGCACGCCAGCAGGTCGTTCCATTTACTCCGGGGCCTACTGTTTTGATGTACACGTGCGGTATAACTCCCTATGACGCCACACATCTTGGTCATGCATCCACGTTTTTGTTCTATGACATCTTGCAACGTCGCCTAATTGATATGGGTCATGAAGTGAAGTGTGTTCGGAATGTAACTGATGTCGATGACCCACTTTTTGCCAAGGCACGGGCACTTGGTGTGCACTATCTAGACCTTGCTGCCGGCGAAGAGACGCGTTTCAATCAAGATATGGAAGCCCTAAATGCACTTCCTGTTTACAGTACGCCGCGAGCATCGTCGGCGATTTCTGATATTCGGGGCTTTATCGGGATGGTTCTGGATAGGGGTTTTGCGTACACGGCGGGCGGATCAGTTTATTTTGATGTATCTAAATTTGAGTCCTTTGGTTCTATTTCTCATTACTCGCACGACGAAATGATTGAACTGGCAAAGCAGCGTGGCGGCAATGTCCAAGATCCCAATAAGCGTCATCCCCTTGACTTCGTGTTGTGGCATCCGTCGGCATCGGATGAACCAAGTTGGGACACGATGTGGGGTCCGGGACGGCCAGGCTGGCACATTGAATGTTCGGCATTGGCGCTGCGCGAACTCGGAACAACAATCGATTTGCATGGTGGTGGTTCTGATCTTATTTTCCCGCATCACGAATGTGAACGAGCGCAATCCGAGGCAGCAACAGGTGAACCTTTTGTGAAACATTGGATGCATATCGCAATGGTTTTTATGGACGGACAAAAAATGTCAAAAAGTCTCGGTAACTTAGTTTTTGTAGACGCCTTGCGAAAGATTTGGGACCCGCGAGTGATTCGTCTCGGAGTAATAGAACACAATTATCGCACCGAATGGGAATGGGATGAAACGATCATGCCCCGCAATAAAACTCGACTTGAGGCATGGATCAGCAGTGTTGGCGGATCATCCGGAGATCTTTTGACAGCGGTGCGAAAATGCCTTGATGACGATCTTGATACTGTTGGGGCAGTGGCCCTCATTGATGCGGCTGTCCGAGACGGCCAAGACGTGACAGCCTCAGCCTCGTTGCTTGGCGTTCCGCTCTAGTGCCCTTGACAAAAGGCAAGTCGGCCCTGAGTGCCGTTCCCTAGACTGAACAAATGGCAGACATCTCGGTAACGCTTCCTGATGGCTCGACGCGCCAGATTGCAGATGGCTCAACAGTGCTTGATGTGGCGGCTTCAATCGGGTCACGCCTCGCTCAAGCTGCCATTGCCGGAACGGTCAACGGAACAGACGTGGATGTCTCTACCGTTGTAAACAATGGAGACACGGTCGCCATCGTGACTTCCAACTCCGACCAGGGGCGTTATATTCTGCGACACTCAACAGCGCACGTGTTGGCCCAAGCAGTGGTGCAACTATTTCCTGGAGCGCATTACTCAATTGGTCCAGCCATTGAGGATGGCTTCTACTACGACTTTGCATTGCCCGATGCTCAGACTTTTAGTGATGACGACTTGGGCATGATTGACAAGCGGATGCGCCAGATAGTTGCCGATGGTCAGCAATTCGTGCGTTCAGAACTTACGGCCGACGAGGCGCTACAGGTTTTTGCAGATCAGCCATACAAATGCGAAATCATCGAGCGAGTGCGAAGTGGTGTGGCAGATGGGTCAGACACCGCAGAAGTTGGCGCCGCCGGAACCGTCAGCGTATATCGCAACACCGATTCTTTTCTGGATCTTTGTCTTGGACCCCACGTCAGAACAACTTCCCAACTCGGACATTTCGCCCTCATGAAAGTGGCCGGGGCTTATTGGCGTGGCAATGAAAAGGGACCGATGCTACAACGCATTTATGGAACCGCATGGGAGACAGCCGCGGCTTTGAAAGAACATCTCGTCCGACTCGAGGAAGCAGCAAAGCGTGACCACCGGCGACTAGCTGTTGAACTCGATCTCTTATCCTTCCCCCAAGAACTTGGCGGCGGTTTGGCCGTTTGGCATCCGCGTGGCGCCATTGTGCGCAAACTGATGGAGGATTACAGCCGTCAGCGCCACTTGGATGGTGACTATCAATTCGTCTACACGCCACATCTTGCTAATGCTCACCTTTTTGAGACATCTGGACATCTTGATTTTTATGCCGATGGAATGTACCCGCCAATGGAGATGGACAACGGGGTGTATTACCCCAAGCCGATGAATTGTCCGATGCATTGTTTAATTTTTGATGGCCGTCAGCGCAGTTATCGGGAACTTCCGATGCGGTTGTTTGAACTTGGCACCGTGTATCGCTACGAACGTGCGGGCACTCTGCACGGGTTGTTACGCATCCGTGGATTCACCCAAGATGACAGTCACATCTTTTGTACTGAAGACCAGATGGCAGATGAAATCACTTCACTCCTGGATTTCGTGATGTCCGTGCTGCGACGCTTTGGGTTCTACGATTTTGAATTCAATTTATCCACTCGTGACCCTCTCAAATCTGTCGGCGGTGACGACATCTGGCAAAGGGCAACCGCTGCTTTGGCAGAAGCACTTCATCGTCACGGTGTTGAATACAAAGTAAAGGAGGGCGATGCAGCCTTCTACGGTCCTAAAATTGATATTGACGTTCGAGACGCAATTGGTCGTAAGTGGCAATTGAGCACAATTCAGTGTGACTTTAACCTTCCAGAGCGCTTTGACTTGGAATATGTCGGATCTGATAGCGCGCGCCATCGACCAATCATGTTGCACCGCGCCTTGTTTGGCTCGATAGAAAGATTCTTTGGAGTGTTGCTGGAGCACTATGCAGGTGCATTTCCGGCATGGTTGTCACCGGTGCAAGCTCGGGTCTTGCCGGTCGCGTCCGCCCACGAGGACTACGCCCAAAATGTTTTGAACAGACTAAAACGGAATGGTTTTAGAGTGGACTCAGTAGCGGCTGATGAACAACTCGGGAAACGCATTCGTAATTCAAAACTTGAAAAAATTCCGTATGTTTTGGTTGTCGGGGATGATGATGTCGCCAATGACACGGTCGGAGTAAATCCGCGGGGCGGAGAAGTTGAGCGGGATGTCTCGGTGGCGACTTTTGTTCAACGATTGGGTGCAGAAGTTCTCGATGGTCAAAGTGGTGACGAATGACATTTGATCAGTTATGGAATGGTTGGCGTGCTCAGTACATAGAGTCCGCACAATCAGGTGGTTCATCGGGGAGTGAATCTGTCTTTACAAAAATTCTTGGCTCAGGGTCATCTGACATTGAATCCAATATCGTTCATCGTGGTCAAGCAGTATTTGCCATCTTGAACGCATTTCCATACAGCACGGGGCATATCTTAATTTTGCCTTATCGTGAAATCTCTGAATTGGAAGATCTTGCTGCAGCAGAATCCGCAGAATTGTGGGCGACGGTCACACAGGCAGTTCAAGCTCTCAAGGTTTCCCATCAACCGCATGCGATTAATGTAGGAATTAATTTAGGGGCCGCAGCTGGTGGTTCAATTTCTGAGCACTTGCATGTCCATGTCGTTCCACGCTGGAACGGTGACTCTAATTTCATGACTTCTGTTGCTAACGCTCGTACATTGCCTGAGCCGCTCTCAGATACTGCGCACAAGATTCGTATGGCATGGCCTTCTTGAGCAAGGATGAGAGACGATGAGTGATGAAATTCGCGATCAACTCCCTGCCGATCTCAATATGGTTGATTATGTCGGCGCCTACATGTTTCCCGACAACAGTCGTAGGCGTATCCCTGGCGTGATTTATTGTGTGTCTTCTGTTGCCTTGTTGGCCATCTGGTTGGCGACAAGAGATTCCTCGGTGTTGCTCAACGACGGATTATTGATCGGCGCTGGTGTATTGGCCGTCGTTGGTGTTTGGAGTCTCACGAGTGGCTGGCGTATGACGATCGACGAAAAGCAAGCATTGGTTCTGGCAACTGCATCCGTTGGATTTGCCGTCGGACACGCTTCGGCGCAGCAGGTATGGCGCGGTGTCCGCAGTCGGCCGACTTGGAGAATATTTTGTTATGACGCTCAAGATCCACCCCTTCAGCGGGGTCTGGTGCTTGTAGACGCCATAGACGGTCGGGTAGTTGAAAGCCTGATTCAAGATAACCCCGAAGTACCACTTGGTCTCTAGGGTGCTGGGCTAGCGTTCTCGGGAGATGTTTGACGGCCGTTATCGAGAACCTATTGAGAAAATTGTCAAACCAATCGGCATTTTGTTGCGTAAAACCGGGATGTCGGCCGACCAACTAACAATTCTTGGTTTAATCATTGCTGCATTTGCCGCAGTCGCTATAGCTTCTGGTCGTTTGTTGCTGGGCTTTTTTCTGGTCATTCTTGCTGCGTTGCCAGACTTATTGGACGGTGCCTTGGCCAAAGCATCAAACTCGGCGAGTCAACGCGGTGCCTTTTTTGACTCTGTTATTGATCGCGTGACCGACTCGTTGCTTTTGGGAGGATTGACATGGTACATCGGTGATGAATATGGAACCAATGCTGCAGTCGTGCCTTTTGCGATTATGGCGGTTTCGTCACTGATTTCCTATGAGCGAGCCAAAGCAGAGTCGCTGGGTCTTTCGGCAAAAGGGGGCTTGATGGAGAGAGCAGAACGAATCGTTGTTCTGTGCTTCGGATTGCTATTCAATGCCATATTGATGCCCGTGCTGTGGGTGATGTTGGTTTTGACTTCAATGACTGCGTTACAACGTTTTATCAAAGTCTGGAAACAGGCTGGCGTTTCGTCGCGAACTCAAGATCGGCGAGACCTTCGTCGCAACAAACAATCCGAGCGACAAAATGGTGAAGACGGCCACCATCGGACGACCTCAAACTAGGTAGTGGCGATATGCCAAAGGTTTCAGAGAACATGAGTGGCTGGCTAACAGTGAGCGTTTACCGCCTCGGGTCACTGATCGCTAGGTTGATTCCAGCATCCATTGCGCAACGCACGGTCTCCCTTGCAGCGCCTATTTTTGCTTTTGTGCTCCATTATCGACGGGGCGTTATTCAACGACATCTTCAGCGGGTAGATCCTGGTTTGTGCGGCCAAGACTTGCGAAAAACTTCACAAAAATCATTTGAAAGCTACATGCGTTATTACGTTGAAAGTTTCCAGTTGCCAAGGCTCTCTCGCGATGAAGTCGAAAAAAATTTCACGATGGAGGGGCTTGAACACATCATGCAGGCTCTTGAGCGCGGTAAAGGTGCCATCATGGTAATTCCTCACCTTGGTGGATGGGAGTGGGCAGGACGATGGATGTCTGAAAATGGACACAATATGACCGTCGTTGTGGAAGCACTTGAGCCCCCCAAGCTTTTCGAGTGGTTTGCAAATTTGCGATCAAGCCTTGGCATGAATGTGCTCGCACTCGGACCTGATGTTGTTCCTCGAGTTCTTGGGGCATTAAAGGCCAATCAAGTGGTGTGCTTGTTGTCTGATCGAGATATCGGGCGCAACGGTGTTGCCGTTGATTTCTTTGGAGAACGGACCACTCTGCCGGCAGGACCAGCAACACTTGCTTTTCGTGCTGACTCCGTCGTCATCCCATCGGCGGTGTATTTCACTCCAACCGTGCACGGGCACCACACGGTGATACGCCCACCATTGTTATTAGAAAGGCGCGGTAGTTTGCGTCAAGATGTGGGACGAGTGACTCAGGACATTGCCCATGAGATGGAGGTTTTGATTCGTCTTGCTCCAGAACAGTGGCACATGTTTCAACCAAATTGGCCGAGTGATCCAGGCTATGAAATTCTCGATAGATAATCTTTGACACGATAAAACGCCTTTGGTGAGATCGTGTACTAGAGCCATGTACCCTCGCGTCGCGCCGAAACGACGCCAGCCTGCCGCAGAACCTCGAGATGATGACTAATAGTTGGCTCAGAACGTTGCAGGGGAGCGACGAGATTACATTTGCAGATGCCATTTGGGCCCGTACGTGAAACAAGGTCGAGCAGACTAATTCGCACCGGATCACCAAGTGCCGAGCACACGGTTGAAACTATCGACAATGTCTTTTGAGCACAGCGGAGGACAAGATTTGGAAAGACATATCTTGATTGACCCCTTGACGATCCGTCAGGTCAACCTCTACATGCGGTTCGCCCAATTCGAGATGAAATCAAGCGAAATGTAAAGCAACTTTTAGCTGACTACTCGTAGAGAGAAAACAATTCGCCAATTGCTTTTGCCTGACCTCCGGTCGTGGAAGACATCACGGCGATCGGCGTGACACCGGTATTCGCCCAAGCCAAAAGCCCCTCCCGAACTTGATGAGCGGAGCCGCTCAGAGTGCAGTCGTGCAGCCAATCATCTGTCATCAATTGAGGTAGCGCATCTCTATCGCCGGCATCAATCGCTGTTTCAATGGCATCCATTTCTTCGTGATACCCAGCTGCCCGCCAGTAATTCCTGTAGTTCGGCAGAGACACATATCCAGTCAAGGTTCGTCGATGAATGGCATCGGCGGCCTTGCGGTCTTTGTCAATAACCGTTGGAATCATGTTGGCAAAAAATAATGACTCGCGCTGCTCCGCTGAAAGAGTTGATAATTGCGAAGACATGTGGCTAAGAGATGCGTTGGCCCAAATTGCACCCTCAGAAATGTCGGCTGCTAATTTGAGCATCTTGTCTCGTAGTGTTGCTAAGTAAATCGGCGGAAGTGCGCCACCAAAGCGCTCGTTCTCACGCATTGCCGCCACGTATGACGAGATATCTGAAAGTGGCTTGCCCGTCGTGACGCCGAGCCGCTGCACAACTGGTCCATGACTGACTCCAAGACCCAAACGAAATCGCCCATTGGAGACCTCGTGGATGTGTGCGGCGACATTGGCGGTCTCTACGGGATGGCTGTAGTAAATCGGTTGAATTGATGTCCAATACGAAATCGTTTGAGTCGTGTGCGCAAGAGACACACACAAGCCCAGTGTTCCGCCCAGACTCGGACATGCCAGTCCGGAGAATCCGCGTTGCTCGGCTTGAACAGCAAGTTCTAAAATCGCACTCCGCTTTTTGGGGCTAGCCACGATTGAGAGCGCCGGGCGGAAGGTTGTTTCATTAATGTTCATGGAACCAACCGTAGTAGGCAAGTCTCTACCGCCTACGGTAGAGATGATGAGCAACAACGGGGGCAAGAACAACACGCGCCTAGATTCGGTTGCAGGTGTCAGCATGTTGCGGGTTGGAATGATTTGTCCCTACAGCCTCACTATTCCTGGTGGTGTGCAACACCAAGTACTCGGATTGGCTCGCAGCCTGAGAGCCAAAGGTCATGAAGTTCGTGTTCTGGGACCCTGCGATGGGCCACCACCTGAATCATTTGTGACACCACTTGGCAATAGTTTTTTAAATGCAACGAATGGTTCGGTTGCACCGCTTGCACCAGACCCATCCGCCACCTTGCGCACTATTCGCGCGCTCAATGACGAGGCTTTTGATGTTCTTCATATTCATGAGCCACTTGCGCCTGGTCCACCAATGACCTCGTTGATGCTCAAACTTGCACCAATTGTCGGAACATTTCATAGTGCGGGTGAGTCGGCTGGTTACCGGACGCTCCAGCGTCAGTTGAACTGGATGATAAAGCGTTGTGATGTTCGCACAGCCGTCTCAAAGGATGCGCTTGAATTGGCGCAACGTTATTTTCCGGGCGAGTACGAGGTCCTATATAACGGAATCGAACTTGACAGTTATCGCTCATCAGAAGTGGTGCCGCGTGAGAATGCAATATTTTTTGTTGGTCGACATGAGCCCCGAAAAGGACTCGAGATCCTCATCAAGGCAGTAATGCAGATGCCTGATGATGTGGTTTTGTGGATTGCATCAGATGGTCCCGAGACCGCGGACTTAATGCATCGGTATAGCCACCTAACAAAAGTGCAGTGGCTCGGGCGCATAAGTGATGCCGAAAAATATCTTCGACTTCGTCGTTGCTCAGTCTTTTGTGCTCCGTCACTACATGGTGAGTCATTTGGAGTGGTGCTTCTTGAGGCGATGGCGGCGGGGGCTCCTGTCGTAGCAAGTGCACTAGACGGATATAAAAATGTTGCGACTCATGACGTGGACTCCTTGTTAGTAGAACCCGGAAATACGGTGCAGTTGGCAGCCGCTCTGGCGCGAGTAATCGTCGATCCACGAATCTCTGCCCGCTTGGTCAAGGCGGGCAATTTGCAAGCAGACAGACATTCAATGGTGTCGTTGGCAACAAGATTTGAAGATCTTTACCATCAAGCATTGGCTAAAGAGGCTGCTGATGGATCGGTTCACCGAACACCACGTATGCTCAAGATATTCGAAAGTCGTCTTCTTGGGCGCTCGCGTTCGGGCATAAAATAGAACAAGAATTATTTAGAAAAGGATTCATATGTATTATGTAATCGGCGCTCTCGCGCTCATTGTGTTGGTGTTTATTTTCATCTACAACTCGCTTGTAAGTCGGCGCAACGGAGTCGACAATGCATGGTCACAGGTTGATGTGCAATTAAAAAGACGCCTTGATCTGATTCCCAATCTTGTAGAAACCGTGAAGGGTTATGCGGTGCAAGAAAAATCAACCTTTGAGGCGGTAATTGCAGCGAGACAGTCGGCAATGTCGGCTGGCCCGTCACCAGCGGAGCAGTCAGCTCCGAACAATCAAATCTCGGGAGCACTTCGCCAGTTGTTTGCGTTGAGCGAGGCATATCCAGACCTCAAGTCAAATCAAAACTTTTTGGCCTTGCAAGAAGAGTTAAGTGCCACTGAGGGTCGCGTGGCTTATGCGAGGCAATTTTATAACGACGAAGTCCTGAGACTAAATGAAGGCATACAAAAATTTCCGGCAATTTTCATCGCTCGCATGTTCGGGTTCGCTGCTCGTGAGTATTTTGAGGCCGAGCCCGAGGCGCAGACGCCCCCCAAGGTTCAATTTTGAGGGATTTTCTCCCTAGGATTTGGGACTCATGCGCGATCTGATTGCCTCCAACAAACGACGATCAATCTATTTGATCGTTACTTTTGCGCTCTTGTTGGGGCTTGTTGGTTTAGCCGTAGGAGTTCTGCTCGGCAACGGACTATTCGGAACGATTATCGCCCTCGTTTTCTCTGGAACGACGGCGTTTGTGTCTTATTGGAAAGCAGATGTCATTGCCCTGCGCGTAAGCAGAGCAGTACCTGCCGATCCCCAAGAATACGAACGCCTGCACAACCTGGTCGAAGGTCTGTGTATTGCTAGCGGTTTACCAAAGCCGGGAATATACGTTGTGCACGATGCTGCACCTAATGCTTTTGCAACTGGTCGAAACCCGAGTCACGCCGCGATTGCGGTGACTACTGGTTTATTGGAGAAAATGAATCGGGTTGAACTTGAAGGCATTCTTGCCCATGAACTATCCCACATTCGTAATTACGACATTTTGGTGTCCACATTGGCTGTCACCTTGGTGGGTGCTATTGCACTGATTGCCGACATGTCAATTCGAATGATGTGGTGGAACGGTGGACGTGTCTCGCGTGGCAATGACCGCGACAATGGCTCTAACCCGCTGGCAATAATCGGTTTTGTTCTGCTTATTTTTGCGCCAATTGCGGCGCGTTTAATGCAGGCGTCCATCAGTCGCCGACGCGAGACCCTTGCCGATGTCTCGGCATGTCAAATGACCCGATACCCGCCAGGTCTGATCTCGGCGCTTGAAAAACTCAAAGAAGACACAACCGTTACGCATGCAGCAACTACTGCCACGGCTCACTTGTGGATTGAACAACCCCTATCTGGTGTTGGTGACGCTGGGAAGTTGTCAAGAATGCATAGTCTTTTCAATACACACCCTCCGCTCGAAGAGCGGATTGCATTGCTAAGGGAGATTTAAAATGATGAAGAAATCCGTAAGTTGCAGTCCTGTTATTGCCGTGATTGCGGTGGCATTAGTTCTAGGTGCTTGTGGCGGTGGTGGGAATAGTTCTGACTCAACTTCTAGTGGAGCAAATTCAACAGGGACAATTTCTCCGACGGCGACAATCCCGATCAATGAGAAAGTTTATCCACTCACTGGTTTGCCCCGACCAGACATTGATGTAAGTGTGCTCAAACGACCAGCGTTGGTTGCAAAAATTGACAATCATCCGCTTGGGCGTCCTCAAACAGGTCTTAATAAGGCAGACATCGTGTTTGAAGAAAATGTTGAGGGGATGACGCGTTTGGCCGCCATCTTTCATTCCCAGGGAAGTGATCCAGTTGGACCATTGCGAAGTGGACGAACCCAGGACATTGATATTTTAGGTGCCTATAACAAGCCGCTGTTCGTTTGGAGTGGTGGCAATAGCGGCGTTACTCAAGCGGTCAACAAATCTGATTTAATCAACGCCGGATTTTTGACAGCGATCGGCCAAGGTAAGTATTTTCGGGATAAGGCCTACAAGGCTCCGCATAACTTGTTTTCTCGAACAACTGATATTTGGAAACTTGCCTCCAAAACTTCGGCTGCGCCCCCACAACAGTTTCTCTATCGCACCACTAGTGATGCCACACCTGCGACGTCTCTTCCTGCTGCCGGTGTGAAAGTTAAAATGGATGGCGTAAAAGCATTTTGGCAGTGGGATTCGACCACTGGCACTTATTTACGCAGTTCTGAAAACTCAAAGCGTCTTTTAGTGCAAGAAAAAGAAAGCGATGGCGATGTCATCAGTACTGCCAACGTCGTTATCTTGGTGGTGAAGTATGTGCGTAGCAAAGCAGACTCTCGCAGTCCAGAAGCACTAACAACCGGCACCGGAAACGCCATGGTGCTCACCAACGGCGGAGCGATTGGCGCTACTTGGGCCCGCAGTGATCGCACTAGGTCTTTTGTATTGACCGACAAAACAGGCGCGGTGATTAAATTGTCGCCAGGGCGGACTTGGGTTGAGTTGGCACGCCCAAAAACAATCTCTGTGGTGCCACTTGGCACAGATCCTGCCACGGTATTGTGGCGATAAGGAGTCGTCACGAGGTGGAGTTAACTCGGTACGATGTAGGTATGAGTCAAAATCAAAAAGAACCTCGATCAGAGCAAGGGACAATGCGTGTTAAGCGTGGTCTTGCAGAGATGATGAAGGGCGGCGTGATCATGGATGTCGTCACTGCCGAGCAGGCCCGTATTGCTGAAGATTCAGGTGCCTGTGCAGTAATGGCTCTAGAGCGTGTTCCAGCTGACATTCGGCGAGATGGTGGAGTGGCTCGTATGAGCGATCCTGAGATGATTGAGTCAATTCAGGCCGCGGTTCGAATTCCGGTCATGGCAAAGGCTCGAATCGGTCACTTCGTTGAAGCACAGATTCTGGAAGCGCTTGGCGTTGATTTTGTGGACGAGTCAGAGGTGCTGACACCTGCAGATGAGGCTCATCACATCGACAAGTTTGCATTCACGGTTCCGTTTGTATGCGGTGCAACTAATTTAGGGGAGGCACTGCGGCGCATTTCAGAGGGGGCTTGTTTGATTCGATCAAAAGGGGAAGCAGGAACTGGCAACATCGTCGAGGCAGTGCGCCATCTGCGCTCCATCCTGGGCGATATTCGAAGAATTTCTCAGGCCGATGCTGCGGAGCAGTTTGACTGGGCGAAAAAACTTCAAGCGCCGCTTCCTCTTGTGCAAGAAATTGCGCGAACTGGACGCTTGCAGGTTCCATTATTTTGTGCCGGCGGAATAGCGACTCCGGCTGATGCTGCGCTAGCAATGCAACTAGGTGCCGAAGCGGTATTCGTTGGCTCGGGAATTTTCAAGAGTGATGACCCTGCTCCACGCGCCAAAGCAATCGTGGAAGCCACGACTCATTTTCGAGATGCACATATTTTGGCTAAGGTCAGTCGCTCACTCGGGGCGCCAATGACCGGAATCGGGATGGACGAAATCAATGAAAGTCAAAGATTCGCCTCTCGCGGTTGGTGAAAAATGTGGTGGCGATGAACGCAGAGCCTCCAGGTGATCACGCAAATTGGTGTTCTTGCTCTACAGGGAGCGTTCGCGTCTCACGCCGCCTGCATTGCTGAACTGGGCCATTCCCCAGTAGAGGTACGCAATACCGCAGATTTAAATAATCTTGATGCCCTCATCATGCCGGGCGGGGAGTCCAGCACGATGTCTCAGTTGCTGGCATCGAGTGTTTTATTTGAACCAATCAAGGACGTGATTGCCGATGGCTTGCCGATCTTTGGAACGTGTGCTGGGATGATTTTGTTGTCTCATGAAATTGTGGATGGAAAGTTGGACCAATGTTGCTTCGATGCGATTGACATCACCGTCCGACGCAACGCGTTCGGGCGCCAAGTGGATAGTTTTGAAGCAAATGTTGACACTGTCATAGGTGATTTTCATGGAGTCTTCATTCGCGCCCCGCGGATTGAGGCAGTGGGTGAAAAAGTACAAGTTTTGGGGACCTATGGTGGGGAGCCAGTGCTTGTTTGTCAAGCGAATGTTCTAGCGGCGTCGTTTCATCCCGAACTCGCTGGGGATGTGCGACTGCACGAGTATTTTATAAATAGTTTCGTCACGACAAAGGAGAAGTGAGCGATGTCTGGTCACTCAAAATGGGCAACGATTAAACATAAAAAGGGGGCAATTGATAAGGCGCGTGGCAAGTTGTTTGCCAAGTTGGCGCGACAGATCGAGGTTGCCGTGCGAGCAGGTGGCGGAGACATTGACACCAATGCAACTTTGCGCACGATGGTTCTGAAAGCCAAGGCTGGACAGATGACAAAAGATGCAATCGAGCGTGCAATCAAGCGAGGCATGGGAGAAAACAATGGTGCGCACTATGAATCAGTTACTTACGAAGGATACGCCCCTGGCGGAGTTGCCCTTTTGGTTGATGTGTTGACAGATAACCGCAATCGAACCGCGTCAGATGTTCGTATGGCATTTAGTAAGCACGGCGGAGCGATGGCTGAGCCGGGTGCTGTTGGTTGGCAGTTTTCTCGCTGTGGCGTAATTTTGCTAAATGGCTCTACCGATGAAGATACGGTCATGACCGTGGCACTTGAAGCAGGTGCCGATGATGTCGGTCGTGATGGCGATTCATGGCGCATCACCACAAGTCCACATGCGGTTTATGAGGTCAAAGATGCGATCGAGGCGGCTGGCCTCATCGTGCTGTCGGCTGAAACTACGATGGTGTCATCCACGACCATTGAAGTCTTTGATGCTGATGATGCGAAGTCGATTTTGCGGATTATGGACGCCCTTGAGGACAACGATGATGTGCAAGACGTCTACGCCAATTTTGACATCGACGATGCCTTGATGGAGAGCCTCGACTGACCTGGTCAAGCCAAGCCAAGCCAAGCCCAGCCAGGTTGGCGACCCTGTCAAGAGGTCTGCCCAAAAAGGCGGCAAATGCCCGCCTTGGGTGATTTGGATAGGTACAATGGAACATATGTTCGCTTCGCATCGGGGTCATTTAGGTGGTCTGGTGGTTTTGGGTATTGACCCTGGCCTCACTCGTTGCGGGTACGCCGTTTTACAGGCCCGATCAGCCACCAAGATTTCGGCGCTATCGCTTGGAGTTTTGCGCACATCACCAAAATGTTCACTCCCTGATCGGCTGGCTGAATTGCATGATGAGTTGTCCGCGCTTTTGCATGAGTTCACTCCAGATGCAGTAGCAGTTGAACAAGTTTTCTTCCAGACCAATGTACGAACGGCGATGGGTGTTGGTCAAGCAAGTGGAATCGCTTTGGCCTTGGCAGCGCGCGATGGTGCAGAAGTTGCACAATACACACCGAGTCAAATAAAAAACGCTGTTGCCGGTTGGGGCGGAGCCAACAAAGATCAAATTCAGCGGATGGTGCAATCGAGACTCGGTTTAGCAGAACTTCCGCAGCCACCTGATGCTGCGGACGCGGCTGCGATTGCGCTGTGTCACATTGCCTGTGCGCCATTCATGGCACTGCAAAACGCAGCGTTGCTTGAAAGGCAATCATCAACATGATTGGATCACTGCGTGGAATCGTTTTAGAACGGAGTATGACTGGAACGGTTTTAATTGAAGTTGCCGGTGTTGGGTATGTTTGTGCAGTCACGCCCTCAACGTTGGCCGAACTTGAGCCGACAGTGCAGACATACTTGTATATCCATCATCATGTTCGGGAAGACGCTCAGACTCTGTACGGATTTGCAACGCGTGACGAACGAGACATTTTCGAAACACTGATTGCGACACACGGCATCGGACCCTCAATGGCCTTGGCGATATTGTCTGTTCATAGTCCAAGAGCGCTGGTCGACATTGTTGCCACATCTGATGCGGCATCTCTGACGTTGGTTTCTGGGGTTGGTAAAAAGACTGCCGAACGTATTTTGATTGAACTAAAGGGCAAACTTTTGCTGAGTGATTTGTCGGCACCGATGTTAAATGGAGAACAAATGTCAAGCAGCGTTGGCAATGTACGCGAAGCACTTGTCGGACTTGGCTACGCCCAGGACGAAATTCGCGATGTATTGCGCAACCTTGATGCATCTCTCTCGCCTGAACAGTTATTACGAGAATCACTTGCGGTACTAGGAGTTTCTCGTGCGTGAAGAATTCCTGGACCCAAATATCGCCCAAGAGCACGAAGTCAGTGAAGAAACCGGTCTTCGTCCCCGACGCTTAGACGACTTCGTCGGTCAACGCGAACTAAAAGAACATCTAGACATCATGCTCGGTGCTGCTCGGCAAAGGGGCCAAGCCGCTGACCATATATTGCTAGCCGGACCACCAGGACTCGGAAAAACTACGATGGCAGGGATTGTTGCGGCAGAAATGGCCGTCACGATGCATGTGACATCAGGCCCGGCGCTTGAGCGTGCTGGCGATCTTGCGGCGATATTGGCCAAACTGGGCGAACACGATGTTTTGTTTATTGACGAGATTCACAGGCTCTCGCGTGCAGTAGAGGAAATCCTGTATCCCGCGATGGAAGATTTTCAAATCGATATTGTTGTGGGTAAGGGTCCAGCAGCATCCTCTATCCGCTTGACGCTCGCACCATTTACCCTGATTGGCGCAACAACCCGTACAGGGATGATTACTGGTCCACTCAGAGATCGCTTTGGATTGGTGGCGCGACTCGATTATTACGAGGTTGATGAATTGGAATCCATCGTCAAACGAGCATCTGGAATCCTGAACGTGCCATTGCATACTGATGCTGCCCATGAAATCGCCAGGCGTAGTCGTGGAACACCGCGCATCGGCAACAGACTCTTGCGTCGGGTTCGCGACTTTGCCGAGGTGCGTGCCGACGGCAACATCACCCATGCAATCGCTAATCAGGCGTTGCTGGTGTTCGGAGTCGATGAAAAGGGTCTAGACAAGGTGGACAGAGCGATTTTGTCGGCACTCTGTGAGCAGTTCAAAGGTGGTCCAGTGGGCCTTTCGACATTGGCTATCGCGGTAGGGGAACAGCCAGAGACCATTGAGGATGTTTATGAGCCATTCCTAATCCAGCAGGGAATGCTGGCACGTACTCCGCGTGGGCGCGTGGCCACGGACGCTGCGTGGGCACACATCTCTAGCTCGTAGCCTGCCAACGTGCAACTTAGCGATATCGATTACGAACTTCCAGAATCACGCATTGCTCAGTTACCCATTGAGCCCCGTGATGCGGCAAAACTTCTGGTTGATTGTGGTTCGGCATCTCCTCTGCACGGCAAGATGTCGCAGTTAATTGATCTTGTCGAGCCAGGAGATCTATTGGTTATAAACGACACAAAAGTCCTGCCTGCTCGTCTGCGCCTGCAGCGTCGCACTGGTGGTTCAGCCGAAGTGTTGCTGCTAGAGCCACTCAATGAAAGCCAAACGCGTTGGGAGGCAATGGTGCGGCCGGCACGAAAACTAAAACCAAGTGAAGTTTTAGAATACTTCGGTAAGCCAATGGTGCGCCTCGGAAAGCGCACTGATGCAGGCGATACTTTTGAGGTTGAGATTTTGGATGAGTCTCCACTTGAGCGGATTACGAAAATAGGAACAATGCCTTTACCCCCCTATATCCGTGCCGACCTCGCTGATCACAATCGCTATCAGACCGTTTACGCCAATCGAGCGGCTTCAGCTGCCGCGCCTACTGCAGGCCTGCACTTTACGCCCAACTTGATTGATGCCCTTGTAAAAAAAGGTGTGTGCCTTGAGCGCGTTGAATTAGTTGTCGGTCTTGCAACTTTCAAACCGGTCACGGTTCTTGATCCCACCGAACATGCAATCCATACCGAAAGATATTCCGTGCCAGTGGATTTATTGCAGAAATGTGCGGAGGCACGAAGGGTGATCGCAGTTGGTACCACATCTGCACGGGCACTTGAGTCTGCAGCCACGACTGGGATACTTTCTGGAAGAACGGGTTTATTCATCACTCGTGGCTACGAATGGAAGGCAGTAGATCTCTTGCTCACGAATTTCCATATGCCACGCACATCACTACTTCTCATGATTGATGCACTTATCGGTCCTAGGTGGCGCACACTTTATGAGGAGGCACTGAGAAGTGATTATAGATTTTTGTCATTCGGGGATGCGATGTTGCTGAACAGACATCTTTCGTGAGTGATTCAAGGGAATAGGAAGACACGTGTACAAGGTCCATTTAGAAATTGATGCACGCCATGAAACAGCTCGTACCGGAGTTGCTCACACGCATCGTGGCGACTATGAAACTCCGTGCTTCATGCCAGTCGGAACTCGTGGTGCTGTGAAGTATTTGAGTGCTGCCGACTATGCAGCTTTGGGTGCGCGCATCGTGTTGGGTAATACATATCATCTGATGCTTCGTCCTGGGGCAGATGTTGTCGCCCACTTCGGAGGGCTGGGAAAGTTCACCGGTTGGGAAGGCTTGACCTTGACAGACTCGGGTGGCTTTCAAGTGTTTTCTCTTGATCCAAAAGTAGATGACGATGGCGTCACCTTTCGCTCCACATATGACGGGTCATCCCACCGATTCACGCCTGAAGTTGCCGTCGTCACCCAAGAGTTGATCGGCGCAGACATTCAGATGGTGCTCGATGTATGTGCATCGCTGCCATCTCCACCTGACATCATTAGACAAGCACTCGAGCGCACAACGGAGTGGGCCGTGCGTGCAAAAAATACGCACACGCGCGTTGATCAGAGCCTCTTTGGCATTGTGCAGGGTGGCGTGGATGAGTCAATGCGTCGGGAGAGCGCACAGCGCACCCATGAAATCGGATTTGACGGATACGGAATCGGTGGTTTGTCGGTGGGTGAGACCCGCTCTGAGATGTTGCCCGCGTTGGCTGCGGCTATCCAAGAACTTCCCTCAGATCAGCCGCGTTATCTAATGGGAGTGGGGGATCCGGCATCGCTCGTCGAGGCCGTTGCGTTGGGTGTGGATCAATTTGATTGTGTTCTGCAGACTCGGCTGGGTCGTCACGGAACTGCTTTGACCTCTCAAGGTCGTGCAAATATTAAAAATGCTGTCCATCGACTGGCTGATGAACCTCTCGATTCCTCCTGTTCCTGTTGGGTGTGTGCCCAGCACTCACGGGGTTACATTCGCCATTTATTTCAGGTCACCGAGCCCACGGCGTCGCGATTGGTCTCGATACACAACATCTCTTGGACTTTGCAACTCATGGAGGCCATCCGTAATGCCATTCGGGATGGCTCGTTTGGCAGTTTGCGGGCACAAATCCTGAATGTTTGGGGCTAGGATTCTTCTCCGTGCTTAACCTTGTACTTGCCGCCGCGAAAGACTCCAACAATGGCGGAAGCGTCGCCTTCCAGTTGGTCTTTTTTGGGGCCATTTTTGCCGCAATGTATTTCTTGCTCCTTCGCCCCCAACGTCGTCGAGTCAAAGACGCTCAATCCCTCCAAAAAAGCATAAATGAAAATGATGAGGTTGTGTTGAATTCAGGTGTGCTTGGATTTGTATCTGCTATTGACGGTGACATCGTGTGGCTTGATATTGCAGATGGCGTCGAAATTCGAGTCTTGCGTAGTGCCATTGCACGCAAGATTGATCCGTCAAAAGAAGCAGCGGGCGGGCAACCTCTTGGCGATACAGACGACAAATAGAAATCATGCGTCGGCGTTTATGGTGGTCTCTTGTCGGAGTGCTTGTCGTGGGACTTGGTGGATTTGGTGGCAATCTTGCCGCTGGCAATCATCCGTCACTGGGTCTTGACCTGCAGGGTGGCGCTTCGGTCACGCTAGAACCTATCGGCACCTTTGATCCTGCGGCTCTAGATGTTGCTGTTGACATTATTCGCAAACGCGTCGACTCGATTGGTGTTTCTGAGCCAGAAATTATTCGCCAAGGCAATACTGTCGTGATTAATCTTCCCGGGGTCAAAGACCAAAAGGCTGCCCTCGAACTAGTCGGTAGTTCTGGTGAGGTTTTGTTGCGTCCCGTCAAGCAGATGGGCTCAACTCAAACGACAACAACCTTGCCATCAGGCGTGACAACGACAACACTCGCCTCTACAGCCGTGACAACAACAACAACAATCGCGGCGACATCAGGTGGTCCGGGAAGTGTTCGGCTTGCAGCCAACACAACAATTCCAGCGGCAACCGATTCAACCCAGGCATCCACAACAGCAACGACGATTGGTGGTGTTAGCGATACTGTGCTACCTCCCCAAGATGATCGGGACCGCGACGCGGTGTTGCCTGGAGAAAAAGATGACTTTGTTTATCTTGTCGGACCAAGTGGGGGTACTGGCGAAATTTTTAATAACAACGCCTCTGCAGAAATTAATAACGGTGCATGGGTAGTTAATGTGAGTTTGCGGGACGGCGCCCAAGGATCTGATCAGTGGAATGCTTTGGCAACGGCATGCTTCAACGGCACCGAGGTTTGTCCAACAAAGCAACTAGCAATCGTTCTGGACGGCAAAGTGATTTCTGCGCCAACAGTACAAGAGCCTGTTTTCACGGGGGGCAACGTGCAAATCAGCGGGTCTTTCACCGAAAAAGAAGCCAAGCAGTTGGCAAAGTACCTTCAATTTGGCGCAGTTCCTGTTCGCTTCAGTGCACCGACTGTGCAGACTGTTTCGGCTTCACTTGGAAAAGACTCATTAAAAGCAGCAATCGTGAGTGGACTCATTGGCATCTTGCTGGTGTTGTTGTTCCTCTTGTTTTATTATCGCATGATGGCCCTCGTGGTGGTCGGTGGGCTTGCTGTATCTGGCTTGCTTTTGTGGAGCGTCATCTCGTGGCTGTCCAAGACAAATGGTCTGGCTCTTACCTTGTCTGGTGCTGCTGGCATTATCGTGTCGATCGGGGTCACAGTCGATTCCTATGTAGTTTTCTTTGAGCGACTAAAAGACGATGTCAAAAGTGGGCGAACGCTCAAGAATTCAGCGCAAAGGGGCTTTGAGAGCGCTTGGCGAACAATTCTTGCAGCAGACACTGTTTCACTCATAGGCGCCCTTGTGCTGTGGTGGTTGACGGTTGGCTCTGTGCGGGGATTCGCATTTTTCTTAGGACTCTCCACCTTGACTGACATCGTCGTGTCGTATTTCTTCACGAGACCGACAGTGTTGTTGTTGTCTAGAACCAGATTTTTAACGAGTGGCCGCGTTCTCGGGGTCAGACGTACGCCAGTCGGATCTCTAGGAGACGCATGATGGCTGGCAGATTTTCTCGTCTATATCGTGGTGAAACAACGGTTGATTTTTATGGCCGACGTAAAATTGGCTTCGCACTTTCCCTTTTTGTCGGGGTCATAACAATCGTGTCTCTCCTGTCACAAGGTCTCAATCTAGGCATCGACTTTAAAGGGGGTGTGGCTTGGGAAGTTCCATCGACGCAATCTTTTGGGCTTGATGATGCAAAGGACGTCCTGACAACCAATGAAATTGATCCCAAAGATGCCAAGATCCAAACCTTGACCTCTGGTTCAGACAAACGAGTTCGTATTCAAGTCGGTGATCAAGCTCCTGAAAAAATTACCACCTTGAAAGAAGCCTTCGCAGCAAAGGCCGATGTCGATGCCGATCAAATTAGCGTGGCAGCAGTTAGTTCGACATGGGGACGCAGCATTACGGAAAAAGCAATTCGCGCGCTTGTGGTGTTTTTTGCATTGGTGTCTCTGTTCATCGCATTTCGCTTCGAATGGAAGATGGCGATTGCCGCGATTGTGGCGATGGTCCACGACGTACTCGTCAGCGTAGGCGTCTATTCACTTCTTGGTTTAGAGGTAACACCCGCGACGGTGGTGGCTTTCCTGACTATCTTGGGATTCAGTTTGTACGACACCATCGTTGTTTTTGACAAGGTACAAGAAAACGACGAACGTTTTAAAACAACCCGCGCTTCATATGGTGACATTATAAATGTGTCAATGAATCAAGTTTTGATGCGCTCGTTGAATACGAGCATTGCAGCTATTTTGCCTGTACTGAGTTTGCTCCTACTTGGTTCTTTGGTGATGGGTGCCATTGCTCTTCAAGAGTTTGCCGTGGCCTTGCTCGTCGGTCTCACTACGGGTGCATATTCTTCTATTTACATTGCGACACCTTTGTTCGGGTTACTCAAAGAGCGGGAGGCAAGGTTTGTTGGTCTGCGCGGTCAACGAGCCCTTGGTGAAGAAATGACGCGTTTGATTGTTACTGGTGCCGCATCTGGTCGTCGGGCGACGCTTCAGCGGTCAGAAGCCACTCGGGATAGCGAGGCGGTTTCACGAACTTCGTCGGACCAGGATTCAATGACCGTTGCCACAGTGTTGAGTCATCCTCCACGCCCTCGTAAAAAGGGACGCCGCTAGCGCAAGGTGCTATTCGGTAGCCTTGCATCATGGGTACCGTAGACAGAGTTCTTCCATGGAGAAGACACCACAGCGCTCCGGTTAATGAACTTGGCTCGCTGTTGTTGAGTTATCGCCAACGCCATCCCAAGGCCTCTGTTTCAACAATTAATAAGGCGTATGAAATGGCGCGTGAAGCCCACCACAATCAGATGCGCTCAAGCGGTGAGTCCTATATCAATCACCCCATTGCTGTCGCTCGTATCGTGGCCGATATCGGGCTTGATGAGATCTCGCTAGTAGCAGCACTTTTGCATGATGCGGTTGAGGACACAGAGATTACGCTTGCAGATGTTGAACGTGACTTCGGCAGAGAAGTTGCCACGATTGTTGACGGCGTAACCAAACTTGAGCGGTTGCATTTTGATTCTCATGAAGAACAGCAAGCAGCGACAATGCGTAAAATGCTTGTATCAATGGCCAAGGATCTTCGTGTTCTGGTTATAAAGCTTGCTGATCGGCTACACAACATGCGCACGCTCGCCGGGGTGCCTCCCGACAAGCAGCAAAGAGTCGCCCAGGAAACTCTCGATATCTATGCACCTCTGGCGCATCGGCTCGGAATGCAAGAGATGAGGCAAGAACTCGAAGACCTTGCTTTCGCCGCAATTTATCCGAAGCGCTATGCAGAATTAGACCAACTAGTACAGACGCGCTCACCTGAGCGTGACATCTTCTTGGCTCGGTCAGTCGCCGAAGTGCTTGCTCGTTTGTCAGATGTACAAATTAAGGCTGAGGTCACGGGTCGAGGAAAACATCTCTGGAGTATTTACGAAAAGATGGTGCAAAAAGAGCGTGACTTTGATGACATCTTTGACCTTGCTGCAATTCGCATCATCGTGGACAATGTTCGAGATTGTTATGCCGCTCTTGGTTGCATTCATGGAAAATTCAAACCAGTGGTTGGTCGTTTTAAAGACTACATCGCAATGCCTAAATTCAATCTTTATCAGTCGCTGCATACGACGGTCATTGGACCGGGTGGCAAACCCCTCGAGATCCAAATTCGCACGAGCGAGATGCATGACCGAGCGGAGCGCGGGGTCGCTGCACACTGGGCTTATAAGGACAATTCTGCTAGATCAGACATTGATTGGCTGAGCACCATCATCGATTGGCAATCTGAAATCAATGATCCATCACAATTTATGGAGAGCCTCAAGACAGACCTGGAGCAGGATGAAATATTTGTATTCACACCCAAAGGTCGCGTCATCACCTTGCCGCTCAAAGCAACCCCTGTTGATTTTGCGTATGCCGTGCATACAGAGGTCGGGCATGCTTGTATCGGGGCGCGAGTCAATGGGCGGCTGGTATCGCTAAATTCAGAACTTCGTTCTGGGGATACATGTGAGATATTCACTTCGCAAGTAGAGGACTCAGCCCCATCTCACGACTGGTTGGGCTTCGTCGAATCACCCCGTGCAAAAAACAAGATTCGCCAATGGTTTTCCCGTGAACGTCGCGAAGACATGATTGAGGTAGGCCGTGATGAATTGACGGCAGAGTTGCGACGCGAGGGACTTCCGGTTCAAAGAATATGGACGTCGGAAGCATTCCTTCATGAACTTGACGCCCTAAGTTATGTTGACATTGATACTTTGTTCGCTGCAATCGGAGAGCACCATGTATCTGCTCGCGGGTTTGCCCAACGAATTGCGCGGATTGTGCGGGGTGATACAACCGACGAGCAGATGTCAGTCTCAAGTCGCATAGATCAACCCGAAACACATCACCGCACATCGCCTGGCATTCATGTTGACGGCATTGATGACATTTTAGTGCGGCTATCTAGATGCTGTACGCCAGTTCCCGGAGATGACATCATTGGTTTTGTGACCAAGGGTCGGGGCGTGAGCGTCCACCGGTCTGATTGTGCCAACGCAATCTCGTTGATGAACGAACAAGCAGCTCGATTGATTGATGTGGAGTGGTCCGGCTCAGGTGAGGGTTCGGTCTTTAGGGCTGGTGTCGAGGTCGTAGCACTCGATCGAAGTCGGTTATTACGAGACGTCGCCAATGCACTTTCAGAACAGCATGTCAATATCGTGTCGTGCAGCACAAACACCGGAGCCGACCGTGTTGCAAAAATGCGATTCGAATTTGAACTCGCCGATCCGAACCACCTTGACTCTGTTCTTCGCACCATCAAGTCAATTGAGGCCGTATACGACGCATATCGCATTGTTCCTGGTGCGAGTGCAGACTAACCTGAGGAGTCGTGCCTTCGTTTCAGACCAGCCCCGGAACTCGGGACATCATGCCGCCAGACGCCGCCCGTTGGCGTTCTTTCAACGCAATTTTTGCCGATACGGTTGAGGCTGCTGGCTATGGATGCATAATCCCCCCAATCTTTGAAGACGCTGCGGTGTTCCATCGAATTGGGGAAGCGACCGATGTAGTTGCCAAGGAAATGTATGACTTTGACGATAAGGGCGGAAGGCATGTGTCATTGCGTCCTGAACAAACCGCAAGTGTGTGTCGTGCATTCGCCCAGCATCGACCGACGACGCCATGGAAGGTGTGGTACACAGGCCCGAATTTTCGGTATGAAAAAGCCCAAGCGGGTCGATATCGACAATTTGATCAGGTAGGAATTGAGGCCCTCGGAGTCAATGACTCAGACCTTGACGTTGAAGTGATATCGCTGGCCTGGAAGTTTTATCAACGACTTGGGCTGTCAGGCGTTCAATTGGTGATCAACTCCCTGGGTGACGAAGGGGACCGAGCAAAATATGTTGACGCCCTGCGCCAATATCTGCAGTCCAATCAGGATGCGCTAACGCCAGAGGCGCGTCAAACGCTTGACCGCAATCCGCTGAGAGTTCTTGATTCCAAGCGCCACGCTGATATTGAGGTAATCGCTGGGGCGCCAACAATCAAGTCGTTCCTGAGCATTGAGGCGAATAATCATTTTGAAAAAGTTCTTAATGGTTTGCGTATGTTGGAAATTCCGTTCCATCAAAATGAATATCTTGTTCGAGGACTTGATTATTACCGCCGTACAACTTTTGAGTTTGTTTCGACTGCGCTTGAGTCGGCACAAAACGCCATTGGCGGTGGCGGTCGATACGACGGGCTGGTGCAGACGTTGGGTGGTCCAGATACGCCTGGCATTGGGTTTGCATTAGGACTTGATCGCACATTGTTGGCCTGTGATGCCGAAGGTGTTTTTGGAGCACCCAAATCCTCAGTCGATGTTTTTGTGGTTGATGTAATTGATGGCAGACAGGCACTTGTCGTGACAAATCGCATTCAAGACGCCGGGTACAGTGCTGACCGAGCCTTTGATGCACGCAGCATGAAAGCGCAAATGAAATCTGCTGATCGAAGTGGTGCTCGTTTTGCCGTGATCATTACCTCTGAAGAGTTTGAAAGTAACAACTGCATAATTCGTGATATGGCATCTGCCCAACAACAGACCATTGCAATAAAGGATTTAGTTGACTTTCTTGCCCGCAATTTAGGCGCGAAAATCCCACGGAGGCTCACCCCATGAGCAGTACATCAATGCGTACACACCTTTGTGGAGAGTTGCGGAATGCTGATATCGGCAAGACTGTCACGGTTTGCGGTTGGGTGGGTCGTCGGCGTGAGCATGGCGAGCGTTTGGCATTTCTGGATATTCGCGACCACTCGGGCATCATTCAGTGTGTCGTTGACAATGACGTAGACGTGCGAAGTGAATATGTCGTGCAGATAAAGGGAACAATCCGGGCCAGACCAGAAGGAACAGTAAATGGCACTATCCCAACTGGTGAAGTTGAGATCGGGGACTGTGTCGTGGTCGTACTCAATAATGCCGAGCCTCCTCCATTTGCAATTGACGCCCGCACCGACGATGTTGACGAATTGACTCGTCTTAAATTTCGATATTTAGATATACGCAGGGAGCGTCTGCAAAAGAATCTGCGATTGCGGGCAGAGATTAACTCTGCCATCAGAACTGCAATGGAAATCCAGGGATTTGTTGAAGTAGAGACTCCGATGTTGATGCCGTCAACACCAGAGGGGGCGAGAGAATTCTTGGTCCCCTCGCGGAAAGAACCGGGCTCATTTTATGCCCTCCCACAATCTCCTCAACTGTGGAAACAATTATTGATGCTGGCTGGCGTTGATAGGTACTACCAGATTGCGCGTTGCTTGCGTGACGAAGACTTACGCGCCGATCGGCAGTACGAGTTTATGCAACTAGATGCCGAGATGTCTTTTGTGAATCAAGATGACGTGCTAACAGCGATCGGAGCGGCAGTTACTGCGGCTGCCACGGTGGCAACTGGCTCGGCGCCACCTGAAATAGAGCGAATGACTTGGCGAGATGCGATGGAGAATTACGGCGTCGACAAGCCTGACCTGCGATTTGAAATGAAGTTGATTGACGTTACGTCAATTTTTTCCTCGACTGAATTCAAAGCTTTTGCTGGAGCAGCCTCAATAAAGGCAATCTGTGTTGACTCAGTCACCTATCCAGATGCCGCCGCATCTGGACGAAATAAGTTGGATGCATTTACTGATCGTGCCAAAAAAATCGGAGCCAAGGGTCTGGTTTGGATAAAAGTCGGTACTGATTCAGCACTTGACTCTCCTGTGGCAAAGTTTTTGTCAGACCAAGAAAAAGTGGAGTTGTTGCAGACAACAGGCGCGACCCAAGGTGATTTGATTTTGATCGTTGCAGATGAATGGTCAACGACATGCGAAGTTCTAGGTCAATTACGAAACGACATCGGACGTCCACCTGTACATGTAGGCCCTTATCGGTATGTGTGGGTGGTGGATTTTCCACTATTTGTCGGGGTTGATCCCGTTACTGGAGCACCCCGACCTGGACATCATCCTTTTTGCCATCCTCACCCGGAGGACATTCACCTCATGGAGACAGATCCACTCAAGGTTCGAGCGCTGGCCTACGATCTTGTGTTGAACGGCTGGGAACTCGGGAGTGGCTCGATTCGAATTCATGAACCAGAACTACAGCGCAGGGTTTTTAATCTGCTTGGAATATCAGACGAAGAAGCTGATAAAAAATTTGGGTTTTTTCTGCAACCATTCAAATATGGAGCTCCTCCCCATGGTGGGTTTGCTTTCGGCATTGATCGCCTCACCGCCGTGCTGGCAGGAGAAGAAAATATTCGAGAGGTGATTGCATTTCCTAAGACTCAAAGTGGCACCGACCCGATGACTAATGCGCCGACGGTGGTTGACGCCAAACACTTAACGGAACTTGGTCTGCGCGTCCTTCCTCCTCCAGCATCGGCGTAGGTCGCAGCGCTTCTTGCGACTGAGGGCATGGCATTGGGCAGGTTTCCTCCAGTGCTTCCCGGCCAAGCAACAGCAATATTTAGATTATTCGGTTGCCGATGTGAGCGATTACCGCAAGAATGACCTTGTTAAGTAATGACAGCCCCAGAAAGTGAAGTTTGTTGTGAAAAAGTTGTTTTGGTTTGCGCTCGGTGCTTTGTGCGGCGTGTTTGGATACGAAAGGACGAAGCGCTCCGTTGCAGAATTTACAGAACGCCTCACGCCGGCGAATATGGCAAGCAATCTGATGGAGCAGGTGCTTAAAATTGTCGGGCGACTTGGTAAAGCCCTTCGCGCCGCTACTGATGTCTTGCTAGGCGATGACACTCCCTAGTCAACTTGGGCTCAGGCAATAGTATTTAGGTTGTATGGCAGAGGCAAAAAACACCCCTTCATCTCTGCGCTCGGCCAACGACCTGCGCTCTATTTTCACATCATTTTTTGCATCGCGAAATCACACTATTGTCCCATCGGCGAGTCTGATTCCTCATGACCCGACATTGTTGTTTACCGTCGCCGGAATGGTTCCGTTCAAGCCTTTTTTTGTGGGTGATGAAGTGGCGCCTTATCAGCGGGCTGTCAGTGTTCAAAAATGTGCTCGCGCAGGTGGCAAGCACAATGACCTCGACGAGGTGGGAAGAACTACGCGACATCTCGTTTTTTTTGAAATGCTCGGCAACTTTAGTTTCGGGGATTATTTCAAACAAGATGCAATCCCGTGGTCATGGGAATTGGCAACAGAGGTCTTCGGATTTGATGGTGATCGTCTCTGGATAACGGTTCATGAGAGCGACGATGAGGCTGAGCAAATTTGGCACGATGTTGTGGGCGTGCCGATGAATCGCATTCAACGCCTCGGCGATAAGGATAACTTTTGGCAAGCAGGGGAAACGGGTCCCTGTGGACCGTGTTCAGAAATACATATTGATCGGGGACCAGCATTCGGCCCAGAAGGTGGCCCACTCAATGATCCGGCAGGAGATAGGTTTCTTGAGTTTTGGAACCTTGTATTCATGCAGTACAACCAATCTTCTGACGGATCGCGAACTGCTCTTCCAAAACCCAGTATCGACACTGGAGCTGGTCTTGAAAGAATATTGGCGCTGACTCAAAATGTTGGTTCCGTCTGGGAAACCGACGTACTTTATCCATTGATTGAACAAGCTTCCATGGCTACAGGAGCGTCGTATCAAGTTGGCGACTATCAGGACCGTGCCAGTTTCAGTTTGCGGGTGCTTGCCGAACATGCAAGATCAGCAACGATGTTGGTAAATGATGGCGTGTTCCCGTCAAACGAAAATCGGGGGTATGTTTTGCGGCGTATTCTGCGCCGTGCCATCCGACATGCATACCTGTTGGGAACTGAAAAGCTTGTGATGCCCGGTTTGGCGCAAACCGCTATTGGCATCATGGGCAATGCATACCCTAATTTGCATCACAACGCAGATTTTATTTTGGGAGTCATCACTAAAGAAGAGGAACGTTTTCGCCACACCCTAAAAAATGGTCTGGGCATCCTTGAGTCTGATCTAGCGAGCGGTCAGAAAGTGTTATCTGGCAAATCCACTTTTTTGCTCCACGATACGTACGGATTCCCACTCGAACTAACCCAAGAAATCGCCCAAGAGCGTGGAGTGGAGCTGGACATCGCCGGTTTTGAAAAAGAAATGGCGGGCCAACGCCAACGAGCCAAAGACGCGCATAAGACGGGCAGATCTGACGTCGATCGTGTGAGTGACTACCGCGAGATAATTGAGCAAACTGGCACCACTGAGTTTGTTGGTTACACGCATGACGACGCCGAGGCGACGGTCGTTGCGGTCATCGAGGGTGATGATGGTGTGCTTGAGATCTTTCTAGATCGAACACCTTTTTATGCCGAAAGCGGTGGTCAGGTCGGTGACATTGGGCAGATCAAATCCGCCGACGCACTTGTGCGCATTGTTGACACAACGTTTGCACTTCCTGGATTACGACGACATATTGCGGTTCGGGAAAATGGGATGGTTGAAGTCGGACAATCAGTAACTGCGTCCATTGATGTTGATGCTCGCTTGGCTACTCGCCGTAATCACACTGCAACCCATATTTTACACTGGGCACTAAGAGAGGTATTGGGCGACCATGTCAAACAGGCAGGATCAATGGTCTCTCCAGACAGACTTAGATTTGACTTCAGTCACTATGACGCTCTTTCAAATGATGAGATACGCCAGATTGAGGTTTTGGCAAATCAAGAAGTGCTTTTAAATACAAGCGTAAGCGCGATTGAGACAAACAAGGAAGAAGCATTAGCTGCGGGAGCGATTGCTTTTTTTGGCGATAAATACGGCGATCTTGTGCGGGTTTTGCGGGCCGGTTCGTCAACTGAACTATGCGGTGGCACTCATGTGAGAGCAACAGGTGACATCGGCGCAATCAAGGTTGTCTCCGAGGGCTCAATCGGATCAAATCTGCGTCGCATTGAGGCAGTAACGGGACAACAGACGATCGCCTATGTGCAGCGTGCAGACACAATGGCAGATCAAGTTGCTGAACTTGTCGGGGGGCGCCGGGAAGACATAACAGCCGGAGTTGAGCGTCGATTAGACGAGATGAAATCAATCCAGGATGAATTGAAATCTTTGCGCTCCAAACTTAATGCGTCAAAGGCGATTGAGTTTGCAAACAAAGCCGTTGACGGTGTAGTCGTTTGCCGCGTTGACGGCATATCGGCATCTGATTTGCGGGAACTTGGCGTTGCAATTCGGCAGCAGCCCAACGTTTTGGTGGTTGTTCTGGGCGGAATAGCAGATACCGGGGGCGTATCTCTCGTGGCAGCGATTGGAGCGGGCATAAAAATGACGGCACAAGAGATCATCAAGGATGCGGCGAAGAAAGTTGGCGGAGGTGGCGGCGGCAAGGGCGATGTTGCGACGGCAGGTGGTAAAAACATTGAAGCAATTGATCAAGCCCTCGAGATAGCACGACAAAATGCAATGTCTGCAGTCGGTGCTCGCTAAAGCAGATGCGTGTTTTGGGTCTGGACCTAGGAACAAAGCGCATTGGGATTGCGGTGAGTGACCGCAGCGGAACGATAGCGACGCCATTTTTGGTGCTGCAACGAAAAAAAACAAGAGACCAAGACCATGCTGAAATCCTGCGTTTAGTTTTAGAAGAAGAAGCGGAAGCGATCGTCGTTGGAATGCCCTACACGCTGCGCGGTGAAATGGGTGCAACGGCAAAATCTGCAGAGGCAGAGTGCAGTCAACTTATGAAAGTCGTTGGTGTTCCTGTCTATTTCCACGACGAACGCTTCACCACAACTACTGCAGATAATGCTTTGATGGAGGCTCGTATGAAAGCCGATGCAAGGAGACGCGTAGTTGACAAAGTTGCAGCGGCGGTGATGCTGCAGTCGTGGCTTGATGCCCGTAAAAATCGAGGGATGCCATGAGTGATTCAATTGGAGACCCGCTGTTAGATAGAGAAAAAAATGTTTTGGGGAGTCCCCATGACCTAGCCGCTGATTGGGAGAAGGATCCGTGGGACGAAGAACGAGTCGTTTTTGTTGAAGATGTTGAGGAATCAACCCCTGAGGTTCCCAAGAGCGTCCGATTGGTGGTGCGTACAATTCTGTTGGTTTGTCTTGTCGTTGTTCTCGTTGTAGGTGTCGCGGGTTTGTGGTTCGTACGCCAAATTAATCCCGGAGGTGTGGTAGGTACGCCAACAAATTTCACAATAAATGAGGGTGACACATTGACGAACGTCTCTGATCGATTGGAAAAGGATGGAATTATTGTCAATGCAACGCTATTTCGCTGGTATGTAGCGCGTAAAGGCGGAATCTCCCTGCAGCCCGGGTACTACCTCTTGCGGCCCCGCGATACAGCCGGCAACATCAGCCGTGCGCTCAACACTTCTCCCGCACAGACGTTTATAAAAGTCACTTTTCCAGAGGGATTCACTGTGGCCCAGATGGCAGATCGCCTCGGAACAGAGGTCTCATATCTGTCAACAGAAGATTTCAAATTGGCAATCACAGACGGCACGATTCGTTCT
Organism: Actinomycetota bacterium; assembly: GCA_005790505.1. Classification (GTDB taxonomy): domain Bacteria; phylum Actinomycetota; class Acidimicrobiia; order Acidimicrobiales; family Ilumatobacteraceae; genus UBA2093. The sequence goes on from SXUP01000027.1 coordinate 36,530, forward strand.
GAATTTCAACCCGAGGGGGTTTGGAATCTCGAGGGTTTATTGTTTCCAGACACCTATCAAGTTTCTGGTGACGACAACGAAACACGTGTGGTTAAGAGAATGGTTCAACTAATGGAGCGAGTTGGTCGTCAAGAAAAAATAAATGAGTCCGAGGCACGTGTCGGCTACTCGGCCTACGAGGTTTTGACTGTTGCATCAATGATTGAGCGTGAAGCAAAAGTGCCACAAGATAGGGCCAAAATTGCGCGCGTGATTTATAACCGTCTCGCCCTGGGAATGCCGTTGGGGATTGATGCCACATTGCTATACGGCGCACAGCCCGAGGCAAACTTTGGGGACCTAAAAGCAAATGACGGGCCATACAACACCTACACCCGTAAAGGTCTTCCTCCGACACCCATTGCCAACCCAGGAAGGGCCTCCATCGCAGCAGCCCTTGCCCCAGCGCCAGACCCCCCGCTCAGCGATCCAATATGTCAGGGTGCTCCTCGGGGTTCGAAGTGTCAGTATTTGTACTATGTACTTGCTGATACTCAAGGTCGTCATGTTTTTGCCGCAACGTATGAGCAGCATCTCATCAATGTCGAGATTGCCCGCGTTGCGGGATTGCTGAAATGAGTGTCGCCCAAAGACCGGTTGCTGCTGTAATTGGTACGCCTATCAAACAAAGTTTGTCACCTTCAATTTTTAATGCTGCGTTTGCCAACGCTGGTCATGACTGGCTGTATTTGAGTATTGAATCTAATCTTGAATTGGCTCACCAGACGGTTGCCGACGCAATTTCCAAAGGCTTCATCGGATTATCGGTCACCATGCCCCTAAAAGAAGCAGTCATCAAAACTCTTGATGAGATAGACCATGTTGCGAGCACATTGCGCGCCGTCAATTCAATACGCATTGCCCATGGACGCACGTTTGGATTCAACACGGATGGGGATGGTTGCTGTGATGCGTTGGTCGCTCGTGGTGATGCCACGATTGAGGGGGCATCAGCCGTCGTCTTGGGAGCGGGTGGAACCGCACGATCAGTTGCGCTGGCGCTGGCGCGTAGGGGTGCAACTGTAAAGATGACCAATCGCACTCCCGCAAATGTGCAACGAGCAGTGGAACTCGTGCGATCGCATCCAGAGGCGGCAACTTTTGATGTTGGCGTTGGAGATGAGCAAGCTCTGGAGTTGGCATCCATAGTCGTGAACTGCACCTCGGTTGGAATGGCTACTACTGGTATCTCACCGATTAACTCACAAAGTATTCGAAAAGATGCAGTCGTATTGGATGCGGTATACCAACCACTGCAAACGGAGTTATTGAGATCAGCCCAAGCACGCGGTTGCACGGTAATTGACGGATTGTGGATGTTGATTTACCAAGCAGTGCGTCAACATGAGGCATGGTGCGGAACCGCACCCGATGTGTCGGTCATGAGAACTGCTGCGGAACAAGAACTAAGTCGGAGAGAGCGGTAGCCTAGGCATGGTGTTGCGCTTCTTGACCGCTGGAGAATCCCATGGACGGGCCCTGACTGTAATTGTGGAGGGGTTGCCTGCTGGCATGCCAGTGTTGGCTTCTGATATCGAGGCAGAAATGGCGCGTCGGCGCCTGGGCTACGGAAGAGGTCCTCGCCAGCGCTTTGAAGAAGATGTAATCACTTTGGTCGGCGGAATTCGCCACGGAAGGACATTGGGTTCTCCAGTTTCGATTGAAATCCAAAATTCTGAATGGTTTCGTAGCGACAAGTGGCATACCGAGATGTCTCCAGAACCTGGTGCCACCCAAACACCCCTCACTCAGCCGCGTCCTGGTCATGCTGATTTAACCGGGATGCAGAAATACGGCTTCACAGACGCGCGCGATGTGCTTGAACGTGCAAGTGCGCGGGAAACTGCGGCGCGGGTGGCTGCAGGTGCACTGGCAAAACTTCTGTTGTCTCATCTTGGTGTATCGGTGTTTAGTCATGTCATTCAGATTGGTGCGGTGCGGGCAACGGGGACCTCGGTTCCACGCCCCGAAGACTTGTCAGCAATAGATGCGTCTGAAGTGCGATGTTTTTATACGGATGCTGAGGCTCAAATGATTACCCACATTGAAGATGCCGCTCGAGATGGGGACAGCCTCGGGGGCATAGTGGAAGTGTTGGCATACGGAGTCCCGATTGGTCTTGGCAGTTATGTGCATTGGGACCGCAAAATTGATGCATTATTGGCCCAGTCAGTGATGAGCATTCAAGCCGTCAAAGGCGTTGAAATCGGTGATGGCTTTGAAGTCGCTGGACTGCGCGGAAGTCTGGCTCATGACGCCATTACATGGGACTCGACGGACCGCACCTACCACCGCCAGACAATGAAAGCAGGCGGCACAGAAGGGGGCATGACCACAGGTGAACCTCTCGTCGTTCGCGCTGCAATGAAACCACTTGCCACTCTGAATCGACCAACTCTCAAAACAGTTGACACGATGACAAAACAGGAGACCGTGAGTTTCAAAGAGCGCACCGATGTCACGGCGGTTCCAGCAATGGGTGTAATCGCTGAAACGATGGTGGCCCTTGTGTTGGCTTCTGAGGCACAGCGCAAGTTTGGCGGGGACTCACTTGGGGAATTCGTGCGCAATGCCCGTGCATTCTCTGACAATCTGTCGCTATGAATCAGGCCCTATCAACCCATCTCGTGTTGATTGGTCTCATGGGAAGCGGAAAAACGACAATTGGTCGCCGTGTCGCTACTGAGACAAGTAGAAAGTTTTACGATACGGACGAAATGGTGGAAGAGGATTGCGGACTCAAAGTGCGCCAAATATTTTCGCAGTGGGGCGAACCAGAATTTCGGCGTCTTGAACACGTAGCTCTACTAACAGCACTAGCCAAAAAAGAGCCGGGAGTTATCGCGGCGGCCGGGGGTGTCGTTGTGTCAGAGCTCAATCGACAGGTCCTACAGAGTGCGCGTGATGAGGGTCGAGTGCGCATCGTCTGGCTCAAAGCCGACACATCGGTGCTTCTTTGGCGGGTACAAAATGGAGTCCATCGACCCTTGCTTGACGGAGATCCCGAAGTTGCCATGAAAGCCATGCATGACCAGCGTTCGCAGTGGTATGAGAGCCTGGCTTCAGCCGTTATTTCGACCGACAAGCAGTCGGCATTACAAGTTGTGTCTGCCGTTGTGTCTGTCATGAACGAAGGGATCTCTCATGTCTGAGATAAAGACGGTTCAAGTCGACCTTGCAGACCGCTCGTATCCTGTTTTTGTCGGCAGAGGTGCTCGTCATGAGTTGGCAAGACTAATCAACCCCCAGGTCCGCCGTGTCGCACTGGTAAGTCAGCAAGATGTTCCTGCAGCGCTGATGCCAATTCTCAGTGGGCTTGAATCGCACGTATTTATGATCGGGAACGGAGAGTCTCACAAGACCCTCGATACGGTGCAGCAACTTTGCCGCTCGTTTTCTGATGCCGGAATTACTCGCTCTGATCTTGTAATCGGAGTTGGCGGGGGACTTGTAACTGATGTGGCTGGATTCACTGCTGCCGTCTACCACCGCGGTCTTGAAGTGATGCATGTCGCCACCACTTTGCTGGGAATGATTGATGCTGCAATCGGGGGTAAAACAGGAGTGAATATTCCTGAGGGCAAAAATCTTATTGGTTCGTATTGGCAGCCCCAAGCAGTCGCTTGCGACATGGATGCCTTGCTCACACTGGGCACTCAAGATATGCAATGCGGTTACGGCGAAATGGCCAAGTATCACTTCATTTCTCGACAGGATCTTTCTGTGTTACCACTCGCCGAGAGAATCGCGCGCTGTGTTGAAATAAAGGCTGACATTGTTGCAAGTGATGAGCGAGAGTCAGGACAAAGGGCACTTTTGAACTATGGCCACACGTTGGCTCATGCACTTGAAATCGCCAGTGAGCTGACCA